>JAZNEI010000073.1:0-2700 GCA_045588485.1 Bacteroidaceae bacterium | reverse complement strand
CTGAATGTTTTTTAAGTTCTACTTTTCTTAAAAATCTTTCAATGTAGTCAACACAAGACGACTTTATGACAATTGCACTATCTGGGATCTCTGTACATATACGGTTTATTGCTTGAATGAATATCCTATATGTCGCTTGGTGTCTTTTTTTTTATATTTTTTCGATGTACTAAAAACAAATTGCCACTAGCTTAGGCCTTCTTGGGTTATAAATATAACATTCCCTTTACTATATCACGCAGTAACCTAATGAATTTTCTATGCGTTGGATGTAATAATAGAATCATATATGCTTAATATTCTTTTATTAATGAGTTGAATTTCATCGTAGATTTTGCTTATGTCTTATTTTGCAAAATACTCAGTCTTTAACCAATAGGCGTAAATTGGATCTTGGAATGAAATCTCACCAGCCTTGTTATCCAAAATATCATTCTTGATAAGAGCCGCTTTTGAGCGAGCAATTGAGGTTGTAGAAGATATTTGATAGCGGTGCATCACATCAGTAGAACTGATTGCCTTTTCTCCAGCTATAAGGGCTTTGAGGTAGCTCATTTGTTGTGTTGTCAAAGTCTCGGTAATAGTTACAAACAACAAACTCAACTGCTCTACCAATGCAGCGTGTGCCTCGCGTACAATCTCAACCGTACAGATATTCTTTGTTCGCAACCATGACTGCTGTGCGAGCTGCTGTGCATAGTAGGGATGATTATCTACAAGTTTTACAATAAGGTTGGCGGCATCCTCATTTATGCCCTTGCCTGTATCTGCGAAACGACTATTAAAGAACTCCACGAGGTAAGGCGTATCAATCTTATTGAGGAACATCAAGTTGCCAAACTTGTAGAAGGGTTTTGACGAATTGGTAAACACCTCCATCATCATATGGCGTTTGCTACCATACAAGCAGTAAGCAACATTCTGATGCTGCTGCCAATGCGAGCGTAACTTTTTCTGGAAATAATCAGGGTCTGTAAACTCCGCTATGTTTTGGAACTCATCAACGCAAATCACAATTTTAAGACCTTTTTTCTTTGCAATCTTCTCGGCAAGGTCAAGCACCTCATCGGGATTCTGTTTCACGGTCTCCCAATCAAAATCGATTGAAACCTCATTGGTCGGATCGCTGCCAATCGAGATCTTTGGCACAAGATGCGAAAAGAAACTCTTTGCACTCTCTACCGCCTCTTCCCACTTGGTCGATGTCGCAGCGATAACCTTCTGGGCAAGCAACGAATAAAAGTGTTCCTCATTACGGACATTGAAAAGGTCGATATGACAGATACGCAACTTGTTATCTTGCTCCATCGCTAACTTCGCAGCCTTATTCACAAGCGAGCTCTTACCCCAACGACGAGGTGAGATGATAATTGTATTAATTAACGAAGTAAAGTTCTGAACCAAGTTCGCCGTTTCTAACTCTCGGTCTGTAAAATTCTTCTCGGTTGCAATTTTACCAAAGATAAAAGGAGTTTCCATAATCCATATTTTTATTATTCTATCGCAAATATAGTACAAAAGATGTGACTACACAAATTGTTGCAACAAAAAGCGTATATACATTTCTTGTAACATTCGGTGATTGATAAATGTGGATAACTGAATACGGGAATAGTTTATTTTGTTGTAAATATTAAACCTCTGTCAAACGACCATTTCAACCACCGTTACAAAGAATCCAACCGCCGCACTGAACTCATCATACCCCTTGACAAGCACAAATTTTCGTGCCAATACACCAAAGAGCAATATCGCTCCATACACGAACAAATAGAGTGCAATATATTCCGTTTGTCTCTTATTCATAGTCATCTTTGTTAATCGTTCTTGGGCAAAGATATATGAATAATCAACACAAAAAATGGCTCTTTTGCCTTTTGACCGAACGTGTCGTAGGTTGTCCTATCGTGTCATAGTAAAGAAATAATACAATCTGCCTCAAACAAAAATTATCTGCATCATTTCATAGCCGAATGATGCAGATAATTATGAATGATAGGATTTGCCGTTTTATTTCACTTTCCAATATCCACCCTTGGCCGGGCCGATACGCTCTATGATGCCATTGGCTTTAAGGTTGGCAAGGTGTTTTTCTACAGCCTTGGCTGAAATGCCAATCTTCTCGGCAAGAGCCGCTGCGCTCAGCTTGCCATCTTCCGATAGCAAAGCAACGATTTTCTCCCTACTTTTTTTCGGTTTCTCCCCACCTTTGGGAGTTTCCTCCCTACTTTTTTTATTCCCGATAGATTCCAAGTAAGTAGCAATTTCGTTTTGTAGGTTCTGCTCCATCATTGAGGTCATAAACCCTCTGAAAATATCAAGGTTATCATCCTCTCGTGTGGCAACTAACGCTTTGATATATTCCTCTTTATCCTCTTTGAGAATCTTTGTGGGGATGAGACCAAATTCAAACTGCAACATATTCATAACCAAACGAGCCATACGACCATTACCATCAGCCCAAGGATGAATTGTTACAAGATTATAGTGAGCATCAAATGACATTTGGTATAGTTCATTAACCGTCATTGTAGATGCCTTTGCTCTTTCTGAGTTATGTTTTTCGCAAAACTCTGCCAACTTTGCAGGCACTTTGCTGTAGTTCATATAAGAACGACCTCCGACACCAGCTGTAACATTGAGCAAACGCAACTCACCACGAGCCGATGAAAAGTTGCCCAAAGCAGTGTTATACTCCTT
>JAZNEI010000072.1:0-19422 GCA_045588485.1 Bacteroidaceae bacterium | reverse complement strand
CGTGAGCATTTTACGTTAAGATTTTCCGTGCGCAGAGCCTTTTGCCTACTTTTCGTCGGCACGAAAAGTAGGAGAAAAATAACAATGAAAGGCTGAATTTAGCAAACAAGCCTAAATGAGAGACTGAAAAAGTTTTACCGGACACCAATACACTATAACAAAACACGCAGAGCATCAAAGCTCTGCGTGTTTCTTATTTTATTATTACCATAGTTGCTCCAAAGCCATATTTTTGGAACGAGGCATCCTGCGACAGACAGCGTGGATATTTGCGTTTCAGTTCCTGCATAATGGCATTGCGCAGCACACCCTCACCCTTACCGTGTATAAACACAATCTTCTTGCCTTTCTCCTTTTTATACTCGTTTATGGTCTTTCGTACAACATCCATCTGATGGTTCAGAATATCAAAAGGAGTAAGTCCGGCTGTAGTCTCCAACAGCGAATCGGCATGAAGGTCAACCTCTAAGATATCACTACCCTTAGGCAATTTAGTCTGTTGCTGTGGACGCTGAGGTTCGTCAACTTTCTTCTTCTCCAATATTATGCGTTGTATCTCAGCGGCATCGGTAAACACCTCTTTCACAGGCTTATCGTCGGTTACAAGCTCATAGATAAGTGCCCCTTCGTCAAAGTAAGGATTCTCCTTGAAAAGATGCAATTTGTAGAACTTTACAGTATCTATGCGTCGCTCTATGTTTATGGCAGCCTTCGGTGCAAACGCCTTTCCTTGTTTGAATGGAAGCAACTGTACTGCCACACGCTCCATTTCATTGAGTTCTTCACGTCCAAACTCCTCGATAAACAGTTTAGAATCGGGTTCCAAGAGTCCGTTCGCACGCATACGCCAAGAGCGACCCTCAACAACAGAGTATGTAAAGTAGACCCAGTAATTACTTTCATTTATTATATAAGCCTCGAAACGTGAGTTTGAGAGCGACTTTTCATCCATAGGAAGAAAAGCCAATGAAAGATTCAACCTCTCGCCCTCGGGACGCTCCATTGGACGGAATGTCACAACAGGCTCCTTCTCCTCGGCTTCCTCGTTATATGCAACAACATGTGCTGTGGTAGCCTGCTGACGTTGTTTGGGTTCCTCTTTGGGTGTTAGGCTCTTTTTCTGAAAATTATACTCATTGGTATCTACTGCCACACACTCGTTTATGGGCATTGGAATTTCAAAACCATCCTCACCCTCGACAACAACTATATCCTTTCCGCGGAAGCCCGTAACGATACCTCCACCCGTTTCATGAATGAAACGCACTTTATCTCCAATCTTCATAATTAAATAAATCCCTATTTTTGAAGTAAACCTCGAAATTACACCAGAAGCCCTTTTAACTTAAGAAACTCCTGCTCAAAATTTGGTGTCAGCACACCCTTTCCAATGGCATCCTGCACCTCGTCAATCTCCCAAAATCGGCCACCGTCAAGTTCATCGCTCGGTCTTATCTCACCATCATATACAGTGCAAAAGACATTTACAAGTTCTTTTTCTCTTTCACTCTCGAAAGTATAACGCACAAGAAATCTCGGCTCAAAATCCACTATTCCAAGCTCTTCTCGCACTTCACGCACAAGCGCATCCTCTACACACTCGCCATAGTCGATATGACCACCAACTGCTGTATCCCATTTTCCCGGCTGTATATCCTTCCACAATGGGCGCTGCTGAAGATATATCCTGCCCATTGCATCCAGCAAATGCAGATGCACCACA
The DNA here is from genome assembly GCA_045588485.1 of Bacteroidaceae bacterium. GTDB lineage: Bacteria > Bacteroidota > Bacteroidia > Bacteroidales > Bacteroidaceae > HGM04593. The sequence goes on along the minus strand of JAZNEI010000072.1, from coordinate 17,699 downwards.
GGATGCAGCAACTTACTGCCATTATGACACTCTCCACGAGTTGCTTTGCCAATCACATTACCCTCCTCGTCAACGACAGGGAAAATCTCGGCACTGTTATCACTTTTCATCTCTCGCTAATTTCAAAAAACAGTGCGAATTTACAAATAAGTAATTACATTAGCAAACAATCGAGGTCGAGCATAAGTTTTTGAGAAGTGCCATCATCGGGTATCGCCTCATACAACGGTTGTCCCTCAAGTATGAGCCTATGGTTAAGCGACAAACTATCTCGCACAAGAGGAATATTAAGTGTACCGCTGACAACCTCGAAGAGAGTATCGCAGTCGTGCGTATATGAGAATCTTATCAACACTGTAAGCGAATCATCAGGCAAATTCTCAACCTCTATAAGTAACGGCGAATACATATTATGAGCATCCACGAGACGTACAGGACGTATATGTTTGTTTATAGGACGATAGTCGGCAACACCAATATGCAGAACACCATCTCCCAACAGCTCAACCGGACCGACAGTAAAATTTCCGTCTACATACGGCGATTCATCGGGAAGAAACTCGAGCAAAGAGCGCTGCGAATGCAACGATGCTTCGCCCATAGCAAAATAATGATGGCCACCACCGTCAGTGACAGCATTATCTCTGCTGCAACCAATCAGCAGAACAGCTATGGCCAATGACACTATACGCAACATTTTTCCATTGATAATCAATAGAAAAACACTGCAAATTGCAAAAAGTTCTTAGAAGCTGTTTAAATTACCGACAAAATAGCAAGATACAACAAATTGATTCAGGGAACAAGCAATGAACTGTCACCATAGCTAAGAAAACGGAAATCATTGGCAAGAGCATAATCATAGATAACTCTCCAATTACCCTTCACAAAAGCCGATACCAACAACAGCAAAGTGCTCTTTGGTTGATGAAAATTCGTTACAATTGCCTTTACAATATTGTACCTGTAACCCGGAGCAATTATTATCTGTGTATGAGAATGAATCTTCTCCATAGCATTACGTCTCATATACTCTGCAAGTGCCATCAATGCCTCGACAGCAGTAAGTGTATGTTCGCGTTCGTAAGGTATCCACTGCGATACAGATAGTTCATCTACACACGTATCGGGATTCTCGGCTACAGCCTCACCGATAAAATACAGACTTTCGAGTGTCCGCACCGATGTTGTTCCAACAGCCACCACTCGACCTTCTGCTGCAATAAGTTTTTCAATAAGATTGAGCGACACCTCGATATACTCCTCATGCATAGTATGCTCGCCTATAGAATCACTCTTAACAGGTTTAAAAGTTCCTGCGCCAACGTGCAGTGTAACCTCTTCAAGAGCGACCCCCTTGCCGCGCAACGCATCCATCACCTCGGAAGTAAAGTGCAGTCCCGCAGTAGGTGCAGCCACCGAGCCCTTAATTTTTGAATAGACAGTCTGATATGTCTCCTTATCACCCTCCTCGGTTCCACGATTAAGATAGGGCGGAATAGGCAGCTCGCCCGCCGCCTCAAGCAGTTCGGCAAACGAAATTCCACCGGTCCAGGTGAAACGTACACTATTCACAGCCCCCGCCGACAAGCGCTCGGCACAAAGAGTAATCTCACGGCCATTTACAACCAAGGTTTGTGATAGAGTTCCACTTTTCCAACGCGCCGAGTTTCCAACGAGACACTGCCAGGTACACTCCTTGCACTGCTGAAAGACAAGCTGATAATCGTTGGGAGTCTCAGGCTCCAAACAAAACACCTCAATCGTTGCCCCCGTCTCCTTTCGGAAACGCAGACGTGCCTGAATAACCTTGGTATTATTGAATACCATCAGTGCTCCGGCCGGTATATGCTCGGGAAGGTTACAGAATATATCCTGCGACACCTCCCCACCCTTGTAAAGAAGCAGTTTCGAACTGTCACGACGTGCAAGCGGATATTTCGCAATTCTCTCATCAGGCAACGGATAGTCATACTCGGCTATTGCTATATTTCGTGTCTCGGTCATTATACAGATATTTTTTGCAAAATTACCTATTTCTCGGTTCCCGTGCAAAAGTTGAGAGATGTTTATTAGCCGACAACATTTCTTCTGTCCACTGCAATGGAATGAAAAGAACAAAAAAATGTGTCTGCCCCATCAATGAGCAGACACAACACACTATTAAAAGGGAAAGCACCTTATTACATCATACCCATACCGCCCATTCCGGGAGCTGCCATAGGCATTTCGGGTTTATCCTCCTTCTTCTCTACGATAACACACTCTGTTGTAAGGAACATACCTGCGATAGAGGCAGCATTCTCAAGAGCGACACGAGTTACCTTGGCAGGGTCAACAACACCTGCAGCAAGCAGATTCTCGTAAACGTCGGTACGTGCATTGTAGCCAAAATCGGCACTACCCTCACGAACCTTCTGTACTACTACTGCACCCTCTTTGCCTGCGTTGGCAACAATCTGACGCAAAGGCTCCTCGATTGCACGCTTAACAATGGCAACACCTGTCTTCTCGTCGCTGTTTACAACCTCGACAGACTCCAATGAATCGATAGCACGGATGTATGTCACACCACCTCCGGGAACAATACCCTCCTCAATTGCAGCACGTGTTGCACACAAAGCATCGTCTACACGGTCTTTCTTCTCCTTCATCTCGACCTCAGAAGCGGCACCCACATAAAGGACTGCGACACCTCCGGCGAGCTTAGCCAGACGCTCCTGCAATTTCTCCTTGTCATAGTCGCTCTTTGTTGTAGCAATCTGTGCCTTAATCTGAGCGATACGCTGTGCAATAGCCTCTTTGTTGCCATTACCATCGACGATGGTTGTGTTATCCTTGCTTACAGTGATTCTGCCACAAGAGCCAAGCATCTCAAGAGTAGCCTGCTCGAGCTTGATACCCTTCTCTTCGCTTATAACGATACCACCTGTGAGAGTAGCGATATCCTCAAGCATATCCTTACGACGATCGCCAAAGCCGGGAGCCTTTACAGCACAAATCTTCAGCTGAGTGCGCAGACGGTTTACAACCAAAGTGGTAAGAGCCTCGCTCTCTACATCCTCGGCAATGATAAGCAGAGGACGACCTGTCTGTACAGCAGGCTCAAGAATGGGAAGCATATCCTTAAGGTTGGTAATCTTCTTATCATAGATGAGTACATAAGGATTCTCCATCTCGCACTCCATCTTCTCGGTATCTGTGATGAAGTAAGCCGACAGATAGCCACGGTCGAACTGCATACCCTCGACAACACCGATAGTAGTGTCGCGGCTTTTAGCCTCCTCGATAGTGATTACACCATCCTTAGAAACCTTACGCATCGCATCGGCGATGAGCTTACCAATCTCGCTATCGTTGTTTGCAGATATTGTAGCTACCTGCTCAATCTTATCGTAGTCGGCACCCACCTCCTCGCTCTGAGCCTTGATTGACTCTACAACCTTAGCCACAGCCTTGTCGATACCACGTTTCAAGTCCATAGGATTGGCACCTGCTGTAACATTGCGCAGACCTTCTGTTATGATAGCCTGAGCAAGAACGGTAGCAGTTGTTGTACCATCACCTGCGTCGTCACCGGTCTTCGAAGCAACCGACTTCACAAGCTGTGCACCAGTGTTCATATATGCATCACTGAGTTCAATCTCCTTGGCTACCGATACACCATCCTTGGTTATTTGGGGAGCACCGAACTTTTTCTCTATAATGACATTGCGTCCTTTAGGACCTAATGTAACTTTCACTGCATTAGCAAGCTCATCGACACCTTTTTTAAGTTGGTCGCGAGCATCCATATTGAAAAGAATCTCTTTTGCCATTTTTATATCTGTTTATTCAATTACACACTCTTTGTTTATCCCATTATCGCAAGAACATCGCTCTGACGCATGATAAGATATTTCTCACCCTCAAGTTCAAGCTCTGTACCCGAATATTTTCCATAGAGAACATGGTCGCCTACTGCTATTACCATCTCCTCGTCTTTTGTACCGTTGCCCACTGCAACAACCTTACCTTGAAGGGGTTTCTCTTTTGCTGTATCAGGAATGATGATTCCACCGATAGTTTTCTCCTCTGCTGCCATAGGCAGTATGAGCACTCTGTCTGCCAAAGGTTTAATGTTCATAATTGTGTTTTTAAGTTATTTATGTTTATACAATTCTTTTATTTTGCCGATAATAGCAACTGCGGCACATAAACAATATAACGAAAACCGTGCCAAAATTGTTTTTCGGACACTTTAAGGCAAAAACATGAAACTTTTTCCTGTTACTCTGACATTTTGGCACAATTCCGACTGACACAAATAATAGTGCGTTGTATCCTATTTCATCGTTCGAGAGCAGTGACAAAAGAAACTTCATTTTTTATACCTAAGAAATAAAAAATTTCAAATATTTTTTATAATGCTTAGCAGTATTTATTTGTACGTTTCATCCATTTTTAATAATTTAGCCGATTATTTTGAATAACGTTTCATAAGAAAAACAATCTGAAGAAACAGGTAAAAATAACACACACTATCCAAGAGAGAAACTATAAAAAATATTACAATGAACAAATTTGTCAAATGGGGAATTGTTGGTGTCATTGTGGCTGGAGCCGTATATATGGGCATCAACACGTTTATCCCACAGGTGAACACCGAGCTTGAGCCGGCTCCTGTAAAGGCCAAAGGTAAACAGAGTAAAGAACTTAACGTTAAAGCAGCGGTTCTTAAAGAGACATCACTATCGGACGAATATCCGGTCAGCGGTAGTTTCATTCCCGACGAAGAGGTCGACCTCTCTTTCGAGACCTCGGGAAAGATAACAGATATTTTCTTTAAAGAGGGTTCACAGGTTGCTCAGGGAGAACTTCTTGCCAAGATAAACGATGCCCCGCTGCAAGCCGAACTGCGCAAACTAGAGTCGCAGCTCAAACTATACACCGACCGTATGCACCGCCAGAATGTGCTGCTCGAGAAAGAGGCTGTCAGCCAAGAGGCATTCCAGGAGGCACAGACAAGCCTTGCCATCCTGCGTGCCGAAATTGACGGAGTAAAATCAAAGATTGCACAAACCGAACTACGCGCCCCATTCAGCGGTGTAATTGGTCTGCGCCAGATGAGTGTGGGTAGCTACGCCTCATCTACCACCACCATTGCCAAACTCACAAAAATAAATCGTCTGAAACTGGAGTTTGCTATTCCCGAGCGCTATGCAGGAATAATTAAAACAGGAACTAAGGTCAAGTTCTTTGCCGTAGGCGACCTCGAAGAGCGCACAGCCGAAATCTACGCCATCGACTCACACATACACAACGATACACGTTCGTTCACAGTACGTGCCATCTATGACAACAGCGACGGCCGTTTATACCCCGGACGCTTTGCCAATATCACCCTCACCACACAGACATTCAAGAGTACAATATCTGTTCCCAGCGAGGCAATTGTATCCGAGATGGGTATCGACAAGGTATTCTTATACAAAGGCGGAAAAGCGCAACCGGTTGAGATACAAAAGGGACTGCGCAGCGAGTCGCACGTACAGGTACTGCGCGGACTCAATGTAGGCGATACCATAATAACCACAGGTACAATGCAGCTGCGTACAGGTCAGCGTGTAACACTTGACGAGGTAAAGTAATAAATAATAGAGAGACAGAGGTATGAATATTTCAGAATTAAGCATACGTCGTCCGGTACTCGCCACCGTACTCACACTTATCATCCTGCTGTTTGGTGCAGTAGGATACATAAGCCTTGGTGTGCGCGAGTATCCATCGGTCGACAACCCCATAATATCGGTATCGTGCTCGTATGCAGGAGCAAATGCCGATGTAATAGAGAATCAGATAACCGAACCGTTGGAACAGAACATCAACGGTATTCCCGGAATACGCTCTCTCACCAGTGTAAGCCAACAGGGAAGCAGCCGCATTACCGTCGAGTTCGAGCTATCGGTCGACCTTGAGACAGCCGCCAACGACGTACGCGACAAGGTATCACGTGCCCAGCGTTATCTGCCGCGCGACTGCGACCCTCCTACAGTATCGAAAGCCGATGCCGACGCAACCCCGATACTTATGGTTGCCATACAGAGCGAGAAACGTTCATTGCTTGAGCTTAGCGAGATTGCCGATTTGACGGTTAAAGAGCAGCTACAGACAATCCCCGAGGTGAGCAGTGTATCAATATGGGGAGAGAAGCGCTACTGTATGCGCCTATGGCTCGACCCCATCAGAATGGCAGGATACGGTGTTACCCCTATGGATGTAAAGAATGCTCTTGATGCCGAGAACATCGAGCTTCCCTCGGGAAGCATCGAGGGCGACAACATCGAGCTTGCTATACGCACCCTTGGACTTATGAGCACTACCGAGGAGTTCAACAACCTTATCATCAAAGAGAACAACGGTCGTGTAGTACGCTTCAGCGACATCGGCCATGCCGAGCTTAGCGCCCGCGACCTAAAGAGCTACATGAAGATGAACGGAGTACCCATGGTGGGTGTAGTTGTTGTACCCCAGCCGGGAGCCAACCACATAAACATCGCCGAGAATGTTTATGAGCGAATGGAGAAGATGAAAAAAGACCTCCCCGAAGATGTAAACTATAAATACGGATTCGACAATACCAAGTTCATACGTGCCTCAATCAACGAGGTTAAGAGCACCGTTTACGAGGCATTTGTACTTGTTATCATCATCATCTTCCTGTTCCTTCGCGATTGGCGTGTGACACTCGTACCCTGTATTGTTATTCCCGTATCGCTGATTGGAGCATTCTTCATCATGTATGTGCTCGACTTTTCGATAAACGTCCTATCAATGCTTGCCATAGTGCTATCGGTGGGACTTGTTGTGGACGATGCCATAGTAATGACCGAGAACATATATATACGCATCGAGCGTGGAATGCGTCCATTTGCAGCAGGAATCGAGGGTGCAAAGGAGATTTTCTTTGCCGTAATATCTACCACTATCACACTATTGGCAGTGTTCCTGCCCATTGTATTTATGGAGGGAACAACAGGCCGATTATTCCGCGAATTCAGTTTCGTGGTGGCAGGTTCGGTAATTATCTCTTCATTTGCGGCACTCACCATCACCCCTATGCTTGCTACGAAGATTCTGAAGCGCCGTAAAGAGCAAAGCTGGTTCTACAACAAGACCGAGCCTTTCTTCGATGGAATTAACCGCTACTATGCACTGAGTCTCGACTTTTTCCTTAAGAATCGCTACATTTCAATCATAGTTATGATAGCAGCCTTTATCGGTTGCGGATGGCTATGGAACACCATCCCTGCCGAGATGGCACCTATGGAGGACCGTTCGAGCATCACCATACGCACAATGGGTGCCGAGGGTGTCACCTACGAATATATGCGCGACTACACCGAGGAGATTAACCGTATGGCCGACTCTATTGTCCCCGATGCTGCCTTTATCACTGCACGTGTGTCAAGCGGAACAGGAAACATACAGATAACACTTAAAGACCTTAAAGAGCGCAATTACACGCAGATGGAGATAGCCGAAAAACTATCGAAGGCAGTGCGCAGCAAGACCGATGCACGCGCATTCGTACAGCAGCAGTCGACATTCGGCAGCCGCCGCGGAGGTATGCCCGTGCAGTATGTAATTCAGGCAACCAACCTCGAGAAACTGCAAGAAGTGCTCCCCGAGTTCCTTAACAAAGTGTATGATAACCCCACCTTCCAGATGGCCGACGTAAACCTCAAGTTCAGTAAGCCCGAAATTCAGGTAGCCATAAATCGCGAAAAAGCCAACATATTGGGAATTAACACAAAAGACATTGCACAAACACTGCAATACGGCCTCAGCGGACAGCGTATGGGATATCTTTACCTCAATGGAAAGCAGTACGAGATTGTAGGCGAGATTAACCGCCAGCAGCGTAATGCCCCCTCGAATCTGAAAGCCATTTACGTTCGCAGCGACCGAGGCGAAATGATACAGATGGAGAACCTTGTCGACCTCATAGAGAGCATTGCACCTCCCAAGCTCTACCGCTACAACCGCTTTGTTTCAGCAACCGTTTCGGCAGGACTTGCCGAGGGAAAGACAATCGGTGACGGACTCGATGAGATGGACAAAATAGCAAAAGAGACCCTTGATGAGACATTCCGTACCGCACTGACAGGCGATTCACGTGAGTTCCGCGAGAGTTCATCGAGCCTCTTCTTTGCCTTTGCCCTTGCCCTATTGCTCATCTATCTTATCTTGGCTGCACAGTTCGAGAGCTTTAAAGACCCCTTCATAATAATGCTCACAGTGCCACTTGCTGTATGCGGAGCACTCATATTTATGCTCTGGGGCGACCAGACAATGAATATTTTCAGTCAGATTGGTATAATTATGCTTGTGGGACTTGTTGCAAAGAACGGTATCCTCATCGTCGAATTTGCCAACCAACGTCAAAGAAGCGGAATTGACAAAGACACCGCTATACGCGAAGCATCGATACAGCGTCTGCGCCCCATTCTTATGACAAGTGCTTCGACAGTGCTTGGACTAATGCCCCTTATGTTTGCCACAGGCGAGGGCTGTAACGGACGCATCGCAATGGGTACAGCCGTTGTAGGCGGAATGCTTATCTCGACCATTCTCACAATGTATATTGTACCATCTATTTACTCATACGTTTCGACCAACCTTGCCAATAGTAATAAAGAATGAAAAAGATAATATTTGCAACAGCACTACTGTTGTGTTCGAGCTTTGCATCGGCACAGCAGTTCAATAGTCTGAAAGAGTGCCTCGAGCGTGGATTGGAAAATAACTACTCACTGCGCATCGTACGTAATAAAGAGAGTATTGCCAAGAACAACTCGGGAGCAGCCAATGCAGGGATGTTGCCTACAGCAAGCCTAACCGCAGGATATAGCGGTACACTCGATAATACCGATGTTACTTCGCGTGCCACCGGCAGCACTACAAGCGAACGTAACATCACCGACCACACCCTGCGTGGTACCATAGACCTGCAATGGACAGTCTTCGACGGATTCAAGATGCAAGCAAACTATAACAAGCTAAAGGAGCAGCATCTGATAAGCCAGACACAGACACGCATCGCCATTGAGGATTATGTAGCCACATTCACATCGGAGTATTATAACTTTATCAAGCAAATGCTTCGTATGAATAACCTGAACTACGCTGTAAAGCTCTCGCGCGAGCGTCTGCGCATAGTACAGGACAGATACATCATCGGTAACAACTCGCGCCTCGACCTCTTGCAAGCACGTGTCGATTTTAATGCCGACAGCGCCGAGAGTGTAAAACAGTTCGAGCGTCTCTCGACCTCACGCATACGCCTGCACGAGCTTATGGGAGAAAGCAATGTCGACACCTATCTTTATGTGAAAGACACTGTCATCTACAGCGATTTTACACTAAACTTCGATGAATTGTGGCAAGCCACCCTTGAGACCAACGCCGAGCTTTTGGCATCGTCGCAAGAGAAGCGTCTGGCCGAGATAGACTACAAAAGCATTAAATCGCGCGACTACCCCTATATGCGTATAAACGCAAGCTACGGATACACCCATAACCGCTACGATATAAATGCCAACAAAAAGCGTAGCGAATGGGGTGCCGACTTTGGTGTTACCGTAGGATTCAATCTATTCGATGGTAAACGCAGCCGCCAACGCAAGAATGCCAGACTCGCCATAGACAATGCCGAACTACAGCATAAGAATCTTGAACTGATGCTATATGCCGACATTAACGAACTGTGGCAAGCATACGAAAACAACCGCCGCCTGCTGAGCCTCGAGCGTCAGAATGTAGTTGCAGCACGACAGAACTACGATATTGCATACGAACGTTACCTGATTGGTGACCTCTCGGGAATAGAGATGCGTGAGGCACAGAAGAGCCTCTTCGATGCACAAGACCGCCTTTTGGATGCCGAATATAACACCAAAGTGTGCGAAATATCACTGCTACAAATAAGCGGAAAGATAGGAATGTATATGCAATAAACATAAGAAACTGTAAAATTTATATCGTTAAGTCTTTTGTCTATGCATTGGATTATTAAGATATACAACAAACTGCGCCGTCTATCGAAGCGTTGTTTCGTAATATATTACCGACAGATGAGCCGTCACAGGATATCGTGGTCGCTGATAAAGCTTGTCGACTGCTTCGGCAGTCTGCAACTTGCATCGGCAGCACTCACCTATCACACCCTCTTTGCTCTTGTGCCGGTAATGGCGCTTATGACAGCAATTGCAAAGGGGCTTGGTTACGACGAGATATTCCTTGAGATGGTGCGTAATTTCCTGCAAGGACAAGAGGCTATATCGGATGGGCTTATACAATACACCGACAGCTATCTCAATAACACCAAAGTAACAATGTGGTTAGGTGTCGGTATCGGTATCGGATTATTGCTTTACTCGGTATTCTCAATTTTCCGTACCATAGACGCGACATTCAATATGTTATGGAACGAAAACCCCCGCAGTTTCCAGAAACAGCTTAAGACCTTTGCATTTGTCCTTGTGCTGCCATTTGCCGTAATATTGGCCATTGCATTGTGGTGGAGTCTATCCTCTATCTTCAACGACAGCATAATAAAAGAGATTAATGTACTTATTGTATCGGTATCGACGTATATTTTGCTGCTGTTTGCAGCCTACAAACTTATTCCAAACACAAATGTAAAGGCCAAATATGCAGCATTCTCGGCAATTGCCTGCGGAGTTATTTTCGCTTTGATGCAATATTTCAGCTATTATATAATATCATCGTTCAACTACCGCAGCATCTATGGCGACCTTGCCAGCCTTATGATTTTTGTCCTGCTGATATATTTTTCGTGGACAATATGTCTTGCTGGCTCGAAGTGGAACTACTTCTTGCAGAATGCCGACAAGCAGGAGGATGAGAATGAATACAAGAGCATCAACAACCACTATCACAAGTTTCTGTGTATGCTCATCATAGAGCGCATAGAATCTATGCATCCATTCTCGAGCCACTTTGAAGCCGAGACTATAGCTGCGAATGCCGAGAAAGAGTACAACCTGCCTGCACACCTTACCAACCACATCATCTCGCATCTGCGCGACAAGAGAGTGATATTCAGTGGTAAGGGCGAGACACTGTACTTAAGCAAACGTTACTGTTGCCGAACCGTGCGACAGATGCTCTGCGACCTTGACAATGCCGGTCGTAACAGTGACGTAATTGCCACACTGAGTGAGATTCACGGCAACGAGAACCTCTCGACATTGTGGCAGCAGATACAAGAGAACAGCGACAGCCCACTATTTGATACCCCGGTGCGCGAACTTTTAGGCAACAAAAAGTGTAATAGAGAGTAAACTTTTGTACTATGGGAGAGACAAAGTATATTGCCGATAATAACAGATACAAGAACATCCAGACTCTATACCGTCGTTGCGGACATAGTGGCATACTGCTACCCAAAGTAAGTTTGGGAATGTGGCAGAATTTCGGCTCGACAAGTCCATTTGAAAGAAGCCGCAGCATACTGCACACAGCCTTCGACAATGGAATAACCCACTTCGACCTTGCCAACAACTACGGACCACCCTATGGCACAGCCGAAGAAACCTTCGGCAAAATTATGGAGCAAGATTTTCGCCCCTACCGCGACGAGATGTTCATCTGCACAAAAGCCGGATACGATATGTGGGAAGGGCCTTATGGTAATTGGGGTTCACGCAAATACCTGATGGCAAGTATCGACCAGAGTCTAAGACGAATGAAGCTCGACTATGTCGACCTTTTCTACACCCACCGATACGACCCGCATACACCACTCGAAGAGACTCTTCAAGCAATTGTAGATATTGTACGTGCCGGAAAATCCCTTTATGCAGGAATATCACGTTGGCCGTTGAATGCACTAAAGTTTGCCTACAACTACCTTAAAGAGCGCGACGTTCCCCTACTCATCTATCAAGGCCGGCTGAACCTTATCGACCGTACCCCGCAGGAAGAGGGAATACTCGATTTCTGCCACGAAAAGGGAGTAGGCTTTATTTCATTCTCGCCCCTTGCACAAGGGCTGCTCACCGAGCGCTATCTGAATGACATTCCCAAGGATTCCCGCATGTCAGAAAGCAGGACACTCACTCCCGAGCGTCTCACCCCCCAGCTAATGGAGTATCTGCACACATTAAAAAGCATTGCCGACAGCCGTGGCGAGAATATGGCACAAACAGCGCTTGCGTGGATTTTAGCACAAAAGGGCGTAACATCGACACTCATCGGTGCAAGCTCTACCGAGCAGCTCAAACGTAATCTCAGTTGTATCAACTCGGTACCTTTCACCCACGAGCAACTGATGCTACTGCAATAAAGAGCCTGACAAGAAAAAATAATCCCTCTCTCTTAGTGGTTAATTCCGGTCACAAAGAGAGAGGGATTATTATACCCAAAGAGTTTACAATCTCTTAGAAACTCCACTTAGCAGCAAGAGTGGGACAAAGAGCCAAACGATTCTCCTTTATTCGTGAGGCATCGTTGAATGGAACAAAATTATAGCTTACCTCCAACTCGCCTCCGAGACTAAGGTTAAGCCCCTTAACAAAACGATTAAGATTAAGCCACAACTGAGGTTCGCTCAAAAAGACGTAATCTCCCTCAACAGTTTTGTCTCGCCAAACATCCATAAAGCCACTAAATGAAACTATATCATTAAATAGCGAATAATTCCACACAGCTGTAACTTGATAGCTGGACTTTTCACTGGGATGGTTACACATATAACGATAAAGACATTGCAGAGTGAACATATTTCCATCCTGATAATTATGCAATGCAAGACCGGCAAGATATACGTCATTATAAGCAAAGCCATTTTCGCCCTTCGTATTAGTCTGCAAGCCTCCGTTATACTCGATGTGCGCTGATATCGGATAATCCTTGATAGTCTTATCTACACTTATCTCGGTATATGCACCCACCATTTTATTATTGGCAAGGTTAGCATCAATGAAAAAATAGGTAGATATTCCATAATCGAACAAAGAGACATTCTCTAACGTAAGTGTCATCTCGGGACGCTCTTTTAGCTCCTTACCATAGCATTGATGTCCTAAATCGTAATGTAACTGAAAATTAGTTTGGCCAAAAGCCGGCACAGTCAGCAATGCAACTACTGCTATAAATAACATTTTTTTAATCATAATAGTAGATTTTAATGTCGTACAATATTTACATTGCTAATATAACTCCTTTTTCGTAAAGAATAACATAATCGCAAAAAAACATTAATAGACGATGCCATTATTAAACAATAAAGCTACACATTGTTTATAAATATAAATAAGATAATCTATTATGAGAATAAAAACCTTTATACTGATAGCTATGGCAACAGTTGCAACAAACATCAAAGCTCAAGAGGCAAAGTGCGACGTTTGGGAGAGCAATCCCGACAAGACAGGATATATGCAAGGATTTCCTCCACCTGCCGACAAGCGTATCAATGCACGCGACGGCTCGTTCTTCACATTTCCGGCACTACGTTACAGTGTGGTACACATGCGCGAATTTATGCCCACAGTAAACGTACCGCGCGGAAACGAATACCCTCCTTATGCTTTTCCACGCGCAATAGACTGCAATATCGACAATATACGATTCTTCCCGACAGGCAGCACTACCCAACTGACATTGGACGAGTCGCAAAAGGTTAATTACACCGACGGAATGCTTATTCTATACGATGGAAAAATTGTGTACGAGAAATATTTCAGTGCTCTCACCCCATCGAGTGTACATGCAGTGATGTCGGTAACAAAATCATTTACAGGCACTATAGCATCGATACTCGTTGCAGAGGGGCTGCTTGACACCACAAAATTGGTACGGGATTATATACCGCAACTGGCAAAATCGGGATTCGGCGATGCCACAGTAAGAGAGGTTATGGATATGACCACTGCCCTAAAATATAGCGAGGACTATAACGACCCAAACGCCGAAATATGGAAATTCTCAGCAGCAGGAAATGCTATGATAGAGCACCCCGCAGGAACAGCGCAGGGTTTCTATGACTATCTGCCTACAGTACTTAAGGAGGGAGAACACGGCAACGTATTCGGCTACCGCACAGTCAACGCCGATGTTCTTGGATGGATAATATCAACAATAACACAGAAGAGCGTTGCGCAACTGCTGACCGAATATATTTGGAGCAAACTGGGCATGGAGCAGGATGCCTATTATCAGGTCGATGCCCTTGGCATTCCCTTTGCCGGCGGAGGACTGAATGCTACGCTGCGCGACCTTGCACGCTTCGGCGAAATGATGCGCCGTGGTGGTCAATGGAATGGACAACAGATTATCCCTCACAAAGCAATAGAAGACATTCTCAACGGTGGAAGCAAAAAGGCATTTGCAGCCTCGATATACGGAAAGACCTTAAAAGGTTGGAGCTACCGCAATATGTGGTGGATTACAGAAAACAGTGACGGTGCATATATGGCACGAGGCGTTCACGGACAAGCGATATACATAGACCCGGCCGCAAAAATGGTTATCGTAAGATTGGCCTCATCGCCCCATAGCAGCAATCTGGAACTTGATGCTACATCTTTACCCGCATACCAAGCTGTTGCAGAGTATCTGCTGAGCAGATAACCTTATAGCCTGACAAGCTCAATAACCGTCAGTGTGTCGCCATCGACCTTGAAACGGACATCATATCCCGCAAACGGCATTCCATACTCTTTATGAGGATTATCGTGATACTGCGGACGTGGGTCGAGTGAAAGAATTTTTACAAGCGCCTTCAGTTCTTCGGCAGGAAGGGCGTGAGACATTTCAGGAGGAAAATCAACCTTGAGTACACTCCAACGATTCTCGTCGACAAAGCCACTGCGCACATCGGGATGAGCATCAGTATATGCAACATACGGTTTTATATCATAGATAGGCGTACCATCCATAAGGTCGGCACCAAGGACATTTATAACCATCCCTTCGCCGTCTCGCTCCACTATACTCTCAATCTTCACCGATGAAAGTCCCAAAGAATTGGGACGGAAAGGCGAGCGAGTGGCGAACACTCCCACTGCCCTGTTACCACCAAGCAGTGGCGGACGTACCGTAGGATACCATCCCTTCTTTCCTCGACTTTCGTTGGCCGAAAAGCCCCATATAATCCAAAGATAATCGAAACCATCAAGACCACGCAAAGCATCAACATTGCGATAGTTAGGTTCAAAGACAATGTAACCGCAAAGCTCTTCGACTATCCCACTCTGCCGGGGAATACCGAACTTTGTCGGAAAAAGGGAACGGAAATATGCTATAGGTTCTATTTTCATGATGCGAAATTATGAAAAAGTCAGGAAGAACAATAGAGTAAGTCTGATTTATTTCTTAGAAGCCTATTAAATAATCACTATTGCACTTATCCTTTTTGTCATAAAAGAAAAAATTATTAATTTAGCCCCAATAATTACTAAAGGATACAAAAAGATGGATATATTACTTTTCTTAGGTGGAATAGGTTGGGGCGAAATAGTTGTTATTGCTCTTATTGTTCTATTGTTCTTTGGCGGTAAGAAGATTCCCGAAATGATGAAAGGACTTGGCAAAGGAGTCAAAAGCTTCAAGGACGGAATGAACGGCAAGGAGGAAGAAAATAAAGAGGAGAAAGAATAATAAGCACATCTGTCACTTAAGTTGTGAGCAATAAAGAGTCGACATTCTGGGACCACCTCGAAGTTCTGCGTTGGTCAATTCTTCGCATAGTTATTGTGCTGCTGCTCTTTTTTGCGGCAGCATTTGCTATTATGCCCTACTTATTCGACTCCGTTGTTCTTGCACCATCAAAGAGCAACTTTTTCCTTTATTCAACCACAGGAATCACCGCCCCTGCTACCGAGATTATAAATATAAATGTAGCGACTCAATTTCTCACACATGTAAGCACATCGTTCTGGATGGCATTCATCGCAACATTCCCCTATCTTGTTTTTGAGCTATGGCACTTTATAAGCCCTGCTCTTTACAGAGACGAACGCAAGAGTGTGAGTTTTGCATTTTTGTCGGGCACTCTAATGTTCTACATAGGCTGTGCAGTGGGTTATTTTGTAGTATTTCCAATAACATTCACATTCCTTGCCAACTACAATCTTAGTAGCACAATAGCCAATAGCGTCTCTTTAGACTCGTATATGAGCACTTTTCTGATGCTTATATTCATAATGGGAATACTTTTTGAGTTGCCACTGCTCATTAAACTTCTATCAAACATAGGAATAGTTAACAAAAGACAGCTTAAAGAGTACCGACGACACGCAGTGGTAACTCTGTTAATTATTGCAGCCATAATAACACCGACAGGCGACCCCTTTACCCTTATGGCTGTAGCATTACCTTTGTATGCACTATACGAACTTGGAATATTAATGGCAAAGAATAGATATAATGAGTAACGACAAAAGACTACTATCGCTTGATGTACTGCGCGGCCTCGACCTTTTTATGCTCGTAGGTCTGCAACCCGTACTATGGCAGGCACTCGGAAAAATGGAATGTAGCGGCGCTTGCGAACTAATTAAATCACAGTTAGACCATGTACAGTGGGAAGGATTCAGTGCCTGGGATCTTGTGATGCCCCTCTTCCTTTTTATGTCGGGTGTAACAATGCCCTTCTCACTACCAAAGTATCTTTCACAAAACAATCAGAGTGCATTATGGAAAAGAGTAATAAAACGTGTTCTTATACTCTTTTTCTTTGGCATGTTGGTTCAAGGTAATCTGCTAGCCCTCGACCCTAATCATATTTATATTTATAGTAACACACTACAGGCAATAGCAATAGGTTACTTGCTTACGGTACCCATAATGCTTTATCTTAAGCCCCGTACACAGATATTGGCAATAATACTATTACTTGTTATATATACTGTACCTATGCTGCTTTTTGGCGATTGGAGTCGTGACGGTAATTTTGCTGCCATAGTAGATAAAGCCATTCTTGGATATATGCGCGACGGCAGCTATCTTGCCGAGGATGGCAGTTGGCAATTTGCCGAATGGTACGACTACACTTGGATTTGGAGCAGTCTTACTTTCTGCTGCACCGTAGCAATGGGAAGCCTTGCCGGTACAATCATACGACAAGGTAACGACAACCGCCAAAAGACTGCCGTCATTTTGGTTGCAACAGGAATAGTTCTTATTGCGGCCGGTTGGCTATGGGGTGTATGGCACCCTATCATAAAACGTATATGGAGTGGCAGTATGACCATTTTCAGTGGTGGATGGTGCTATCTTCTGCTTGGTATATTCTATTGGTGGATAGATGTAAAAGGGCACAAACGCGGCTGTGAGTGGCTGCTTTACTATGGTTGCAACGCCATCACAGCTTATCTTATTGGAGAGATAATAAATTTCCGATGCATAGCATCCTCGCTACTTCACGGAACAGAGCAATTCTTGGGAGAGTGGTACTCGGTACTACTGACAGCCTGCAACAGCATTATCTTGTTTGCTATTTTGGCAATACTCTATAAAAATAAGATTTTCCTTAAGGTATAAGAAACTATTGGTGTCCGGTAAAACTTTTTCAGTCTCTCATTTAGTCTTGTTTGCTAAATTCAGCCTTTCATTGTTCTTTTTCTCCTACTTTTCGTGCCGACGAAAAGTAGGCAAAAGGCTCTGCGCACAGAAAATCTTAACGTAAA
>JAZNEI010000071.1:0-39296 GCA_045588485.1 Bacteroidaceae bacterium | reverse complement strand
AAACAGCTTCTTAAATGGTAGATGTTTTTTGGATTAAGTGCGAGGCTGTTTGAGCGAAGCGAGTTCCGCAGCACCCAAAAAACATCGTTAGCATTTTACGTTAAGATTTTCTGTGCGCAGAGCCTTTTGCCTACTTTTCGTCGGCACGAAAAGTAGGAGAAAAAGAACAATGAAAGGCTGAATTTAGCAAACAAGCCTAAATGAGAGACTGAAAAAGTTTTACCGGACACCTATAAAATGCATTTAAACATTTATCCAATATCAAGAGGCTGTAGCGCGTGCTACAGCCTCTCTCATTTAAAACAATAACTAAAACTTTATTTGCTGCTATAATAGTGAATTATTGCAGTCGGAACATTACAGGTAGTACGAAACGCGTACGCACTGCCCTGCCACTCTGTTTACCGGGATTCCATTTGGGCATTGACTTTACCACACGCATTGACTCCTGGTCGAGCAAGTCGTTACCCGAGGATCTCGCAACCTCTACATCTGTTATCGAGCCATCTTTCTCTACAACAAATCTAATTAATGATTTTCCTTGAATATTCTTATCTTTCGCCTCCTGAGGGTAGTTAATATTACTTGACAGATATTTCATAAGCGCACCCATTCCGCCTTTAAACTCGGGCATTTGCTCTACAACCTGATAAATCTCTTCATCAACCGCAGTAATCTTTACATCGACAACCTCATTTTTACCCTCGGGAGCATCGACTGCAACCGTTGGTATATCGCCTAATTTAAAGGCTACAGGCAAGGTAAGCATCGAACTTACATTCTCACCATCCTGCTTGGCAGGTGTCCAACGAGGCATCGATTTTACCACACGCACAGCCTCATCGTCGAGCACCTTAGAGCCTGAAGTCTTGGCTATTTGAACATAATCGACATTTCCATCGTTCTTTACCACAAATTGCACGTATGCTTTACCCTGTTCGCCTCTTTTCTCGGCTTCCTTAGGATACTTTACTTTCATTGACAGAAATCTCATCAATGCGGGTGTTCCACCGGGATACTCGGCAGCAACCTCAGGGTCTTTCCTAACATTTAACACCTCGACAACTTCACGCCCGTCTCTTGAAACCTGCACATCAAGGTTACTTATTTCGCCATCAGTAGCAGTGTTTACAATTTTTTCATTACCTTTGTCCTCGACATCGCTTTTGGGCGACGAGAAACTGCAGGCGGCAAGAACCGCCAACGGCACAATGTACAATGCTTTTGTACAGCGCCACAAACTTGATTTTTCTTTGTACATCATAGTGATACGTTTTTTGGTTAAACTGTGATTAAAGCTGTTGGCAATTGAGTAGAGCCTTGCGCCAACGGCTTTTTTTATTATTAGCAGCTGATAGCTTTTGGCATCGATGCCGGCTGTCAACACCGCGCTATCGGCTTCATATTCGTGAATATCCTTAAGCAGACTTTTCATAATCCAAGCCATAGGGTTGAACCACTGAAGAATTATTATAATATCGGCAAACAGTATGTCGAAAGAGTGCCGACAATGTACGTGTGCAGCTTCGTGTGTGAGTATCTCACGGCCACATTCGTCGAGGTCGGTGCGAGAAATCGACACCCATCCAAACCAACTGAAAGGTTTGTAGTTGGTATTATGCACCATAAGATGCGCACAACTATCAACACCATATTGTGATATATCATCGCGTACTCCACTGCGCAGAATAACAGCTATCCGCAAATACATATAGAGCAAACGCACTACAAGTAGCAGAGCTACAAAAACATACACTACAAGCACCCACTCCAATGTCCCAAATGATGATATATGCTGCAATAGCGTTGCATTATCGGTAACATTATCATCTATAACCGACTGCATGATAGGTGCATCTACCATTATCGACACATTTACATTTGCGCCATCGTCTCCCATGACAAGCTGCTCGATTAGTGAAGAAAAGCGTCTCATCGGCGACTCGATAGAAAAATTCATAGCAGGCAACACCATTGATAGAACAGCAATGGCAAGCAACAGCCAACGATTAAAGCGA
This sequence comes from Bacteroidaceae bacterium, assembly GCA_045588485.1. Lineage (GTDB taxonomy): Bacteria > Bacteroidota > Bacteroidia > Bacteroidales > Bacteroidaceae > HGM04593. The sequence goes on along the minus strand of JAZNEI010000071.1, from coordinate 37,278 downwards.
TGGAAAGTCTCGCCTCTCATAAGCAGCATAAACAGAGCCACTCCCACCACAAGCAACAGCGCCCATTTTATAAGATATATAAGAATTGCAGCCATAATGATTTTCCTACCGTTATATATGAATGAATTACTGTTTGTTTACCTTCTCGATAAGTTCACGCAATTCATCGAGCGATATTTTTTCATCCTCGACAAGTGACGAGACAGCACTCAGATAAGAGTTCTTAAAGTATCGTCCCACAACACTTTTAATAGTGCGGCGACCATACTCCTCCTCACTTATAGCTGCGTAATACTGATATGTAGGTCCGTAGGATTTATGTGCTACAAAACCCTTCTCTTCGAGCCCACGTACAATAGTAGATACAGTATTAAAATGTGGTTTCGGCTCATCGAAATATTCAAGCATCTCCCTTACAAACAGAGGGCCGCGTTCCCAGAATATTTTCATTATTTCCTCTTCGCGATTGGTTAAACTTTTCATATCATAAAAGCATTTGCAATAAAACTATTTTCCTTTCGTCAACAACTAAATTTATTAGTTACAGTGCAAAGTAAGGGATTTATTTTGTCAAAAACAAACATTTCAATAATATTTTTTAGTTTAGTAACGATTTTTTTTAGTTAACAAAGAAAAATAGTTAGTTAAAGACAAAAAAACAGCTTTATAAATTATTTAGGCATTTACATACAAAGTTACACAATATTAAAGAATCATCACGAATAAAAGATTGTCATCCCGAACGAAAGATTGTCATCTTGAACAAAAGATTGTCATCTCGAACGTATGTGAGAGATCTAATTAATCCTTTATTGAGATTTCTCTTCCCATATATGGTTGTCGAAAGGAGAACCTTATGTATATTGCTATATAATTTCCATTATTTATTTAATTATAAAAAGGAATTTAAACAGCGTCCGATTGTTTATAAGCATACTTTGAATTATCTTCGCACACAAGAAAAAAGTAATCGACTATGCGTAGATTTTTAATATTATTTGCAACAGCCCTTATAGTTGCGTGTGGGACAGAGAATAACAAGCAAACATCATCAACCATCAATGAAGAGAGAATAACAGCCACATTCAACGACACCACTACACTCTATTTCAGAATAACAGGCACTGATGAAGTATCCCTTACCTGGGACAACAGTGAAGGCAAGAGTTACAACTCGGCCAATCGTCTGTTTCATAGAGGCCGGCTAACTATCCCATCTATCGTAACAGTTGACAACAGAGAGTACCGTGTAACATCTATTGATGATTATGCCCTCTACCAACAACGCAATCTTCAGAAGATAATCCTGCCCGATGGTATAAAACAGATAGGTACAAAGGCTTTTTCGGGATGCGACAAGATAGTTGAAATTAATATACCGGATGGAGTAACTCTGTTGGGCGAGGAAGCACTTTCGCGCTGCAAAAGATTAACAGAGCTTACACTACCCGAAAGTATCGAGAGTATTGGAGATTACTGTTTCAGAAACTGCGTCTCGTTGCAAAGTATCGCATTGAACGATAGGATAGAAAGTATCCCCGAGGGGGCGTTTTTCGGGTGCGCATCACTGAAAGAGGTAGATTTTCCAAAAAATCTTAAAAGCATAGGAGACGAGGCATTCAGCAACTGCCTGTCACTAAAAAAAATGGAATTACCATCGACCTTAGATGCACTTTCAAACGGTCTCTTTGCCATGTGTGAAAATTTAGAGGAGGTTACTCTGCCCAAAGGTATAAAAAACCTTCCGATGGATATTTTCAACCGATGCAGTTCACTTAAACAAATAGAGCTACCCTCGGAAGTGAAGAGGGTAAGCAGTTGGGCATTCGAAAGATGTTCATCGCTTGCAAGCATAACGTTCAACGAAGGACTCGAAGAGATTGGCGAAGGAGCTTTTGCGGGCTGTTCATCACTGACAAATATAACACTTCCGAAAAGCATAAAGAGCATAGAGTCTTTAGCACTAGGAGTGTGTGGAGCCATAAAGGAGATTGAAGTGTTAGGCAACAAAGCATTTGACATAGCACCCGATGGAGCATTACCTCAAAAGCCGACAAAAATATATGTTCCTCGAGGCAGCATAGACCAATTTCAGTTCAAGCCTATTTGGAAAGAACTATGGATAATAGAGAAAAAATAAATATAACTCTGATGTAAGAGTACATCAGAGTTATATTTTAAAACAGACAAATATTATTTCTTGTCCTGAATTCCGAATGAGAGCCAAGCCTCGGGAGCATAGTTCTGCTTGATAGGAGTTTTAGACGCATTGAAAATCTCTTTTAGTTCGTCAAGACACTTATGAGCCGCTTCACGCGCCTCTTTCAGTTTTGCATCAGCCTCATCCTGTGCTACTGCTGTCTCTTCGAGTGCACGACAAGCACTGCCAAGAGCCTCAACATCTATCGAAATACCTTTTTTCAATAACGAATCGGCACAACTTTTAACACCATCAATTAACAACTCAGCCTTTTTAATAGGCTCTTGATAAATCTTATTCATAAAAACATTTTTTAATTAATACAACATACCGCCTTATCATGATAGGAACAATAAAGAACTTCACATTCTAACCATAATCGGCAGTAATTTCCTATGTAAATTTAATCAAAAAAAAGGGAAATATAAAGTCATATATACAGCAGAAGAACAGCCATACACAAAAGATAAATTATTATCACACAATCATTTAGCCCTTTGTTAAAAAATCTAAATTAACATTCTGCAGATAATAAAAAATAAAGCTGTCCGGAGCATTTTCACCCCAAACAGCTTTAATAAACTTTACTAAAATATGGCAATTTACACAAGGTTGACATTTCGACGACACTATATGGGAGGAGAAATCTAGATAAAGGATTATATAGATCTCTCACATACGTTCGAGATGACAATCTTTCGTTCAAAATGACAATCTTTCGTTCAAGATGATTCTTTACATATTGTGTATTTTGTATATAATTGCCTAAAATATAACAGAATTACTCCTCATAACTTCTTAGAAGTGCAATCTCGTCGGCCCAACGGCTCTCATCGGGAGTTTCAAGTATAATAGGTACATTATCGAAACGACTGTCACGCATAAAACGCTTAAAAAACTCCTCGCCCAGCAGTCCCAGGCCTATACTCTCATGACGGTCGACACGTGAGCCTAAGGCTTTCTTTGTATCATTAAGGTGTATACCGCGCAGGTATTCCAAACCTACAATATCGTCGAGACGTGTAAATACACCTTCGTAATCACCCACAATATCATAGCCAGCCGAGTAAGTGTGACAGGTATCAATGCAATACCCCACACGACTCTTATCCTCGATGCGGTCGATAATGTAACGTATCTCCTCGAACCTATTACCAAGATTACTGCCCTGACCTGCCGTATTCTCAATTACCGCAGTCACTCCATTTGTCATTGAGAGAGCAAGGTTTATATTCTCTGCTATCCTGTCGAGGCACTCCTCGATAGAAATCTTGTTAAGATGGCTTCCCGGATGAAAGTTTAGCAATTGCAAACCAAGTAGTTCGCAACGTTTCATCTCATCAATGAATGCTGCACGCGACTTTTGCTGTGCCTCTTCGTCGGGATTACCAAGGTTAATAAGATAACTATCATGCGGCAGGATATAACGTGCATCAAAACCACCCTCGCTACATCGCTGCTTAAACAGCTCGATACTCTTTTCGGTAAGTGGTGCCGAGACCCACTGGCGTTGATTCTTGGTAAAAAGTGCAAAAGCATCTGCACCGATTTTCACAGCATTGCTTGGAGCATTCTCTACTCCTCCACTTGCCGACACGTGTGCTCCTATATGTTTCTTCATATCATTAGTTTTATAATTATTACAACTCTCCCCCGTCTTTTTTTATGGCGGGGGAGAAGATTTATTCATTATTATTCAATAGTCTTTGTTGCATTAACCTTGGAGAAGAACTTCTGTCCTCCACGCAAAAGGTTACGCACCTCACTAAGCAACTCATGCGACTCTTGAATAAGGTTCAGATATACAAAATCCATACGCAGACTGCCCGGACTCTGATGCAGGCGCATTGTCTGTACCTTACGCAGATTGGCAAGTGCATGCTTCAAATCTTTACCTCTGTCGGAGACCTCATCGGCAGTTGTGAAGTCACCTGTGGCTATTATATTATTGATATCAACAAGTACCTTGTAAACATCCATACAATAGGGGGTAAACTCATCAATATACTGTTTAGACAGAGGACTGAAACTATTCTCGGCATGCTCTTTCATTGGTTTACAGATACGTGTAAGAGTGTTCAGCATCTGCTGGCAACTGTTTGTACACAGATGATACCATGTGCTGCGCTCAATAGCAATGGCTTTATCTATTCGCTGCATACCACGTGTCTCGCTTCGACGCATCTTTTTCATCAGATTCTTCTCATCGTCAATTTTAATGAGTGAACTGCGCAACGGTCGATGGTCGTCTTTGGCAAACGCTTCAAAAAGCAACTTATATGTCTCGGCCGAGAATGTCAAAGTCTTAGAAAGTGTTTCGGCAGAATGGAGTTTTAACTGTTCCCAAATCTCGTCAGGATTCTCGGAAGACATAATAATCTCCATCTTTGTATCCTGCTTTTCTATACTCTGTTTCTTGTTATAGTTTATGTGGCTCTGTATAAGCAGATAGATAACAACTGCAATCATTATATACATAGCTACTATACCTCCAAAATACATAATTGTTGCAACCAAAGCAGCAAGGATGAATGCTGCGCCGGCAGTGATGAACCATCCGCCTATTACCGATACAACACCTGTAACACGATATACAGCGCTCTCACGCCCCCAAGCACGGTCGGCAAGCGAAGAACCCATACCCACCATAAATGTAACGTATGTTGTAGAGAGGGGGAGTTTCAATGATGTACCCAATGCAATAAGCAGACCCGCAAGCACAAGATTAACCGATGCACGCACAAGGTCGAATGCCACATCCTCACGTTCCTCTAACGGCGCAAAACGCTTATTCACCCACGCTTTCACATTATCGGGAGTCTTACGCGAAATTGCAGTAACCATATTTGTTGTAACACGTACAATGTTACGCGCCAAAGGAGAAGAACCGAACATATCATTATCTTCATTCTTCTGACTCGTAAGGTTAATAGATGTCTGAAGCACCTTCTTGGCTTTCTTGCTTGTACAAAGAGCAAATACCATTATAGCACCTGCACCGATAAGGAAATATACAGGAGTCTTTGCCGACTCGGTAAGAGAGGTCATCACAAATTGGTCGGCTGCAATACCTGCACCATTATCGGTAAAGTCAATAAACGAAGACAAGCCAGCCAACGTAACACCAATGAAGTTCACAAGGTCGTTACCGGCAAATGCCAATGCCAAAGAGAATGTTCCAATAAGTACCACTATCTTAAGCACATTTACCTTAAGCCAATGAAGCACCTGCATCAGTATTGTAAAAAACACAAAAGAGACAACAATGAGCATTAAAGTATTATTGTTGATAAACTCTTTCACATCCGTCGGAACCAATGTACTACCTTTAAGACCCTTCATAAGCATAAAATAAAGGATAGCCGTTACTGCGATACCACCGAAAACACCTATCTTGGCAGCCAAATTACGACGGAAGTGGAAAGTAAATATAAGGCGTGAAATCCACTGTACGATAAGACCGAAAACAAATGCAATTGCCACCGAAAGGAAGATTGAAATAATCATTGTCAATGCCTTCTCGGTATTAAGAAGAGCAAGTATGCCTTCATCGGGAACCTCGGGCATTGTATCGGTAGACATCTTAATGATTGAGATTATAAATGCGGCTCCAAGAAGTTCAAATACCATCGACACCGTTGTAGACGTTGGTAATCCCAAGGAGTTAAAGAGGTCGAGTAGGAATACATCACTGATTACCACTGCAAGGAAGATACACATAACCTCACTGAAATAAAAATACTGCGGTTGGAAGATACCATGTCGAGCAATATCCATCATACCGCTACTGAACGCGGCACCGACAAACACTCCTACAGAGGCAACAATCAGCACTGTACGCAATTTTGCAGCTTTGCTGCCGACAGCTGAGCTCAGGAAGTTCACGGCATCGTTGCTCACTCCAACCGTCAAGTCGATTATCGCCAGCATAAACATAAAGGCGACAATTAACAGATAAGAAATTTCCATAATATAAAATTTAGTTATATTTTGTGTTTATTTATTCACATCTGCATGGTCAATCTACGCGGAACGGATGAAACCCACCTCAAAATTTCGTAGCGGATGCAACATATTTTCGCGCTTAAGCGCAAATATATAAAAAAGTATTAAATCTGAAGATAAGAGAGAATATTTTTTTCAATACAACCATACAATATCATTTAGAAAGCTTTATTTAGAAATTTAAACCGAATCTTCTAAGAGAAAAAAGCATAGTAGAACAAGGAGGCTGCACCACTAAAGAAGTGCAGCCCCACAAGCGAAATGACAAAAAATCAGAAATTGTATCTTGCAGAAACATTTATGCGATTGGCATTATATGTATGTTCGTCAAAATCAACACGCCATCCGTGCAGATACTCTATACCCAACTGCAAATTATCGCTTGCCATTGTAAACATGTTCACAGCAAGATATTGACCGCGTTTATACATATCGGGATTCTCGCCGGCAAATCCACGGCGCGAATAAAGGTTAGTCTGGCTATATGTAGCCGAGACAAATGTCTCACTCGAAAAGTTGTAGTGCAAAGCTGCAAACCAGGCATTCGATAGCAGGAGCATCATCTGTCCGTTGTTGTCGGGGACAGGCACAAGGTCGACACCGACATTAGATATATTGTTCACAAGAGAGCCGATACCCTCGCCTATAGAGTACTGTCCGCTTACCTGGAAGTTTCCGAACGTCATCAAGGTACTGGCCTGTGCACCCCAAGCTATCTTCTGTCGCTTGCCACCCGATACGTTATTGGTGTAAGACATATCGCGTAGTATACCGCCCAAGCGTATGTGAGCATCATCATAGAGTTTGTACTTAAAATAGATTGGGATATTAGGAAAAGTCTGTGCCCCTACACTTGCAAAATCATCCGATGCAGCCGAAACATTTGGCGACTCAATACCAATACCCATTGTCATCCCTTTAAAAAGATTGAAATTCAGCGCTAGCTGTGTAGTACGATAAAAAGTCATACCGCAAGGTCCTGCATTATCAACTGTGGCAGGATAAGCGGCAAGGTCCATAAAGTTACCGGTTGTGTATCCCAATGTAACATATTTTGTACGCATATATGCATTGAGCAGACGCAATCCCTTTCCATCGCCACGCCAATCGGCCGAAGTAAAGAGTTGAAAATCGCCCAGCATACGGCTGCGTCCAACCAGCTTAAGGAACAGTGTAGATGTTGTTATATCCATCTGATACTGACTCGATGGTCCCGAACCGCGTTGAATCTGCGAAGGTAAAAAGTCGATATTATCGACAACCTTATCAAAGTCGACCTCGGCACGAGCCATAAGATAACCGCCTATTCCCAGACCCCATTTACCTTCGCGGTCGGTAAGAACAAAACGGGGAGCAAGAGGGTCTCTGAAATATTCTCCTTGCGTATTATAGAAGATATTTACAATCTCGGGAGCGGTATTTACCGTCTCGGTAAAATTGTAGACCGTAACAGGCGAATCATAGATTCTCGCCCATCGCTGAGCATACGCAGGCTGTGCAAAATTCAAGACCAAAGCAGCCAGAATAGTCAAATGGAAGATTTTTTTCATATCCTTAAGATTTTAATGTTTACAGGTATGAGAACGCAATTAGGCAATAAATTGTTTAACGAGTTGAGACAAGAGCATAGAAAAAAGCTGTATCTTCGCGCATAAGATAAGCAACATAAAAAGCGATGAACCGATTCAAATATTTACAACCCACTGCACGCGACTTTGCATGGGGATTGGCAGTAACAACCATTGGAGAGCAACATATAGAAAGTAATGCCACATATCCCTCGGCAGGACACCCCGACAGCCACCGATTCGGTAGCGACGGACGACGCACACTTAACGAATATCAGATTGTATACATAGCCCGCGGCAAAGGAGTATTCGAGAGTGCATCATGTTCGCGTACTATAGTGAATGCAGGTACATTGTTGTTGCTTTACCCCGGAGAGTGGCACAGCTACCACCCCGATATTGAAACAGGATGGGAAGAGTACTGGGTGGGATTCAACGGACGGATAATGGATGAACTTATCAGATTAGGTTTTTTCACTTTCAAGCAGTGTATATTTCATACAAGCGACTATAAACGCATAAGTGACATTTTCGAAGAAATATACAACCACTCGGCACAGCAGGCAGCAGGAGAGGCGCAATACACAGCAGGTCTTGTACAGATGCTCCTGGGCAGGATAGCATACGAAAGTCAAAGCAACATTTTCTGCGAAAGTCACATAATACGCACTATCAATCAGGCAAAAAGAATGGTGACCGACGATACATACTCCCAAAAATCTATAGAGGAGATTGCCGACTTATTAGGCATAGGATACTCCTATTTTCGTCGAGAGTTCCGCAGAGTGTGCGGCATATCACCCGGAGAGTACCGCCAACAGCACAGACTGCAGAGAGCCAAAGAGTTGCTTATCTCGGGCACCGATAGTATAGCACAGATAGCAAAAGAACTAAACTTCGACTCTACGGGACAATTCTCCACTTTTTTCAGAAAACGCGAGGGTATCCCCCCACTCGAATACCGCAAAACATACAATATGTAGCCAATATAACATTTTAACATATAAAAGAATTTAAAAGCGGGCTTTCGGTGTTAATTTTAACAAAATCATCGGTAATTATTATACGATTCCAAAAAAGTCATCGTAAATTGCAAACATAAATATTGCATTAAATACAGAGAAAATGAAAAGAAGACTATCCATTATCGGCAGAGCTATCGCAATAGCAGCGATGGCACTTATCGTACCTTTGATGACTTTTGCACAGAACGAAGTTCCCAACATTGACATGCAAGCCGAGGCACAACGCGAGGTTACCCCCGATGAACTCTACCTGTCAATAATAATAAAAGAAAGCGACTATAAGGGTAAAAAAACGCTTCAACAGCAACAGGAAGCAATGATTGGCGTACTAAAAACCAACAAGATAGATGTTTCCGAGGCCCTTACACTCGATTTTATGGGCAGCAGTGTCAACTATAAGACTTTCTCAAAACGTATGGTACCTCGTAGCAGTGCAAGCTATATGCTTAAACTAAATGATGCAGGTATAATGCAAAAGATTATATACGAACTCGAGGAGAAGGAGATAACCAATATACAACTTGCAAAGACTAAATTCACAAAAGAGGAGCAACTTATAACCGAATTGGGAGTCGAAGCAATGCAAAAGGCACAGAAGCAAGCTACGGCATACGCCGGCGCTGTAGGACAAACCATAGGTAAAGCCATTAGAATAAGCTCGTGGAACTCGAGCAGTTCGCCACAGCCACGCATGTACAAAAGCCGTAATATGGTATTGGCCGAGGAGAGTGCAATAGACACAGCAGCAGGCGCACCATCCGAATCTATATCGATAAGCAAACTCACATATACGGTACACGTCAATGTAAAATTCGAGTTACAATAAAAACTGTCTCTAAGAATAAAAAGAACAAAACAGAGGGTATGGTGTTATCTATAAAACATCATACCCTCTGTTATATTATGAATAGATTCTTAAAACTTCTTTTTCCTGCCCCACCCACACCGATGGCGACATCAGCACTGCTCCTTATGTCACGAATCGTATTCGGACTTATGTTCCTTACCCATGGCATCGATAAATGGATGGCATTCGAAGCATTGTCGGACAGTTTCCCCGACCCTTTAGGCATAGGCCATACCCTCTCGTTGATATGCACCATATTTGCCGAAGTAATATGTTCGCTATGCGTAATATTGGGAATACTCTTCCGCCTCTCTATACTACCGATGATTTTTGCAATGGCAGTTGCGTTGATTGCTATTCACGCCTACGACCCGTTTATAGTGAGAGAACCGGCACTTATGTACCTTGCCATATTTATAATTATGTTTCTTGCCGGTCCCGGATATTTCTCGTTAGATGCAGCTATACGCTACAAACTCACACACAGAAACAGTAGTTCTTTTTAAGAAGCTAACCCAAACTATTTGCCTCACTATCAATAGAATATCCATTAGGATATATAAGCAGCACGCTTGTCTCTTGATAATCGCGCTGCAACTGCGTAAATACGTGGTCGAGCGACGGGCGGAACGATATCGAACCTTTACGGGCACTCACAATCACAAGCAGGTGGTCGTTTTTAATTATCTTGGCAAGACGTTTGAGGTCGTTTCCGCCATCGGTTGGAAAGAACTCGGCCTCGATAGTGGCATTTGTCTTGATATACTGCTCGATGAGTCTCATTGTATCGGGATGACCATGATAGTTTACTCTACATCCTAATCCTGATGCCATACGAGCTGTCTGTTCGACCCAATTGTTGAATCCTGCCTCAAATTCGGCCTTTGCAGGAAAGGTTATATGGATACGCCTGATGGTATTCAAAGGTATGTTTATACGGGCCATTATTATCTGACAGTAAAGATTTTTAAGCAACTCGGGCAATACATTTCCCAGGAACGTATCATTTACTGTCTCTTTTTTATGGAATCCCACAATAAGCTCGCGGTAATCGTTCTCTTTCATCTCGTGAATAATACCATTTGAGAGGTTCGTCGTGAGACGTTTCTTCGTAAGAAGAGGGACATTTACCGATGCTGCAATCTGTGCCGCCGTATCCAGAAGTCGGGTTGCACGGCTAAGCATCTTCTCATCCTCATCGAGTACAACTGTCACAGCCGACAAAGGTATTGTAGAGTTCTCTTTACGCATGAACAGTGCAAGGTCCATAAGCTTATCGACCATAGCTGGATTGGCAAGAGCCAACAGTGTCTTTTTCGAAGTATTCATCGGCTTGTCGAGATTTTCTCCCGAAACAATTATGCTGCGCGAAGCCCTATCGGTTGTTATCGAACTCACTATACACGACACAAGAATAAGCAGAATGGTACCATTAAGCACATCGTCATTTAACAAAGGAGTACCATCCGACAACTTTATACCGTGTCCGACAAGAGCCGCAGCCAATGTTGCCGCAGCCTGTGAGCTGCTCAATCCGAACATGAGGCGCTGTTCATCAGCTTTCAGTTTAAAGGCCTTTGCTGTGAACCACGATGCCAACCATTTTCCTGTGAGCGCAGTGAGAACCATCGCCAACATCACCAACAATGCACCGGTATCCGAGAAAAGCACCTTCACATTTATAATCATTCCCACACCAATAAGGAAATAAGGAATAAAAATAGCATTGCCGATAAAATCGATTCTTCGCATCAGCGGCGAAGAGTGAGGAATAAGTCTATTGAGGACAAGTCCTGTTATGAAAGCACCCAAAATACCCTCCATTCCCACTAACTCCATCATTCCGGCTCCCAAAAAGAGCATTGCCATCACAAAAATATATTGTATGGTTCCATCATTGTATTTACGAAAGAAATAACGAGCTATGCGTGGGAAGAAGAAAATTATGGCCGCCGTAAGAAGAATAAGTTTCAACAAGAGAAGAACAAAAAACCATCCGTCCGACTCGCCACTGAACAATCCACCGATGACTGCCAACACAAAAAGCGTCAACGTATCTGTTATTACAGTACCTCCTACCACAAAATTTACACATTTGAGACGCGAAAGACCATACCGCGCCACAATAGGATAGGATATCAGTGTGTACGAAGCATACATACTCGCCAACAACACAGCAGTAATGATATTAAAATCGAGTACCACAATATTGGTAAAGAGTCCAAGCAAAATCGGGACAATGAATGCCAAAAGTCCTAAGGTCAATGCTCCACTCTTATGCTCTTTCAGTTCCTGCATATTAATCTCGAGACTCGCGAGGAACATTATATAGTATAATCCTACCTTTCCGAACAGTTCGAAACTGTCGTCTCTTTCAAGGATATTAAGTCCGTTCGGGCCAACGAGCAATCCTGCCAAAATCATACCTATAATATGAGGCAGACGCAGTTTTTGGAAAAGGAGTGGCGCAAACAGAATTATACACAATACCCAGAAAAAAATCCAAGTTGGGTCGGATATCGGAAAGAGAGAGGACCAGTTCATTTCACAATTACTTTATTTTTATATCAAACACAAATAGTGGAACTATTGATTACCACGAATATGTCAATCCCAATGTCATATACTCTTTAATCTGCCAATATCCGTATGAGTCACTATAGAGTCCGCGTGAACTATCGTCGAAACGTCCGTGTAAAAAGACAGTGGCATCAAGATACTTGTTTATTTTCATTTTAAATGTATTCTCCCAGTTGAAATAGGCACGTGAATAGTTTGTATAGTACTCCATACGCGAATTAAGCGTTACATTCTTGAAAAGAGTAGCATTGAAAGTTGGCTGTATCTGCGTACCAAAATCCTCTTTATGCTGACGGCCTGCGCGTATACCATAACGTGATGCCAAATATCCGTATCGAACAAACTTATAATTATATGCCGACAAAGGAGCAAAGTATAAAGACAGATTCCATTTTTTTCCGCTGCGTTTGTAGTCGAAACCGACCGAGAAGTTTGCATCGAAAGGTGCCATAAAATTAGAAACAAAATCGCGCGTGTTTGTTGGATAGTTAGGCATTGATTGTGTCTGCAATGTCATCTTTGCCGAAAGATTCACATTGTTCATAATCTTATAACCGAATTTCGAGTCGAGACGCAACATATCGTTGTTGGTCTTGTAATTATGAAGCGTATCGCCCGACACTGTTACAAAACCCAACTTGGCCTCGAAAGTATTCTCAAAAGATATTTTCTTTTTATCGTTGTAATTTACATGCAGTTTCAGAACTGTAATCAATGTTTTGTTGTTATCGCCACCTTGCGCCCAGTTACCCGAAAAATAGTTTTGTGTAAAACTAAACGAGAAGCTACCGGATGTTCTCCAATAGTTAGGCTTTACAATCTTAGTCTCGAGATTGCCCTGTACATTATCGGGAATCACCAAAGGTTTCTCTTTCTTCTCTTCGAGAAGTGCCCTCTGCTTTCTCTCTAACTCGGCAGGAGTAACAATACTGCGCATATCAGACTCCGTAATATCCACAATATCGGGGCGGTACTTATAGACATTAAGCAACAGACGATCTATCATCATCTGTCGATGTTCGTACAGTTCTATTTCGCTATCACTCTGTTTGTTAAGGTCGAATCCTCTCTTAAAGCCCAGTTTTATTGTAGACTCATATAGTACAGTTGGAGCAAACATTCTAAAATACGTCGGGTCGGTTCTCTCCTCTTCGTCGGCTCTGCTATAAGTATTATCTTTGGCCGACAAGCGACTATTCTCAACAAGTTCATCAAGACATTTTTCAAAATACCGTTTTACAGCATCCTGATCTTGCGCCTTAACGGTAAGCACAAAAGAAAAAAACAAAAGAAATATTATGGTTCTCATTGATGTTTGTGTTATTTCTGTGCGAAGATAATACTTTTCGTGCATAATGTAAAATTTAATAAAGTTTTATTGACCGAAACAAATATAACCAAGCAGCATTAAGGGAACCTCAAAAAAGGAGATATACAACTCTTTTTATAACCAAAGATGATACGACTCACTTTTTTTAAGCATAAACCCTTTTTATTAGGTTTATTTTTGCTAACTTTGCAGGCAATTATCAAAAAAAGAGAATTTTAAATCAACAAAATGGACAAGAATAGTATTATCGGATATGTGCTTATTGCATTGGTTTTAGGAGGTTTTTTCTATCTTAATCAGCCCGACCCAAGTAAAATAGAGGCACAGAAACGTTATCAGGACTCTATTGCAGCTGTTCAGTACGAGCAGGAACAGGCCGAGCTTAGAGAGATTGAGGCACGCGAAACAAAATTGGCCGAGCAGAGCAAAGACAGCACATCATTCCTTTTCAATGCACTGCAAGGAGAAGCAAAGAGCATAACATTAAAGAACGAAAAACTGAGTGTAGACATTTCGACTCTTGGTGCACGTATCACATCGGCTACCCTCGCCGACTACAAAGACCAGCAGGGCAACCCCATTACACTATTCAGCGACAAGGATAACATTACCATAAAGAAATCGCGTCGCGACACAAAAGAGCTGCATAACGAGTTCTACTTCACATTCGATGGTAAGGAGGAAAATATCAACACAAGCGATATGTACTTTACTCCCATTGAGCATAGCGACAGCAGTGTAATCATGCGCCTTGCCTTCACCGAGGAGAAATACATCGACTTCTGCTACGAATTATTGTCGGACAGTTATATGGTGAACCTTAGCATTGATGCCCACAATATGAGTGGTTTCTTCCCAAGTTCGACACGCGAGCTGGGCATCACCTGGGACCAGCTCATACGTCAACAAGAGAAGGGATTTACATTTGAGCAGCAGTATACAAATATTACATATAAGATATACGATGACGACACCGAGAATCTTAACGAGCGCGACAACGACAAAGAAGAGATAAAGGAGCCTGTAGATTGGGTTGCATTCAAGAACCAGTTCTTCTCATGCATACTCATTGCCGGAGACCGCTTCAATGACGTATCACTCGTATCGGACACTCTGCACGAGGGTCGTGGATTCATGAAGAATTGTTCGGCATCCATGTACACCGAGTTCGACCCCACAGGAAAAACGCCCACAGAACTTCAGTTTTATTTTGGTCCCAACAAATATAGCACACTCAAAGAGAGCAACAAGCTAAGCATCAACCCCGACAAGGATATTAATCTTCACGAGTTGATTTATTTCGGTTGGCCCATCGTACGCCTTATCAACCGTTATTTCATCATCTACCTATTCGATTGGCTCACAAATTGGGGAATCAGCATGGGCGTGGTACTGTTGTTGCTTACACTTATTGTCAAGGCAGCGGTATACCCCTTTACATACAAATCGTACGTCTCTTCGGCAAAAATGCGTGCACTAAAGCCCTATATCGACGAGATTAATGCAAAATACCCCAAGCCCGAGGATGCAATGCGCAAGCAGCAGGAAATAATGGGACTATACAGCAAATACGGTGCAAGTCCTATGGGTGGATGTCTGCCTATGTTCATACAGATGCCGATATTCATCGCCCTGTTCAACTTTGTCCCCAATGCCATAGAGCTTCGCCAGCAGAGTTTCTTGTGGGCACAAGACCTTTCGTCTTACGATGCACTAATCAGTTGGAACACATACATCTGGCCCATTGGTAACCACATAAGCATCTTCTGTCTCCTGTTCTGTGTCACACAGATACTGAACACATATTACACATCAAAGATGCAGCCTAATATGGGAGGTTCACCCGAGCAGGAACAGCAAATGAAGATTATGCGCTGGATGATGTACATAATGCCCGTAGTATTCTTCTTCATATTCAACGATTACTCATCGGGCCTTAACTACTACTATTTCCTCTCGACACTTATCAGCGTATTCACATTTATCTACCTGAGACGTGCAGTAAAGGAAGATGAACTTCTGCGCAAGATGCAGGCCTACCACGAGGCAAACAAGAACAATCCTAAAAAGCGCAGCGGAATGATGGCACGCCTTGAGGCATTGCAGCAAGAGCAACAGCGTATACTTGAGGAGCAGCAGAAAAGAAGAAAACAACAATAAACCGGAATAACAATAATATCAATAATGGGAATTTTCAGTTTTTTCAAGAAGAAAGATAAAGAGACCGAGAATGTAGGCGGAATGGAGGACTTTATGACTCTTATCCGAGTATACTACCAGTCGGTACTTGCTTCAAATTTAGGTATTACAAACCTTGCCATGCTACCCGATATGGCTACATTCAAGCGCACACTGAAGGTGGCAACACAAGGCAACAAATTGGGTGTTGCCGAGCGCAGCAGATGTAAAAAGATGCTCGAGCAGATTTACGGAATGAAAGAATCGTTCTTCAAAGAGGTTGACGCATCGATAAAGAAAAACTGCAAGAATATAAACAGTGCACAGCCTTACCTGTTTGCCTTCCAAGGCTTCAACAACGACTTGATGATACTTGTAGGAAACATTCTAAGTTGGAAGCTGCGTCTTCCATCATTCATGAACAAGTTCCTGCGCACACTCACCGAGAAGACAATCAATGATATTCTCACAAAAAACAGTTGGAAAGACGAGGCCACATTCAAGACCGTCTATGCCATACGTCAATACAAAGAGAAGTTAGGATACTCCGAGCAGTGGATGGTCGATTACGTATTCCGTTTGGTAACACTCGCCAAGAAAGAGCCACGCCAACAGGCCGAAGATATTGACAAGAAATAAAACAAGTATACATTTGCCGAGGATGCACCAATTCAACAACAAGGAGCATCCTCTTATTTTACATAAAAAAAGAGAGAACAGTGCTCACACTAAAGCCAATAACAATTGAATCAATTGAAGATATAATGCCATTTACGCAATATCTTCCCGCACGTTCGTGCGACTATACCCCGGGCAATCTGGTCATGTGGGCACGATTCATGAACTACCGATACGCCATAGAACAGGAGACACTGTTCATCGCAGCCAAATCACAAGCCGATATATGCAGCGCAGCATTCCTGATGCCCATAGGCAAACTGCCGCTTAAGGAATCTATAGCACTCATAAAAGAGCATTGCACGGCCACAGAAGAGCCGCTTCGTCTGACCGCAGTCCCCGAACCGTTCAAAGAGGAGATAGAAACACTTCTACCCCATCACCAAGCAACAACACTTGACAATTGGAGCGATTACATATACGATGCACAATCACTTGCCACACTGCAGGGTAAAGCTTTGAACAAGAAACGTAACAGATACAACAAATTCCTTGCCGAGAACCCAATACACGAATACCGACGCTTTACTATCGACGATACCATAGAGGTAGTTAAATTCCTTGCAGCCGACCGCGAATGTCAACACAACCGCGAGGATACAATGCGCTGCTACGAACAGTGGCAATGTATGGCAACAGTACGCAACCAATCGCGCTACCACCAGCCTGCAGGCACCCTCTGGGTAGATGGGAAGATTTCTGCATTCACGCTTGGAGAAATATTCGATAATACATTATACGTTCACATAGAGAAAGCAAGCCGCGAAGTTGTTGGAGCAGGTGAGGCCATCAACCGTATGTTCATCAACGACATACTGTCGCAACACCCCGAAATTACTCACGTTAACCGCGAAGAGGACCTCGGCGACCCGGGGCTGCGTCAGGTTAAGCGTGCCTACAACCCTATAGAGTTGCTTCACAGGTACGAATTTACACCTAAAGAGAAAGAATAATGGATAAGACCTTAGAGATAGAACGTCACCCATGGGAACCATTCCTGCCAAAAAACGCTAAAATACTAATCCTTGGCAGTTTTCCTCCTCCACGTACCCGTTGGTCCATGGAGTTCTACTATCCCAATATAACGAACGACTTTTGGAAAATGGTCGGACTGATATTCTTCGACGATGAGCGACATTTCATCATAAAAGAGAGCAAACGGTTCGACCTTCCACGAATTATACGATTCTTAGAGGATAAAGGTAT
Source organism: Bacteroidaceae bacterium (assembly GCA_045588485.1). Lineage (GTDB taxonomy): Bacteria > Bacteroidota > Bacteroidia > Bacteroidales > Bacteroidaceae > HGM04593. The sequence continues at coordinate 19,661 of JAZNEI010000071.1, read as the reverse complement.
TGCACTCTACGATGCAGCCTCGGCCATTCAACGCGGAAAAGGCAATGCTTCGGACCTTCATCTCAAAATAATTGAGGCTACAGACATCCCGGCATTACTATCTAAGATACCCCGATGCCGCACAATAGCCGTCACAGGAGAAAAATCGGCTCAAACAGTGCTTTCTCCGTACCACATAGAACCTCCCTCAATAGGCCACAGCGTAGACATTCCACAATTAGGCAATGGCATAAGAGTATTCAGAATGCCATCAACCTCACGCGCCTACCCCATCTCACTCGACAAAAAAGCATCATTCTACCGAGAACTTTTCAAAGAAGCCGGAGTAGAGTTCAACAACACACTTGAAAAGAGATAATATAGGCCAAAAGTATAACAAACAGCTATTTTTTTTGCATTAATGTGCAAAAAAGGATACAAACCTTTCAGATTTCCCAAAAATAATATATATTTGCAGTAACTGCGAATATTTTATAAACAATCGGATAAACCTAACTACCTTTTCGATTGCAGACTCTATCCGCAGAATGATTGTCGTAATATGACCGAAAAAGAGACCGCGACACTAACCCAATTCGAACAGAGGCTGCGCCTTTTGGTACACAACCACCAAAAAGCACTTCTGCGCATCAAGGAGCTTACCAATGCCCTTGAGCAGAGCAACCACCACATACAAGAATTAGAGGAGCGTTGCGCCACACTTCAGCAGAACTACAACAATCTAAAACAAGCAAAGGTAATCTCTTTGAGTGATGCAGAAATAAGCGCTACACGCGAGAGAATTACTGCCCTTGTGCGCGAAATCGACCGGTGCATTGAGTCACTGACAAAATAGTACATATTTAAATTTGACAAGGCACTATGGAAGATAGAGAAGTGGTAATTAACCTTATTATCGACGGAGTATCGTATCCGCTTACCGTACCGGTAAGAGAGGAGCCATACTACCGCGAGGCAGCCCGTTTAATAAACGACACACTGATACCGTATAAACAGGCATTCTCGGGCGAAGGCTCCGAGAGAGTGCTTACAATGGTAGCCATAGATATTGCATACAGACTTGCCACCATAACAGACAATGTAGGTTCGGCGCAGACAATGCGCAAGATAAACGAATTGTCAAAATTGGTGGATGATATACTGAAAGCAGAGGAATAACCCACAAAAAAGCATTGTTTACACCACATGTGCAAGCAATGCAGTAAGAATGGATTTTCGCGCATTGCCATATTTTGCAAGTGGACAGCATCCACTACCATAATATTGCGGTGTGCTTTTTTTATTATAAATTTTAAACATTATGGATTTTATATCATTAACCATCGGCGCAATCGTTGGAATAATCATTGGTTGCGTTTGCCTATACCTGATAAACCACTTTGCGCTGAAATCTAAGCGCGAGCGCATTATCGAAGAGGCCCAAAAAGAGGCCGAGGTAATAAAAAAGAACAAGCTGCTTGAGGTAAAAGAGAAATTCCTTAACAAGAAAGCAGAGCTTGAGAAAGAGATCTCACAACGTAACAACAAGTTACAGCAGGCCGAGAACCATGTAAAGCAACGCGAGATTCAACTGAACCAGCGCAACGAAGACCTACAGCGCCGCAAAAACGAAGTTGAATCGTTCAAAGAGAATCTTGAAGCACAGAAAAGTGTACTCGAGCGCAAACAAGAAGAGCTTGACAAACTACACCAGCAAGAGCGCGAAAAGTTAGAGACTATAAGCGGACTATCAGCCGAAGAGGCAAAAGAGCGCCTTGTAGAGTCACTCAAAGAAGAGGCAAAAGCACAAGCCGAGTCATACATCAACTACATAATAGACGATGCAAAAATGACAGCAGGCCGCGAAGCAAAGAAAATAGTCATACAGACAATACAGCGCGTAGCAACCGAGACAGCCATAGAAAACTCGGTAACAGTGTTCCACATCGACAATGACGAAATGAAAGGCCGCATCATTGGTCGCGAAGGTCGAAACATACGCGCTTTGGAGGCTGCTACAGGTGTCGAAATTGTAGTAGACGACACCCCCGAAGCAATAGTCCTCAGCGCATTCGACCCCGTACGCCGAGAGATAGCACGCCTCGCACTCCACCAGCTTGTAGCAGACGGTCGCATACACCCTGCCCGTATCGAAGAGGTTGTAGCAAAGGTCAAGAAACAGATAGAAGAGGAGATTATCGAGACAGGTAAACGTACCACCATCGACCTTGGAATACACGGAATGCACCCCGAACTGATACGCATCATCGGAAAAATGAAATACCGTTCATCATACGGACAAAACCTACTGCAGCACGCCCGCGAGACAGCCAACCTATGTGCTATTATGGCAGCAGAGCTTGGTCTCAATCCCAAAAAAGCAAAGCGTGCCGGTCTATTGCACGATATAGGTAAAGTACCCGACGAGGAGACAGAATTACCCCACGCAGAGTATGGTATGAAGATTGCCGAGAAATACAAAGAGAAGCCCGACATCTGCAATGCCATTGGCGCTCACCATGACGAAATAGAGATGACAAGCCTCATCGCTCCCATCGTTCAGGTATGTGATGCCATCTCAGGTGCACGTCCCGGTGCCCGTCGCGAGATTGTAGAGGCATACATTAAGCGTCTGCACGACCTTGAGCAGCTTGCAATGTCGTACCCCGGCGTAACAAAGACATACGCAATACAGGCAGGACGTGAGCTACGTGTCATTGTAGGTGCCGACAAGATAGACGACAAGCAGACCGAACAGCTATCGGGAGAGATTGCCAAGAAAATCCAAGACGAAATGACATACCCGGGCCAGGTAAAGATTACAGTAATACGCGAAACACGTGCTGTAAACTACGCACGATAAAAGCCGATAAACAATAGAGAAAGAATGGAGAAAGAATGGAGTACTAATCACATAGTGCTCCATTCTTATTTTTACAGTCCCCTCACTTTTCCATCTACGACAGCCACACGCTCCTCGTCACACAAATAGCGCAACACCGCAGTGAGCCTCTCGCGCGGTAGTCCAAGCGCCTCGATTTCTGACGTTGAATAAAGCCGGCCATCGGCAAGAAGCGCAAGAACACGCTCTGCATCAGACAATACGAGAGTCTCCTCTTCCCCACCCCTGCTACGGTTCTTACAAACATCACAACGTCCACAGTCGGCTGCGTCACGCTCATCAAAATAGCGTAGGAGCATACGGCTTCGACACTCGTCATCAGAAACAGCATAGCCTATCATAGCATTCAAACGCATAGAGAAAGCCTCGCGACGCTCGTCGTACACCTCGGGAGCAAAACGCAACTCCTCGCCAAACACACGTTTACGCGAGAAAGTCACTATGGGGCACCTTTTAGAAGGAGCATAATCGACAATACGCTTCTTCGAAAGGGAAACAAGAAGTTCGTACAACCTATGACGAGTAACCTTCATCACACGAGCAATATAACGCTCATCTATGAAAGCATAATCGGCAAACAATCCACTGTAGTTACGCAACAACAGAGTGATGAGCGCCTCGTGCTCATGAGACAATCCCGAGAGACGATAGAGGTCGTCCCTATCTATAATGAATAGCAGACGCGACGAGTACTCCATCTCCTCGACATACTCGATATACCCCATTCGTGTAAGAATCTTAAGAGCACTGTCGGTCGGCAGTATCGGCAAATGGTATTTGTGACAAAAATCATTCAATGCAAACTCATAGGTACAGTTCAGTCCATCGCCCAAAGCCATAGAGTAATAGTAGCATAGAGAATCATAGACATTTCTAATAAATGGCGGAAGCGGATAATTGTCGGCAAGCCGTCGTGAAAGAGTAGCTTTATCTACCCTGCTGTAGAGCGCAACGGCATACGCCCTATTACCATCTCGTCCGGCACGACCGGCCTCTTGAAAATAGGCCTCTATGGAGTTTGGCAGGTCGGTATGCAGCACAAGGCGCACATCAGGCTTATCTATACCCATTCCAAAAGCATTTGTAGACACCATCACACGCGATTCGCCGCTGCGCCAACGCTCCTCCTTGCCATCCTTAACCTCGGGCGACAGTCCTGCGTGATAAAACTCGGCTGTTATTCCACGAGCTACAAGCTCGTCACAGACCTCCTTCGTTTTTTTTCTGTTCGGGACATATATTATTGCCGAGCCATCTACTTTTCCGAGTATATGTATCAGTTCCTGTAATTTATTCTCGGTACGACGCACCACATAAACAAGATTTTTCCTCTCGAAACTCATTCTGAAACAGTTTTCGTGCGAGAAGGCCAACTGCTGCTGAATATCCTTCACAACATCAGCAGTTGCTGTCGCCGTAAGTGCAAGCACAGGAACTGATGGAAAAAGTTTTCTCAACTCGGCAATCTGACGGTAGGCAGGGCGAAAATCGTGTCCCCACTGCGAGATACAGTGCGCCTCATCGACCGTGATGAGTGCAACTGGCATCTTACGCACTTTATTAAGGAAAATATCAGACGACAGACGCTCGGGAGAGACATAGAGGAACTTGTAATCTCCAAAAATACAATTCTCGAGTGCCACAATAACATCACTCGTTCGCATTCCACTATATACAGCAACAGCCTTTATTCCACGACTGCGCAGATTCGCAACCTGGTCTTTCATCAAAGCAATCAGCGGAGTCACCACAATACACAACCCCGGAGCAGCAAGAGTGGGTACCTGAAATGTTATACTCTTACCACCACCGGTAGGCATAAGGCCGAGCGTATCACGCCCGGCCCCTATACTCTCGATTATCTCGCGCTGTATACCACGAAAATCGTCATAGCCCCAATATTGTTTAAGTATCTCTCTGTACTTCAAATGCAGGTTTTTTTGTGCGTATACTCTCTATCTGCAATTGCACCTCGCCATGTTTATAGGTATTATCCTCGAGAGTATAGCAGATATCGAAAGATTGTTTCGACTTTATATACTTTGCCTGTTCGCTCTGTCCAAATGCTATACCATTTATGACATTACTCGACTTATTGTCTACCAACTCGAGCTTAATATGCTCTTGACGACGACCCACCACCTTGCTTGTACCATAATCATAAACATTATATGTACAGAAAATAGGTTTGGGGTTATCAGGTCCGTGAGGAGCAAACTTCTTAAGATCGGCAAAGAATTTACGTGTTATATCCTGAAAATTAAGTTCAGCCTCAATCTCTATTATAGGGTCGGTCTGTTCGGGCAGTATGTTACCCGTAACATACTCCTCGAATGTACGGGCAAATTCCGCAATGTTTTCTACCTTCAGAGAAAATCCGGCTGCGTATGTATGTCCGCCAAAATTATCAAGCAGATGACGACAACTCTCTATTGCCTTATATACATCGAATCCCGTTACCGAACGTGCCGAACCTGTAGCAATATCTCCCGAGCAGGTCAACACCACTGCAGGACGGTGGTACACCTCGGTGAGACGCGAAGCTACAATGCCTATCACTCCACGATGCCAATCTTCATTAAATATAACAATAGCACGCTTCTCATCGAAATTATCAAGATTCTCGACAATTCTGTTGGCCTCCTCGGTCATACTCTTGTCGAGATCTTTTCGTGTCTCGTTGAACTCATTTATCTGTTCGCTCATTGCAAGCGCCGCCCTAAGGTTGTTCTCGATGAGAAGGTCTACTGCCACTTTTCCCTGCTGTATACGTCCCGAAGCATTGATACGCGGACCTATCTTGAAGATTATATCATTCATGCTAATCTCCTTGTCGCGCAAGCCGCACACCTGTATGATGGCTCTCAGCCCCGTGCTTGGAGCGTGATTAATCTGTTTAAGGCCATGATAAGCAAGGATACGATTCTCACCCATAATAGGCACCAAATCCGATGCTATACTCACTGCTACAAGGTCGAGCAGCGAGTAGAGCTGTTCGCCCGGGATTCCATTATCCATAGCAAATGCCTGCATAAACTTAAAGCCTACACCACAGCCCGAGAGGTGCGGATAAGGATAAGTGTTATCGAAGCGCTTAGGATTAAGGATAGCCACAGCACAAGGCAACTCATCGTCGGGAACATGGTGGTCACACACGATAAAATCGATGCCTTTTTCTTTGGCATAAGCAATCTCATCGATAGCCTTTATACCGCAATCGAGCACAATAACCAATTTCACCCCGGTAGAGTGAGCATAATCGATACCCCTTTTAGAGATACCGTATCCATCCTCGTTCCTGTCGGGGATATAATAATCTATGTTCGACGAGAACTGTTGCAGGAACTTATAAACAAGTGCCACTGCAGTGGTCCCATCTACATCATAGTCGCCGTACACCAATATACGTTCCTTGCGTCCCAGCGCCTTGTTCAGACGCTTTACAGCCACATCCATGTCGTTCATCAAGAACGGGTCGTGCAGATTGGCTAATTTGGGGCGAAAGAATTGTCGGGCAGCGGCGGCTGTCGTTACACCTCTCGCAACAAGCAGACCGCAGAGAATGGGACTAATGTCCAACTCTTCCGAGAGCCGCAGGGCCTCCTCTGTCTGCTTGTATGTCGAAGGTTGATATTTCCATTTCTGACCCATTTATATATTTTTTTATTTTTTCAATGCAATATGCCATAATCTACCAGGTGCAATCGCCATCAATTCGCACAACATTCGTCAGCCGTGGCGTTTCTAAACCGATTATAGGCTTGTAAATCATCCTTCCAGATACAACCAATCATATTCATCTGCTACGCAGCTCACAACGTATGGCCACTTTACGTGTAGGATAATTCTACTTCAATTTGTAAAGTTACTGAAAAGAGAGAAAAAAAAAGCCTATTTCCCATTTTTTTTTGGGAAATAGGACTTTTTTATAAAAAATTAAGAGACCTAGGTCTCTTAATTTTCATATTATACTGTTATTTCAAGCCGAGCTTCTTGGCAATGTGCTTGGGAAGCGCATCCTTATGAACCACAATATTCATTGTTTTGTAGCGAACGAAAGCCTTAGAAGCATACCATATACCTTTGTACTTACCACTCTCGCCCCAAGAGTTCTTTACCATATAGTACTCTGTACCGTTCTGGTCCTTTGCAATGCCATAAATCTGCATACCATGGTCATCGGTTGTCTCCCAGTTGTCGTATGCAATCTGACGCTCCTCCTGTGTACACCACTTCTCGGCAGAAGGCTTGGGGGTAACCTTCTTCTCCTCCTCGCTCAGTTTCAACCAACGAGCCATATCCGAACCCTGAAGATCGCCATTCTTTGTATCGTCGGGCATCACAGCAGTACCGTTACGTGTAAATCCGGCCTCGCTGACATCGCTACCCCATGCAATGGTATAACCATTGTGAATAGCATTGTCGAATACCTCGAGAAGCTCGTCGATTGGAAGGTTGTAAGACTGTGCCCAACGCCAGTTGTCCTGAATCTCAAGAACGAATGAGCTGTAGAAAGGATGGTGTGTATAAGAGGTCAATGAGACATAATCGCTTGCCTTCAGGCCGGTAGACTCGTAGAAAGACTTGGGAGTATACTCCTTGCCATTGTAGGTGAACTTCTCGGGACGCTCGCCAAGATAGATGTCGTGAACGGCAGCTATAGCTTTCTTCCAAAGGGGCTGACCGTCAGGACCGACCTGCAGACTGCGGTGCTTGCCTTTTGCAATAGCTGCAACAACAGCATCACTTACAGCAGTAAGTTCGTTGTGATTGCTGAGTGTCTCGCCATACATAACACCGGGACGCATCTCCTCCTCGGGAACGAGGCCAAAGTGCTCCATACCGTAAATAACATCATAGAAAGAACCGCCCTGTGAGAATGAAGCATCACCATGTGTACGAACAGCTTTGTCGGCACGGTCGAGATAGGTGTTGTGAACGATGAACATCTCTGAGAAGTCATATTCACCCTTACCCATACGCAGAAGCTCCGACTCGATGAATGCGAGTGATGAGTAGCACCAACATGTACCCGCACGGTTCTGGTTCTTGATACTTGTAATAGGATTCTCCTTTACAACAGTAAACTGATACTCTTCGTCTTGTGCAAAGAGGTTAAGGCCGGCAAAAGCTGCCATAGCCAATAGAATTGTTTTCTTCATAGTTTATCTAATTAATAAATGTATTCTTTTAAGTGCTATATGGAATCAATCTTCATCTACCGCCTCGTGCTCGGGTTCAAGCTCGACACCTTTCATTGCTGCTGCGATTTTTGCTTCGAGTTCCTCGGCGAGTTCGGGATTGTCGGCTATGAGCGACTTTGTACGGTCGCGACCCTGCGCCAATTTCGTATCGTTATAGCTGAAGAACGAGCCACTCTTCTTTATCACACCGTATGCAACGCCAAGGTCGACAATTTCACCTACACGCGATATACCCTCTCCGAACATAATATCAAACTCAGCTTTACGGAAAGGAGGAGCCACCTTATTCTTTACAACTTTGACACGTACCGAGTTACCAATCGCCTCCTCGCCATCTTTCAACTGGCTCACACGACGAATATCAAGACGCACCGACGCATAGAACTTAAGAGCATTACCTCCGGTCGTTGTCTCGGGATTACCGAACATAACACCAATCTTCTCACGCAACTGGTTAATAAAGATACAAGTAGTCTTTGTCTTGCTGATTGCAGATGTCAACTTACGCAGTGCCTGTGACATAAGACGTGCCTGAAGTCCAACCTTATTGTCACCCATCTCACCCTCAATCTCGGCCTTTGGAGTAAGCGCCGCCACCGAATCGATAACAATTATATCGATAGCCGATGAGCGTATCAGCTGCTCGGCAATCTCCAATGCCTGCTCACCACAATCGGGCTGCGAAATAAGCAGATTATCTATATCAACACCCAATTTCTGTGCATAAAATCTGTCGAACGCATGCTCGGCATCGATTATAGCTGCTATTCCACCCATTCTCTGCGCCTCGGCAATAGCGTGTATGGCCAATGTGGTCTTACCGGATGATTCGGGACCGTAAATTTCAATTATACGTCCACGCGGATAACCACCGACACCCAATGCCGCGTTCAAACCGACTGAGCCTGAAGGGATAACATCTACCTCTTCGAAAGTATCGTCACCCAGTTTCATTATAGAACCTTTTCCAAAGTTCTTCTCTATCTTATCCATTGCAGCCTGCAAAGCCTTCAATTTCTCGGAGGCAGCCACATTCTGCAGTTCTTCTTTCTTTGCCATTTATATTTTCTTATGCTGTTTAATTACAATATTGCATAGAAAGGTGTAAGCACCTGCAGTCAAGCACTTTGACGATTTTCACAGCTGCCCACCTTTATGCTTATACCCTTTTGCTATCAGAGTTCAAGGTCTTTGTCAAACTCCTCATGCCAAGGAAGTCCCTGCTTGTTCAACTGCTCCATGAATGGATCGGGGTCGAACTGTTCTACGTTCCACACACCGGGTTTGCGCCACAATCCTTTCACAAACATCATTGCACCAATCATAGCAGGCACACCTGTTGTGTAGCTCACACCCTGCATACCGGTCTCTTTATACGCCTCTTGATGGCTGCAGTTGTTGTATACATAGTATGTACGTTCTTTACCATCCTTGATACCACGTATGCGACAGCCGATAGATGTCTCACCCTCGTAGTTCTCACCGAGGTCCTGAGGATTGGGGAGCACTGCTTTAAGGAACTGCAAAGGCACAATCTTCTGGCCGTTGTAGTCAATTTCGTCGATACGTGCCATACCGATATTCTGAATTACGCGCAGGTGAGTAAGATACTCCTGACCGAATGTCATCCAAAAGCGTGCACGCTTGATTGTGGGGAAATTCTTTGTCAAAGACTCTAACTCCTCGTGGAACAAAAGATACGATTCACGCGGACCGATATTAGGATAGGTAAGAGGCTTGTGAATCTCAAGCGCACCTGTCTCAATCCATTTGCCATCCTCGTAGTAACGTCCCTTCTGAGTAATCTCGCGGATATTAATCTCGGGGTTGAAGTTGGTAGCAAATGCCTTGTGGTGGTTACCTGCATTACAATCCACTATATCAAGATAGTGAATCTCGTCGAAATAGTGCTTTGCGGCATATGCAGTGTACACACCACTTACACCCGGATCAAATCCGCATCCGAGGATAGCCGTAAGACCAGCCTCTTTAAAACGCTCGTGGTAGGCCCACTGCCAACTATATTCGAAGTGAGCCTCGTCCTTAGGCTCGTAGTTTGCTGTATCAAGGTAGTTAACTCCGCACTGCAAACAAGCCTCCATAATAGTGAGGTCCTGATAAGGCAGTGCAACATTAATCACAATCTCGGGTTTAAAACTGTTGAACAGTGCAACAAGCGCCTCTACACTGTCGGCATCTACCGCAGCAGTCTGAATAGAGGGGTTACCAATAGCCTTTACTATCGCATCGCACTTCGATTTTGTGCGGCTTGCAATCATAATCTCGGTAAAGACATCGCTGTTCTGAGCGACCTTAAAAGCGGCTACGGTGCCTACTCCACCCGCGCCAATGATTAATACTCTTGCCATTTTCTTTTAAGATATTAAAAAAACAAATTATATTCCTTTATATATAATAATGAAATAATGCAGTTTAAGCGCACTATACATTATAAGATGCGAAGATAGCGTAAAAGATGTGTAAAAACAAATTTAAAGAGATTATTTTATACACATTTTCGTTTTGCATAGAAAAAAGTCACACTCTTTTCTGTCACATTCTGCCACTTTGTCAGTCACTTTGACATACACCACACCTGTTTTTTTGCCAAATACGTCAGAAGAGACATTAAACGAGGGCACAAAATGAGTTTGGCACAGACTTTGTAACTATATATGTGTAGCGCCGACTGAACATAGCCCGACAAGCTGTATGAACAAAAGCGCAATAAAAGAAGTTGAATAAATAAAAATTTAAAACAGAATATTATGGGAAAGATTATTGGAATTGACTTAGGTACAACAAACTCTTGTGTAGCAGTTTTCGAGGGTAACGAGCCCGTTGTTATCACTAACAGCGAAGGCAAGCGCACTACCCCTTCTATTGTATCGTTCGACATCAACGGCGAGCGCAAAGTAGGTGACCCTGCAAAGCGTCAGGCAATCACAAACCCCAAACGCACAATTTTCTCTATAAAGCGTTTCATGGGCGAAAATTGGACACAGGTGAGCAAAGAGGTTTCTCGCGTACCTTACAATGTAGTTAACGAGAACAACATGCCCCGAGTAGACATCGACGGCCGTCTGTACACACCTCAGGAGATTTCTGCAATGATTCTTCAGAAGATGAAAAAGACCGCCGAGGACTATCTTGGTCAGGAGGTTACGGAGGCAGTCATCACAGTACCTGCATACTTCAGCGACAGCCAGCGTCAGGCAACGAAAGAGGCAGGCGCAATTGCAGGACTCGACGTTAAACGTATTGTAAATGAGCCTACAGCAGCAGCTCTTGCCTATGGTATCGACAAGGCCGACAAGGACATGAAGATTGCAGTGTTCGACCTCGGTGGTGGAACATTCGATATCTCTATCCTTGAGTTTGGTAGCGGTGTATTCGAGGTACTTTCGACAAATGGTGACACACACCTTGGCGGTGACGACTTCGACCAGGTAATCATCGATTGGCTTGCCGAGGAATTCAAGGCCGAGGAGGGAATGGATCTCAAGCAGGATCCTATGGCTCTCCAGCGACTTAAGGAGGCTGCCGAGAAGGCAAAAATCGAGTTGTCATCGACAACATCAACCGAGATTAACCTCCCCTACATCACCGCAACTGCAAGCGGTCCCAAGCACCTTGTAAAGACCCTTACACGTGCCAAGTTCGAGTCATTGGCCCATAACCTCATTCAGGCTTGTCTCGAACCTTGTAAAAAGGCAATGAGCGATGCAGGTCTCAGCACATCAGAAATTGACGAGGTTATCCTCGTAGGTGGTTCAAGCCGTATCCCTGCCGTTCAGAAGTTGGTCGAGGACTACTTTGGCAAGGCTCCTTCAAAGGGTGTTAACCCCGACGAAGTAGTAGCAGTAGGTGCAGCCATACAGGGTGCTATACTTAACAAAGAAGAGGGTGTAAGCGACATTCTGTTGCTCGACGTAACTCCCCTTTCAATGGGTATCGAGACACTCGGCGGCGTAATGACAAAGCTCATTGATGCAAACACCACAATCCCCTGCAACAAGAGTCAGGTATTCTCTACTGCAGCAGACAACCAGACCGAGGTTACAATCCACGTGCTTCAGGGCGAGCGTCCTATGGCAGCACAGAACAAGTCAATCGGACAGTTCAACCTCACAGGCATTGCCCCTGCACGTCGTGGCGTTCCTCAGATTGAGGTAACATTCGACATCGACGCAAACGGTATCCTCAAAGTATCGGCAAAGGACAAGGCAACAGGTAAGGAGCAGGCAATCCGCATCGAGGCATCATCAGGTCTCAGCAAAGAGGAGATTGAGCGCATGAAGGCTGAAGCCGAGGCAAATGCCGATGCCGACAAGAAGGAACGTGAGAAGATTGACAAGCTGAACGAGGCCGACTCAATGGTATTCCAGACCGAGAATCAGCTGAAGGAGCTTGGCGACAAGATTCCCGCCGATAAGAAAGCACCCATCGAGGCAGCTGCACAAAAGCTGAAAGATGCGCACAAGGCACAGGATATCGCAGCTATCGACACAGCTATCGCAGAGCTTAACGCTGCATGGCAGACAGCAAGCGCCGAAATGTATGCTCAGGGTGGTGCTCAGGCTCAGCCCAACACAGGTGGCGCACAGAGCAACCAGCAGAACAGCGGCGACAACGTACAGGATGCCGAGTTCGAAGAAGTCAAGTAGTCTGAGATAACAAACGATAAATAGCGTGTAGCTCAATGAGTTACACGCTATTTGTTTTTATAGGCTCATGTTTTCTATGTGCTTATTCAGCGTTTGGTATAATTCTCTCCGCCCTTTTCCTGGCTGATTTGAAGGATTTTTGATTTGTCAAGCAATTTTATTACCTGAGAATATAGCGGCTGTCCGATAAAATGTGTACTATTGCTCATAGTTATTTGGATGAGTGTGGTAACCGCTAAATAACTACAAAGGGCTGAATCCACAAAATGGAAACAGCCCTATTTTTTGCCGATTAAAAAATTTATCGGACACCAATAACTATAATACAATCAAATTCCGGTATCATATCATCTGTTCATGAGAAAAGTCCTTTGTCTGAGCCATATCCCAAGAGCAGGATTCGCTTACGTTGCGGGCAATGACGCAGTAAGTACTCTATCTCACGTTTACTCATGTTCTGATAAACAACTTTCGATTCTATTCATTTATATAAACTGGCAATAACCGTAGTAATAATATCCGTAGGATGTATTACTTATATATATTCCACTTATTTGGAATTAGCGCAGTAATTCAACATCTTTGCAGAATAACACACCTTTTCTTCTTTCTTATCAGAAATATTCATTGATACAACTGCATCTATAATCTGTAAATTGACATTTTTCTTCTTTCCATCCTTATGGCAAACAATTACGGGAATAATACTTCCAACATTGCATTATTTTCTCAAGCAATGGGTACGAGACCGATAAAACCATCCTTTTCACATCACCATACCGTTATTTCAATAGAGTGTCTTTGCGATACGCAGCTATTTGTTTCTTCAGTTAAGACTTGTATCTTTTTCACAACGTTACATTTATTGTCAATTATTCCATGTAACCATATCTCTTTTTCATCAGTTTGTGGTCCTGTTCCATATTCGTCAAGATAAAAATATTTGCCATTAGGACTAACCTGCCACATCAACTCAATAGTCCCACCCAACTCATAAGAGATTTGAAAATCATATTTAGCTTCTCTTTTTTGAATCCTTTTTTGGATCTCTGATGGCAGAGTTGAAATACTATCCCAGTTGATATCGCTATCATTAACAATAGTAAGTCTGCTCTTATTATCAATAACAATATAAGCACATCTGTTTTGATTGTCTATTAAAAAACTCGCATTGTTAGAATCGAGAATATCCTCATCTGAAAATCTCGCCCATTCCATTTTTTCTAAAAGAGATGTAGTATTGCAACCCCTGCTAATTAACTCTTTATATAGTTGGTGAGGTGACATCATTTTCAACCTCGTAAATTTCAACTCACCGATAAACTTTGACACGACATCCAACCACGCTTCCCAAAGAACAACCAACTTCTGCTTTACTTCTGCCAAGCGCCCCTTGTCAAGCTCTATCCAGAAATCTTTTGGCAGACTAACATTCGATAGCTTTGAAGCCTTTCGGAACATTGGAGCAATCTCCCATACCTTACAGCATCCGTCGCCACATCCAACAGGAGTCACAAGAAAATGTAGTTCGGGATGTTTGACTGCATACTCAGTAAAAGTATTGACAGATTTACGAATATCACTTAATTCGATTGTACCGCCAATAGTCGGGATGGCGTATGATTGTCCCTGACGACCTTCACGCTGTCCCATCACTGCACCAAAGTACTTTAATGCAAAGTTCGATGCACCATAAAAATGCCGTCCCGAATTGCAACAACCAAAAACGAATATTTCGTTCTCGTTGAGTGAATCAATCCACTCTGGGGTAACTCTATGTTCCATACTCTTAATATCTTTATTCTAATGACAAGTATTCTGTTGCCACATAATCTGTAAGCCACACACCATTTCTTGATAGGTAGAACTTAGCTCCATCCTTGAACATCTTTAGGGAATCCACCTTAAAAACGACAGGTTTGCCATGACGTTTCCCAACATTAATAGCTGTTTCAATCGTAGATGACAGATGCACGTGCAATCTGTTCTGCGATCTTAGTCCTTCTTCTAAAATATCATTCACAAAATGTTCCGCAGTCCCATGAAACAGAAAAGGTGGTGGCGTGCATTCCTCCAACTCTACATCGACTTGAATGGAATGTCCTTGTCGGGCTCGCATATATTGCATATCCTCTGAAAACTCAAATCGCTGCTTATTATTTGTATCAACAATCACACATAAATCCTCAAGTGTGAATCCTTGCTTGTTGATTAAGTCTGAGACCTCTCGCCAGCCATTTGCATCAAACTGATATTCGCGATCGTGACGAAGCAAATATGCCAATCTTTTGCTCTTATTGTTTATGTTCATTATTTTCAGTTATTGATTCAATATAATAGAGTTGCATAACCGATAATTCTATCCTACCAACCGTTAGTGAACAGAGTATTAGTCAGCACTTTTTTTCTATAGTAAAATGTACCCTTGTCAGGAAACTTGATTATTGCTCGTTTGGAATACTGTGGCTATCCATTGGAAAGGCAAAGTAGCTAAACCAGACTTCTCACACATCTTACACAAACGGTCAGAATGGTCATCATCCTGTAACTCAATAATAGTACGGACTCCGCTATCAACCACAATTAGCCAATGACGTATATTATGCCGAGAAGAGAGTGTTGTGCCTCTTACTCCGCCATAAACTACATCTATATTTTCAATCTGAGTATTTAAGATTGCCTCAATATTCATCTTATTTTTTTGTTGCTAACAACATATAATTACCATCCCCTTTATAATATAGTATCGGCAATAGGCTTGTTGGAATTTGCTCGTGTACCATACAGAAGTCCCCTTTATGACAAACAGAGAATGCAGTTTCCATATCTTGCCGACTTATCTTGTCCTTCTTGAATATATAATTCTGATAGGTTCTATCGTCACCTAAATCGTAACTATCAAAGATTGGGTAGCTTTCATAAAGTTCACCTATATGAATATCCGAATACACATTAATATTCTGAGGAGCAAAACAATCAAAACCTCGCATAAACTCTTTGCCAATAAGCTCTATATGTTTAATCACATCATCCAACCCATCAAATGTATGGTCTAAAACTGTAATCTTTGATATTGTAGCATTGTATATCATATGTAGCAATACCATCTTTAGCAATCCATTCGCGAAGATGATTTAATGCTTTCTTATCCTCAGAGAGTTCTGGCACTTCATCTACAATTATTTTGAAAAGTGAATCTATTCCATATTCTCTTAAATAGTCACGATAAAACACATTATTTTTCACAATCTCAGTTAATGTAAACCAAGACCAACCGTATTCTATCTTTTTCAAATAACGGTAAGCTTCATTTAATGAACCAAATTCACCTCTTGTATGATGTGGGAAACATATATTAGCCATAGTATATAAAAGATTTATGCTTATTACTTATTAGGTCCGGCATTTACTGACTTATTGCAAAAATAACAAAAATAATTAAATGATACTCAATAAAAAAAGAATCTCCAAGATTTCACTCGAAGATTCTAAAAAATATTGCAATTCCGTCAATCACAAAATATTAATAGGCATAACAATCCTCTACTCTATCTGACGACAGTAATTGACACCCATCAGGTCATAAATCTTTTTCAGTCGTGGCAGGCGCTTTTTAAACTGCTCGAAGTCTTTCTGCTCGGGCAGACACCACTGTACCTCGCTCGATGCTCCCAATCGCGGAAGAAGCTGATAAAAAGCATGCTGAGGATAAGCCACATGTTCGGTCCAAAGGTTAACTTGAGGTCCAAGAATCAACTTCTGTTGCTCGACTGTTAGACTGTCGGGGATAAGCGGTTCGAAAGAGTAGACCTTGCTTGCAGATACTAGATAGCTGTCGGTGGTACGTGGTTGTTTGCCATAATCTTTCAACTGTGGGTGGTCGATGTAACTGTATACATTGGGACTCATTATTACCCTATGGCCCTGACGTGCTGCCGCTATTCCGCCCTTTATTCCGCGCCACGACATTACTATTGAACGCCCCGAGAGTCCACCCTCGAGAATCTCGTCCCAACCGACAATATCGCGACCACGCTCTTTCATAAACGCCTCAACCTCACGGTTTATATAGCTCTGCAACTGATTCTCGGCAGTATGATTGCCATCGCTCTTAAGCCCAAGCTCCTTGATTTTTGCCTGACATTTGGGACAATCTTTCCATCGATTTTTTGGACATTCATCGCCACCAATATGGATTATCTTCGACGGGAACACCTCGCACAACTCGCCAAGTACAGTCTTTAAGAAGGTGAGTGTCTCGGGATTACCTCCACAAAGCACCTCGCGGCTAACCCCCCAATAAGTGCGAACAGGGTAAGGGCCGCCGGTACAACCAAGATGAGGAAATACATGCAACACACTCTGCATATGTCCGGGGAGATCAATCTCGGGGACTACATTCACATAACGCTCGGCTGCATAGCGCACCACCTCACGACACTCGTCCTGTGTGTAATATCCACCGTAAGGCACGCCATCATAGATTCCCGAGTTCCCTGGACCAATCACAGTCTCGGCACGCACACTGCCCTGTGTTGCCAAAGTAGGATAAGCCTTCACCTCGAAGCGCCAACCCTGATCCTCGGTGAGATGCCAATGGAACTGATTGCTTCCATGCAGTGCCATCACATCAATGAATTTCTTAATAAAATCGACCGAGAAGTAGTGTCGACCACAATCGAGCAAGACACCACGATATTCGAAACGAGGTTCATCCTGTATCTCGACAAACGGCAGTTCAACCTGCTCGGCACCACCCTTAACTACCGGCAACGATTTACGCAATGTCTGGGCTGCGCGAAATAATCCCACAGGCTCACGGGCTATAATTGAAACACCTTTCTTATCGACCTTTATAATGTAAGCCTCGCGTTGCTGCTCGGTAATCTCCGAGGCATCAATCTTCACAGGATAATCGAGACTGAACTTTATTGCAGCCTTCTTATCACCGGGAGCAAGTTTAAGCTCTATACCGGTCATCTCCTTGACCCACTCGCGAAGAAACAACACATTACGATAGACTTCGGGATTATCTGCATTAAAAGCGACAGCAGCATCCTTGCACAACTTAAACACCTTTACCGAATCGACCTTAACCGATTTTGGCAACGGTATAACATCATAATCGGCACGCTGTGCATTTACCGTTGCGGTACACACAAATAGTGCGATAGATAACAAAGAGATAAACAAAGATTTCATAGATAGATATTTAATAATTCAATACTATTGCAAAAATAACGACAAATAACAAATAATAAAAAAATGGCAACATAATTTATCGTTAAGAAAAAGAACTATCCTGCAAGGTGTTCTATAAGCACTTTCACACCTATTAAGACAAGAATAATTCCACCCCACAGCTCGGCTCGAATGCGTCGTGCATAACGTTTTCCTAACTTTATTCCCAACAAAAGACCTACGAAAGAGAGTATTAACGAAACAAAGCCAATAACCACAATAGGATAAAGCAAATGGGCAAAAGATATAATACCCATACACGAGAAGGAAATACCTACGGCAAAAGCATCAATACTTGTGGCAACAGCCATCGTAAGAATCACCTTCAGCGACTCGGGGTTAAAGTGTCTCTCCTCCTCATCCTTAAACGAATCGATAATCATACGTCCGCCCAGAAAAGCAAGTATCGCAAAAGCAATCCAATGGTCGACACTCTCGATAATATGTCGGCAGTAGTCGGTAACCGCCCACCCCATCATAGGATTCACAGCCTGAAACAGTCCGAAAGAAAAAGCCATAAGTAACATAGGCCTCCACTTTATACGCCTTAGAATTACACCGGCAGCGATAGATACTGCAAAACAGTCCATCGCCAACGCAAGAGCAAGCACCCAAGCCTCAACACTACTCATAATCAAGTTTTATATATACAAAAAATACAATCCGCAACTGCAATGCAAAAATATACTAATTATATTGCATTTACAAATTAAATTATTAACTTTGCAGGCTTTCTTAGGAAAAGATACTTTTTCTGGCGCATGGGGCTATTTGGTTTTGACAGCGGGCAGAAAAGGTACGTAAGCACGCAGTGCCTCGTCTGGTTTGCACTATAATCCGAGCCGTCAACAATTATCTGGCGAAAACAATTATGCTCTCGCTGCTTAATCGAAGTATAGTAGATTAGCTTTATCCCGATACCAGGTGTTGGGACGAGACATCACCCGGACGCAGTTGTTCCGAAGCAATCCGATACGGTGGTGCAGGCAACTCGGGACTAATCGTGGCAGGCCTCGATGCTACGGTGAAATTTTAGAGGATAAGGTATATGTTGGTTGTCGCGGTCTTGCATATACTCGAAAATTCTACCGATGACTAAGCGTGTAGAAAGCGTATTGTTTCCTCGTTTGGACGAGGGTTCGACTCCCTCTAGCTCCACAATTTCACGATAAAGACTGAGCAGTCTTTATCGTTTTTTATGCACAAGCGCTTTTTAACCGAGATTTCCTTCGTTTCTCGGTTATTCTTCGCTGTTTCTAATCGACCGTACATCCCGACTGTTATCTTTTTATTAACCGTAGGCCCTTTAAAAGAAATTATTACTGTCCGATAAAAATAGAATAATCCCAAGAAGTGCTATTGACGAAGCTAATATTGCCACTTTTACCTCAAAAATACTAACAAACGAGCGAGAAATATCAAGCTTGCTTGAATATTTTTCAAAGCGAGTGCAGTCTATTTTCGATGTTTACCTCAAAAATACTAAAGCAAGCCCACTTTTTCATAAAATCATAAGGTTGTTCATTAGTGCGCCATAGGAAAATTAGTAGAAGCTGTTTAAATTTATATCGTCAAGTTTTTTATAGAGCAAAAATTGGATGTTTATTTATATTTTAAGGGCGCATAGCGGGCTATGTAACCGCAAAAAAGAAACAAACAGGCATTTTT
>JAZNEI010000070.1:0-30916 GCA_045588485.1 Bacteroidaceae bacterium | reverse complement strand
AAAATTATCGCTGAGCCAAACGCATCGGGGAAGTCTCGCAAATTGCACATTGAACTTCACTCGGGCCCAGAATACCATGTTGTAGAAGTAAAACAAGAATAAGTAATGAATACACTAAGAAATCTATTGATGTGCGCAGTGATGCTTTTGGCTATCGGCTGTGATAAGGAAGAGACATTTGATGTTACGCCACAAACTCTTGCTCAAACCGTTTGGGATGTAGATATTGAGTATTATGATGAAAACGATAATCAAGTAGGAACTAATAGTTGTATCGTGGAATTTCTATCCGAAACAGAGGGCAAATATAATGAGCCGGATATGAATACCGTGCGTCGATTTACCTATGAGGTGGATAGAGCTATTATTGTCATTGATAGCGGCAGTTACACTCTTTTGAATGGTACTTGGCATATCGTTGAGAAATCAGCACAGAAGATAGTCCTGCAAGGCTATTACCCTAATAAAACCATAGTAACATTGAATAGAGTACTTTAATTAATTACTATGGGGCAAATACTATATTAATGGCGACTACTCGTATTCTGAGCGGTTGCCATTTTTGCATCCCTTCAAAAGCACTTTTATAGGCTACAGAAGTCTCTGTTTGGGATATTTCGCTTAACTTTGCAGAAAAATAACAGCAATTGCATAGGATAATTATCAATTATATAATAATTATGAAGAAATTTATTCTTTCAATATGGATATGTTTAGGCAGTTTCTCATTTGGTTATGGCCAAACCTCTGATGTGAAAATTGCAGAGGCAATGAATAATTCCGATTGGTTTGCATTGGATTCTTTATACCGAACTGAACCCAAAGATTCAATGAACCAATTCCTTGAAATATTTTCTCGCTGTCTAATAGGAAACAGGTTAAACCGTCCAGATGTTTCAATTCCTGCGTTTACGGAATTATTCAATACTCAGTCAGAGAACCTTGATCTTGGCAATATGCTAAATTCGTCGATGATGTTTGCTATGGACTTAAGCAGGATTGGAGATAATAAGACAGCTGCAAAAATGTTATCTTTGAATCTTGATGCTGTACGTACGCATCTTGATAGTGCAACAATAGCTGGTGTTGAGCAATTTATTAATCAATACGAAGCACTATCTAAATACAATCCATATAAAATAACATTTGAAAAATCATTAGGAACTATTCCTTTTGAGATTGTTCCTGTTGACTCGCAGAAGAATAATTCTGTGCTAATGCATCTTAGAAACACCTTTATCAATGGCATTGAAGCCGATGTTACTTTTGACACAGGTGCAGGAGTAAATATTATTTCAGATTCATTAGCTATTAAATATAATTTAATTCCCCTTGACGCATCAAGTACTGTTGGTGGAGTAGGTTTACAAAATGGGAAATATGCAATAGCGAAGGAACTAAAAATTGGAGATATAATTGTAACAGATGTTCCTTTTTATGTCATGAATATAACAACAAATAACGAAGAGGCGGATAAATATGTTGATTGTTTCAACATTGTTGTCGGTAGCGAACTGATGTTGCAGCTCAAAGACCTTACGATTGATTTTGCTAATAATAAAATTATAGTTCTATCAGTTGCTCCTAAACGAAGCCAAGTATCTCCAAATATGTGTTTCTCATCTGGCATGAATTTATTAAGCAAGGGTATTGTATATGGGGATAAAATGTTAATGAATATTGATACCGGTGATGCTTCATATGGTTCGTTAGACAGAGGATTCTTTGAAAATAACAAAGAATACATCACTACTCATTGTAAATTAGATACTATCAGAGGTGCAGGAATTGGAGGAATACATATATCGGAGTGTTATCGAATGAAAAACATAGAACTTGAATTAGGGAATAGTCAATTATCGGTACCTGAAATGACTGTTTTATTAGAAAACAATACAGGTAAAGGTGCTGTATTATATTCTTATCAATGTAATTTAGGTCTAAAAACATTGATGCTTTTTGATAAAGTGCGATTCAATTTGGTCGATTTTGTATTAACGACATCGAAATAAAATGCTAAATATTGTATCAGGACTAAAAATAAAACGCGACCCGCCAGCAGGCCCTACGGGATGCTGACGGGTTCAGTTATTTTAGATTTGGTGGCGAGCCGAGTATATCCATAATCTGATCTATCGTAATATCACTTACGAATATTTTTGGTCTGATAGTAATTGCCACGCATCTTATGTATTGAGTATATATGTATATTATCCTAACCTCGCAGTTAACAACTCATTTTTCAAAAATGAATATACATACTGTGAACTTTGAAAATATAGTCCGGTATTAGGATCGCACAATTTTGAATAAGTCTCGGAACCATACATTGCATCAAGAGCCTCAGTAATGGTCATATTAAAGTCCTTTGCAAGAAGTGTGGCAAGATCGGCTGCTAACGCCTCTTTCATATAGTTAAAATCAGCGTTCATCATAACTTTTTAAGGTATTGAATGGATTTTTCTGTTCCAAAATAATACTGGTATGTGACCCCTTTCATATACTTAAGTCTATTGAGGAACTCCGCTTTATCAATAGAACCATCCTTAAGTTTACGAATCTGCAATCCTACCTTATCGTTTGCAATCGGGCCATATACAATATCATACAGTTCAACTTCCTGTCCCTCTCTATTTGCGAATACAAAATCTGCCCACTCTTCTGAATAGTCAGTAAAGATCTTTATGTGAAGGTCAGAACTTTGCATCATCAAGTCATTAAATTCAAACTTGGTCACAATAGGTTCGCCGCCCAATAATGCAGATTTGAAGTTCGCCATTTCCATTGCCTGCGATTCATTCTCTGACAAATAGAAACCCTTGCCAAAATCTTTATTAGGTTTTGACATCTCAAGATCAATCTTGTCGATGATCATATTTGAACCATGATACAGAATCATAATCTACCTCCCTTTCTACGGCAATAGAGCGCAACGCTATCCACCGCCTCATTAAAATCAAGCGTATGAATGATTCCATAGTTTTGCTCCACAAAAGCTACACCTTGATAGATACGAATATATCTGTAGGCTTGCTTTTCTGTCAAGCCAAATCGCTTGGCAAACTCATTCACCAAAGCAATTATATACTCAATTATGTCTCTAATGTTATACTTCATTGTGCTATACATAAACTATTTTACTGCAAATATAATGCTTTTTTATAGAATATGAATTGTTAGAAATAAAAACAAATAATCTTCTATATAGTTGCAGATTGTCTATAAAAAACATAGACTAACCAATTGGTTAGTCTATGCGTGCTATGGTTTGTATGTTCTTCACTTTCTTTAGTGTGTCGCATATATTGCGCACCTCCTCTACATCGTGTACATTCACCCATATTGTGCCCTCGAAGATACCGTCTTTGCTCTCTATGGTCATCTTCTGTATGCCGATGCCAAGCTCTTGGTATATTATTGTGGTAATCTCATTCAGCACTCCTATGCCGTCTATTCCCTTAACCATAATGGGTACCTGGAAATGGAGTGTCCTGTGAGTGTCCCAGTTGGCGGCTAAGATTCGGTCGCCATGGCTGCTCTTCAGGGTGTCGGCAATGGGGCATTTGCGTTTGTGTATAACAATACGGTTATCTTCGTCGTAGTAACCCAGTACGTCGTCGCCGGGGATGGGGTTGCAGCAGTCGGCTATTATGTAGCTGCTGTGCAGGCTGTCGTCGGTGATGTTAAGAGGTCGTTTGCGATCTACGGTATCGAAACGCTCGGGTTCGGATGCGGGTTTATTATTGCTTTTGTTTCGGCTGAAGAAAGAGAACGATGGGAAGCGGAACTTTTTATTACCTAAGAGTGCGTCTTTGTCGTCGCTACCGAGGACAATGCTGCCGCTGCCTATGGCTTCGAGCAGTTGCTCGCGGTTCTCAAGGTTGTGCAGCTTCCATATTTTCTCGATGTTGTTGCTGTAGTTGTTAAGCTCTTCTTTCTCAAAGAACTGTGCAAGCAATTCCTCACCATCGCGTTGCAGGAGGCGTTTCTGACGGCGCAGTGCAGCCTGTATTTTTGTACGTGCTTTGGCTGTGGTGACAAATGTGAGCCATGAGGCATCGACGTGTTGAGAGTTAGATGTAAGAATCTCTACCTGGTCGCCGCTGTTCAGTACGTGGTTCAGGGGCACCAGACGGTGGTTCACTTTGGCTCCTATACAGTGGTTGCCCAAGAAGGTGTGTATGCTGTAGGCAAGGTCAAGGGCGGTGCAGTTCTGTGGCATCGTCTTAATCTCGCCTTTGGGTGTGAACACAAATATCTCGGTGGCAAAGAGGTTCAGCTTTATGGTGTCGAGGAAGTCGAGGGCATTGGGCTGCGGGTCGTCGAGAATCTCTTTTATGGTGTGCAGCCAATTGTCGAGCTGTCCCTCGCTGCTGTCGGCTTCGCCCTGGCTTTTATATTTCCAATGGGCGGCGATACCTTGCTCGGCAACCTCGTTCATACGTTCGCTACGTATCTGTACCTCTATCCACTCACCGCGTTTGCTCATGAATGTAGCGTGCAGGGCGCGGTAGCCGTTGGCACGCGGCTTGTTGAGCCAGTCGCGCAGACGGTCGGGGTGTGCGTCGTAGATGCGTGTGATGGCGTTGTATATCTTGAAGCACTCGTTGTTCTCGTCCTCGATGTCTTTCGGTGTGAATATTATTCTTACGGCAAGAATGTCGTATATATCCTCGAAGGCGACGTGCTTTTTCTGCATCTTGTTCCAGATGGAGTAGGGCGACTTTACGCGGCCTATGATGTAGAACTTGCATCCCATCTTTTCGAGGCTCTTGCAGATGGGTGTGGTGAACTCGGAGTATAGCACATCGCGTTCCTGCTGTGTCTTTTCAATCTTTTTCTCTATCTTGGCATACTCCTCGGGATGCTCGTAGCGGAAACTCAGGTTCTCAAGCTCGGTCTTTATCTTGCTGAGTCCTAAGCGGTAGGCTATGGGGGCGTATATATAGAGGGTCTCGCCGGCAATCTTGTACTGTTTGTTCACAGGCATAAACTCCAGCGTGCGCATATTATGCAGACGGTCGGCTATCTTGATGAGTATGACGCGAATATCTTCGCTCATCGTCAGCAGCAGTTTCTTGAAGTTCTCGGCCTGCTCCGATGCCTGCATTCCGAATACGCCGCCCGATATTTTTGTCAGTCCGTCGACTATCATCGCTATCTTTTCGCCAAAGAGGTTGCGTATATCCTCGACGGTGTAGTCGGTGTCCTCTACAACATCGTGCAGCAGGGCAGCACAGATAGATGTCGAGCCAAGGCCAATCTCGGCACATACTATGCGTGCAACGGCGAGTGGGTGCATAATATATGGCTCGCCGCTGTGGCGGCGCACTCCTTTATGCGCCTGACGTGCAAAGTTGAATGCTTTTGTTATAAGCTCAACTTTTTTTCTGTGCTGCGATGCCAGATATACATCCAAAATGTCCTGAAAGGCTGCGTTTATCGCTGCCTCTTCGTTCATTGTCTTTAGCTCGTCGTCCTGTCCCATAGTTGTACTATTTATATATCTTCAGGTATCGTCCTGTGCGAATGTTCGAGTTTTTTAGGTTATTCCACTTCTTCAGTTGGCTCACTTTTACCCGATATTTTCGTGCAATGCTTCCAAGGTTCTCGCCGCTTCTTATCTTATGTCTTATGAGGCCGCCGCTTCCCCATTCGTTGTTCTGCTTTGCCTCTTTAAGCATTTTGTCAATCTTGTCTTTGGGGAAATATTTCTCTTCGTCGTGAATATATACCGAGTCGCCGGCATTTATGAAACGTGTGATTGTCTCGTTGGTGAGACGTACCACACAAGGCTCATTCTCTCCCGGGATAATATCGCGTACGTATTGCGGATTTATGGCTCTTACCTCTTCGAGAGAGACATTGCACATATCGGCTATTTGTGCAAAGTGCAGATTGCGTGTTATGTGCAACGTATCGGTGGTAATTGGCACATTAGGCTCCATAGGGCATATTCCGTGCTCCTCGTGGTAGGTCATAATGTAGTTTGCCGCAATAAATGCCGGCACGTATCCGCGTGTCTCTTTGGGCAGGTATCGGTATATGCCCCAAAAATCGTTCTTTCCCGAGCGTAGTATAGCTTTCTTTACTCGGCCGGGTCCGCAGTTGTAGGCTGCCAGAGCAAGGTCCCAACTGCCAAAGGTCTTGTAAAGGTCGCGCAGATAGCGCATGGCGGCATCGGTCGACTTTATAGGGTCGAAGCGCTCCTCGATGTAGTTGTTCGACTTAAGGCCATAAAGTTTACTTGTGCCGAACATAAACTGCCACAGTCCTTTGGCACCGGCAGGAGACACAGCCTTGGGCTTCATTGCCGACTCTACTATGGGCAGGTACTTCAGCTCGTGGGGCATATTGTATTTGTCTATTGCCTCTTCTATTATTGGCATATAGAAATGTGAAATTCCCAATGCGTATGATACCAACGAACGGTTCTTTGTCGAGTAACGGTCAATATACTGTCTTACCACGCTATTGTAGGGCATATCCATGATTGTCGGCATTGCATAGAGGCGTTGTGCATATACCGAGTCGCTGAATATACGCGGGCTTACATCGCGTGAGTCGCAGTCGAGGCTCTTAAGCAGATTGCGTGCATACCAACTGTTTAGCAGGCTGTCGATGTTCATTGACATACCCACGGGCAGGTCGAACACAATGCTGTCGTCGTCCATGATTATGCCATCCATTGCCGAGCGTGGAAAATTATAGTCTATGGCGCTACTGTCTTTTACAATGAACAGCTCTAACTGGTCGATAACATTCTCCTCTTCGTCGCACTCTACAATGTCTTCATCGGTGCTGATGGTGTCCGATGCTGTCTCGTCGTTGTATTCCTGTGCCCAAAGGGAGCTGCCTAACAGCATGCATATTGTTAATAAGGTGAATTTTCTTGATATAAAACGTAGCATAGTTTTTATTGTTCAAATTGTAGTTTTGTACACTCCTTTCTTATATATAAAGGAGTGTCAGATATCCCTATTTCTATCGTTACCTGTCAGAAAGTTATATTGCAGTTCAGGCCATAGAAATTGCCGTTTCCTGTTTTACTTGGGATAAGCTGTGGGTTTACCGAGAGGTTAATATCTTCGCTTATGTCGAAACTCGACAACTGTGCATCGACGTATGCATCTATTACCGACAATGCATATACGGCAGCGAAGGCAAAGACGCTGAGGTCGCGCCAACGGCGGTAGCGGTCTTTACGCTTTTTGAATACCTCCTTAAGATACTCTTTGTTGCTCTCGAAGTCATATCCGGGACGGAAGAAATCCTCGTATGAGTTTGTATTCGGGTCGGTGTCCATGATATCGAGGTAGGCCTGGCGGTAGTCACTGTACATCTGCCCGTTCCAGTTGTAGGCATACAGACAGCCTATGAATCCACCATATACGATGGGTAACTTCCAGTATTTGCGGTTGTAAATCTGTCCGGCACCGGGGAATACAACGGCAAGCCATGTTGCTTTCTGAGGGTCGGGAACGAAGCGTGGCTTCAGCGGTGCTGCTAATGATTGATTGCGCTTCATCGATACGCGGCTACTGTCGGCCG
Source organism: Bacteroidaceae bacterium (assembly GCA_045588485.1). Lineage (GTDB taxonomy): Bacteria > Bacteroidota > Bacteroidia > Bacteroidales > Bacteroidaceae > HGM04593. The sequence continues at coordinate 23,365 of JAZNEI010000070.1, read as the reverse complement.
AAAAGTCGGCTTGCACATCTTTATAGGCTTTATCAATGAGGAGCGAATCCTTGTGCATCTCTATCTTTATGAGCGAGTCTTGACGTGCGGCAATGATGCTGTCGCTTCGTTGTGCTACAGCATCGGTTGCTGCAAACAGTAGTAAAATTACTGTGGCAGTAAACAAAGCCGGAATCTGTTTCAACTTACTCATTGTTGTGCGTTTAGTTTGTCGAATATGGCTATAATGCGTTCAAGCTCCTGCTCGTTCTTGAACTTTATGCTTATCTTTCCTGTACCTTTTGCATTGCAGGTGAGCTGTACGGGTGTCTGGAAAAATTGTGTGAGTTGTTTTTTCAACTGATGAAACTCGGCACCCTGCTTGTTTGTGCTCTCGGCTTTGGGAGTGTCGCTTGTACTCTCTTGATTGCTGTTTTTCTTTTCACGTACAATCTCTTCGACCTGACGCACCGAGTAATTCTTTTGCTGTATCTCTTTGAATAGGGCAATCTGCTCCGATGGGCTTTCGAGCGAGAGTAAAGCACGGGCATGTCCCATGTCTATGCTCTTCTCTTTCAGTGCCATCTGTATCGCAGCCGGTAGACGCAGCAGACGCAAGAAATTGGCTATTGTAGCGCGTCCTTTACCTACACGCTTGCTCAGTTGCTCTTGTGATAGGTTATACTGCTCGATAAGTTGTTGATAGGCAAGCGCAATCTCCATGGAATTAAGGTCTTCGCGCTGTATGTTCTCTATGAGAGCCATCTCCATGGTGTTTTCGTCGCTAGCCTCAAGAATATATGCAGGAATAGTCTCTTTTCCTGCTATCTGTGATGCACGGAAACGGCGTTCGCCTGCAATAATCTGATATTTATCGTCGCCAACTTTACGCAACGTAATAGGTTGTATAACACCAATTTCGGCGATAGAGTCGGCCAGTTCTTGCAGCGACTCTTTGTCAAATTCGCGACGTGGCTGGTTGGGGTTGGCCTCAATCTGTGAAAGTTCAATCTCGCCTATTGATGAAGAACCCGATGTGCGCACAGCCTCAGTCGAGATTAGGGCATCTAATCCTCGTCCCAATCCTTGTCCTAAAGTGAATTTCTTATTAGGTGCCATATATAGTTCTGTTATTTACGGTTTATAATCTCCTGTGCCAAAGAGAGGTAGTTCTTTGCACCTGTCGAATCGGCATCGTACAGGATAACGGGTATTCCCATGCTCGGAGCCTCGCCCAAACGGGTGTTTCGCAGTATCACTGTCTCGAATACAAGTTCGCGGAAGTGTTTTTTTACCTCGTTGTACACCTGATTGCTCAGTCTGAGGCGCGAGTTGAACATCGTTAACAAGAAACCTTCAATGTCGAGTTTGGGGTTAAGATTTGACTTTATTATCTTTATGGTATTCAACAGCTTGCTGATTCCCTCGAGCGCAAAATATTCGCATTGAACGGGGATTATCACCGAGTCGGCGGCTGTCAGCGAGTTTACTGTTATAAGCCCAAGCGATGGCGAGCAGTCGATGAGTATATAATCGTATTTGTCTTTTAGTGGTGCCAATGCCTCGCGCATAATCTTCTCGCGGTTGGGCAGGTCGAGCATCTCAATCTCGGCACCAACAAGGTCGATGTGAGAAGGAATTATGTCAAGTCCTTCGATGCATGTGTGGTGTATTGCCTCGGCCGGTGCTGACTTGTTTATAAGACATTCATATATCGAACTCTCTATTTCTCGTATGTCAATTCCAAGACCCGATGAGGCATTTGCCTGTGGGTCGGCATCAATTACCAATACTCTCTTCTCGTATGTAGCAAGCGATGCTGCAAGGTTAATCGCAGTTGTTGTCTTGCCTACTCCTCCCTTTTGGTTGGCTAATGCTATTACTTTTCCCATATCTTTTACTGTCTAAAGTAGTTATATAACGAACGGGCAGTGTCGGTGTTTTTTCTCTCTCCTATCTTGGTGCTGTGCGTCCACAAGCTGCTCTCTTGTCTACCGATACTGCAACGGTTTGTAGCTTTGTATTTGCTTTTCGCAATTTTCAACTGCAATGATAGTGCCGCCTATCTTCGCAATTTCCAATTGCAAAGGTAAGGAAAAAAATATATACAATACTCTTATTTTTTGTTAACTTATTAACAACTGTATATCTATGTGTTTTTTAAAGCATTATAGCAGCACCGGGGTGCTGCTATAATGTGTAAAGTGTTATTGGTACTTAATGTTATTTCTTGTCTTTCTTTGTCTCGACCTTCTTTATAATCTCGAATACGTAGCTTGTAGAACGTGATAGGCTGCTGTCCTGAATAATGTTGACACCGTCTCTGTTCCAGAAGTGTATGCCCGAGTCTTGTGTTGTCTGTATCGAGAATTTGCCATCCATCATAAGAATGAGGAATGTGTTCCATGATGCAAGGTAGTTGTTTTCTCCGAATTTGCCATACTCGTTTACGTAACGTCCGTCGAGGTTGCTTGTGAGCTTATAGTGGTTCATACCCTCGGGGTCTTTTGTGAACTTCCACTCGTTGGCTTTCTCGGGAGTGGCTGTCTTTGCAAATATGAGGGCTTTTCCGTCGTTAGTCAGGTAACTGTCGCCACACTTGATGTAGTAGACGGCATCCTCTTCGATGAAACTCTCCTCTTTAGCACTGTTTATTGGCTCAAGGTCGAAGATAAACTGCTCGGGTGCCAATTTGTTACTGCCGTGCTGTATCTTGTTCTCATCGGTCGACCAGAACTTAGTGCCTGCATTACCTGCATTCTGTATGCTGTATTTGCCGTTAGCAAGACGCAGGATATTGAATGTGTGCCAAGATGCGTCGTAGGGATTACTGCTGCCTGCGCTGAAACGTCCGTATTCATTAAGGTAGCGGCTATCCTCGGCATTAACTATCTTGTAACGTCCTGTCTCGGGGTCGAGGGTTATATGCCACTCCTGACGCTGAGGACGTACGTCGTCGCGCTTCTCAATCCATTCGGGTGTACTGCGTGCTACGTTGGGCGTGCTGTTGGTTAGATATTTGCCGTTGTACTTGATGAAATATGTACCATTCTCTACCTCCTGTGCGGGGAATACGTCGATGCGATAGTTGTAGCGGCTCTTATAAATGTTGATGAGCTGAGATACGGTGCTCTTGAGGAAAGGCGACACGTGTACCATTGCTACCTCGGGTTTTGCCCATTTGAGTGTACCCTCAAAATCACGTGAACGCAATTTCTCTTGTGCAGCAGTCATCTTCTGATATTTCATGTAGTTGCTTACAAATGCTTCGGGATTCTCATTGCCGAGTGCGTCAAACATATTCATCAAGCAGTTTCCTCGCTCACCTACATACTGCATACATGCAAGCCAGGGTTTAATCTCGGCAATAAGTTCGGGTGCTTCGTCTGTTGTCTGCAAGGTCTTTGCTACATTTACAAACTTGTCCATCTGAGCACGTATTGCTGCTACGGCTGCTGTAGTGTCTTTTGCTGCCAGTTTCTGTTCGAATAGAGCTTTTACCTTTACAAATTCGGGCGATTCATCGGTGCGGCGCAATCCGTGTACTGTAGAGCCAAGGTCGACGTTATTCTCGCAGAAGAAGTGAAAAGCCTCGCGGTTACGTGGCATGAGGTACTCTATAGCCTGTTCCCAAGATGCATTAGCGTCGTAGGCCTCCATGTTCCAGCAGTAATCGCCGATGCTGAAGAGCGATAGTTTCGATGCCATTGCATACTCCATGGGGTTTGATGTGAATCCGCCCAATGTCTCGGCAATGTCAAGGCCGTTGCCCCATGTCGGTCCCATCAGCATACGGTTGATGCAGTAGTCGGTAACGGGGTAGTTGAGCCAGATGTAGGCCTTGCGGCTTATCTGCTTGTTAATCCACTGCATATCGTTCATCTCAATCATATCCACGACGCTGTTTCCTGTCCACATAATGCGTACACTCTCGTCCATTTTTGTGCCAAGGACATTCAGATAGTCGCCGCTTGTCCAGCCTTTATTGTATTGTGTGGGGCAGATTATAAGGGGGTTAACGTCGTTGTACGATTTATTCAACTCCTCGACAATGTAGTTCATGAGGCCTGCCTGCTTGTCGGCTTTTGTACCCTCGCCCCAAATATCGTCAAAGAATACTGCGAATGTGCGTATGCCAAGGTCATACATCTTCTTTAGCTTGTTTACGATATTTACGCTGTCGGCGTTGTTCCATTTAATGTCTACTCCCGGGTGGATAGCCCAAATGAAGTCGACTTTGTTGGCCTTTGCAGCGGCTGCATACTCGGCAATCTTATTGCCAAGCTCCTCGGGGTAAGGCTCGCGCCACAACTGTTTGTGATAAACATCGTCTTTTGGACCGTAGATATATACGTTCATCTTCTGACGACCAAAGAATTTGAAAAGGTCCATACGGTCGCTTTCGCTGTAGGGATTACCATAGTATCCCTCGACAAGACCGCGCTCGCTTATGCTTGGGTAGTCGGTTACTGTAACATTCATAACCTGAGGTTGCGAAGCAATCTGCAGGAAAGTTTGTACACCGTAGTATGTACCGCGCTCGTCGTTGCCGGCAATTACAACCTTGTTGCCGTCGATGCTAAGGTAATAACCCTCGCTTTTTGCAGGAATAAGGTCTTTGTATTTCTTTACCGCCTTGTCGCCTCTCTCGCCAATGATAATCTGAACGTCGCCTTTCTCGGTTCCGAAGTGCTTTTTCAAAAGATTTACTGCATCGATATCGGCTTTGTCGGCTCCTTTTACTTTAAAACCTGTTGTCTTGTCAAATGCCTTTTCTGTTCCCCATTCGATGTTTCGTGGCTTTGGGTTAACGTCGATGCTCTGAGCCATTGCTGTTCCGGCAAACATTGTAAAGAGCGCCATAAGTGCGCAACTTGCTATTTTTTTGTAGAATTTCATAAGTATTGATTTTTATTGTTCTTCTAATGGTGCGGTAACCCCGTAATACGGAAAATTACTAAAAACGTCGTAAATTTACGTAAATGTAACGAATATTACAAATTTTATAAATAATAACAGTCTATAATGCTTTTTATAGTCCTAACCGATTGAGTTTTTTCGTATCTTCGCAACGTAAAAGATGTATTTAAACAGAGTGTTATGAGTGAAGAGAGACCTCTGATCCTTGTCTCTAATGACGATGGATACAGTGCAAAGGGAATAAATGTACTAATGAGAGTACTTATGGAGTTTGGTGATGTTGTGGTTGTTGCGCCACATACAGGACGCTCGGGTAAAGGATGTTCTATAACAAGTGAGGTGCCTGTGAATGTGTGGAAGGTGAGCGAGGAACCCGGACTTACGGTATATGCCTGCACGGGAACCCCTTGCGATTGTGTCAAGGTTGCCTGTCACGCAATTGTGCCGCGTCGTCCTTCGCTTATTGTCGGTGGAATAAACCATGGTGACAATTCGGCTGTTAATGCTCACTATTCGGGTACTATGGGTGTAGTGATAGAGGGTTGTATGAAGGGAATCCCATCGATAGCCTTTTCGCTCTGTTCGCACGATGCCGATGCCGACTTTTCGCCTACTGTGCCCTATATTCGCTCGGTAGTTCGGCAGGTACTCCAAAGAGGATTGCCCTTGGGCAGTTGTCTTAATGTCAATTTCCCCGATAGCAAAGAGTATGCAGGTGTAAAAATCTGTCGTCAGGCTTTGGGTGAGTGGGTCAATGAGTGGGAGGCACACGAGCATCCGCGTGGCGGTCGCTGGTATTGGCTCACCGGAAATTTCGAGTGTAAGGAAAATGATATTGAAGCCGATAGGGTGGCGCTCGACAATAATTTCGTAGCAATTACGCCCACTCGTATTGACTTTACCGATTATAGTCTGCTTAAAGAGATGAAAAACTGGAACCTATGAAATACTATCTTATTGTTGGTGAGGCTTCGGGCGACCTGCACGCTTCGAATCTTATGAAAGCGATAAAAAAAGTGGACGATGCTGCCGAGTTCCGTTTCTTTGGTGGCGACCTTATGTCGGCGGTGGGTGGAGAGCGTGTGAAGCACTATCGCGACCTTGCCTATATGGGCTTTATTCCTGTGCTTCTGCATCTAAGAACCATATTCAGCAATATGGGCCGTTGCAAGCGCGATATTCTTGCCTGGAGTCCCGATGTGCTAATTCTTGTCGACTATCCGGGATTCAATATGTCTATAGCAGAGTATGTCAATAAGAATAGTGATATACCCATCTATTACTATATATCGCCCAAAATTTGGGCCTGGAAAGAGTACCGAATAAAGAATATAAAGCGCGACGTTGACGAACTTTTTTCTATCCTCCCCTTCGAGGTAGAGTTCTTTGCAGGGCACAACTACAAGATTCACTATATAGGCAATCCCTGTGTCGATGCGGTTGATGCATTCTTAAAGTCTGATAATGAGACAATCGACGAATTCCGTTCAACTAATAGCTTACCCGAAAAACCTATAGTGGCACTTTTGGCAGGCAGCCGTAAACAAGAGATTGAGGCCAATCTTCCGTTGATGTTACAGGCGATGAAGGAGTACCCACAGTACCAGCCTGTTATTGCAGGTGCCCCCGGAATAGACACAGAGTTTTATGCGCCTTATCTTGCCGATGGTGCACGCATTCTCTATGGCAGTACCTATCGTCTGTTGAAACATTCGCATGCGGCATTGGTGACCTCGGGAACTGCTACACTGGAGACTGCACTTTTCCGTGTACCGCAGGTCGTTTGTTATGCAACACCTATGGCCAAACTCTATTCGTGGCTCAAAAAGCATTTCTTGAAGGTGAAATTTGTCTCACTTGTGAATCTGATAGCAGGTAGCGAGGTTGTTCGCGAACTTGTCGCTGCCGATATGACGCTTGATAATGTCAAGAACGAGATTGGGAAACTGCTGCCCGAGGACTCTTCCGAGCGTCTGACAATGCTTAAAGAGTACGACCGTGTGATTGGTATATTGGGCGAGGCGGGAGCTTCGGAACGTGCTGCCGATATTATGGTGCAACTTCTGCAATCGAAAAAGCGGTAAAGTAGTATCGGCTCTATAGGATTAGTTCTATATGTGGCGGAAAATAATATTGTATAAATTGACAGAATATTGGGTTTGAATCTTCGTCCGAATAATTGTATAATAGAAAATACACATCGAAGAATTAATTCTTCGATGTGTATTTTTTTTGTATGCCTATGTATTACAACAGATAGAGCAGCAGAACTACGCAGGGTGTTGCAAGGATGCAACTGTCGAAGCGGTCGAGTATGCCACCGTGTCCGGGAAGAATATTTCCCGAGTCCTTGATTTTCATCTCGCGTTTCATACACGACTCGATAAGGTCGCCCATTGTGCCGGCTGCAACAACAGTAGCGGCCATTGCAATCCACTGCCAAGTGTTCAATACATCGAAGTAGAGCGACATCATATATCCGGCAATGATGGCTGTGGCTGCTCCACCAAAGAAACCCTCCCACGATTTTTTAGGCGAGATTCTCTCGAACATCTTGTTCTTGCCAATCATACTGCCAACGCAGTATGCACCGGTGTCGTTGCTCCAAAGGAAGATAAATACGGCAAGCGGTAATACATAACTGTAAGAGCCACCATAGGTTGCCAAAATGTTAAGCATCGCAAATGGTAGTGACGCATAAACCTGTGACAAGCAGAAATAGGCGTAATTGTCGAGTGCGCCACCTTTCTTACGATAGAGCTCGCGTATGAACATATATACGCAAAGAGCAATGTAGGGTACAAGAATTACAGCGGGCTTGTCGAGATTGTAATTTGTATATGCAAATAGTATGAAAAAGAGATACATTCCACCCATTATGGCAAGCAGGGTGCTGAATGTTGTCTTTTTATATTGACGAACAAGGTTGCAGAACTCGTTTACCGCCAATCCCGATACAATGGCAAACAGTATGCCAAACGAAATGTTACCGTATAGCATTGCTGCTATCAGTATACCGACAAATACGATGCCCGTAACACCGCGTACAATGAGTGATTTCATAGTCCTATGGTTTTAATTCTATATTTTTATTCTTAAGATATGTAGTCGGATGCAGTCTCCTTGTTATCTTCTTTGCCTGCAAAAATCTCTTCGCTTCGCGATGTCCAAGGGCGCTTTCCGAAAATTTTCTCTACATCTTCGGCAAATATCACCTCGCGCTCTATCAGCAGCTGTGCAAGCTGTGCGTGTCCCTCACGATGCTCGGTTAGTATATGTTTGGCACGTTCGTACTGGCTGTTTATAAGCTCTTTTACCTCGTTGTCGATAAGCTCGGCTGTACGCTCGCTATAAGGGCGCTGGAACGAATATTCGCTGTTGTTATAGTAGCACAGGTTAGGCAGTTTGTCACTCATACCTGCGTATGCTATCATGCCGTATGCCTGTTTGGTTACGCGCTCAAGGTCGTTCATCGCACCTGTCGATATCTGACCGATAAAAAGCTCCTCGGCAGCACGCCCTCCAAGTATGGCGCACATCTCGTCCAACATCTGCTCCTTTGTGGTTATCTGACGCTCCTCGGGTAGATACCAAGCAGCACCCAACGCTCTTCCACGCGGAACGATAGTTACCTTTATAAGAGGGTTGGCATGTTCGAGGAACCACGATAGGGTAGCGTGGCCTGCCTCGTGCAGTGCTATTGTCTCTTTCTCTTTTGCGGTCATTACCTTGGTCTTCTTCTCAAGACCTCCGATAATACGGTCGACAGCATCTAAGAAGTCCTGCTTATCGACAGCATTCTTTTTTTGTCGTGCGGCAATCAGCGCAGCCTCGTTGCAGACATTGGCTATATCGGCACCCGAGAATCCCGGAGTCTGACGTGCGAGCAGGTCTACATCCACCGATTCATCGAGTTTCAGCGGACGCAGGTGTACCATAAACACCTCTTTACGCTCGTTTAGGTCGGGTAGGTCGACGTGTATCTGACGGTCGAAACGTCCGGCACGAAGTAATGCCTTGTCGAGAATATCGGCGCGGTTGGTTGCTGCCATTACTATAATACCGCTGTTTGTACCGAATCCGTCCATCTCGGTGAGAAGCTGATTCAGTGTATTCTCGCGCTCGTCGTTACCGCCCATAGATGGGTTCTTGCCACGTGCGCGTCCCACTGCGTCAATCTCGTCGATAAATATGATACAGGGGGCTTTCTCTTTTGCCTGTTTGAAAAGGTCGCGTACACGCGATGCACCCACACCTACGAACATCTCTACAAAGTCCGAACCCGAGAGCGAGAAGAAAGGAACGTCGGCCTCGCCTGCAACAGCCTTTGCCAATAGGGTCTTACCTGTTCCCGGAGGGCCAACCAACAGTGCGCCCTTGGGAATTTTTCCTCCAAGGTCGGTGTAACGCTTGGGGCTGCGCAGGAAATCAACAATCTCCTGCACCTCCTGTTTCGCTCCCTCTTGTCCTGCCACATCCTTGAATGTTATGCGGTTCTTGTCGTCTTTCTCGAATAATTTGGCCTGCGACTTTCCGACATTGAATACACCTCCGCCGGCACCGCCGCCACCACTCATTCGTCGCATCAGAAATATCCATATTCCTATAAAGAATATCAAAGGTAGCACATTAATAAGGAAACCGTTCCAGAATTGTGGCTTCTCTTTGTAGCGTACACTGCCGATAAAATGTCCTTCGGCCTCTTGCTGATTGATGAACTCCTCGAATTTCTCGGCCGAACCTATTCGAGTATGTATGATAGGACGTTCGTCTATCGACTGCGGTACACGGTCGAATATATGCTTGGCCGAGTCGGGTATTATATATGCCTCAACCTCGTTGTTGTCGAATACAACAAGCTCGTTTACATAGCCCTTGGTAACATATTCTGTTAGTTCGGAATATGTGGCCTCTTTGCTCATAGTGCCCATATCGTCCCCGAACATATATATGAGCATTAGTGCGGCTCCTGTTACAATGTAGAACCAGGTGAAGTTTATTCGGGGCATCTTATTCTTTTTGTTGTCGTTTGCCATAATTAAATTAATCCAAGTCGGGTATTTCAGTTAATTTTGCATCGGCCCAAAGGTGCTCGATGTCGTAGAATGTACGCACGTCGGGCAGGAAAATATGTACTAATACTTCGCCATAGTCCATTGCTACCCATTGTGCGTTACGCTGTCCGTCCACTGCAAAGGGCTTGTAACCACACTTTTCGGTAAGCTCGTCCCATATAGAATCGGTAATAGCGCTCACCTGTGTGGGTGAGTTTCCTTGACATATAACAAAATAATCGCACAAAGAGCTACCTAACCCTGTTAGATTTGCTACAACAATGTTTTTACCCTTTTTCTCCTGTATTGCGTCGATGATGTACTTTATAAGTTCCTCGTTGCTTAAATTTTTTCTTGGCATATATGCTCTGATTTTTTGTTTCTTACTCTTCGAGGAGTGAAAATCCACTATACCTCTTATAATTTTCTGCGAAGATAGGCAGATTTATCCTCATTTCCCGTAGTATTGCAATAAATTTTAATTTTTTTATGAAAAAAAGTCTGTTTTTTGTTTGTTTGTAAAAAAAAAGCCGTATCTTTGCATCGCATTTAGGAATTGGGCGATGGTGTAATGGTAACACTACAGATTCTGGTCCTGTCATTCAAGGTTCGAGTCCTTGTCGCCCAACTTTGGTTAGCCACTCTATCGAGTGGCTAATTTTTTTATTCTGAATTCTATGTTGTGGGTGAAAAAGAAAAGAGGTTTTATTTTGTCATAAAATAAAACCTCTTTAAATATTGTTTCACAGTCTCGCCGCAAAAGCGGGGCTGTCTGTAAGTGATATATTACTGCTGTTTCTCTATCTCCTCTTCGATAAGGTGAATCTTCTTTAGGATTACCTGTGCATCGTCTTTCAGCTTCTCCATCTTTTGACGAATTACATCTACAAGGCTTTGGCCTTTCTTGTTCGATGTGCTAAGGAAGCCAAGGTTGTTCTCGTAGGTCTGTATCTCGGCTTTCAGGTTCTCGTACTGACGGATAAGGCGCTCACGCTCGCGTGAGAGGCTGTTACCGCCCTTTGCAATGTTGTTGCGGAAGTCGGCCAGCTTGCGTGCGTTGGCATTTACGTGCAGACGCTCGTAAACGGCATTTATGGCACTCTTGTACTCTTTATAAAGTTTGTCTTTCTCTTTGAAAGGTACAAAGCCGATACTGTTCCACTCGGTGGTGAGGGCGTTGAGGCTCTTTATCTGCTCATCCTCGGGAAGTGTCTCGTCGATAGCTTTTATTCTTGCTATTACATCGCGTTTGTTCTTAAGGTTTTCTTGTTCTATGCTGCGTTGTGACGATGTAGCCTTGTTACGGCGCTCGAAGAACGCATCGCATGCGCTGACGAAGCGTTTCCACAGTGCGTCAGAGTATTTCTGTGCTACGGGGCCAATCTCTTTCCACTCTTTCTGTAGTTTGGTGAGTTTGTCGGCTGTCTCTTTCCACTCCTCGCTGTCTTTCAGCGCTTCGGCCTGCTCGCAGAGGGTGCGTTTCTTTTCGAGGTTCTCGGCGAGGGTCGATTTTACGCTCTTGAAGAACTCGCTCTTACGACGGAAGAACTCGTCACAGGCAAAGCGGAAGCGCTCGAAAATCTTAAGGTTCATCTTTTGCGGTGCAAAGCCAATCTCTTTCCAGCGTGCCTGCATATCAAGAACCTTATCGGTAGCGCTGTTCCATGCCTGATAGCTTGTGAGGCTCTCGAGGTCCATTGCTTCAATCTCCTCGCAGATGGCTGTCTTTTGGTCGAGGTTGGCACGTTCGCGCTCCTTTTTACCCTCGAAGTGCTCTTGATGGCGACGGTTGACAGCAGTTGATGCTGCTTTGAAGCGATTCCACACCTCCTCGCGCAACTCGGGTGCTACGGGGCCTGCCTCGCGGAATTCGTTGTGCAACTGCTGAAGTTGACGGAATGCGGCTATAATATCCTCTTCTTCGATAAGAGCCTCGGCCTGCTGGCAAAGGCGTGTCTTTATCTCGAGGTTCTTTTTAAAGTCATATTCACGGAACTCGTGGTTCAGCTTAAGAACGTCGTAGAACTGCTCTACATATTGCTGATACTGTTTCCATAGTGGGGTAACCTTGTCCTGAGGTATCTTCTTAATCTCTTTCCAACGTGCCTGTATAGCGCGGAACTCGTTTACCTCGGGGGTGCCTTGCTCGGCTTTCTCAACAAGCTGCTTAAGCTCGTCGAGCATAGCAATCTTTGCCTCGTAGTTGGCCTGCATCTCCTCTTCTTGAGCTTTCAGCCAGACACTGCGTTTCTCTTTGATAAGGTTCATTGCGGCCTTGAAGGTCTCTTCAAGAGCATCGGGCTGAGGTATAAACAGTGTTTCCTCGCCACCATCGGCTACAAATTGTTTGCGCTCTGCCTCAATCTCAACTGTGCGCAGTTTGTAGAACTGAACTTTCAGTGCTTCGGCCTCGGCACGGCAGTTGAGTGCATCGTCGCTCTGGGCAATAGCCTGCAAACGCTCGATAATCTCCTGACGTGTGGCCGGTTTTGAGCCGATATTTGCACTCTCCTCGTCATTTGTGGCGAGAATCTCTTCTGTTGTCTCCTCAACAGGTTGTTCGTGGCTCAACTCGGTCGTAGCGGCATTGGCAGCCTGTTCAGGGGTGTTCGCGATACTCTGCTCCTGGAGCTGGGTATCCGGTTTCAATGTTTCACTCATCTGCTTAATTTTTATAGTTGTTATATGTGTGAAAAAAGCGCCGCACAACTTTACAAATTCACAGTTTGAACACAATATCCTGTTACAGAGTGGGTGACACTGTGATTGACGGTTTGCGGCAATGTCGTTATTTTACATCATCCAAGGTGCGAATATAAGAATAAGTTTCGGATTTTGCTGCTTTTGCCTATAAAACTTTTTAATTTTTGTTTTGGCTTTTTCTATTTACCTCTGTTAATTAACAGCTGTTTTTTTCGATACGAGGATATTTTTTACAATAATACGATTCTCTTTTAGTGATTATTCACTAATTTTGCAGCGTAAATTAAAATATTTGAATTTGTTCTTGTAATCCATCGCCGGATTATTATCTAAAAGAGTTGTATCTCAATTGCTTTAATACAAACATTTTAATATTAAATATATGAAAAGATTTTTACTTTCTGTTTTATCTTTTGTGGTTGTATTTTCGGTAATGGCCGAGACATACACCTACAAGTTTGCAAAAGGTGACCTTAAAACCGATGCAGGTGTGGTTACTCTTGGCGATTATGAGTGGAACGCTTCGGCTGCCAACCAAATTAACTGGAATGCCAATGGCAAGGGTATTCAGATTGGTACTAAGGCTGCTCCTTGTACTTCTTATACCCTTAGTACAAAGGCATTTGCCGATTTTACAATCAAGAGTGTTACAGTGAACAGCAGTATCGCAAGTTCGGGCGATGCCAAGCTCACTATCAAGGTAGGTGACAAAACATCCGATGCTTTTTCTCTTACAACATCCGATGCTCCCTACACTTTCACTTGTGATGATGCCTCGGGCGAGATTGTTATCAACTGGACTGCATCGCAGCGTGCCTATTATGTATCACAGATAACAGTTGAGTATCAGCTTCCTGCCGATATGGTCGAGGTGCCTGCTCCTGTATTCAAAACTACCGAGGGCGTTTATGCCGATGAGGTAACAGTCGAGGCTGCCACAAGTGACGAGGCTGCAATTCTCTTTTATACAATAGATGGAACAGAGCCCAGCTACGAGGATTATCTGGCACAAACCGGAACAACAAAGCGCAGCGGATACTATGTTCTCTACCAGAAGCTCACCGAGAGTGCGACCATCAAGGCTATGGCAGTACTCACCGATGGCGATGCTGTGTATAAGAGCAAGGTAACAGAGGCCTCTTATATTATCTCGGCAACAAAGCCCTATCAGCTGGCTTCAGCTATTGTTTCGGGAAGCAAATATGGTATTCTCGCAGCCGATTCAGTTGCAATGCCTATTGCTGCCGATAAGAGCTACGGATATCTTTATACTGATACAGTAAAAGCCAATGGAGGTTACGTCGAGACTGTAGAGTATTTCGGCTTTACCTTCGAGAGTGCCGAGGGTGGTTACACCGTAAAGGATGTAAACGGTCGTTATCTTTATATGACAGGCAATTACAACAGTTTCAATGTGTCTGAGACACTTCCTGCCGAGGGAGCAGTTTGGAGCGTAGAGATTGCTCAGGATGGTGCAGCTACAATAAAGAATGTGGCAAAGGATAAGACAATTTACTATTCGTTACAGCATGCCTCTTTCGGTTGCTATGGTGCCGATAAGGTAAACGAGAATATGGTTCTTCCCAAACTCTATTTGCAGCGTGAGTATCCCGAAGCAACCGTTGTTCCTGCTGATGACAGCGTTCTCGACAAGTTCCAGACAATAACAATATCTTGTCCTTTGGGTATAAAGGCTGCTGACGACCTTAAGGTCGAGGTGCTTGGCATTACAGGTGATAATATCATGAAATGCCGTCAGGTTGATGCAAATACTATCGAGTTTAGTCTTGATGCTCCCGTTATTTCCGATAACAATATGACTCTGATGGTCTATTTTACAGGTGATATTCTCCTCGAACCCGACGGAATGGCAGTGCCCATGGTATTTAAGAATCGCCGTCTTATGTACATTGTCATGGGTGATGCTCCTGCTGCTACAATCAAAGAGGTTAAGCCTGCCGATGGTGCAACAGTTGAGAAACTCTCATATATCCTCTTTACATTCAGTTACTATGTAGGTGCTACCGAGGATGAGGCTATATTCCCCAAGCTCCACCGCGAGGGTAGCGACGAACTTATCCCCGTAGAGTTTACACTAGACACCGAGGATGGTACAGGCAAGGTTGCTCACATGGATGGTGCGCTGCGTGTTACCGAGCCTATTACAGCCAATGGCAACTATATTCTCGAAATTCCGGCAGGTTATTTCGTTGATGGCAACGGTCGTTCACTTGATGGTATAACACTCAAATACACAGTAAAGAATGATGGTACAGGCATTGCCGATGTTGAGGCTGCTACCAACGGATACACAGTATACAGTTTACAGGGTGTAAAGGTGATTGAGACAACCGACGCTTCTCGCTTGAACAATCTTCCCGCAGGAGTATATATTGTAAATGGAACAAAGGTATTGGTAAAGTAAACCGATATTTATAACAGAAATCTCCCAAAGGTCCTTTTTCAGACTTTTGGGAGATTTTTTTGTAAACGGTTATTTAAGAATTCATTGCATAAACAGTTGAGTTGTGTGGGCGATTGCAAATTCTCCCTACTGTCTGAGAAGAAGAAACACAATAAGCTGTCACCGAAAAATCGGTTGCGTGTAGGGGGCGGATAAAAATATAGACAAAAGCATTAAAGGAACGTTCCTTTAATGCTTTTGTCTATATTTTACCTCTTTGCTCTTTATTGCTTATTTGCAATAGTCTCTTTTGCTTTGGCCTCGGCCTCTTTAATCTTGGCAAGGAAGCTGTCTACACTCTTGTCGGCTCCAATAATTTGCCCTACACAGTTACCTTCGGTGTCAAGTAAAAGGTATGTGGGATATATCTCTACTTTGTATTTCTCGGCTATGGTAAGACCCTCGCCCTCTTCCATATTTTGCATAATGGCGACGAAATGTTCGTTCATATATTCGCCTATCTTGCTCTGTGGGAATATATTCTTCTTCATCATCCTACAAGGGCCGCAACTGTTGGTTTGGCATTCAACGAATACTAATTTGCCTTCACTCTTGGCTTTGTCAATAGCCTCTTGCAGTGTTATATCTTGGAAGTTAGTGCCTTTCTTCTCTTCTACTTTCTGTTCTACAACCTCACTTTTGCTCTCTTGCGTTGACGACTTGCTCT
The DNA here is from genome assembly GCA_045588485.1 of Bacteroidaceae bacterium. GTDB lineage: Bacteria > Bacteroidota > Bacteroidia > Bacteroidales > Bacteroidaceae > HGM04593. Next base: position 7,578 of record JAZNEI010000070.1, on the reverse strand, counting down.
GTTTCTTCTCTGCCGAGCACGAGCATATTGCCAAAGCCACAAAAAGAGCTGTTGCCACTCTTTTTTTTATTGTTCTCATCGTTCTATTTATTTGGTCAGTGTGTTTATGATAATCTTTCTCATCTCCTCTCCGGGTCCCGGGGCGTATGCACTCACAATCTTACCCTCTTGGTCTATGATTATATAGCGTGGAACACCCGAAATGTGGTAGCTGCTCTCGAATTGCGACTCTGTTTCGCAATCGGGGAAGAGGTTTGTAAGCTCCTGCATTTTTCTCTTTTCAATGGTTGCGAGCCACTGTTTTTTGACGCTCTTACGGTCTATCGATACTGTAAGGAACTTTACATTGCTGTTGTTGGCAAATTCTTTGCTCATTTCTATGAATGCAGGCATCTTGGCAAGGCAACTGCTACACCATGTGGCCCATATATCTATTACTATTACTTTGCCTTTGTATTCCGATAGTGTGTGTGCTTTGCCGTTGCTGTCAAAAAGTGTGGCATTGGGAGCTGGGCTGCCGGGCATTGTCGGGGCATAACTGTCGTACAATGCAAGGATGCGCTGGCGTAGTGGGCTGTCGGCTACGTTCTTCTCTATCAAAGGACGTATGCTGTATAGCTCCTCGCTGCACCCCGAGTTCCTGAAGGGAAAGAGTAGCTTGCGCATATAAGCCTCGTGCAGCGCATTGTTCTTACTGCTGAATACTGTGCGCAGTTTATTGTAGTCGTGTTCGTTTATTCCTTTTGCCTTGTAGAATACTGTTATTGTAAGTCCGTCACGTGCCTCTTCAAAGGTTGCACCCTTTTGCATTGCGTCGAGTGTCATATAATGGTCGGCGAAGCGGGCTGTATCTCTTGCTAACATAAAATTGCTGACGATGCTGTCGTCGAACAAAAGTGTATTTATGTGTTTGGGCAGTTCGATTATATCATTGTTCTTGCCGCGGCAGCTAAAGATATATTCACCACTGTTCCATACATAATGGCACATGTTTTTTGTGTGCAGATTGCTGTTACCGCTGCCTATTGCCTGCGAGAGACTGTCGTAAAGGGCGATAATCTCCTGAGATGAGGTAAATTCCCTTGCCCACGCCTCATCTATCGGTGGTGGGGGAGTGCAAGCACAATGAAACAGTGTCAGTGCTGCTAAAAGAACCTTTGTTTTTGTGAAACTATGTATCATTGCTTGTTTCTTCCGTATGAGATGTTTACAAGGTCTACTTCGTGCTGGTTCATCATATATTCTATTACTATGTTACGTTTTTCGTGTACCATAGGATAGAGGTTCTCGGGGTAGCGTTGTTCGAACTCTTCGGGTGTGAGCCACATGATGTTCTTAATATATGTGGTGAATAGGTTGTAGTTCTTGTTGCTCTTCTCCCAATACGATGTACTTGTAAAATATGAGTCTACCCACACCTGTTTCTTCTGTCCTGTTCCGAAGTTGTCGTTAATCATATCAATAAAGCCCAGTTTGTACTTGTATTTTGCCGATTCGGGCTTTTTTATGTCCATTGTGTCGTTGAAGTTGAATCCTGCCCAGAACTCATCGGGTGACCCTAATTCGTTCTTTTTATCTATGTTTTTTATAAGTTCAATTATGAGCATACAACGTTGTTGCTTAAAAGCATACTCGGCCTGACTGCTGTTCATCATTTCGTCGGTGAAGCTTATAGCCCAGCAGTCGAATGTACCTTTCATCAGCATTTTGCGAGGGTCGGTGTCGGTTCCTACGTTTACATTTTCGTCACTCTCGTCGCCAAAATCGCGTGGCTCGGTACGCAGATTGTCTATCATATACATCTTTACGGGGAATGCCGAATTGGCAAACTCCTTGCCTATGTTGGGGAATATATCCTTTCTGAAATACTCGACATAGTAGGGTAGTTGCTCTTCGGGCAGGTCCCATGAGGGGGCATTGCGATTCTCTTCGCTGCCGGCTACGTATATATCGCCCGTACCTGTAGATACCCATTCACGGTTAAGGTCGGCCTCGGTAACATCCTTATAAAGCAGATATACACCAAACTCATTCTTTATATCATTGATGATGCTGTCGTACTTGCTGTCGCCCTGTGGAAAACCACCGCGTATGGGCGAGTAGTTACCCGATGGGGTAATTGCATCTTCGCTGTCGTTGCATGCGCTCAGCAGTGCGAGGCTTGCCAATGCTATTATAAAATACTTCTTCATCTTCTTACTTTTTATTTAGATGTTGTGCTTATGGGTGAACGTTTCTCGGGCAGAGGATTCTGTACGAGTTTACCATTCTTTTGCATCGCTTCGTTAGGGATGGGAACTGTATACATAAGGTCGCACTCCTCTAAGCGGTATGTGCTGCTTGTTCCTTCGCTGTCGTACCAGGTGTGTGTTATGGCAGGCATACCCCAACGGCGAAGGTCGAACCAGCGATGCCCCTCGAAGCACAGCTCACGGCGGCGCTCGTCACGTATAAACTCTATAAGTGCCTCGTCGCTGCCAAATATCTCCTCTTCGAAATCTTCGGGGTCGAAACGCTTCTCGCGCAGTGTGTTCAGAGCGCGTGTCGCCTCTTCGCTATTGCCCATCATTGCACTGGCTTCGGCATAGTTAAGATAGGCTTCCGAGAGGCGCAGACTGCGTCCGAACTCTCCTGTGACCTTCTTGGGCAGATAAAAATCCTTTTCGACTGTTGTACCATTCTGGCTTACCTTAATGGTTGTTGGCTCGATGTGTACCTTTCCGTATGCCATATACATCATCTCATCCGACCATCCTTTGGGCGATGATACAATGTAACGTGTCAGGCGAAGGTCATAGTCGACGTATGTCTCTATAAGCTCCTGTGAAGCCTGAAAATAGGCATGCATTCTTGTACCTGTATTCGAGTTTGTTGTTGTTACATACTCGCTTACCCAATCGAACATATCCTTGATATATCCGTAAGGCCATATTGTTTCGCTCGACTTGATTGAGGCGTATGACAGATAGTTGTTTATTGTACGGCCGTCAATGGTTGTGTTCATAGGAATCTCGTTTAGGTCTTGCAATGAAAAATTCCTGTTTCTTATTACCTGATTTGCATAGTAGGCTGCCTTTTCCCAATTTTCCATATAAAGATAGGTACGCGAGAGTACGAGCTGTACCATAGGCAGGCTTGTACGGAAACTATTGTTCCACTGTTCGCTTTGTGGCAGCGACATATAGGTCTCTTCGGCGGTGTGCAGGTCATTCAGTATCTGTGCATAGACTTCGCGGACTGTCTTGCGTGCAAGATAGTCGGGACTCTCCTCTATTGCGCTGTGCAGCTTCAATGGTACTCCAAGTGAGTCGGGGGCATAGTTATATGGCATACCAAAAATGTTGACCAGGTTCAGATAGTAGAAGCCTCGCAGAGCGTATGCTTGTGCCTTTACCTTGTTAATATTCTCCTCGGTATCGTTTACCTCGGGCAAATAGTCTATTACCGCATTTGTACCGAGTATCAGCTCGTAGTAGCTTTTGTAAATGTTGGTTCCTCTCTCGTTGGCATTCTCCATCATCTCGAACATGTCGGGCTGCCAGGTAAACGATGCTGTGTATTTGTTGGCATCGAATCCGCTGGTAGGCTCCTGATAAGAGCTTGCCTCGATGTCGTCGTCAAGAAGATTGAGGAAAGCGTTGAACTTGTCGAGGTCGTCACGCTGATAGGCCTCGCCCAAAAGCAGCTCATTAAGTGATACTGCATCCTTTGGTACAAACTCACTCTTGGAATTAGGCTCTAAGAAATCTCCGCAGGCATTCAGTGCAAGAAGTGCCGATACTGCTAATATGCTGTTTTTTAGTTTCATAATCTTTGGTTATTTAAAATCCTAAACTCAATCCCATTGAGTAGACACGTGGTTGTATGGTGTATCCGAGCTCGGGGTCGTAGCCTTTCCAATCGTCGCTTGCTATTACAAAGAGGTTGTTTACGTTGGCGCTGAGCTGTATACGTGACATTCCAATCTTTTTGCATAATTTGCGGGGCAGACTGTAAGATAGAGAAATCTGTGTACAACGCAGGAACGATGCGTCGGCCACACGTGCATCGGAATTGGCCCACATCGAATAGATGTTGTCAAAGAGACCGTTGGGAAGATTCAGGTTATAAAAGTCGCGTACCGAGGTGTAGAGCGCCGGAATGTTTGTATTTGCCTCGTCGCCGGGCTGCTTCCAACGGTCGTTAAGCTCCTTTGAGAGGTTACTGAAGATGTCGGGCATTTTTCCACCGGTAAATGTCGAGTAGGGGTTGGGCAGACGCTTCTTTGCACCCAAGAGGAGTGCAAAATCGGCACCGAAATTAAAGTCTTTCCAACGCAGACGGGTATTGAATCCACCGGTAAAGTAAGGCTCGGTCTGTCCCGAGTAAACAAGGAATGTTGTCGGGTCTATTGTGGGGTCTCCATCGACAGCGTCGTATGTGGCGTGTTCAAATGTGGGGTAACCGTTTGTGCCGTTCAGTCCTGTGAACTTATACGACCAGAATGCCGAGAGTGGATATCCGTTTTTCAAAGGACGGTCGTGGTTGCCGTAGAGGAAATCGGTGTGTGTCAGCTCGTCTGCTTCGGCTGTGCGGTCGTCATCGCGCGAACGGTTCCAGTTCTTGCTGGCATTCATTCCTATTGTCCATGCAAAATCGTTGGTGCGGAAAGGGGTGAAGTTCAGAGTGAACTCTAAACCGTGGTTGCTAATGACTGCGCCATTAAGTGGCATACGTGATGTACCATACTCTTGAGCAATATCTTGTGTTATAATGGCATGTGAACGTCGGCCATAATACTCCAAGTTCATAGATATTCCAAACAAGGCAAGGTCGAGACCCAAATTCCAAGTCTTTGTTCGCTCCCATTTCAGATTGGGGTTGGCAAGGCTCGAAATAGAGAGGTAGTACTCGCCATAGCTCTCAAGCAGTCCCTCGTATCTTACTATCATCTCGGGGCTTATGCTGTTAACTACATTTCCCTGAATACCGTATGTAGCGCGAAGATTCGCCTGGTCGAGCCAGGGAATATACTCCTCGACAAAGGCTTCCTGTGCTATCTTCCATGATGCACCAAACGACCAGGTGGGGTCGAACTGCTTGTTTGTGTCCTGTCCGAATCTGTTGGATGCATCGGAACGAACGTTGACGTTTACAACGTAACGATTCTTCATCGAATAGGCCACAGTGGCAAAGAACGACATGTAGTTGGTAACAGTTGATGTCTTGCTCCAACCACCGTTGTAGAGTTGTGTCATAGGACCCCATCCGATATTTATGCTGCTGCCTATGGGCTTGAAGTTCTCGGGCAGTGTGGGCGATACAATAATCTCGCCACGTTCGGGAACGTATCCGTATGCGGTGTTACCGTCGCTCTCACCCTCGCTCGAACGAACCTCCATACCAAGCATTGCATTCAGACGGTGATTTTCGTTAAACTCCTTGCTAAACGAGAGTCGGTGCGAGGTACTGTACGATAGTGTCTGCTGGTTCGACTGATTGAGCACACCGCCAAAGGGCATGAGGGCTGCATTGTACTTGTCACTGCCTGCCTTTTCGCTACCGTAGGGGTAACCGCGATAGAGTTGCTCCACCTGTGATGTTCTTTCGCCTGCGAAGCTCTCGCTCTTGTTGCTGCTGAGTGCGATGCTTGCTGTGGCATTATATGTCAGCCAACTTAGAATCTTGTATGATACATTGGCCGATGCGTTGAACATTGTTCCACGGTTCTTGGAGTAGCTGTTCTCCATCTCGTTGAAAATGTTGTAAGAGTATTGGTTCTGGTCGCCAAGCTCACTGTTGTATTGGTAGCGGTAGTATTTATTATAGAACACACGGCTGCCATCGATGTTATATGCCGGGATTGCGCGGCTTGTGTTCATTGCATAGCTGTAGGGGTTGACACCTGCACCGTAGCCCTCGGAGTTTCGTACGCTTCCGTTGAGCTGTACGTTTATGTTTAACTTTTCGTTAACATTGCTGTTTATGCTCAGTCGGGTGGTTATCTGGTCGTTCTCGTTGCCAATCTCGTAACCTTTGTTGTCCGAGTAACCTACCGATGCATTATAGGTGTATTTGTCTGTTCCACCCGAGATGCTGAGGTTGTGGTTCTGACTCACCGAGTTGCGTGTGAGAAGGTCGAACCAATCGGTGTTTACAGTCTCCAATCGTTGCAGATAGTTCGAGAACTGCGACTCGTTTATCATACGCTTGTTGAACATAGCCATAAGTCCCTCGTACGTGTATATTTGCGGCAGAGGCTCGGTCTGGTAACGTACACCGGCTTCGTATGCCTCTTTACTGAACTGTATACGCTCATAAGAGTTCATAAAGTCGTACATCTCGTATGTCGGCTTTTCGCGTACCGAGAGGTTGGCCGAGTAGTTTACGCTTATGCGTCCCGGTACTCCCTTCTTTGTGGTGATTACAATTACACCGTTCGAAGCTTTTGAACCGTAGATGGCTGTTGCCGAGGCATCTTTCAGTACAGTGATGTTCTCGATATCCTGTGGGTTCAACCAAGATATTTGGTTGCCTATAAGCTCGCGCATGTCCGAGGTTATTGACGAACTCATATCTATGCTTATGGGGTCCTCCTGTATAACACCGTCAACAACCCACAGAGGGTCGCTGTTACCCAAAATGGTGGATGTTCCACGGATGGTTATCTTGGGCGAGGCTCCCACACGTGCCGAACTGTTTATTACTGTCATACCGGCAATTTTTCCCTGTAGCATCTGGTCGATACTCTGGTAGGCCGGCATAATTATATCTTCGGCCTTCACGGTGGTAAAAGCTCCCACCATATCTTTTCGGGGAAGTTTGTTGTAACCATCCTCTACGATTGTAACCTCGTTGAGCATAGCCTCGTCGCTCTTGAGGACTATCTTCAAATGCTCTTTAGCAGTGGTCGCAGTTAGCTTTATCTTGACAGTTTTTGTTCCGACAAAACTCACTACAAGCTCGGTGTTTGATGAGCCTACATTCATTTCTATTTTAAAGTCTCCTCTTATGTCGGTACTTGTGCCTCGCAGCATTTTCTTTTGCGCCATAATGGCAACGCTGGCTCCCGGCAGTGGAGAGCCGAATTCATCTGTAACAGTTCCGGTAAGTGTAGTGGCACTCTGTGCATATAGTGCCGGTGCACATAGCAGACACAATATGAAACATAGAATTTTGTGTGTCATTTGTTTAGTGCTCATGGCTTTTTTGCTTGAATTTATTTACGGTTTTATTTTGCTTGCTAAAATAGTGTGAAAATTTCTTATATGCTAATAAAAATGAAAAAACTATTGTTAATTATATTATGAAACACTATTCCGAACAGGGATATGTGGCCGATGAATAAAACATTTGACAATAAATGTACAAAGAGAAATTTTCACCGGACAATATATCTAAAAATATTACTGTCCGATAAAACTTTTTCAGTCTCTCATTTATGCTTGTTTGCCAAAATCAGCCTTTCATTGTTATTTTTCTCCTACTTTTCGTGCCGACGAAAAGTAGGCAAAAGGCTCTGCGCACGAAAATCTTAACGTAAAATGCTTACGATGTTTTTTTGGTGCTGCGGAACTCGCTTCGCTCAAACATCCTCGC
>JAZNEI010000069.1:0-40880 GCA_045588485.1 Bacteroidaceae bacterium | reverse complement strand
CTTGATGACCGATTTCTTACCGCTCTCGTTCATGGCAAGCACTTTGCTCTCCAATTTTACATTGATATAGGGACCTTTTTTTAATGAACGACTCATATTGTTACAAAAATTTCCTTATTATTACTTCTTTCTTCTCTCGATAATATACTTTGTAGACTGCTTCTTGGGTGCACGAGTCTTAAGACCCTTAGCGTACAAGCCCTTACGAGATCTAGGATGACCTCCTGAAGCACGACCTTCACCACCACCCATGGGGTGATCAACGGGGTTCATAACAACACCACGGTTGTGAGGACGACGACCCATCCAACGTGAACGACCGGCCTTACCCGAACTCTCAAGAGCGTGGTCTGAGTTACCTACTGTACCAATTGTAGCACGACAGGTACCGAGGATACGACGAACCTCACCCGAGGGGAGCTTGATAACGCAGTAGTTCTCCTCACGAGATACAATCTGTGCGAAGTTACCTGCCGAACGAACAAGCGCTGCGCCCTGACCGGGACGGAGCTCGATATTGTGTACTACAGTACCGATAGGAATTGACTTCAAAGGAAGTGTGTTACCCAACTCGGGAGCAACATCAGCACCCGACATCAGCACTGCACCAACTTCGAGACCGTTGGGAGCGATAATATAACTTTTTGCGCCATCAGCATAATAGAGCAATGCGATTCTAGCCGAACGGTTAGGATCGTACTCGATGCTCTTTACTGTAGCGGGAACACCATCTTTATTTCGCTTGAAATCGATGAAACGCAGTTTGCGCTTGTGACCACCGCCACGATAGCGCATTGTCATCTTACCGGTGTTGTTACGACCGCCGGTTGAGCGTTTACCAACTACGAGCGATTTCTCTGGTACCACAGCAGTGATCTCTTCAAAGGTACCAATAATCTTGTGTCTTTGGCCCGGTGTTGTAGGCTTAAATTTACGTACTGCCATCTTCTATTTTAAATGTTACTATAAAAATCAATAGTATCGCCCTCCTTAAGTGTGACGATAGCCTTCTTAACAGCGATAGTGCGGCCTTTCACAAAGCCGGCCTTAGTGTAACGACTCTTGTTCTTGCCATCGTAGTTCATTGTGTTGACAGCAACAACTGTTACATTGTACATCGCCTCGATCTCTTTCTTTATAACCAACTTGTTAGCCTCGGGACGAACAATAAATCCGAAACGATTAAGCTTGTCGGTAATACCGGTCATCTTCTCTGTGACCAAAGGTTTAATCAATACTCCCATCGTTTTAAGCCTCCTTCTTGGTTAGTGTGTTGTTAATTGCATCAAGAGAGCTCTCAGCTATTACAAGCACATCGGCGTTCATAATCACATATGTGTTTATGTCCGACGCAATTGCAACGTGAGTCCTTTCAAGATTACGAGCTGACAAATATACTGATTTATTTGCAGATGGTAACACAACCAGCTGCTTTTTTTCAGAAATATTAAGATTATTTAATATTTGAACGAATGATTTTGTGCTGGGAGCCTCAAAATTGAAGTCCTCAACAACAATAATAGCATTCTCAAGAGCCTTCTGTGAAAGAGCCGACTTACGAGCCAACTGCTTTACCTTCTTGTTCAGCTTGAAACGATAATCACGGGGCTGGGGGCCGAATACACGAGCACCACCAACGAGCAGAGGTGAGTTGATGTCACCACGGCGAGCACCGCCACCGCCCTTCTGACGGCCGAGCTTGCGTGTTGAACCTGAAATCTCGCTTCTCTCCTTAGACTTGTGAGTACCCTGACGATGATTTGCAAGATACTGTCTAACGTCCATGTATACTACATGCTCGTTAGGCTCTATGCCGAAGATAGACTCGTCTAATGTAACCTTTCTACCGGTGTTTTCACCCTTAATATTTAATACGCTAAGTTCCATTATTTCTCGACAATTACGATTGAACCATTGTAACCCGGAACAGAGCCTTTTATTACCAAAAGGTTGTGCTCAGGTATCACTTTTAACACCTGCAGGTTGTGTGTTGTAACACGTGCGTTACCCATCTGACCACCCATGCGAAGGCCTTTGAACACCTTTGCGGGATAAGAACAAGCACCGATAGAACCGGGCTTGCGAGCACGGTTGTGCTGACCGTGAGTAGCCTGACCTACACCACCGAAGTTGTGGCGCTTAACAACACCCTGGAAACCTCTACCCTTAGAAGTACCTACTACAGTAACATATACTGTATCGGCAAAGAGGTCTACTGTGACAACATCGCCCAGATTGAGCTCTGTATCAAAATCCTTGAACTCGGCCAAGTGTCTCTTGGGAGTTACACCCGCTTTCTTGAAGTGGCCTGCAAGGGGCTGGTTTACGCGGCTCTCTTTCTGATCCTGGAAACCGAGCTGAACAGCTGCATAGCCATCCTTCTCAACAGTCTTCACCTGTGTAACTGCGCAAGGACCTGCTTCGATAACGGTGCATGGGATATTCTTGCCATCGGCACCGAAAACGGACATCATTCCGATCTTTTTTCCTAATAATCCTGGCATTTCAGTTTTGATTTAATTTGGTTAATAATGTTCTTTTTAATTAGACTTTGATTTCTACCTCTACACCGCTGGGCAACTCGAGCTTCATAAGAGCATCAACTGTCTTAGCTGTTGAGCTGTAGATGTCGATGAGTCTCTTGAAAGAAGAGAGCTGGAACTGCTCACGAGACTTCTTGTTAACGAAAGTCGAACGGTTTACTGTAAAGATACGTTTGTGTGTAGGCAAGGGAATGGGACCGCTAACGGTTGCACCTGTAGCCTTCACTGTCTTAACAATCTTCTCGGCTGACTTGTCTACGAGATTGTGATCGTAAGACTTGAGTTTGATTCTAATTTTCTGACTCATTACTGATTTAGATTAATAATTATTTTATAATGGCCTGTCGGTTAAGAGTCATTCGCTAACCGACAGGCTTTTTATATTACTTCTTAAGCTCCTCAAGAATTGTCTTTGTAATTGAAGCGCTCAACTGCTCGTGGTGGTCATAAACCATCGACGATGTTGCACGACCCGAAGTGATGGTACGCAAAGAGGTTACATAACCGAACATCTCGGCCAGAGGAACCATTGCCTTAACGATACGTGCACCTGTACGGCTTGTTTCGAAGCCCTGTACAAGACCGCGACGTTTGTTGAGGTCGGCGATTACATCACCCATGCTCTCCTCGGGAGTAACAACCTCGAGACGCATAACAGGCTCAAGGAGTACGGGGTTAGCCTTAAGACAAGCATTCTTATATGCCTGGATAGCACAAACCTCGAACGAGAGCTGGTCAGAGTCAACGGGGTGATAACCACCGTCGAGAAGAACCACCTTGAGGCTGTCCATGGGATAACCTGCGAGTACACCCGACTTAAGTGCGCTCTGGAAGCCTTTCTGTACCGAGGGAATAAACTCCTTGGGAACGTTACCACCCTTAACCTCGTTAAGGAACTGGAGACCGCCCTCCTTGAAGTCCTCATCAGCAGGACCAACAGAAACGAGAATCTTCGCATACTTACCCTTACCACCGGTCTGCTTCTTATAGGTCTCATCAACCTCAACTGTCTCGGTGATAGCCTCTTTGTAGCTAACCTGGGGACGACCCTGATTACACTCTACGTTAAACTCACGCTTCAGACGGTCGATAATAATCTCGAGGTGAAGCTCACCCATACCAGAGATGATTGTCTGGCCCGACTGCTCGTCAGTCTTAACTGTAAATGTGGGATCCTCCTCAGCGAGCTTGGCAAGACCGTTAGCAAGTTTGTCAAGGTCTTTCTGAGTCTTGGGCTCAACGGCGATAGAGATAACGGGATCGGGGAAGTCCATTGACTCAAGAACGATAGGACCATCCTCGTCGCAAAGTGTATCACCTGTACGAACATCTTTAAGACCGATTACAGCACCGATATCACCGGCGGGGAGAACCTCGATAGGATTCTGCTTGTTCGAGTGCATCTGGAACATACGTGAGATACGCTCCTTGCGGCCCGAACGTGTATCGAAGATATAAGAGCCAGACTCGAGTTTACCTGAGTAAACACGAACATAGATAAGACGACCTACGAAGGGGTTTGTTGCAATCTTGAATACCAAAGCCGATGTCTTATCATCTGCGCTGGGACGACGTACCTCAACCTCATCTGTCTTGGGGTTAGTACCCTCAACGGCAGCTGTATCAAGAGGTGAAGGAAGGAATGCACAAACAAAGTCGAGCAGAGGCTGAACACCCTTGTTCTTGAATGAAGAACCACAAGTCATAGGAGTAATCTCCATAGCAAGTGTACCCTTACGGATAGCTGCGATAAGCTCCTCCTCGGTGATTGAATCGGGATCGTCGAGAACCTTCATCATCAACTCCTCGTCGAAATCGGCAGCCTTCTCGAGAAGGTGCTCGCGCCACTGGTTTGCCTCGTCAACGAGCTCAGCGGGGATGTCACGTACCTCATAGTCGAGATTACCGTCAGGATATACGAGAGCCTTCATTCTGATGAGGTCAATAACTCCCTTGAATGTCTCCTCGGCACCGATAGGAATTGTTACAGGACAAGGATTAGCACCGAGAATCTCCTTCATCTGACGCATTACAGAGAAGTAGTCGGCACCAGAGCGGTCCATCTTGTTAACGTATGCGATACGGGGTACATTATACTTATCAGCCTGACGCCATACAGTCTCTGACTGAGGCTCAACACCACCTACTGCACAGAAAGCAGCGATAGCGCCGTCGAGTACACGAAGCGAACGCTCTACCTCGGCTGTAAAGTCAACGTGTCCCGGAGTGTCAATAAGGTTAAACTTGTACTGCTGATCTTTCCAAGTCCAGAATGTAGTTGTAGCAGCAGAGGTAATAGTAATACCACGCTCCTGCTCCTGCTCCATCCAGTCCATTGTAGCTGCACCGTCGTGAACCTCACCAATCTTGTGAGAAAGTCCGGTGTAGAACAATATACGCTCCGATGTAGTAGTCTTACCAGCATCGATGTGAGCACTAATACCGATATTACGGGTAAATTGAAGTTCGTTTGCCATCTTCTTAAACTGTTACGGATTAGAAACGGAAATGTGCGAATGCGCGGTTAGCCTCGGCCATACGGTGCATATCCTCCTTACGTTTGAAAGCACCACCCTGATTGTTGTATGCATCCATAATCTCACTGCAGAGTCTCTCTGACATAGACTTTCCACCACGCTTACGTGCGAAGAGAATCATATTCTTCATTGAAATAGACTCTTTACGATCGGGACGAATTTCAGTAGGAACCTGGAAAGTAGCACCACCGATACGGCGTGACTTAACCTCTACCTTGGGAGTGATATTCTCGAGAGCCTGCTTCCAGATTTCGAGAGGAGTCTTCTCCTCATTCTTCATCTTGTTGCCAACTAACTCAAGAGCACCGTAGAAAATTGTGTACGATACATTCTTTTTTCCGTCATACATCAGGTGGTTAACGAACTTAGATACCATCTGATCATTGTAAACGGGATCCGGCAGGACCACGCGTTTTTTTGGTTTTGCTTTTCTCATTTTGAAAAATCAATGTTTTGTTTGGGGTTGCGTTATTGCAATTCTTCAACGCCTCCACCGAGGCATTTACTCAACCTTTATAACTTCCAACAAACCAAAACGGTTATTAAAATATGTCTGTGAGGACGTAACCGAATTATTCAGAAGCCCGTTCTCCTCATCTGCGGCTTATTTGCGGCTTTTCGCCAATTGCAATGAATTACTTCTTAGCCTTAGGACGCTTTGCACCATACTTTGAACGACGCTGTGTACGGTTGGCAACACCTGCGGTATCCAACGTACCACGAACGATGTGATAGCGTACACCGGGAAGGTCCTTTACACGACCACCACGTACAAGTACGATTGAGTGCTCCTGAAGATTATGACCCTCACCGGGAATGTAAGAGTTAACCTCCTTCTGGTTCGTCAAGCGAACACGAGCTACTTTTCTCATTGCAGAGTTAGGCTTCTTGGGAGTAGTTGTGTAAACGCGAACGCATACACCACGACGCTGAGGACAGTTGTCAAGCGCGGGCGACTTGCTCTTCTCTACCAATACCTCCCTGCCTTTTCTTACTAATTGCTGAATTGTAGGCATTTTGATAAATTTTTAGTTATATATTATTTTAAGTAATTTCTACATTAGTTTGCACTTTCGCGCATTTTGGCTTGCAAAGATAGACATTATTTTCCGAATGAAAAAATGTTTTGTGTTTTTTTGTCGTTTTTTTTGTTGTTCATATAAAGTTCAGATAAAGAACAACATTCAAATGAGTCAGATGCAACTATCATAGCATCTTTAAGAAACAATTTTCCCAAAATGAGGCAGATAACAATCTGCACTGCAATATACATATAATATAAATATAAGCATCTGCAATTATTATTCTATCACTTACAATTGGATTATAAATTCAATAACCGATTATTCTATTTACAAAGGCAATTATATACAAAATTACACAATATGTAAAAAATAAACCCAAATGAAGGATTGTAATCTCGAACGTATGTGAGAGTTCTAATTAATCCTTTATAGAGATTTCTCCTCCCATATAAGGTTGTCGAAATTACACCCTTGTATAAATTGACATATAATCACCTTAAAAAATGAGACGACCTTTGACCGCATAATTGAATTTTCACCAACAATATTATATATAATAAGGTTAAATAAACAGATATTTTATCTTGAATCAGCAATTATTTGAAATGTCATATAATTGAAAGGTTGTTTTATAACACAATGTTATATCCGAATAAAGCATTGACAACTAATATAAAATGCAATAATCAATAATTATTGAGATTATTTTCGCTTTTTGTTATAAAAGTAGAAACAGCACAGCAAAATATCAAAGTAAATTTTGCTTATTTCACTCCTTATTCGTACATTTAACCCAAATAACCCTAAAGAAAATGAAAAAACTCTACTTTACCCTATTAGCCATTCTCGTATTAGGCTTTCGATCGAGTGTGGCAGCCGAGAAAATCGGCCTTACATTTAACAGAGCAGGAACCGATGCTGCAAGTGTAACAATAAGCGTAGTCGACAAAAATGGCACACCCATCGAGGGTGCATCAGCTCTCTTGGAGTCGTCGCACGAGTTTAAGCCCAACGGCGGAAATGCAATTAACGAGAGCATAATATGCCCCAATATCAATGCAAACACCGATCCTACCATTGAGCTGACAGTGAGCATAAGCGGAGTGCCCGAGGGGTTTACCTTCAACAGCATAGGGCTTGACATACACGCCCTAAACGGTGGCAGCAACTATCAGGAGAACAGCGACGGTGTAACACGTCAGTGGAACGTTAACGTCGAGCAAGGCGCATCGGCCAATACACTTGCACAGTTTGGTTCTTTGAACGATATTGACATTGCAGCAGGCGTAGGACAGAGTGGCAGCGTACACAAAGTATGGCCTGTTGAGAGCGAGAGCACGGTAAAGGCAGATGGTGCTATCGTCGTAAAACTGACCATCACAAAGGGTAGTACCAACGGTGGATGTTTCTTTGGTCTGTCGGCAATAGAGCTTGGTACAGCCGATGATTCATCGAATCCCGAGCCTGAGCCTGAGCCGGAACCCGACCCCGAGCCTACTCCCGAGCCCGATGACAGCGAGGGTAAAGTCTACTACATTCAGTGGAAGAACACAGGTACTAACTACATCACCGAGGGTGCTGACGGATATATGACCGTCGAGGGCAACGATGTTACAAAGGCTCAATTCTGGATGTTCATTCCCACCGAGAAAGAGAACTGTTTCTACATCAAGAACACTGCCACAGGCAATTACATCGGCAGTTGCAACAAGACTCCTTCATCGGCATCGCGCATAACAACAACATCTACACCTACTGAATATTATGTTGCAAAGACAGCAGCTACAAGCGGCGAAATTAAAGGATGCTACTATTTCAGTTCGACCGACTGTGCAAGCTACGACAAGGAGAATGCAGGCCCCCGTGCGCTTAACAAGGACGGTGCCTCGAATTATGTTATTACCTGGCAGGCAGGAACATCACGTGTAGGTTCATATTGGAAACTTATTGAGACCGAGGACCTTTACGAGATTCGTCCCTTTGACGCAAGCAGCGCTATTGGCTCGATAGGCACAAGCTACAATATCGAGGGAGCAGGCGGTAAAAACATTACTCTTGGTGAGGCCGGTCTGTCAATGAGCGCAGCCGACATGTTCGACAACAATCAGGAGTGGTACTTTGTAGGAACAAACAACAGTACAGGATGGATAATTGCATCGGCAGCAAAGCCCGCAACAGTGATAGGCATCTCAGATGGCACAGTAACAGCAGCCGAGGGACTCGACACACGCTGGAAAGTACAGGCAAGCAAAGAGCAAGATGATTACTTCTTCTTCACAAGCGGCAGCGACACCCTTAAGATTAGTGGCGAGACTCTCTTCCGCTTCAACCGTCTACGCAGCATGTATGCCCGCAACAGACAGATATACAACAACCCCTGCGGACGCGCCGGTAACAATTTTATTACAGAACTTACACTCAGCGGCGAGGATATTCTTGGAAACCTCATCTACAAGAGTACCGCAAAGCCATCGACCTGGCACGTTGTATATGCACACGACAAGGGAGAGGTGGCAATAGGAAAGAGTTTCGAAATATCGGCAACATTAAAGAGTAATGCGGCAGCCGACATTACAGCCAACTGCTATTTCGACTGGAATGGCGATGGAATCTTTGAAACAATAGTACCTCTTGCAATCAGCGGCAACAAATGCAGCGCGACAGTGAACGTTCCCGAATGGGCGGCTGAGAAGCAGAGCCGTATGCGTGTCCGTATCAACAACAACGGGCTTGACCTTGCCGAAGATGACGTAGTGGGATTTGTTTATGATTTCCACATACGTGCAGCCAAAGCACAGAGTAGCCGCACTGTCACACTGAGTGTAAACGACAAGGACCGTGGTACCGCTACCCTATCGACCGTTGCCGAGAGCTACGACTATGGCACCGAACTAACCGCAACAGCCACTGCAATAGGCAATGCCACATTCGTCTGCTGGCGCGAAGAGGGCGTAGTTGTATCTACCGATGCAAGCTACACATTCACAGTCGACCGCAACGTATCGCTAAAGGCCTACTTCTCGCCCAATACCGACGAGTCGTCTTTGGGAATAGTCTCAACACCCACAAGCGAGGAGATTACAATAGAACAAAAAGAGAACAACATTGTAGCACACAGCAGCACTGAGGTTATATCAATAGCAATCTATACCCCTGATGCTGCCATTGTAGCAAAGAATAAAGGCAACACAGCCTCTACAAGCAACCTTAAAGAGGGCATATATATTGTAATTGTAAACACAGTCAAGGGCTACAAGAACTGCAAACTCTACATAAGCAAATAAATAAAAAAACGAAGATATTATGGATAACAAATTGATTCTTTTCGGATGCGGACTGCTTGCCTCGGCAGCAGTACAGGCACAGGAGGCACAGCGCCCCAACATTATATATATTATGTGTGACGACCTCGGTTATGCCGATGTCGGCTGCTACGGACAGCAGTACATAAGCACACCTAACCTCGACCGTATGGCAGCCGAGGGCATGATGTTCACACAAGCATACGCAGGCAGCCCGGTGAGCGCCCCCTCACGTGCTTCGTTCATGACAGGACAGCACACAGGACACACCAAAGTACGTGGTAACAAAGAGTATCGCATCGGTTCGGTGACATACGGCAAGACAACCGACCCCGTACAAACAGGACAGGAGCCATACGACCCCAACCACATAATTCTCCCCGAGATTATGAAAGATAACGGTTACACCACCGGAATGTTCGGTAAGTGGGCCGGCGGATACGAGGGTTCAATATCCACCCCCGACAAACGCGGCATTGACGAATACTACGGCTTTATGTGTCAGTTCCAGGCACACCTCTACTACCCCAACTTCTTGAATGCTTACAGCCGCGCTGCAGGCGACACCGAGGTGCGTCGCGAACTGCTGGAGAACAACATTGCATACGGAATGCACGGTGAGGAGTACAAGAACCGTAAGGACTACTCGGCCGACCTTATCCATCAACGTGCAATGGCATGGATTGACAAACAGACTGCCGAGCAGCCATTCTTCGGCATATTTACATACACACTGCCCCATGCCGAGCTTGCACAGCCCGAGGACAGCATCTTCAAGGCCTACCAAGGCACTTTCTGCACCGAGAAGACATACGGAGGTGATGCAGGTTCACGCTATAACCCCACCGACTGCGCACACCAGCAATTTGCAGCAATGGTAACACGCCTTGACGCATACGTAGGCGAAGTACTCGACAAACTGAAAGAGAAGGGATTCGACAAAAACACACTCGTAATCTTCACAAGCGACAACGGTCCTCACACCGAGGGCGGTGCCGACCCCGACTACTTCAACACAGAGAAACTTCTTCGCGGAACAAAGCGTTCGACAACCGAGGGCGGTATACGAGTTCCTTTCATCGCTTGGTGGCCCGGACAGGTTGAGGCGGGTACAGTTAACGACCATCAGTTGGCATTCTACGACCTTATGCCCACTTTCTGCGATGTTGCAGGCATAGAAAACTACGTAGAGCGTTACACCAACAAAAAGCTCGCCAACGACTATTTCGACGGTCTCTCATTTGCTCCCACACTCTTGGGCGAGGGCGAGCAGGAGGCACACGAGTTCCTCTACTGGGAGTTCCACGAAACCAATATGATGGCACTGCGCATGGGTAATTGGAAACTCGTTGTACAGAATGGCCAGTGCAGTCTATACGACCTTGCAACCGACCTTCACGAAGACAAGAACCTCTCGGGAAAGTACCCCGACATTGTTAAGAAGATGAAGGAGATTCTGCTTCGTGAGCACACTAACAGTTCGATGTTCCAGGTGACCCTTCCCAAATAAGCTATTAAACAAGACATAAAAAAGCAACAGCTTCATTTAACATGAAGCTGTTGCTTTTTGTATATCAGACTGCGTCAACCGATATTACTCCTCATCCTCAATTCCACTCCAAGGAAGAGAGATAGCAGGCAACATACGGTTAATAAGATACATAAGTGCTACAGCAGCCACTAAAGAGCCACCTACGACAGCAACCTTCTCGCCCATCGACATTACAGCCTCTTCTTCCTCGACACCTGTCAACATTGTAATTGCAGCAAGAGAGTTATTAAGCACGTGTCCAATAACAACAGGCATAAGGCTGCGTGTGCGGTAATATATCCATCCAAAGACAAGTCCCAAGCATGTAGCATAGAAAATCTGGATGGGATTCATGTGAATAAGTCCAAAGATAATTGAGGCCAAAACAATACCCACTGCTGGGTTATATTTACGCATCAGGTAGCCCTGTATAGCACCACGGAAAAGCACCTCCTCGAGAATAGGTGCAAGTACAGCAATACTAATGCAACCCAATAGGTTATTAGACACCTGCTGCATTGTCTCGGCCAATTCATCGGGCAATCCAAGTTCCTGAGCCAAGACATTAAACATAAACATCGCCGCAAAGACAAGCATAATACTAAGCAACATCACCTTACCACTCACCTGACGGAAAGGCTCCTTACCAAAAGAGAAATAGCCCCAATAGATGAGA
Organism: Bacteroidaceae bacterium; assembly: GCA_045588485.1. Lineage (GTDB taxonomy): Bacteria > Bacteroidota > Bacteroidia > Bacteroidales > Bacteroidaceae > HGM04593. The sequence goes on along the minus strand of JAZNEI010000069.1, from coordinate 29,266 downwards.
TGCCACAGCATAGCAGATGCCGACACAAAGAGTCCTAATGAGACTGCCCAAACAGTGTAGCTCTCGGGAATAGCAGCCAAAAAAGCTTCGGAGTTACCACTAAGTAAAATTTCCAAGGGTACTACTCCAGCGGCGATAGCGTAAACAATTACAGCAACCATTGCCATTACCGAAAATAGTCCCTGATACAGCATATAATAGAGAGGTAATTTCACCACTCTCCATGCTGTTGATAAGATTTCATTTGACGTTTTTGACATTTTCCTGAAACATTTATAAATTATTAAATTACTTTGTTAATATGCAGTTCCCTCGCACACACATCTTACATCCGACTCTATCTGTGCACGAAGGTCATCGAGTCCGGCAAAGCGACGCTCGCCACGCAGACGGCGCACAAACTCCACCACCACAGGTTCACCATATATATCACCGTCAAAACCAATTATAAAGACCTCTACTGTGCGACTGCTGCCATTCAACGTTGGCTTACATCCTACATTCATCACTCCACGATAACAGTCAAGACGCACCTTGATGACACATTCGTAGACACCATCGAGTGGAAGAAGTTGCAAAGGCTCTGATAACGCAATATTAGCCGTGGGAAAGCCCAAACGCCGCCCTAAGGCCTCGCCGTGCACAACACTACCACGCAATGAATAGTTACGTCCCAACAAGCCTGCCGCTGCCTCGACATCACCGGCGGCAAGCTCTCCTCGCACACGCGATGAGCTTATTTTCTGTCCGTCGGGTGTATAAGGATGCAACTGAACAACCTCGACCCCCATCTCCTTGCCATAGTCTATATACTCAGAAATGCCCTCGCCCGTTTGGGGTCGTCCAAAATGGTGGTCGAACCCCACAGCAAGCATACGCACTCCCATCTTTTGCAATAGAATATCGTGCATAAACTCCTTTGCAGTGAGCGAAGCCATAGAATGGTCGAACGGAAGCAACAGACAACGCAACACGCCTGCCTGCTCCAGAAGCGACAGCTTATCGTCGGTAGAGGTGAGCAAAAACGGAGTTTTACACTCCGAGAACAGCAGGCGCGGATGTCGGGCAAAGGTCGCCACAGTAAGAGGCAACCCGCGAGTCCCGGCAAGCTCACGTGCCTCGGCAAGCATTGCCAAATGCCCACGATGCACACCATCGAACGAACCTACCGTTACAGCGGTCGGTCTGTTTCCTAATTCTTCTATGTCGGTAAAAATCTCCATCACAGGACAATAGGCAGAGTGTTCCACGCCTTGTTACGTTCCATAACCACAGCCTCGATACCCAACGCACGCGCTGCATTACAATTCTCCTCGGAATCATCGAAGAATATACAATCGGAAGCCTCGACACTCTCGCTACGTAGCACGGCCTCGAATATCTCGGGTTCGGGCTTACGCATTTTCATCTCATAAGAAAGATACATTTCATCGAAACAGTCTCTCAAAGAAACGCCCATCGTACTGCGGAAAATACGCTCTATTGAGTCCCAATGCCCCTCATTGGTATTACTGAGCATCACAACTCTATGCCCCTGCTCGCGCAATGCACAGATACACTCTACCTTCTCGCGTGAGAAACTGCCCAGCATCATATTCCAAATATCGTGTATACGCTCGTGTAACTCTTCGGCAGGCAAAGAGCGTACTCCTTGTGGCAAAGCCTCGGCTATATATGAGTAGAACTCGGCGGTAGAGATATCGCCACGGTCGTAGCGCTGTATCATATCGTTCATAAGACATTGTTCCTCGGTGAGTATAGAGGCATCCATGCCCATTGCCACCAGTGCGCCAAACGACCTGTCGATAAAGATATCGAGCAACACACCACCCAAGTCAAAAATAAGAGTTTTATTTTTCATAATATCGGAATAATAATAGGGGTACAACCGGCCAAGAGACCAATTCAATCTGCGAAAGTAATCAAAAAATCTCTGTATAAGAGTGTATATTCAAAAAAAAACTGTAAACTTGCACACCTAAAATGAAAAAAAATGGACATACTGCAAATTAAAGGAGTGAGCAAAAGCTTTGCCAACCACAAAGCACTTGACAACGTATCACTTACAATTCCGCAAGGGTCGATATACGGATTCTTAGGTCCCAACGGTGCAGGAAAGACAACACTGCTGCGTATCATTAACCGTATAACAGCACCCGACTGCGGCGAAGTTATATTTGACGGACATCCTATTGCCCCCGAAGATATATATCATATAGGATATATGCCCGAAGAGCGCGGACTATATAAGAAAATGAAAGTGGGCGAACAAGCGATATTCTTTGCAAGGCTGAAAGGGCTATCGCAGAGCGAGGCAACAAAACAGCTGAAGGAGTGGTTCGATAAATTTGGAATAAGCGATTGGTGGAACCGCAGTGTCGACGAACTGTCAAAAGGTATGGCCCAAAAGGTACAGTTCATAACCACCGTACTGCACAACCCCAAACTGCTTATCTTCGACGAGCCATTCTCGGGCTTCGACCCTATAAATGCCAACTTGCTAAAGAGCGAAATTCTTACCCTGCGCGACAAGGGAGCGACAATAATATTCTCGACACACAACATGTCGTCGGTCGAGGAGATTTGTGACCACATTACACTAATAAACAAATCGAAAAACATCCTTTCGGGCAGCGTAAGCGAGATTCGTCGCCACCACGGTGCCAATATTTTCGAGATTGACTATCGAGGCAGCGAAAAGACCCTGCTGGATGCCATAAGCGACAAATGCGAAATTATGGAGAGCATCACAGCAGTGACGGGATACAGCACCCTTAAAGTGTGCATCACCACAAATGAGAGCGTGCGAGAAGTAATTTCGGCAGCAAACAAGAGTATAGAGTTGCGCTCGTTCCGCGAACTTATCCCATCGATGAACGATATATTCATCCGCGCCGTAAACGGAACATTATAAACACCCTAAAAAGCCATAAAAATGAAAAGCAAGATTGGTATAATAATAGGACGCGAATTCAACGAACGTGTACGCAAAAAATCATTTATAATAACCACCCTGCTCACCCCTCTGCTGATAATCGGTCTTATGGTGGCCCCAACACTTATGATGACCTACTCGGGTAGCGACCTTAAGAAAATAGCAGTAGTTGACGACAGTGGCATAATAGCTCCACAACTCTACAGTAACGAAGAGATAGAGTTCGAACAGTTGCAACTACCCATAGAGACAGTACGAAAACTGCCCGAAGATGCTTATTTCGCCATCCTGCATATAGGAAACGACATTATGTCGAACCCCACTGCAGCTCGCCTATACACCGATACATCCGTAGGAATGGGATTAGAGACAGGAATATGTTCGCAGATAGAGGCAATAGTGGAAGCCGAAAAACTGAAAAGCTATAACATCGAGAATATACAGCAGATACTTGCACAGATAGAGACAAAGATATCACTACAGACATTCAAATCGGACAGCAGCGAAGAGAGCGATGAAGAGTCCTCAGGCGACATGGCAACATCGTCAATTGTAGCCACAGTAATAGCCTACATTCTGAGTTTTATGCTATATATGTTCCTTATTATATATGGAGCAATGGTTATGCAGTCGGTAATCGAGGAGAAAAACAACCGCGTACTCGAGGTTATGGTATCTTCGGTGCGCCCTTTCCAGATGATGCTTGGTAAAATATTGGGTGTTGCCAGCGTAGCAGTTGTTCAGATATTGACATGGTTGGTGATAATACTCATTGCAGGATATTTCCTTGTTCCGTCACTGTTGCCCGAAGAGATAACCGCAGCAATAGCCATGATGCAACAGGGCACCCCGGCAGGAGTTGCCGCCCCCGATGCCGACATCGACCTTCTGCAAGCACTGCTGACACTTACCGACATTGGCTATATACTGAAGATTTTCGCCACACTGCTACTGTTTATGGTTGGCGGATTCCTGCTCTACGCAGCAATGTTCGCGGCAGTAGGCTCATCGGTAGACAACCCACAGGATGCACAACAATTACAACTACCCATCACTCTGCCTATAATTCTGAGCCTTATCATAATGATAAATGTGATATACGACCCCACATCCGAGGTTGCTTTTTGGTTCTCGATGATACCACTCACATCACCCATTGTAATGATGGCACGCATCCCCTACGATATTCCGATGTGGGAGATAATTGTATCTTTAGTGCTTCTGTACATAACATTTGCCGTAACCGTGTGGGGTGCAGCCAAGATTTACCGAGTGGGAATACTTATGCACGGCAAGAAGCCTACACTAAAGGAGTTATGGCGATGGATGCGCTATAAATACTAAACAAAGAGAGCTATTGCAAAATAGGAATAAAACAAAATAAAGGTTGTTTAACACATTTTTTGCATAAAAACTTGCAACGTAAAGTAAATTGCACTAACTTTGTAACGTATTTCTAAGAGAGATACTCGGGCTTTTAGCTCAGTTGGTTAGAGCAACAGACTCATAATCTGGAGGTCCTAGGTTCAAGCCCTAGATGGCCCACTTCAATAGATAAGCGTTAATTGCAGTAAATCAAGCAGTTAGCGCTTATTTATTATCATATTTTTGCAGTTCTACAGCGCTGAGGATTCTGTAATTCAGCTGTTTTTTACCATTTTCGAGCAATTTGTTTACCACTTATTTACCGATAAACAATAGATGTAAGATATTAACAATCAACACAGAAGCCAATCTACGAAACCTTTGGACGGCAGGTTTACAAAATGAATGGAGAAAACTCCAAACTTGCTTTAGTTAAGTTGATGGAATTGTTCAACCATAGCTCATTGGCTATCACGAAACGATATTTAGGTTTAAGACAAGAGGAGATTTTACAGACCTATGATTGTCTGAGTTTTTAAACTATGAGACGGCGACATTTTTTGAGGAGAAATCTTTTTATAGACCCTGTTCAAATTTTGTCGCCACTCTACTGTTATAAATGAATTTTACTCACAATCTGCATTACTGATACCAACAACTGAGATTAAAAAGTTTTTTCAGCAATTAACTTGATAAAACAAAACACTTTTATTACTTTTGCAATAACTCCAAGTTACAGTGGTAGCAAAAGAGTTATTTTTTAGTAAAAGGTGTTATTGAAATTATCTTCGTTGATGAAATTCTCGCAAAATTTCTATGCTGTGAAGATGATAGCAGTAGCACCACATCATTGGTTTGTACAGCTATCATTGGCTTTATACATATCCAACTGGTGTGGGCTATTGCTTTATCCAACAGCAAAGGCAATGCGAGAAGCCCCATCAATAGGATAAAGCAGTAAGTTCCCACACCTTATTTTTTTATCCGCTTTCATCTGGGAATTGTGAGGGCAAAGAACATTTTACAATGAAGAAAGTTGTGTTTTTAGCTTTAGCAATGTCTATCGTGTTGCTTAGCAGTTGTGAATCTAAGTTTAGTAAATTAACCAATAACGCAGCAAAAGACGCTCGCGAATATATTGATGCGTTTAATAATGCAAAATCCGCTGAAGAAGTTCGTGCTATTGAGAGAGATTGGAAAGAGCGAGGCAAATATTACGACAGAGAGTTTGAAAAAATAAATAATGAAACAAGCATTAAAGAGAAACAGAGGGTAATGCAAAATGAGAAATATAATGGATTAGGTGATGAAGTAAAGAATGCGAGGAGAAATGCTCGCGACAGATTTAAATAAGATTATCAAATCCTTTTCAGTGTTGACGTAGCGAAAAAGACTTTAACTAGATTTAAAAAAATGAAAAAGTTTTTATTTATATTTTGTTTCCTTTTATTTGCTGTAAACGTCTCTTATGGACAAATTAAATTTTCTTGTTGGTTTGATGGTTATTGGTCATCGTGGTTTGATGGAGGTACAGAAGCAAAAATTACAGGGAATTATGATGGTTTTATTATTTATACAGCTTCAGAAGGTCCTTGGGATTATCGCTTTAGATTTAAAATCGATAATATGAAATTCCCTAACAAGAAGCAAAGGAAAAAAGACATTAAAGCAAATAAGAACTATGAATTTTATGGAACTGTAGAATATTATATTTCTGATGATTACCCATCTGCACTTGAAAATTATAGAAAAAACAAGCGGCCGAATTTTGTTTCTGCAAAATCAAGAAATGGTAAACCTAATAAAAAGATAACTTCAAAAGCGACAATACTCGTTGCTCCTTTTAAGAATTTGCCAGAACATTATTCAATCCAATTTGATAATGTTGCACTTGGAATTTACTTAAATGGCACCTATTTCCCAAATGTTAAATTTGAATAATACATTTAAAAATGAAAAAGACATTATTCACACTTGTTATGTGTTGTTTGAATTGTTCTATATTTGCCCAAACAACTCTGCCTTTTGTTTCTCATAAAGTTGTACAAGCAGACCCTGTACAATTTACGCCACCTCGCATAAATCAAGGTTCTTTATATGACCCATTAAGCCTTGAAGAAATGCCTTATAGAGCAAGAAGTACGAAGCAAAAATACGAAGCGCAATGGTGGACTGCTATTGCTGTGAGTTTTAGAGTTAATGGTGAAGTTGGCGATTTTGAAGATTGCAAAATTAGAATACTTCAAGATGAGCGTGTAATTACTATTTTTACACAAGAAACAAAAAAACTCATAAGTGTTTCAGACGAAACATTAAGAGAAAAAGATGGAATCATATATCAAGAACGAAAGTGTGTAGATGGGGATGGAAAAAGGTGCATTGCAACTTTTATGTACTATCCAGAAAATCATATATTTCTTATTATTGAGTTCAATGACATATCAGTCTGCTATGCCGTAAGACCTGATTAAGATTTTGCATATATGATATGAAAAAACAGATTAAAATAACCATTATAGGAATCCTATCAATCTTCTTGGTAGGATTTCTTATACCACAGAATTCAGGAGCGGCAAAGAACGTTAAAGAAGGTGATGTAATTTTTCAGACCTCGCAATCAGAGCAATCGCCATTGATACAGATTGGCACACGCTCAATGATTACACATTGCGGCATAGTTGTAATGAAAGGCGGCAAGCCTTATGTGCTTGAGACACAGCGGACAATTGTGCTCACCCCATTTGATAAGTTCATTGCTCGTGGCAAGGATGGCAGATATTGGTTGAAACGCTCTAATAAAGATAATATCAAAATCAAATACAATAGTTATTTGGGAAAGCCCTACGACTTGGCATTTAAGTTTGATAACGGGAAGTTCTATTGTTCGGAACTCATATACGATATTTATATCAAGCAGTTGGGAATAGAACTATGTAAGCCAAAGAAAGTTGGTGATTACCTTATTCTTGGTACCGACGAACTGCCAAAAATAGAAAAGGCGATGAAGAAGCGGGGAATCACAAAAGAGCAATATGCCGTAGCACCTGTGGATATATTTAATTCTGAACATCTAAACGGCGTAGATGAATGAAAAAGTTTTTTAAGGGAGTTGGAATATTCTTTGCCATACTGATAATAGTTGCACTGTCTATAATGCTATATGCAAACTACAGCAACTACACCTATGACAAGGACAAGACTATAGAGTACCTCACGAAGAACGCAGAAACTAAGTCGAGGACTTGGTGTGCATGGTACGTGATGCGTGCCTTGAATGCTGGTGGCTGCCCTGCATACCTGTTGCCAGCATACGGATATTCATGGCTTCTTCCGCAAATGGATTTTGTAGAAGTGAGCAAGAAGAATTATACTCCACTAAAGGGTGACATAATCGTTTTCCCTGCTGTGGGAAAGCACATTTGGGGACATATCCAAATGTGGAACGGCAAACAATGGGTGTCTGATTTTAAGCAGAAAAATATGATTCCTGCCAAAGCATACCATAAGACTGATTGGAAGATTTACAGACACAAGAACGATTTTTAATAGTTTGCAAAAGACAAAATGATGGAATGGCTGTTTGATACATGTTGCAGAATCATCTCCTCGTTAGGAGGCCTTTTATGGTTGCATTCACAATACATATATGAAGCTTAAAAAGAAAGTAATTTTTATAGCAATGGCGTTATTGATACTATTGATGCTATTGTTTCCCGTGAACCGTGAATTTCATATATTGAGAGAAAGACAAGGTAGAGTTGTCGTGCCAGATTCTATCAAAGGACTAATAATAAAGAATACTCATTCGCTGGATATTTATAAGAGTGCGCTTTACTGTTCAAAGGTTACTTGCGATTTGTTGAGGTTCTCATTCAAACAAGATGTTCTGTTTAAGAATAAAGTTTCAAAGGCCCATTGTGTCACATATGCAAGGCTACACGCAACCCTTTGCAATATTGCGTACAATGCACATGATATGGATGCAATGGCAATACCTGTCGTTGGATACGCTGTACTGAACTTTGTAAATATTAATAAACTGTGCACAGCACTTGTACCAAAAGAATATGAGCGTTATTTTATAGACCATGATGCAGTAGAGATAAGGTGCAAAAGCAGTGGCGAGACATTATGGATAATTGACCCCACGGAGCGTGATTATATGATTTGGGGAGGAATCTATGAGAAAGAGCAGATAAAAATCGAATCTTTGCAATAATCAGAATCTATCTACAAAGCAGATATAACAAACGAAAGCTTATATTCTGTTCTATTGTTTATAAAAACATAACAAATTTAATAACTGAACAAGCTGTAAAATACCGCGATATACGGTAAGTCGAAACGCTTAAAAAGTTTCTGCGCCGGTGTGAATTATCGCTGTCGAGGGTTGCAGGATAAGAGCAAAAACGATAAATTTGCATTGAAGAAATGTTTACCGGATGTTTACCGATAGATATTTCGAGAGTTAATTAACAGGTAGATATATTGCTTTCAACGGCTTTTAGCTCAGTTGGTTACACGTGCTGAATTTGCAAAATTCAGCATGCTTGGCAACAGACTCATAATCTGGAGGTCCTTGGTTCAAGCCCAAGATGGCCCACAAGTTAGAAAAGCGTTAATTGCAACAAAAACAAGCAGTTAGCGCTTTTTTGTCTTATTTTTGCAGTTCTGTAGGCTCAACGTAAAATTACCACCCCTGCACACTTGCATTATGGCATTGGCACACTTATACCATATTTGTAGCGAATTAAAAATGCGCCGCTCGGTTGGCAAAAGATGTTTTACTTGAACCCTATTGATTATCTTAAATAATGAAAACAAAACGTTTATTATTGCTTATATCATTTGTAGTGCTTCTTTGCACCATAGCCTTGTTTAGAATTATAGGCAATAGTTTGCCCGGTGATATAGAAGCAAAAGCACAAGAACTGAAAGAATACTGTACAAAGAGAGACTACAATACAAATGTAGGCATTTTAGTTGATTACGCTGTTCATTCGGGACGTACTCGTTTCGTCGTTTGGGACTTCAACAACAACAAAGCTCTGTTAAAAAGCATTTGTGCACAAGGGTGTGGTAAAGGGAAGAATCAAGGCAAAAAAGTTTTTAGCAATGAAATAGGTTCTCTATGCTCGTCATTGGGACATTACAAGATAGGCAAGGAACGTAAGATGAATTCCATTAAGGGGCGACCAGCTCTGAATTTAATAGGTTTGGATTCCACGAACAGCAATGCCAAAGTTCGTGGAATATTAATCCACCCTGTACACTTACCATCATTCAGCATATATCCATTTTCTATACCAGAGAGAGTTTTTCGCATTTTTGGAAGAGCCATTATGAGACCGTACAGTGAGGGGTGTGTCACTATACCTTTTGATAATTATAAAAAGACTGTAACAATCTTGAATGAAAATAAAAGCAAACCTGTTATCTTATGGGTATATACAAATTGATATTCTCTACTATTAAATATTTTAATTCAAACTCTTATAAACACACTATCGCCTAAACAATCCGTACATCTGACAATGATTACCACCTATGGAGTATCACAGACTATGTATGGAGGCCGTGTTCAGCTGCAAGTTGTATTGGACGACCTTTTTCAATTTTAATCAAAGATAATATGAAAATAACGACACTCTATTTTAGTGCCACCTATACCACTAAACGAGTGGTTGAATCTGTGGCAGCACAACTCTCGGACAATGTAGTGACATACGATATAACCAATGATTCGTCGACCGACGAAGTGACGATTCCATCTAACGAACTTTTGGTAGTAGGCGTTCCTGTTTATGCCGGTCGTGTACCGACAATGGCTGTTGAACGTCTGCGTCGATTTAAGGGTAACGATACTTCGGCTGTGATTGTAGCAGTCTATGGCAATAGACATTACGATGATGCAGTCTTGGAGTTATCCGATATTATCTGTGACAATGGTTTTAGAATTGTATCTGCCGGTGCTTTCGTTGCACAACACTCTATCTTTCCTAAGGTTGGAGCTGCACGTCCCGATGCCGATGATATGGCCGATATCCAAGAGTTTGCAAATAAAACCACAGCTCTGCTTGTCAGTGGGTTCGGTGAAATAGAAATTCCGGGCAACCGCCCTTATAAGATACCGGGTGCTATCCCTATTTGGCCAACTGCATCGCGTAAATGTAGCGCCTGTGGGCTATGTGCCCGACTGTGTCCCACGGGGGCTATTGACCCCACCGCACCCAAAGGGGTAGACAAGGAAAAATGTATTAAATGTGGACGTTGCATTGTTGTTTGCCCAACAAAAGCACGACGCTTCTATGGTATAAAATATTCGCTTGCAGCCATGAAGTTTAATTCGGCATTTGCAGTTCGCAGGGATAACGAGACGTGGTTTGCTGTAAAGAAATGACACTGTTATGTCGGATATTCGCAAGAGAGTGATGCAGTCGGCCGATATATCTCCTTTTCAAAGAAAAGTCTATCTGGCCTTGCTTGATGTCCCATCGGGTACTACAATAACGTATGGCGAACTTGCGCGACGCATAGGATGCCGCAGTGCTCAGGCGGTGGGACAAGCGCTTAAACGTAACCCCTTTGCCCCCGAGGTACCGTGCCATCGTGTGGTGGCGGCCGACGGTTCGTTGGGTGGTTATAATGGTAGACGTGAAGGTGAACAGATAGCACGTAAGCAGCGTTTACTTGAAGAGGAAATGTGCGAAAAAGATTATAAGTAATGATAAAATATCAATAATTATGCGAAAAGATTTTGGAAAGAAAAGCTGGCTCTATCCTATGCCTGTGTTAATTGTTGCCGCATACGATGAGGCAGGTACTCCCAATGCCATGAATGCAGCGTGGGGTGGTATTTTTACCGACGAGACAATAGGAATATGTCTCTCCGAGGGACATAAGACTACAAAGAATATCCGTGCAACCGGCGCTTTCACTGTCAGCATGGCTACTGTTGATACAATCGTCTCGTGCGACTATGTAGGGCTTGTTTCGGGAAACAAAGAGAGTGATAAATTTGCAAAGGCCGGTTTTACGGCTGTAAAATCGCAGTTTGTTAATGCTCCTATTATCAATGAATTACCAATGACCATTGAATGTGAGTTGCTCTCGTATGACGAGGAGAGCAACCATCTTGTAGGACGTATTGTGAATATCAGCGCCGATGAGAGTATTCTTACCGATGGAAAGATTGATGTTGCCAAGCTGCGCCCTATAACATACGACCCCATTGGAAATAACTACTTCGAGTTGGGTGCAAAGGTGGGCAATGCCTTTAACGATGGTAAAAAGTTGAAGTAAGCGATATTTCTAATTAAAAAAACACTATTTTTGCAGCAGTGTCATTAGAATAGAAACTTATGAAAAGTACATCAAAATTTATAGCACTGATGATATTGCTGCTATGTGTTGCTGTTGTAGTACAGGCACAGGAGTCTCGGTTTGAACGTGCCCGTGCCATTGCAAACTGTTTCTTTGAGCAGAAATACGGAATATCGGGCATGAGCATACAAAAAAGCAGAATGACTTTTGACAGTCGTATGTTGCAGAATGGTACAACCAATGAACCTACATTCTATCTTATGGCAGCACCTGCCGATAAAGGATTCGTCGTTGTATCGGGCGATGATATTGCAATGCCTCTCATTGGATTTTCCGACGAACCTATACCTGCATCGTTAGAAGATATTCCCGATGGAATGAAAGACTATCTTTTGGATGTAGATGCACAGATTCGTGCTGTTCGAGAGCGCTCAGGGGCGAGCAAAGCACCGGTAGACGCATCGCAGGTTGGAAACGTTGTGGTTAATCTGGGTACGGCACGTTGGGCACAAGGTGCCCCTTTCAATAATCTGTGCTTTACGGCAAGCGGCAGACCGGCGCTTACAGGCTGCATCGCCACTGCATTTGCAATTGTCATGCGCCATCATAAATGGCCCGAGAAGGGAACAGGCACCGTATATAATCCAATCACAGGAGAGAAGTTACAGTTGGGACATACATATAATTGGGATAACATGCCTCTTGAATACAAGACCTATACCCAAGAACAGGCCGATGAGGTGGCTGTAGTGATGCGCGACCTTGGTTACGCCTACGGACTATCGTACGGGACGGGAAGCACCGGCGGTAGCGAGAACTCATATAGAATGACCCAGCATTTCGGTTATGTCGATCTTGTCGCTCAGTCGGGAATGGCATCGGGTGCCACACTACGCTTCGTTGTTGGCGATACACAATGGGATGCTCTTCTTAAGAAAAGTCTAAACGAGTCGTGTCCTGTACCTTATGTGGCAACGAACGCAGGTACGGGCAGCGATGCCAAGCATATCTTTATAATTGATGGATATACCGATGGCGGTTATTATCACTTCAATTGGGGATGGGGAGGCTCTTGTAACGGATATTTCACATTGGCAAGGCTCGACCCGACAGCAAGTGACGATTATGCATCAAAAACCGATAGACATAAGGCATTTTTCGGCCTTAAACCTTTGAAAAAAGAGCAGTATATGGTTACTGTATCAGCGACAAAGGGTGGAACAGCCACTGTTGACGGTGTCGAGTCGATTACCGTTGAAGAGGGTACCGAAGTGACTCTCTCTGCAGTGCCTGACGATGGTTATAATTTCGCCCGCTGGACCGTTGGTAAAGATTCTATTGGAAATGAGGCCGAAATAAAAGTAGTAGTTAATGCTCCGATAGTCTATACCGCAGTTTTTGAAAAAAATGAGGATACCGGTATTGACAATGTAGCTCTTTTGCCCCAAGGCAGTGTAATATATAATATGTTGGGGGTGCGCATCAAACGTATAGAACAGAGAGGTGTTTATATTGTAAACGGTAAGAAAATTCTCGTAAAATAGTAAAAACCGTGAGCGAAATTTTCGCTCACGGTTTTTACTATTCGCTCAGATATTCGTATCCGACGCTCTCTATAGTCTCGATTATTCTTTGTGGGTCAAAATCACCCTCGACGTATGCAACCCCTTGTTCAAGTTCTACCTGCACAGCTGTAACACCCTCGACCTTGGCAAGATTCTTCTCTACATTAGCCTTACAGTGGTTGCACATCATACCTTTGATTTTAAATAAATTCTGCATAGTTGTATGTTTATGTGGGTTTATAAATTTCATTACAAATGCAACGATAAGCAAAAGCGCAAAAAGGATACTCGACGCTATTTTCCACCACGCGGCTCCGTGGGCGTTGCAACAGTCTGTTCCTTGTGCAACTACCGCATTATTGAACCATTCAGCAGGCAGCAAATAATCAATCGTCAGTCCAAAGAGAAGAGCACTTAATATTATTGTACTCAGATATATGAGCAGCGTATGTGTTCCCATAACTTTCTTTATGACCAAAATAGCAGCGGTGTTTGTGGCCGGTCCTGCCATCAGTAGCACTAAAGCTGCTCCGGGCGATAATCCCTTTAGCATAAGTGCCGCAGCAATGGGTATCGACCCTGTTGCACATAAATACATCGGCACCGAGAAAAGCAAAATAATGAGCATATTCACAATCGGCTTGTCATTGAAGGCTGTAAAAAAGTTATCCGGCACAAGAACAGTGATAAGACCTGCTACAATAAGACCTATGACAATCCATTTACCAATATCCTGCAACATATCAATAAAACCATATTTCAGTGAACCAATACATTTTCGGATAAAACTTTTCTCGCTGAGTGCATCTGTACTCTTGCTGTACTGAATAGCCACCTCCTTATCGAAGCGATTGACAAGGCATCCGCCTGCTATTGCAGTTACAAACGCAATTAAAGGACGTAGTAAGGCGAACGGTACTCCAAGCAGCGATGCAGTTGCAAGTATAGAGTCTATGCCCGTCTGAGGGGTTGATATCAGAAATGATGTAGTAGCACCTTTAGATACCCCTTCGCGACGTAGTGACATTGCCGTAGGAATGACACCGCAAGAGCATAGCGGGAGAGGAACACCTATCAATGCAGCCAAAATCACAGAACGCAGATTGTTTTGCGATAGACTATTACGGTATAATTTCTGCGGCACAAACTCGTGCAGTACTCCTGCAATGAGAAAACCTAATAAAAGATAGGGGGACATCTCATTGAGCAATTCAAACAATGGTAAAATATACTTTTCCAAAATCGCTATATTAATATGAAGAATAAGATTTCTGATTTTCGTTGCGAAGATAATAAAAATATAATGGAAGTAAGTTCCGAAAATTTGTAATTATCATTAATAATATCAGGGTATAATTGTTTGTAAATGTCTAGAATCATAAAAAAACAGAGGTTTATGTGAAATTTTCGTCTTTTTATTTTGCGGATTCAAAAAAAGGACTTACCTTTGCAGCGTTAAATCAAGAACGACCGAAGATTTAATGATTTTATTGGAGAGGTGGCAGAGTGGTCGATTGCACCGGTCTTGAAAACCGACGTACCGAGAGGTACCGGGGGTTCGAATCCCTCTCTCTCCGCAAGAAAAAGGAAGCTAAGGCTTCCTTTTTTGCATTAGAGGGGATGAGAACACCCGAGTGGGGGTTCGTAATCGACGAAGTCGCTTGCCAAAGCAAGAATCCCTCTCTCTCCGCAAAAAGAAAAGCAGACAGAAACTCAAATTTATTTGAAGGTTTGTCTGCTTTTTCTTTTTGCAAGGATGCCCGCGGCAGCGCAAGGGATGGACAAAGTCAATCCCTCTCTCTGCTAAAAAGCAAAATAAAGCAGATTTCAAATGAAGTCTGCTTTATTTGTTTGCGAATTTTCAGAGTGTATATCGGCTCAACGTAAAATCCCTCAGAATTTTACGTTGAGCCTGTTTTTATATATTGGTATTCGTATTGTCGTTCCCAAATAACTAACAGCAACCCGCAGGGCGTGACTCTGCCACGCTGCCTGCGACCTTTTGCTGCAGGTCTTGTCGATTTGTTTTGCGGTGCTTCGCGTGACCTATTGCTGCTCGCATTGTTGATTATGATAGTAAAATTGACAACACTCGCTTTTCGCAACCCACGCGGCACCACTGGCGCGGTGCTTCGCGTGACCTTTTGCTGCTCGCATTGTCGATTCTCAAAAAAAAGAGGAACTCTCTTTTTTTGAGAATTCCTCTTTTGTCTCATCGTGCGCCTGATAGGACTCGAACCTACACGTCGCAAAACACCAGATCCTAAGTCTGGCGCGTCTACCAATTTCGCCACAGGCGCGTGCCGTAGTCGTCTTTTATTACTCTAAAAGGCAACCCTTATAGACGCTTGCTTCATAAAAGCACCGCGAAGATAGTACTTTTTTTTCAATTATCCGCCTTTTTATCCTTATTTTTTTCGTAGAAGTCGAATATGTATGCACAAGCAGCCTCAATCATGGTGTCACGCCCCCTATTCCAATCGTCACTTGTGATGTGCACAAGGGTATCGGGTTCAATACCAAACTCTGTTATCTGCTTCTCTTTATCCAATATAGGACAGGCCGAGAAACGAACGCCCCAGCCATTGGGAAGGGTGCTGTTAAGAGGCATTCCACTACCACCCCCGGTCTTGTCGCCAATAATATGTACGTAAGGCAACTCACGCATAAGCATAACAAAATAGTTAGCCGAACTAAACACCCCCCTATTGGTAAGAACTACAGTAGGGCGCAGCCAAATAGCACCATCACCCTGTTCAAGATGAATAGGACGGGGTGATGAAAGGTCGCTGTGTCCTGTACCCGTCTTATGTTGTATATATCCGCAATGTACCTTCTCGTCTGTAAAGTGCGATGCAAGCTCTTCGGCGGCAGTGAGCAGGCCCCCTCCGTTATTACGAATATCCAATATCAATCCTTTACAATGCGAGAGAGCAAGCATCATTGCCGAGATGTTGCTATCGCCAAACATCGAAGAGAAGCTACCCACATAGACGTAACCTATAGAGTCTTGAACCGAAGTGTACATCATACCATTATTAACTCGGAAATTGTTTCCAAGATAATTACGCTGGATAGAGTCGCTGAAATTAATCGGATGGTTCAGTTTCCAATCCCAATAGAATGTGGTACCATACTCCGAGGTTAGGTTAACGTGACCATCGCGCAGTTCGCGCAGCATCTCACCCATAAGGTCGAACATTTCACTGTTTGTTGTCACAAGCTCGGCTTTAGGGCGATACTTATGATAAACAGCATCCCAATCGAGTCCAAATTCACTGCTGCTATAATCGAAGAAGCAGTAGCGTTGGTCGATTATATTCCAGAGTGCATCGAAATTACCCGTTAGGGAATTATCGAACTTATCTTCCTCGACACAACCCGAGAGTACAAACAGCATCAACAGTGTTGTTATATGTGATATTAGTTTTTTCATTTCAATAGGGCGAATAGACCTTAATTACATCGTTATTCTTTACCTTATATATTGTACGGCTGAATCCTACGGCAAACGAATGGCTGTAAAGATGTGTACGCAAATTGTTCACACGCGACTGATAAAGGTCGGCGATATATGCAACACGCAAAGTATTACGACCAATGGGAATGTCCATAGATAGTGTGTGTCGCCACGAAGGAGAGTTCACCGGGTGCGAGAATTTCACAACCCCGTTGGTATCGCCAAGGCCGAAAATCTCGTAATACGACTGTCCGAACTGCGGCGAGAACATAACACCAGCCAACGGAACATCCATCTGCCAGCGTGCGATACAGCCACGCCCCGCTATAGGGAACTTATATATTGCCATCGCCGAGGCCGCCAACGCTGTGCGCAGTTTCACCGAGACAAGATTATTGCCGTTCGAGGGAATGTAGAGTGCACCACCCGCCACTTGAATCTGCGCTCCTGCCAATAGTTGCAGACGCTCTCCCACCCCGAAGGTGTGGTAACCACTCCAACTACGATTAATGAGCAGAGTCAATTGTGAGGTGCTGTGCAGAGAAGTTGCTCCCAAAAGAGCATCTGTAACAGTCTGAAATTTCCATTCGTAGTTACCGGTATGAGCCTTACGCATCGTCTCGTGATTCATATACACAGCAGCACCTGTATAGTTGTATCCCGAGAGATAAGTATCGAGATTATTTAGCAAGGAGAGACCATAGAGTGTACTGCGCACACTCACACGATAGGGGTTTATATTATCACTCTGTGCCGCACCTTGCGCTGAAAGCGACATAGGAATAAGCAGCAACAGAGCAGACAGTAACACACCTGTTATATTACTATTCATCTTCATCGAAGAGGGTTGCTTCTGTGGTTATATCAATATCGGAAGTATCGGTTGTGTCGACATCCTCGCCCTGCTGTGGTTCGGGTTCTATCGGTACACGTGTAGGTTCAAGCTCTATTATCTCGTCGATAGTAAATGTTGTCAGTCGTTTACCTCGCGCCTTATAGCTCTTTACTGCAATAAACTCATCGGTCTCAATTACCAACGGCTCGCGGAACGAGTCATCGCCACCGAACATCACCTGTATACGCGGATAGGGTGTCTCGGAGAACCATACGAGGCGATTCTCTTTGTTGTCGCCAAGACAATTAAGTTTGCGGACACTCGCATCCAATGTAAACCTCTTCAGATAAGGATAATTCTGCTGCGATGCATCGTAGAGAATAGCTGTCCACACTTTTGCAGGGTCGTACTTCTCTATTCTTAAAATGTTATCCTCGTAGTGATTGTTCAGGTCGATTGGACTTAAATAGAAATCACCATTATCAAGAATTACAAGAATCTTATCGTCGTTGTGGAACTCTCCGAGATACTCTCCGTGATTATCAAAATTTATTCTCAGAATATCGCGGTCGAACCACACTTGTCGTCCACCCAATGTAGAGTTTCCGTGGCGTTTCAGCGTAATACGGTGCACCTCGTTCTTTGTGAGTATATTACCCATCGACTGACGGCCCTTGATAGCTATATCGGTAAAATCGCGCTCAATGACAGTGTTTCGCAGACGTGGGTTGGGACGCAGCATTACCTTTATTACCTCGGCCTCGCCATTGGGATTGGAAGAGAAATAGACAACCTTAGAACCGGGCGACCCTTGTGTGAGGTCATACTCTTTATCGCGTGTCATTCCCGTAGCTGCGAATCGCTTTATATAATAGATACCCTTTGCACCGTCGCGATAGACCACATTGTATATTGTACGTTTGTCATTCTTCTTAAATACATCTATATGTATTATATTCTTGCCGACAAAGAGTTTCTCGCACACCTTTACAATCTTATATTTTCCATCCTTGTAGAAAAGTATAACGTCGTCAATATCAGAGCAGTTGTTTACAAACTCATCTTTCTTCAGCGAGGTGCCGATGAATCCCTCGGCACGGTTGATATATAGTTTCTGATTGGCCTCTACTACCTTGGCTGCCACAATTGTATCGAGGTTACGAATTTCGGTAAGTCGCGGATAGCGCTCGCCATATTTCTCTTTCAGTTTAGTGAACCAGCGCTTGGTCACAGCCACCATATTCGAGAGTTCTTTATCAATAGCTGCAACCTCGTCCTTTAGTCGTGCTATAAGTTCTTCGGCTTTCTCTTTATTGAAACGCAATATACGCGCCATCTTTATCTCCATAAGACGCAGAAGGTCATCGCGCGTTATTTCACGAATAAAGTTGGGTTTATAGGGTTCGAGACGCAGGTCGATATGCGCAAGCACTGTATCCATATCCTTTGCCTGCTCGAATTCACGGTCCTTGTATATTCGCTCCTCAATGAAAATGCTCTCGAGCGAAGCAAAATGAAGCTGTTCCAGTAGTTCGCCCTTGCGTATCTCGAGTTCTCGGCGCAGCAATTCCTTTGTATTATCGACCGAGCGACGCAGAATCTCACTTACGGTAATAAATACCGGTGTGCGATTGTCTATCACACAGCAACAAGGAGTTATGCTTATCTCACAGTCGGTAAAGGCATATAAAGCGTCTATAGTCTTGTCGGACGATACGCCTGGAGCAAGATGCACAAGAATCTCTACCTTATCCGAGGTATTATCATCAACCCGACGGACTTTCATTTTACCATTCTCCACTGCTTTCAGGATAGACTCGATTATCATCGGGGTAGTCTTTCCGTATGGAATCTCGGTGATTGCAAGCGTCTTGTTATCTTCGAGTTTCGATATTTTTGCTCTGATACGCACACGCCCCGTACGGTCGCCATCGTGGTAACGCGACACGTCAATGCTGCCCCCCGTCTGGAAATCGGGGTACAAAGTAAATTCCTCGCCATTGAGGTACGAGACAGCTGCGTCACACACCTCGCAGAAGTTATGCGGCAAGATTCTTGACGAAAGTCCCACGGCAATACCCTCGACACCATGCACAAGCAAAAGAGGGAACTTCACCGGCAGCGTGATAGGTTCTTTGTTACGACCGTCGTACGATAGTTTCCACTCGGTTGTCTTGGGATTAAAGACGACATCGTGCGCAAAGCGTGAGAGACGCGCCTCGATGTAACGTGGAGCAGCAGCCGAATCACCTGTGAGTATGTTACCCCAGTTACCTTGACAGTCGATGAGAAAATCTTTCTGTCCCAACTGCACAAGAGCACCTCCGATGGATGCGTCACCATGAGGGTGATACTGCATAGTATATCCCACCACATTGGCAACCTTGTTGTATCGACCATCGTCCAACTCACGCATTGCGTGCAGGATACGTCGCTGAACAGGCTTCAGTCCATCGTATAGATGTGGTACGGCACGCTCAAGTATTACGTATGAGGCATAATCGAGGAACCAATTCTGGTACATTCCCGTCAACTTGTGTGTCGGCGACGAGTCCTGCGGCGGGACATAATTGCTATGTTCGCCTATCGTCTCATCACCCGTTTGAGGTTCATTATTCAACTCCTCGATGTTGTCATCATATTCGTTATTATCTATCATAAGAGTGCCGGTTTTGCATATTTTACCGCAAATTTAAGGTTTTTCCCAAAAAAAATGCTTTACTTTGCGCAAAATTTATAATTTAATATACAAACAGTTACTATAATGGCTCAGGAAGATGTATTTAAGAAAGTGGTAGCCCACTGCAAAGAGTATGGTTTTGTGTTTCCATCGAGCGATATTTATGATGGACTCGGTGCGGTTTACGATTATGGTCAGATGGGCGTAGAGCTCAAGAACAATATAAAGAACTATTGGTGGCAGAGCATGGTGCTTCTGCACGACAACATTGTCGGTATCGACTCGGCAATATTTATGCACCCCACAATTTGGAAGGCATCGGGACACGTCGACGCTTTCAACGACCCTCTTATTGATAACCGCGACTCCAAAAAGCGCTATCGCGCCGATGTTCTCATTGAGGAGCAGATTGCAAAATACGAGGAGAAGATGGAAAAAGAGGCCGCTAAGGCTGCCAAGCGATTCGGAGAGTCGTTCAACCGCGAACTGTTTATGGAGACCAACCCCAAGGTTCTTGCCGAGAAAGCTAAGCGCGATGCTCTTCAGGAGCGCTTCGCCAAGGCTCTCAATGATATGAACCTCGAGGAGCTTCGTCAGATTATCATCGATGAGGAGATTGTTTGTCCTATTTCGGGTACACGCAACTGGACCGAGGTGCGTCAATTCAACCTTATGTTCTCGACCGAGATGGGTTCTACCGCCGACGGTGCAATGAAGGTTTATCTTCGTCCCGAGACTGCACAAGGTATCTTTGTCAACTACCTGAATGTACAGAAAACAGGTCGTATGCGTATTCCCTTTGGTATAGCACAGATTGGTAAGGCCTTCCGTAACGAGATTGTGGCACGTCAGTTCATATTCCGTATGCGCGAGTTCGAGCAGATGGAGATGCAGTTCTTTGTACGCCCCGGAAGCGAACTCGAGTGGTTCAACAAATGGAAAGAGACACGCTTGGCTTGGCACAAGGCACTTGGATTCGGCGATGAGGCTTACCGTTTCCACGACCATGAGAAACTGGCGCACTATGCCAATGCTGCAACCGATATCGAGTTCCGCATGCCTTTCGGATTCAAGGAGGTAGAGGGTATCCACTCACGTACCAACTTCGACCTTTCGCAGCACGAGAAGTTCTCGGGCAAGAATATCAAATATTTCGATCCCGAGACAAACGAGAGCTATGTACCATACGTAATTGAGACCTCTATCGGTGTCGACCGTATGTTCCTTAGCGTAATGTGCGCATCGTACTGCGAGGAGAAACTCGAGAATGGCGAGACACGTGTCGTACTGCGTCTGCCTGCAGCACTTGCACCTGTGAAATTGGCAGTGCTTCCCCTTGTAAAGAAAGATGGTCTGCCCGAGAAGGCACGTGAGATAATGAACCAATTGAAGTTCAGCTTCAACTGCTACTACGAGGAGAAAGACTCTATCGGAAAGCGTTACCGTCGTATGGATGCAATAGGTACCCCCTACTGTGTTACCGTCGACCACCAGACACTCGAAGATGGTATGGTTACTCTTCGCGAGCGTGATACAATGGAGCAGCGTCGCGTAGCAATCAGCGACCTCGAGGGTATTATCCGCGACAATGTAACCATTACCTCGGTACTTAAAAAACTTTCATAACAGAAACAACAGATGAGATTATCCGACATAAAGATATTTTTGCTGACGCTTGTTGCAGCCGCCACTTTCACAGCCTGCGATGAGACCGAAGAGGCCGGCGAGTTCGACAACTGGCAGGTACGCAACGAGGCATTCATCGACTCTATCGCAAAGGTTGCGCGTGCCAATGCCGATGGTGATTGGAAAATATTCCTTGCATATGGGCTTATAGACTCGCTGCAATGGGACAACCAGTACTACGTCTACTGTAACGTAATAGAAGAAGGCGAGGGCAACGAGACACCACTTTTCAACGACACAGTGCTTGTGAACTACCGTGGCCGCCTCATTCCCACCAAAAGCTACAGCCTTGGATACATTTTCGACGAGTCGTACACCGGCGCTCTTGACCCCGCGACCGATGTGCCCTCGAAACTGAATCTTGCAGGATGCGTACGCGGTTGGACAACAGCAATGACTCAAATGGTTAAGGGCGACATCTGGCGCGTATACATCCCCTCGGAGTTGGGATACGGCCAAAGTGGTCAAGGAGCCATCCCCGGATACTCTACGCTTGTATTCGACATGAATCTTATTGATTTTGAAAACATTGGAACACCCATAAATTAATGTATTATGGATAACACAAAAGATGGACAACTGCAGATTGAGTTGAAAGAAGATGTTGCCGAGGGCACCTACGCCAACCTTGCCATAATAGCACATTCGAGTTCTGAGTTTGTAACAGACTTTGTGCGTATGATGCCGGGGACAGCAAAGGCACAGGTAAAATCGCGCATAATAATGACACCCGAACATGCCAAACGCCTTATGTTTGCACTGCAGGATAATATACGCCGTTACGAATCACAATACGGCGAGATAAAACTGCCCGAACAGCGTCAAACAACATATCCAAATATGGGAGGTTTCAAGGGCGAAGCCTAATAGTGGCATAGTCCTTAGCACAGAGACTGTATCGATATAATGCTTTATCGATACAGTCTTATAGTTTTAAAAGGCTAAAACAACTGACAATCGTCGCTAAAGCAACGATAAGCCTATAAAATAATTAAAAATATAACTAACTACAAAATGAAACAAGAAAACGAAAAACAGACAGGACTGCACGAGAATGCGTTCCGTCCACTGAAAGAGGGCGAAGAGTACAAGCCTCTGATGTCGCCCGACAAAGAGTATCCCGAGGTCAACCTCTGGTCGGTATCTTGGGGTATAGCAATGGCAGTACTTTTCTCGGCAGCAGCAGCCTATTTGGGCCTGAAAGTTGGTCAGGTATTCGAGGCTGCAATACCTATTGCCATCATCGCAGTAGGTGTATCAAGTGCAGCCAAGCGCAAAGGTGCTCTTGGCGAGAATGTTATCATCCAGTCTATCGGAGCATGCTCGGGAGTAATTGTGGCCGGTGCAATATTCACCTTGCCTGCACTCTACATTCTACAAAGCAAATATCCCGAGATGACTGTTAATTTCATGCAGATGTTCATCAGTTCACTGTTGGGCGGCGTACTTGGAATCCTGTTCCTCATCCCCTTCCGTAAATATTTCGTCAGCGACAAGCACGGAGAATACCCCTTCCCCGAGGCAACAGCCAGCACACAGGTGCTTGTATCAGGCGAGAAAGGCGGCAGCCAGGCAAAGCCTCTGCTCATAGCAGGAATCGTAGGAGGACTCTACGACTTCATAGTAGCTACCTTCGGTTGGTGGAACGAGAACTTTACCACACGTGTATGCGGTTGGGGCGAGACTATTGCCGAGAAAGCAAAATTGGTACTTAAAATTAACACAGGTGCTGCTGTACTTGGATTGGGTTATATTATTGGACTTAAGTATGCAGCCATAATATGTGCAGGTTCACTTGCTGTGTGGTTACTCATAGTACCGGGAATGAATCTCTTCTTTGGCGACGAGGTACTGAACGCATGGAACCCCTCTATCACAGAGACAATATCACAGATGTCGCCCGAACAGATATTCAAGGAGTATGCTAAGAGTATCGGTATCGGTGGTATTGCAATGGCCGGTATCATCGGTATCTTCAATTCATGGAGTATCATAAAGAGTGCAGTAGGACTTGCAGCCCGTGAGATGGGTGGCAAAAAATCGGACGAGAATGTTAAGCGCACCCAGCGCGACCTGCCCATGAAATTTATTGCATTCGGTTCAATCTTCACACTGCTCCTTGTGCTTCTTTTCTTCTACTTCGATGTAATGCAGGGAAATGTTCTGCACTGTATCGTAGCAATTCTTCTGGTTGCAATAATATCGTTCCTGTTTACCACTGTTGCCGCTAATGCCATTGCCATTGTCGGTACAAACCCTGTATCGGGAATGACACTTATGACACTTATCCTTGCATCAGTAGTAATGGTGGCAGTAGGTCTGAAAGGAGCAACAGGTATGGTGGCAGCTCTTGTAATGGGTGGTGTCGTATGTACAGCTCTCTCGATGGCAGGCGGATTCATTACCGACCTTAAGATTGGATATTGGTTGGGTTCTACACCGGCCAAACAGCAAACATGGAAGTTCTTGGGAACACTTGTCTCGGCAGCGACAGTGGGCGGTGTCATAATGATTCTTAACAAGACATACGGCTTTACAAGCGGTGCACTTGCTGCACCCCAAGCTAATGCGATGGCAGCAGTGATTGACCCTCTTATGAACGGTGTCGGTGCCCCATGGCTTCTCTATGGTATCGGTGCAGCATTGGCATTGGTACTCACATACTTCAAGATTCCTGCATTGGCATTTGCATTGGGTATGTTCATTCCTATTGAGCTTAACCTTCCTCTCTTGGTAGGAGGTGCCATAAACTGGTACGTAACAACACGCAGCAACGATGCAAAGCTCAATAGCGAAAGAGGCGAGAAAGGAACTCTGCTTGCATCGGGTTTCATTGCCGGTGGTGCTCTTATGGGTGTTGTAAGTGCGGCTATGCGATTCGGAGGTATCAACCTTGTAAACGATGCATGGTTGGCCAATCCTTGGAGCGAGGCTGTTGCTCTTGCGGCCTATCTGCTGCTTATAGTCTATCTTGTAAAGGCAAGCATGAAAGTAAGATAAACAGAGTAAACCCATAAAGAAAAACAGGCAGTCCCAGGTCAATTGGGGCTGTCTGTTTTTCTATATATCATACTACAAAGAATATATACACCAATGTAACGACACTAATTACAATCCACAACGATACTCCCTGCACAAAAGCCTTCAGACCAACACTTTTTAGTACATCTTTATAGAGTGAAGCACCGATAAAGAACATAGTCAGAGTGAGACATTTACGTGCCACACTGTTTATTGCAGTTCCTATGCCGGGATAGTCGTTCAGTAAATATGTATTCACAATCATAGCAAGAACAAACAATAATATGAACCAAGGGATAGCGACCTTTTTCCCTTTGCTTTTGAATATAACAGCCGAGAACAATGCCACCGGGATAATCCATAATGCACGGGTAAGTTTTACAGTTGTCGCAACTTCCAACGCCGCCTCGCTATAAGCAGCACCTGCACCCACTACCGAACTCGTATCGTGTATTGCTATTGCAGCCCACAAGCCAAACTGTTGGTCGCTCATTCCAAGCGCATGACCTATTGTCGGAAATATAAACAGAGCTATGGCATTAAGTATAAACACCGTTCCAAGCGCCACCGAAATTTCACTGTCCTTAGCTTTCAACACCGGAGCAACCGCAGCAATGGCACTACCTCCACAGATAGCCGTACCCGAGCTTATCAGATAAGAGGTATTCCTATCCACGCCCAAAAGCCTGCGTCCTAAAAACCATCCTATTGCAAGCGTTCCGAACACCGAAACTACGGTAAACATCATACCCTCACTGCCAGATGCCAGTGATGCCTGCAGGTTCATTCCGAATCCCAACCCAACGATTGAGTATTGCAACAGCATCTTCGAAATTTTCTTATTGAATGCAGGAAAAGGCTGTCCACACAACAGAGCGAACAACAAACCCATAAACAAGACAAATGGCGGTGTCAGCCATGTACCAACACTTTCGCATCCGGGAATAAGAGAGACAAAAAGACCTATAGCAATTATAACCACGTTGGCCACATAGAGCCATTTTGAATAAACATACAGCATTTTCCTATCATTTCTTTTTATTGGGATTAGCAGGGAACCACCCCTTCTCTACCCTCTTCTTTTGCTCAAAAACCTCACCAATGCTCCAAAACGAAGAGAATGCAACCACGCCCAAGAGAATCGACAGCATAAGATTATCGACCAATAACGATGCTACAACCGATATAATACCTAAAAGAAGAAAAAGCCACCAGCTTTTTACCCCGATATAATATTCGGCTTTAATTACCAAAGGATGAAAAAGACCGATAACAAGAAAAGTTGCAACTCCTATAATAATACCTTGAAAATTTAGTTCCATAATTTAAACAACTACTAAAAAAGAATACACAAAATTAGCACAGCTGCGATAAAAGAGCAAAAAATTATTTGTAAAATAAGGTAGGTTAATATATTTTTGCATTATAAGTGAAAATGACAATCATTAAAAGAATAACAATTATGGGTATTTTAAGACATTATCTAAAAGTAGCGGCATTGGCAATGCTTACACTCGCACCCACTGCTGCGACACAGGCACAGGAATATATTCCTACTCCCGAGAATCTTGAGGCACGTAAAGAGTTCCAAGAAAACCGCTTCGGTATATTCATTCACTGGGGTATATACAGTATGTTCGCACAAGGCGAATGGTATCTGCAAAATTTCCCCATCGACAAACACGAGTATGCAAAGGCTGCCGATGCATTCTATCCCCACCGTTTCAATGCCAAAGAGTGGGTATCGGCTATAAAGGCATCGGGAGCAAAATATATCTGCTTCACCACCCGTCACCACGACAGCTTCTCGATGTGGGACACCGAACAGAGCGATTATAATATCGTCGATGCAACACCTTTCAAGCGCGACGTTCTTAAAGAGCTTGCCGATGAATGTCAGCGTCAAGGAATAAAACTGCATCTTTACTACTCGCACATCGATTGGGCCCGTGACGACTATCCTTTGGGACGTACAGGCCGCGAGGTGATTGGGCGCATCAAAGAGAATGAGAACTGGCCGCAGTATTACGACTTTATGAATAAACAGCTCACCGAGCTTCTTACAAACTATGGACCTATCGGTGCCATCTGGTTCGATGGAAAATGGGACCGCGACCAGGACACAGTTCCCTTCAACTGGCAGTTAGAGGAGCAGTATGCAATGATTCATCGTCTGCAGCCGGCTTGCCTCATCGGTAACAACCACCACGACATAACCAACCCCGGCGAGGATATTCAGATTTTCGAGCGCGATATACCCGGTGAGAACAGCGCAGGACTATCGGGACAGGAGATAAGCCGTCTGCCTCTCGAGACCTGCCAGACAATGAATGGCATGTGGGGCTATAAGCTCGTCGACCAGAACTACAAAAGCACCGAAACACTTATACGTTACCTTGTCAGCACAGCCGGTAAGGGTGCCAACCTCTTACTTAATGTAGGTCCTCAGCCCAACGGACAGCTGCCCGCAACAGCAGTAGAGCGTCTGAAAGAGATGGGCGAATGGATGAACGTCAACGGCGAGACTGTATACGCAACAACAGCCGGCGACATTCCTGCACAGGAGTGGGGAGTCACAACACGTAAAGGCAACCGTCTGTTCATTCACATCTTCGACCTTAAAGAGAGCGAACTTCTTCTGCCTCTTACCTGCAAGGTAAAGAAAGCATTCAAATATGCCGACAAGCAGCCCGTTAAATTCAAAAAGACCAAAGAGGGAGTAAAACTTATGCTTGGCGAAGTACCCCAGGGTGCCGACTATATTATCGAGTTAATAACAAAGTAAGTTAACCGACATATTTGCATATTGCCCGTTTGTTATATATCAAAATAGCAACAGAGGCAATATGCAAATTCTTTTATTAAAAAAACAATAAAACAATGAAAAGAATACTCGAAGTATGCGCAGGCAGTGTGCAGAGTGCCATTGCCGCACGCGATGGAGGTGCTGCACGTGTAGAATTATGCTCAGCCCTTGAAATTGGCGGAGTAACCCCCTCGGCAGGACTGATTCGCGAAGTGCGAAAGGTAGAGGGAATAGCAATGCACGTGCTTATCCGTCCGCGAGGAGGCGATTTCTTGTACGACGATAGCGAAACAGCCTGCATGATACAAGACATCATCACAGCACGCGAATGTGGGGCCGACGGAGTTGTCATAGGAGCACTCACTGCCGATGGCGACATCGACACCGCCGTTTGCCGACGTTTGGTAGAGGCAGCCGGTGACATGAACGTCACATTCCATCGTGCCTTTGACATGTGCCGCAACCCAATGCAGGCACTCGAAGATATCATATCCCTCGGTTGCAACAGGATACTCACATCGGGACAGGCAGCAACAGCCCTTGCCGGCACAGAACTTCTGAAACAACTAGTCGAGGCAGCAGGCGACCGACTGAAAATAATGCCTGGATGCGGTGTAAATGCCGATAATGCAGCTGCCATTTTAAATGCCTGCGGAGCACAGGAGATTCACGCCTCGGCACGAAAGAGCATAGGTAGCGGAATGCGCTTCCGCCACTGCGGAGTGAGTATGGGCAATCCCGACAGCGACGAATTTGCACGCAAGGAGACCGA
Source organism: Bacteroidaceae bacterium (assembly GCA_045588485.1). Taxonomy (GTDB): domain Bacteria; phylum Bacteroidota; class Bacteroidia; order Bacteroidales; family Bacteroidaceae; genus HGM04593. Next base: position 818 of record JAZNEI010000069.1, on the reverse strand, counting down.
CGAACAAGAGGTAAAAGCAATCGTAAACAGCATAGCATAATGGAGACAATAAAAGAGAGAATACTGCGCGAAGGACGCAGTCTCGAAGGCGGCATACTGAAAGTCGATGGATTCATAAACCATCAAGTTGACACCAATTTCATTATGGACGTGGCCAAAGAGTTTGTACAGCGCTTCAAGGACACCGAGATTGACAAGGTTATTACTATCGAGGCAAGCGGTATTCCCCCTGCTCTCATGGTTGCACATCTGCTGGGTGTACCAATGATTTATGCCAAGAAAAAACAACCCGACACGATGAGCAACGCACTCACAGTAGAGGTCTTTTCATACACAAAAAACGAGCCAAGCGTTGTCTCATTAAGCCGCGACTATCTGCACAAGGGTGACAAGGTGCTGTTTATAGATGATTTTTTGGCAAACGGAAATGCAGCCGGAGGAATAATGTATCTTATCGAGCAGGCCGGAGCCGAGCTTGTAGGTATGGGGTTCATTATCGAAAAGGCCTTCCAACCGGGCGGCGATTTTCTGCGCGGTAAGGGTGTTAGAGTAGAGTCATTGGCCAAGATTGACTCCCTCGACGAGTATGAAACAAAGCCTATATAACATTCTATATATCAATAATAAAAAAGAATCTCGGAGTAAATCCGAGATTCTTTTTTATTGTTACAGCTATCTTACCTCTTCGACAGCTGATTTATAACCTTTACAAGCTGCTCGCCCAAGCCAATGGAGTAACCCTGCGACATAAACACGATGCGATTGAAAGTATCGGCTACAAGAATAACAGGACGATTAGGACTCTTCAATTTCATATT
>JAZNEI010000068.1:0-3151 GCA_045588485.1 Bacteroidaceae bacterium | reverse complement strand
GAAGTTGATATTGGTCAGTTGCAGGCTTCGGGCATTTCGCTTGGTTTCATCCCCCTCAAATGAATCCATTTCCTTATCCCGTTTCAAGCCCAATCCCGCCTTGAAGGTTCCCACGCCATCAAGCGTCACGGAATATCCATTGCCCAGGAGTTCCGCCAACCCGTCGGCAATGCGTATCAGGATGCCTTCTATTTCTCCTCGGTCGGTGGCAGAACCGTTCCGGCTGATGCTTTTCACAAACTCCTTGGAGCTGATGTTACGGTCGGTCTTCATCCGATAATACACTTGCGGTTTTTCGGTGCCGTTCAAGTTCGGCATTTCTTGTTTGATGTATTGAGCCATAATCTTTATCGTTTTTTCTGCATGTAAAGTTACGAAGAAATAGATATATTTCCAAATCTTAGTCACGGTTTATGTAATCCGTGTCACGGATTAAGCGATTTAAGTCACGGATTAGCCAATCCGTGACACAGATTAACTGATGGATGCAGAAGAAATCAAGTTTATGTCCTCGTGTTCGGGTGTTTTAAAGGAGACTTTTTATTCCTTTAATCAACGCTTTTGTGTCAACAAGTATATTGTCCCTATATTTAAATGCGTTTTTACTTGCTTATTAGAGGGATTATTTGTTTATTTGCATAAAAAAGTATTGGTATGCATCCCATCATTCAAAATCAGTTGCAAACAATAAAGGCACTTTGCAAGCAATGTCAAGTTAAAAGCCTTTATGCATTTGGCTCGGTGAACACATCCAGATTCACCGACAAAAGTGACATCGATTTGTTGATTGACTTTGAACCGAATATAAGCATCGAAGATTACACCGACAACTTTTTCTATCTACGTGAAAAATTTGCAAGCCTTCTTAAAAGGGATGTTGATCTTGTGACCCGCCGTTCGTTGTCCAACCCGTTCTTCATCGAAGATGTAGAACAATCCAAAGTGTTGATTTATGGGTAATCGGAGTTTGAAAAAATATCTATATGATGTACAACTGTCCATTGTTTCCATTTATGAATATTTGGGCAACAAAAGGGACTTTTTTGAATACGAAAATAACAAACAGCTTCGTCGTGCGGTAGAACGAGAATTGGAAATTATAGGAGAAGCCGTGAACCATCTGTTAGCCTTGGATGAAACAATAGCAATAGAAAACGCCCGTAGGATTGTTGACTTGCGTAATTTTGTGATTCATGGCTATGATAAAGTTGACAATGTCATCATTTGGGGAGTTATAAGTAGAGACCTACCTAAATTGAAGGAGCAAGTAGATAAATTGCTTGATGAACAGACGATATTATAAATGGGCTAATATCTTCAGGCTATAAGTAAATTAATTGGTGACAGATGTGTGAAAGGAGAAACCAGCAGGTTTCACCACAACACGCTGATTATCAACAAGCGTTGCAGGAGTGACACTTTTTTCGCACCCAATTAAATTCCTTTGAATTCAAAGGCTCTCCAGCCCTCCGGAATTTATATAAGACCGAAGAGAAAATGCTGTTTTCCCCGATTTCATCGGGATTTGTGTTTATATTTTCTCCATAAAAGGAGTATATACAAATTAATATTTGCAAACGGCACCAATTTTGTTCCAAAAGCTTCTGATTTCTTAAAAAAGGATGTATCTTTGAAGATTATTTAGAATAAAGAAAACTATGACAAAAATAAAATCAATTAAATTATTTCTAACCATACTTCTTTTCTCATTAGAATTTCCCTGTATGGCACAAATACCTAACGACTCAATCGTTGCAGATTTTCGCCACTTTATTGAATATTTGGAAGAAACACATCCGGACCCTTATACAAATTATGGCGGAAAAGCTCTGTTTCATCGTTCGGTGCTTGCCACCTCCCAAACGTTGAAAGAAAAGAATACAACAACCGCCGAAGAACTTTGCTGGCAGATTCGCTCATTTCTTTGTCCGTTGCAGGATGGACACACCTATGTCAATTACCCAACCCAACAAACCACATCGCATATTCTTGCACCAATTGCATTCCGTACCATAAGTGGAGGTTTAATTGTACGTAAACTTCCCGTAAAACATGAAAGTCTTTTAGGAAGCCGTTTGATTTGTATTGAAGGCATCCCCGTAGATACTCTTTATGAAGAAATATCGAAGCTTTATCCTACTGAAAATGAAACAGGGAAAATATTGAACCTCTGTTGGTACGCACACTCGCATACTGTATTGAGTAAACTTATTCCTACATTAAAGAACGACAGCATTACTTATCAATTAAATACTCCTGACAACCACAATATCAGAATCAAGCTTCCATTTATGCCAGAAGAAGAATGGAAAGAATGGAATGACACCCAGAAAGACAGAACGAGAAGTAAAATACCAACGACGAATCTTTCATTTTCATTTATTGGTAAAGGAAAAGAAACAATGTATTTTCGGAGTACATCCATAATGGCTCGTGACAATATAGAGATTAGCAAAGAATGGGGAATGGATTATTATACAGACCTGAAATTTACGTATGAAAAGACATTTCATCGTCCGATGCCTTCCGACACCTTGCAAGCCATCTCCGAGCTTCCTTCGTTCAGCGGAGAGTTTGACAAGATGCTCCAACAAATGAAAAAGCATCATTCTACGAATCTGATTATAGATTTAAGAGGTAATGGTGGAGGATGGACACCTATCATTCGCCCTACCCTCTATCAGTTGTGGGGAGATGAATATCTGAAGAAAAATATGGGGGATAAACTTTATCGCATCATATCTCCATTATACATAAAGAAAAACGGAACGACTCTTTCGGAATACAACGTTCAAAACAAGACTAATTATAGTTTTGGCGATTACGTTTTTTCTGAAAGTAAAGATAAGCCTCAAAATATTACAGAGAGTTATCGCAACAAGTTTGTCAAGAATAGCATAAGTTGTATAAAGGACAAATTAACAGAACAAAAAGGTGAACCTATATACACACCCAAACACATTTATGTACTAACCGATGCCAACACTTTTAGTGCCGCTTTCCATTATGCATTTTATCTTTGGAAAATGGGAGCAACTATTGTTGGAACTTCAAGCAGTCAGGCTCCTAACACTTATATGGAAACAACACCTTTTGTTCTTCCTAACACTAAGCTTAATGGCTCTATATCCAACTCTTTGCAATTGTACTT
>JAZNEI010000067.1:0-52324 GCA_045588485.1 Bacteroidaceae bacterium | reverse complement strand
ACGTTAAGATTTTCCGTGCGCAGAGCCTTTTGCCTACTTTTCGTCGGCACGAAAAGTAGGAGAAAAATAACAATGAAAGGCTGAATTTAGCAAACAAGCCTAAATGAGAGACTGAAAAAGTTTTACCGGACACCAATAAATATAATACCTCAAAGTTCACGAAACTTTGAGGTATTATTTATCACTTAATAAAGATGGTAAACAACCATCTTATTTTATATGAGTAACCTTAGTAGGCTCTTGCAAACAGAACGCGACGTGCCGAAGGCTTTCCTGTTACCATGCAGGTGCCGGGAGTCTCGTCCCAGCCGATGGGTATACAACGTATTGTAGCCTTGGTGTCGTTCTTTATCTGCTCCTCGGTTTCGGGTGTGCCGTCCCAATGTGCAAGGATGAAGCCGCCCTTCTCAATCTCTACCTTGAACTCCTCGTATGTCTCTACGGTGCGGGTATTTGCCTCACGCATATCAAGAGCCTTCTTGTGAAGGTTCTTCTGAATGTCGTCGAGTAGCTCTTTGACGTATGTGGTGATACCATCTATGCTGCGTGTCTCCTTTTGCAGTGTGTCGCGGCGCATAACCTCGATAGTGCCATTCTCAAGGTCGCGAGCACCAAGTACAAGACGTACAGGCACTCCTTTAAGCTCATAGTCGGCAAACTTGAATCCGGGACGGCGGTTGTCGGCGTTGTCATATTTTACGCTGATGCCCATCTTGCGAAGCTCGCTTCTTAGCTCGTCTACCTTTGCGTCAATAGCATCGAGTTGCTCCTGATTTTTGTAAATAGGTATAATGACAACCTGAATAGGTGCCAATGCGGGAGGCAACACAAGACCGTTGTCGTCCGAGTGGGTCATGATGAGTGCACCCATCAGTCGGGTAGAAACGCCCCAAGAGGTAGCCCAAACGTAGTCGAGCTTGTTGTCTTTGTTTACAAATTGTACGTTGAAGGCCTTGGCAAAGTTCTGACCAAGGAAGTGTGATGTACCGCACTGTAGTGCTTTTCCGTCTTGCATGAGTCCCTCGATTGTGTAGGTATCAAGAGCACCGGCGAAACGCTCGTTTGCCGATTTTACACCCATTACAACGGGGAGTGCCATGTAGTTGTTTGCAAAGTCATTGTATACGTGCAGCATAGTCTTTGTCTCTTTCTCGGCTTCCTCTTTTGTGGCATGTGCTGTATGTCCCTCTTGCCACAAAAACTCGGCTGTACGCAGGAAAAGACGTGTACGCATCTCCCAACGCATAACGTTTGCCCACTGGTTCACCATAATGGGTAGGTCGCGGTACGACTGAATCCAATTCTTATATGTGCTCCAGATGATGGTCTCGGATGTGGGGCGGATAATCATCTCTTCCTCTAATTTTGCAGCAGGGTCAACTACTACACCACTTCCATCTGCCGAGTTCTTCAGACGATAGTGTGTAACTACTGCACACTCTTTGGCAAATCCCTCGACATGTTCGGCCTCACGGCTAAGGAACGACTTGGGAATAAGCAGGGGAAAATATGCATTTACGTGTCCTGTCTCTTTGAACATATCGTCGAGTGTACGTTGTATTTTCTCCCAAATGGCGTATCCGTAAGGCTTTATTACCATACATCCACGTACTGCCGACTGCTCGGCAAGGTCGGCTTTTAGTACAAGGTCGTTATACCACTGTGAATAGCTTTCGCTACGTTTTGTCAAATCTTTTAATTCTGCCATATTACTTATTGTTTTTTTTATTATCTTCGCACTATATTTTGCAAAAATACAAAAATAAATTTATATATACTCTCTGTTGTATATTGTTATAAGAGTTTTTTTGTATCTTAGCCCCAAGATTCGGGAAATATTGGTAGTATAACGATTATTTAATAAATTAATATAAGGTATGAAAGCTAATTTTTTGAAGTCAATCAGTGTTGCTCTTTGCGCACTTATCGTTCTTAGTGGATGCGGTAGTCTTAACAATACAGCAAAAGGAAGTATGCTTGGTGCAGCCGGTGGTGCGGCATTAGGTCTTTTGGTTGGCCACTTTGCAGGAAATAAGGCTGTTGGTGCAGCTGTCGGTACCGCTGTAGGAGCTGGCACGGGAGCTATCATCGGTCGCAGAATGGATAAAGCAGCCGAGGCTGCTGCCGAGGTGAAGAATGCAACTGTTGAAACTGTAACAGATGCAAATAATCTTACAGCTGTTAAGGTTACATTCGATTCGGGTGTTCTTTTTGCAACTAATAAATATAATCTCAATGACGAGGCCAAGAAGAATCTTACCCAGTTTGCTCAGGTACTTAAGGAGTATAACGATGCCGACGTTGCTATTTTTGGTCACACCGATTCTACCGGTAGCGATGCAATAAACGACCCTCTTTCTCTTAACCGTGCTAACTCGGTTGCCGAGTATTTGAAATCGCTTGGTGTTTCTGCAAGCCAGATTAAGAATGTCGAGGGCTTTGGTTCAAAGGAACCTGTTGCTGATAACTCAACAGCAGCAGGACGCGCACAGAATCGTCGTGTCGAGGTTTATATGTATGCTAGCGAGGCCATGATTAACGCAGCTAACAACGGTCAGTTGAAATAACCTATAATTTTCAAGTTGTTTAATTCGCATAATGACAATCGCATAGTGCTCTTTACAAGGGGTGTATGCGATTGTCATTATATATACCCATAATCACATCTCCTTAAATTATGAAAAGCGGTACATTGGGGAGAAGATTGAATGTGTTGCTTTCTTTTGTATCGAGGTATGTAACCGCATATCTAAAAACTAGGAATAAAATTGTTTTATTAACCATCTTTATGTATCTTTGCAGAAACTGCGAACATATACTGCACTCGCTGTGAAAAAAAATCAAGCAACCTTGGTATTTTTTTGCTCGTTTGTTCGTATTTTTGCGGTAAATAGTGAAAAAGAACTCACCATGAGTAAACCAAAAACAATAGGAGTAGTAATATCCACATACAACAATCCCGCTTGGTTGGAAAAAACCTTGTGGGGTTATTTGCATCAGACACGTATGGCTGATGAAATTGTTATTGCCGACGATGGTTCACGCAATGATACAAAAGAGTTAATAGATAGTTTCAGAGACCGTTTACCGCTGAAGCATGTATGGCACGAGGATAATGGCTTCCAGAAATCACGTATACTTAATAGTGCTCTCATTGCATCAGAGTCGGAATATCTTATTTTTACTGATCAGGATTGTATTCCGCGCGAAGACTTCATCGAGACTCATGAAAGCTTTGCAGAGAAAGGTTATCTGCTGTCCGGTGGTTATTTTAAGCTTCCCATGGATATAAGCAAACAGCTTGTGTATGAGGATGTGTCGAGCAAACGTGCATTTGACTTAAAATGGCTAAAGGCTCAGGGGCTTCCCTCTTCTTTTAAATGTACAAAATTGTTTAGAAGTAAAGGATTTGCAGCTTTTATGAATTTTATTACACCTGCCAAAGCTACATGGAACGGTTGCAATGCATCGGGATGGCGCGAAGATATGATGAGAATCAATGGTTACAACGAGGAGATGCAGTATGGTGGGCAGGATAGAGAATTTGGTGAACGACTATTTAATCTGGGTATAAAATCTAAGCAGATACGCTATTCGGCAATAGTTCTGCACCTCGACCATAAACGTCCTTATAAGACAAAAGAGTCTATTGAAAAAAATCGTGCTATACGTCGCAACACACGTCGTTCGGGAATTATTGAAACGCCGAATGGTATAAAGCAGTTGCATTAATTGAGGTCGGATAGAATAATTAAAGAGTGAGAATGCTTTTGAAGTTTCTCACTCTTTAATTTTATTTTTTCAATATTGATTTTCCTTTAAACATCGAACGGAAGAACTCTTTTATCTTAAAAATATTGCGTTTAAAAATATAGAGGTAAATATTATGCATATCGTGCATTGACTTTGCCGGATGAATTACTACCTTGCTCTTTGGAGCATTGGGGTCGAGGCGGTCGAGACACGAAGCAATATAGTTGAACATATTATAATCTTCGAGAACAAGTTCTTTGCTTTTTTCCAGTGCTTCTCGGCGCTGCTCGTAAACATCTTCGGCAATTAATTTATCTATTGCTTTTACACTTGCCTCAAAATCGTGAATGTTAATCTTGCAATATGCATCTTCGGAAAAATATTCATGGACATTCTTGCAGCCATAGTATATTGGGAAGCTGCCGGCAAGATAGCAATCAGAAAGTTTCTCAGTCCAATAATATTTCGACTCGGAATTTTCTATTGCAATGTGGTATTTATAAGGCGCAAGTACATCCCATTTGTCATCGAAAGAGTTGTATCCTCGGCCAAAGACATCTAATTTGTCGCCATAATATGCTTTCAGTTTTTCTACAAATTGTATTCTGTCCTGATGGCCTTGGGTAAATGCTTTGTTGCTTGTGACAACAGAGATTAGCTTCTCTTTCTTGGGCAATTCCATGCTCTTGAACTCATCATAACTGATGCGGCTCTTTACTCCATCCTTTCCAAATACAGCACCCACAAACCAAAAAATAAGAGCCGGGGTGTAGATGACATTCTTATGTTTCAGATTCTCTTGACACGAACATACCATTCCAAACTGTTTACAATAATCGGCAGGATAGGCAAGCACAGAATATGGCTCGCTGGTCGAGAGTACAATGTTTTCGGGGGCTACATTAAATTCAGTGTCGTTTTTTAATGATTTTCCACGAATAACAACAAAGTCGGGGTCGGGAATTATTTCATTGATGTAGAACTTGTATTTTCCACATCTCGAGATGCCTTTGTTACCGGGTGTCTGACGCAGAATCCATTTCTCTTTATCGCCCTTACCACTGATAAATAAAACTTTATACATATTAAGAATGGATATGATTTATGAGATATTCTTAAATTCGAGAGACAAAATTACTCTCTTTCTTCCTATTTGCCAAATATCAACTCTTAAATATTGCAATATATAAAAGTTGATAATTCCTATTTCTGAATATTCCGAACCCGGAATACTCTCACTCCCAAACTGCTCTTTTTGTTACGCATATAATCGTAGAGTGTCTGCTCATCGATTATAGTTATGCCCTTGCCGCTTGATGCGTGTACAAGGTGCAGGCGACCGTTAATCCAGCGGGCAATGCCAACGTGAGTTACGTCTAATCCTTTAATAGAGGTCACAAGCGCAAGAATATCTCCATCTTTAATCCCCAAAAGAGTAGGGCTGCCATTGAGTGCGCTTTTGGGTATATATTTTATATTGATACCTCTGAACGGTTGCTCTAATTTGTCTATTTGGGCAATGAGAGTGGGATTCTCTTTTAATTGTCTGTAACTCGATGGATAGGTGCTCATGAAGTTGAGATACAATTCTTGTGTGGCTGTATGCGACTCGGTTATTATCTCTTCTATTATACCACGTTTGCAACTGTCGGCAATCCATTGCGAAATATAGTGCAGTCGGCTGGTGTATCCGTTACATATTCCATTGCGGTAACGCAGTAGTTGAAGTGTACGGCAGAATTCGCTGAAATTTCTGTTGCCGCTTTCAGCGGTTATTGCAATGGCTGTAACTGTCTCAACAAATGTGGTGCAGTCGAATTCTCTTGTGTTTATTACTATTCTCTCGGTGTTGCAACTGTCTAAGGTCGAGGCTACATAAGGTAGACCTAAGAACATCTGCGCCGTTGCCGAGATATTCTCCTTTTCCTTGCAATCCAATGCATGGCTTAATGCCTTTTCAACGATTATACTGTCGTCGGGGGTGTATACAAACTGCTGAGAAAAAGCTGTAGTGCAATATGCTAACAAAAAAGCTGTTATGATTGTGTTGTAAAAATTTTTCATGGATATGTTGGTTATATTTTGTAAATATACTCACTTTTTCGGTTTAATTACTTATCTTAGCCACGGAATGATTGTATTTATTTTATGAGTAGGACTTTTTTGTTGTTGATTCTTTTTCTGCCACTGTCGTTGTGGGCACAGTTTACCGAATCTCGTTCTTCTGATATCCGCGCTTTGCAGATGCAGTTGAACGAACGTTGGGATGCTGTTCCGGTGCTTACACTTGGCAGTGATGACGAGATTTGTTTTTCGTTCGATGAGTTGTCGCACACATACCGTCGTTACACTTATAGAATAATCCACTGTAATGCCGATTGGACGCAGTCGGAGTTGTTCCCTATAGATTATCTTGATGGTTTCAACGACCGTCCCATAGAGGATTGGCAGACCTCGGAAAATACAACGCAGCTCTATTCGCGCTATCAATTCTATCTGCCCAATGAGGATGTTTCTTTGAAGGTATCGGGTAATTATAAGGTTGAGCTTTACGATGATGAAGCAGATAGCGATGTGCCGGTGGCACTCTTTGGCTTTTCGGTTGTCGAGCCTCGTGTTGGTATCGAAGCGCAGATTAGCTCAGATACTGAGATTGATAGGAATACCACTCACCAACAGGTGAGTTTCTGTGTTAATTTTGCCTCTTATAATATATCTTCGCCCGCAACAGATGTTAAAGTACGTGTGTTTCAGAATCGTCGTCTCGATAATTTCGTCGATGGCATTAGGCCTACATATATAAGTTCGGGACGTTTGGAGTATGTGCATAATAGCAAACTTATTTTCGATGCAGGAAACGAGTATCGTCGTTTTGAGATTACCGACCCTTACTCTCCAGGGATGAATGTCGAGAGTGTAGTATATGATGAGCCTTATTATCATGCACAGCTTTTTACCGATTCGCCATCGCGCAGCTATTCTAATGTGCGTGACGAGAATGGCCGTTTCTATATAAATACTCTTGAAGGATACGGCAGTCTTATGGAAGCCGATTATGCTCTTGTGCATTTTGCCCTTAAAGCACCTTTTCGTGTCGGGGGCGACTATTATCTCTTAGGCGATTATTGGGGCAACAGGTTTGTATCCTCTAATAAACTGCAATATGACGATGCCAAGGGTGCTTATGTCACTACGCAACTTATGAAATTCGGTGTACACAACTACCAATATGTGTGGTTGCCTAAAGGGGAACAGCGTGCATATACCGACTATGCCGAAGGTGATTTTTTTAATACCGAGAATGAGTATCTCATTTATATATATCATTCTGAACCGGGTGCGCGATATGATAGATTAATCGGTGTACAGCAGCTCTATTTCCGTCATTGAAAAGGATAAACAGCGGGCACCTTTTGTCGTAGATGCCCGCTGTTTATCCTTTCCTTATGTCGGTTTAGAAACGGTCGATAAAAGTTTCTAATTTCTTCCAAAAGTTCTGTCTTTCAATATGTGTATAATGGCTCAGTGAGTTGAGCATTCGATAAAATTTAGTATTTTTTCTTATCTGTTGGCGTGTGAAGCGGTAGAATACAAATGTAATGAGTATGCTGAAAAATAGTACTACATACAACTGTATGTCAACCGATGCGCCCATAAGGAATGATATCAACCAAGAGAGAACAACAAGTGTGTTGAGGCTGAGTATCGAGAGCGTTGTGCCTACGTGTGAGAAACCAAGGTCTATAAACAGATGGTGCAGGTGTGTCTTATCGGGATTGAAAGGTGATGTTCCACGTATCATACGCATTGTCATTACACGCAGAGTGTCAAATACGGGAACTGATAAAACAGCCAAACAGAAGGGGATAAGTCCAATGTTTTTCTCTGTAAGATTTGCACTTAATGAGTCGGAACATAGGATGTTAATGATAAATATCGACATTATGACTCCCATGACAAGCGCACCACCGTCTCCAATAAACATACGTGTGTTGCTACCAAAGACGTTGTGTAGGAAGAATGGAATTATTGCACCTGCTGCTGACATTGCAATAATAGCCATGGTTGTGTTGTCCGAAAGTACAAAGAGAATTGCAAATAATGAGCATGCCATAATGCAAAAACCTGTCGAAAGACCATTTACACCGTCAATGAGATTTATGGCATTTATTATACCGACTGCGGCAACAATAGTCAGTGGTGCAGCGCACCAGATGGGGATATCCTGCAATCCCCATAAGCCAAAGAAATTGTTGATTGAATGTCCGGTAACTTTCATCAGTATAATTATTACAGCAATCTCTATGAGGAATCTCAATTTTGGAGAGAGGTCTAAAATGTCGTCAATTGTTCCAATATATAGCATTATGCTCATTACTGCCAGATAAATGAATATATGACTCGATTCTATTAGTTGTGAGCTGCACATACCAAGCAACAGACCAAAAAAGACAGCCAATCCTCCCATTACAGGGGTTGGACGACGCTGTAGCTTACGCGCATCGGGGTTGTCTACAAGGTTTTTCATTATGGCAATCTTTAATACTTTAGGATGAATCCATAATGTTGCTATAAATGCCACAAGAAAAGGAATAATAAGATGGTATAATAATGAAATAGACATTCGTTAAACTGTTTTTTGTTATTGTTAATATTGACTCTCTTAATAATCAATCTTTTCAACCAAAATGGCTGGTATTGAAGTTGTAGCAACAGCAGTAATACCCTCTATCTTTACAACGACGCTACGCCCCCTTTTATTGTTTATTTTCATAAAAATTCCTTCAACTCCTTCAAACGGTCCGCTGAGGATGCGTACACGATCACCTTTTGCCAGGTGCATCTGCTCTTCACTGATGTACTCTATTCGTTCATCGTCACTACCTGCCACTGCAATAAAATCAAGCATCTGCTTTCGTGGAACGGTTAAAACTTGTTTCGGATTATCACCATTCTTGCTTATAATATAGCGTAGCCATGGGATTTTCGTAAGTTTTATGTTGTCAATACACTTTCTGTTGCTATTTACAAAAATGTAATTATGTAAAGCAGATACTCTTTTTTTTACGTATTTCCCGTTTTTATCGGGTTTACGAACTGTTTTCATAGGTACAAAGCAGGGGATTCCCAATGTGTCGAATTGTTCTTTTGCTAACAATTCACGTTGATATGTTACGCGCAGTACAAACCACTCATTGCTCTGCTCTGTTGCTATTTCTGAGTCCATGAATGCAAAAGTAGATAAATTTTTTTATTTAAATTTATTATTACTCGAAAAATATTACTATTTATATGAAATGATTCCTATGTTGCTCATTTTTCTTTGAGTTACAAGAAAATAGATGGAAAAAGTTTTTTTTATTCGGCATTTTTGCTGTACATTTGTATTCTATGCATACTTGTGCTGTTGCGCGAGTTGCACCAAACAAAAAAATAATATAGTTATGAGTAACTCTAATCATATTGTTATAATGGCCGGTGGTATAGGAAGCCGCTTTTGGCCAATCAGCACAGCCGAACGCCCCAAACAGTTTATTGATGTTTTGGGTTGCGGAAAGACCTTGCTTCAGTTGACGGTTGAGCGTTTTGGTGATATCTGTCCAATTGAGAATGTATGGGTGGTTACTTCGGTAAATTATGCCGACATCGTAAAAGAGCAGTTGCCAATGATTCCCGAAGATAATATCTTGCTCGAACCATGCCGTCGCAATACAGCACCTTGTATAGCATACGCAGCATGGAAAATAAAGAAGAAAGACCCGAAAGCAAATATGGTTGTTACGCCAAGCGACCATTTTGTCTCGGATGTTGCCGAGTTCCAGAGGGTGATTAAGTCGTCATTGAAGTTCGCTTCAGAGTCGGATGCAATAATGACCTTAGGTATGAAGCCTACACGCCCCGAGACAGGTTATGGATATATCGAAGCGGTTCTTGGAACATCAACTCTCTCGAATAAAGAGGTGTTTCGTGTCGACTCCTTTAAGGAGAAACCCGACCTTGATACAGCTAAACAATATATATCGAAGAATAATTTCTATTGGAACTCGGGAATCTTTATCTGGAGTGTGCAGACTATCGTGAACGCATTTCGTGTCTATCAGTCGCCTATTGCATCTGTTTTCGAGTCGATGATGCCTGTGTTTTTTACCGATAAGGAGCAGGAGACTATAAATGAGAAATTTCCCGATTGCAGAAACATTTCGGTCGATTATGCGATTCTTGAACGTGCCGAGGAGATTTTTGTGTTCCCTGCGAGTTTTGGTTGGAGTGACCTTGGTACTTGGGGTTCACTTTATGAGCGTTTGCCGCACGACCTTAACAGTAATGTCGTGATTTCTAAGAATGTAGAACTATGCGAGTCGCATAATTGCATTGTACACACTATGCAGGAGAAACGTGTGGTTATAATAGGAATGAACGATTGTATTGTGGCAGAACAGGATGGCGAACTACTCATCTGTCGTATGGACGAGGAGGGAAGAATTAAAGATTTCTCGGACAAACATTGATAGTTGCTTTAAAAATACAATACATATGCCCCGGCTGTCTGCAATGAACAGCCGGGGCATATATATTGTAAAACTGCTTCTAATCTTGTTTACTTATTAGGATGATGAATTCGTCGGTAGTAATATCGGCAGAATATGGTAGGTTGAATAGTCTGAAAAGTTGTTCACTTTTCCCTTGAAGTGCCGAGGCTATAATCTCTCTTGTATCATCTTTCTCGATGTTTAGAGTGTATCGTATATGTGCAATATAGGCATCAATGTCGGCTGTATCAGGGGTGGTTGAACGTGCGGCGTGTAGTGCGTAAAGGGCAATGGGATATGCTTCCTGCTTGTGCAACTGTCGTGCGAGTTCGAATATTATCTCATAGTCGTGCCACTCTTTTGTCTCGGTTGCGTTAATGTCGGGAAATGTCATGTTCTCCTTGTCGCGAAGCTCGTAGAACTGTGTTCTGTTGGCCATTATCTGTTTTAGGCTGTCACACGATGGCTTACATAGTAATGCCTTCTTGGTATACAGTATTGCCTGGTCGTAATTGTTTGTGCTGTTGAACAGTAGGGCCACATTGATAAGTGCAAGCATAACCTCTATGCTTTCTTCTCCATTTTTTTCTGCTGCTTTTGAAGCTACTCTCAGAAATTCCTCTATTGCAGCTTTGGTCTCTCCGCTGTATGCTGTGGCAAGGGCGCTGTAGAAATCGGGGATAATGCTTTTAGGATATTTCTCTCCTAATGATGAGAATAGTTCTTTTGAACGTTTGTAGTCTTGCAGATGGTGGTAGCAGTAGGCCTGCATCATTTTTGCATATTCGATGCTCTCGTCAATGGTTGTCTCATACTCGAAACACTCCAATGCCTTGCCGAACCGTCTTATCATAAAATAGATATGTCCCAACTGTTCCCAATAGAATGTAGAGTAGGGGGTGTCGTCCAGTAGTCGGTTGTATATCTCTATAGCTTCGTCGGTACGTTGCAACTCTATGAGGCTTTCGGCTTTTACCTCTAATAGATTACGGCTGTCGGGGTGGCGATACAAACCTTCGTCGGCTGCCGATAATACCTCCTGTGCAAAGCCGCAATCGAGCAGAATCTCCAATGCTTCATACGAGACTTCATCGGTGATTGTGCTACTGCGCAGTAACTTGTGTGCGATGCTGCGTGCTGTCTTGTAATCTTTTATTGCAAAATGTGCTTCGGCTTTCAATAGCAATGTCTCTTCATCTTCGGCATATTTAAGTTTGTCGAGTAGCGGCAGTGCTGCTTCGGGTCGTCCGTATGAGAGTAACATACGTACTTCCATCTTGGTTATCTCGGGACTGTCGGGGTGAAGGCGTTTGGCAAATGTGTACACCTCCTCGACCTCTTGTGCTTTTTCGTGAAAGAGGTAGTACGATAGAATGTCGGCCAATTGGTCGGTTTCGAAATACAAGCTGTTGTTTTCTCGTCTCATCTGCTCGTATCTCCTTAACAGGTCGCGGAACTCCTGTGTGTCGAAGTATTCTTTATCGTTGTTCATGGAGGGTTATGTTAATAAAGAGGGTATGTCTTTTTTTTTGACACACCCTCTAGAAAATTAGTTAATTATATGGCAATTTACACAATGTTGTCATTTCGACGACCATATATGGGAGAAGAAATCTATATAAAGAATTAATTAGATCTCTCACATACGTTCGAGATGACAATCTTTTAATTCGGGATGATTCTTTATATATTGTGTAATTTTGTATATAATTGCCAAAATTATTTACCTTTTACCTTGCTCCAGGTATCTTTAAGCGATACTGTGCGGTTGAATACAGGGTGTCCGGGACGGCTGTCGGGGTCTACATTGAAATATCCGATGCGTTGGAATTGCAAATAATCGAGTGGCTTCAGGTCGGCTGCAAACTGCTCGACGTAGCAGTTGGTTAGTACCTGAAGTGAGTCGGGGTTTATTATCTCCTTCATTCCTGTTAATGCATCGCACTGCTTTGCCTCGCGTACAGCGGCAAGCTCGTCGCGCGGATTCTCAACTTTCCACAGACGGTCGTATAGACGAACCTCGGCCTGCACGCAGTGTGCGCAACTTACCCAATGTATTGTGCTCTTTACCTTGCGGTTGGCCTCTTTTTCACCGGTCTTGGTCTCGGGGATATATTCGCACTGAATTTCGGTAATATTGCCATCGGCATCCTTGTTGCAACCTGTGCATAGTACAATATATGCATTCTTGAGACGTACTTCGCGACCGGGTGTCAGACGGTAGAAGTTCTTGGGTGCATCCTCCATGAAGTCGTCGCGCTCTATCCATAATTCGCGGCTGAACTCGATACTGTGTGTGCCACTTTCTGGGTCTTCGGGGTTGTTTATGGCCTGCAATGTCTCTACCTTATCTTCGGGATAGTTTGTGATAACCAATTTCACAGGGTTTATTACTGCTGATACACGTGTGGCACGGCTGTTGAGGTCTTCGCGTACTGCCGACTCAAGAAGTGAGATGTCGTTCAGTGCATCGTATTTTGTATAGCCTATCTTGTCGATGAATTTTGCAATAGACTCGGGCGAGTAGCCACGACGACGTATACCGCATAGTGTCGGCATACGGGGGTCGTCCCAACCGTTAACCAGCTTCTCTTTTACAAGAGTAAGCAGGTTGCGCTTGCTCATAAGAGTATAGCTGAGATTCAGTTTGTTGAACTCGTACTGACGGGGACGATTGTCGTCAAGCTCTTTGCCATCTTTTACCCAATCGACAAAGAGGTCGTACAATGGGCGGTGGGGGACAAACTCGAGAGTACACAGAGAGTGTGTTACGCCCTCGAAAAAGTCGCTCTGACCGTGTGCAAAGTCGTACATAGGATAAGCCTTCCAGGTACTACCTGTGCGATGGTGCGGATGCATTACCACACGGTAGATGATTGGGTCGCGGAAATGCATATTCGAGTGTGCCATATCAATCTTGGCACGAAGTACCATTGCTCCTTCGGGAATCTCGCCGCTGTTCATTTTGTAGAAAAGCTCGAGACTCTCTTCGATGGGACGGTTACGGTAAGGGCTTTCGGTTCCTGCCTGTGTAGGAGTACCTTTCTGCTGTGCTATCTGCTCAGATGTCTGCTCGTCGATATATGCCTTGCCCTCTTTGATAAGGCGTACGGCAAAGTCCCACAACTGCTGGAAATAATCCGATGCATAATATACATTTGCCCAATCGAATCCCAACCATTTTATATCCTCCATAATAGACTCGACATATTCTGTCTCCTCTTTGCTGGGATTAGTGTCGTCGAAGCGCAGGTTGCATATTCCGTTGTATTTCTGTGCCATTCCAAAGTCTATATGTATAGCCTTTGCGTGCCCAATATGAAGATAACCGTTTGGCTCGGGTGGGAAACGTGTCTGAATTCGTCCGCCGTTCTTACCATCCTCGAGGTCATTTACTATTATCTGCTCAATGAAACTGAGGCTTTTTTTCTCGCTCTTTTCGGTTTCGTTAATTTCGCTCATTATATGATGTTTCTTATTTTTTAATCTGTAATTTATGACGTATGGCCAAGAATCGACAAAAATAGTGAATTTTTGACGAAAAAAACAATAAATCTCTTAAATTGTTTTTTATAGGTTGAGAAAGATTCCAATAAGAAGTAAAATCTCTTTTACTTTCGGCTTATAGAACAGTAGTAACCAATCTTGTAGAAATTCAGAAGAGTCAGTGAGGGATATTTGCTCAGAAGATTGGCACGCAAAAGTGGTCGCAGAACTCTCCACGCTAAAAGAACAGCTCCTGTGAGATGCATGCTCTTCAGGCGTGTGTAACAACGCAGGAGGGTTGTTGGGGCTATTTTATCTTGCAACTGTAAGAGGGTGTGCAGCGATTCTTCAATTTTTGCAAGATATACTCTGTTGCTCTCTAATCCAATGTGCAGGAGAGGGGCATCGATATGCTTTATCTGTACCCCTTTCTTACGAAGTTCGTATCCGAAAAGTGTATCCTCGTATCCATAGTTTCTTATGCTCTCGTCGAACTTTATGTCGAGGAACAATTCGCGGCGAATGGCAAAGCAGAATGTAGTGAATCGGTCGTAGGGCGCTTTGTTACGCTCTTTGGCACTGCGTCGCTTGTCGGCTGCACGTTCGTAACGGTGACGCAGTGTACAACTGTTCGTTAAAGGTGTCTCCGAGTGATAGAGACCGCCACATACTACAACGTTCTCTTTAAGAGCTTGTGTGTATAGTTGTATAATGTCGTTGTGTTCGGCAACGGCATCGCTATCTATAAAAAGAATGTTTAAACCACGTGCCGCCTGTGCCAGAATGTTTCGTATGCGTGCACGTCCTACATTATTCTGCTCTATAACTATGCGGCAGTGGGGCAGCTGTGCAAGCGGAGCATTAAGAGACTGACCGTTGGGTGATGAGCCATCCTCGCCTACGATTATTTCGTATTCGATGCCTGTTGCATCTGCCTGTCGGTGTAAACTCTCGACCAACGTGCGGCAATTGTAATCTTTTGTCGGAATAAGTATGGATAACATCGTGGACAAAATTATTTAATAAATTTTTATATACCAAAAAATCGGGAAGCATCTTTAGACGTTGCTTCCCGATTTTTGCTGTTTAGGGGCTGATTATCTTCTTATCATAACCTTTTTGCCATTTATTATATATATGCCTTGTGTGGGATTCTTGACACTGCGTCCCTGAAGGTCATATATCCTATTGTCGCAGTTGTTGCTCTCTTTGATAATCTCGATGCTTGTTTCAACCTCGATTTCCGACTTTTCGAAACTCCAGATACTTGCTCCCCAGAAGGGCTTTGTAAGAACGTAGTTCCATGCATCGGGGTTGATGTACCAGCTTGTGGCCCCTTTATTACCGATGATGCAGATTCCGGTATCTCCTGTATCCACTGTCATTTGTTCGAGTTTCCACGAGTACTCTTTGCCTACACGCACTGTTTGGTCGGCTGCATCGTTTGCAATATATGCACTCTTGCCATTGAGTTTGCTGTAAATGCTTACGGTACCATCGTTGTTTTTTCTCAGCGACCACAGGTAATTGTTGCCGTTACCCTTTGTCTTGGGTTCTACACGACCACTGCTGCTGCAAACGGCATAGTAATTTGTGAAATAGGCGTTGCGAATGTAGTAGTAGACATCCTCACGCAGAGCATCAATTATATTGGTGCGAGGCATCATTAGGAATTGGTTGTAAAGCGCAACGTAAATGTTATATGTCTCTTCCGATACGTTACCCTGTTCCAATACACTCTTTGCCGGTGTAACCAGCATGTTGTACAGAAAATTGATAGCTTCAGCAGTGGGCTCGCCTATCTTTCCGGGTGCAGCTTTCTCTATGATACGTTCACATTTGCTGCATAGTCCTTGTAATTGTGCGGTAAAGTCGCTAACCTCTACAATGTACCAAGTACCGGGATAGCAGAGTGCCGGATTATTATATGCGTTCACATTTCCCGATAACTCGGCATGCAGACGCTTGATGCTGCCTGTTGCCTGTGGTTTGTATCCAGTCACAGCCGATATTGTAACTACTCCGGGGATAAAGGTGTAGTTGCGTGTGGCTATGGTGGCTTTGTCGACACGTATTGCTGTGCCTGTCTCACTCATCTTTACAGCTGCGTTGTATGTGGGCATATTAAGCAGCAGACCGTTACACAGGTTCTTTAACAGATAGCCACTCTCCTGTGGCTCGAACTGCCACAGTTCCTCGGGTTCAACCTGTGGTGTGTAGTGGAAACGCACTCCATTATTGCTGACATACATAGTGGAGCCGGCAAACTGCTTCTTGTAGTAGGTGGATGCCGATACTATCTGATAGGTTTTTCCAGGCTGTGGCTGTGTAATCTCGCCTTTCTTGTATGCACCGACTGCTGCTGATATTGTCGCTGCATCGCCACTTTCGATGGCTGTAGCAAGGGCATCGTGAAGCTCGGCTGCGGGGTAACCTACAGCACCTCTGACGCTTGCTTTAAGAATGTTCAAGGCTTCGAGCATCGTTTGCTCCTCGTCGCTCAGTTCGGCCTGCTCGATATAGTGCTTGGCGTATGTATAGCCAAGAGCATCCAGAATCTCGTCGTGTGTCTGCAGACGTTTGTAGAAAGAACTCCAGTTTTTCTTTGCGGCAGGCAACCATCCGGTCTCGGCAAGTGCCAACATACGGGGCAGAAGCTGATACTCAAGCTCCACAGCATCGTTTAGTGTCTCGGCCCATAGGTTGCCCTGTACGCCCATACAGTATTCTTCGCGTCCACCAAGTGAAGATACGGGATTTAAAGCATATACCTCTTCGATGGTGTTAATGTGTGTGTCGCTCCAACCGCCATAGTAAGGTTCGTCGATTATTGTCTTGTTGGCTGCTACCTGCATAAAGTCGAGATAGACGTGCGAATATGGTGTAAGAATGCTCTTGAAGCCTTTGTTGGCAGCATCGGCACTTTTGCCTATGCTGTTCCATGCCATTATGACGGGCTTGACTTTGTTGTTGCTGCTCCAATGTGACAGAAGCTCGTCCCAGACGACAATATCCTTGCCGTGCTTCTCTTTAAGATAAGTTCCAAGCTCCTCGACCAACCACGACTGTAGCTGATTGACTCCGCTTAATCCCTCTTCGCGCACACGGCGCAGACAATCTTCATTTGTCTGCCACTGTGTAGTGGGGCATTCGTCGCCACCAATGTGAATGTAGGGGTAGGGGAATATTGCTGCAACATTGTCAAGCACGCATTTGAGGAAGTCGATAACCTCGTCCTTGCCAATATTCAGTACATCCTCCGATATTCCACTGTCGAGGCGCACCGAGTAGCTTTTTGTGGGGTCGCAACTGAATTCGGGGTAGGCGGTTACTGCTGCTACCATGTGTCCGGGAAGGTCTATCTCGGGAAGTATTTCGATGTTGCGTTCGGCTGCGTATGCAACAATCTCGCGCAAATCGTCTTGTGAGAACCACATTCCGCGGCCATACTCGGTGTCATCAAAGAATTTTGTCCCTTCGCCGGGGTTTGTGAATGAACCCGAACGCACTGCACCAATTTCGGTAAGCAGAGGATATTCGGGAATCTCGATACGCCATCCTTGGTCGTCGGTAAGATGCCAATGCAGGCGGTTCATCTTGTAGAGTGCCATAATGTCGAGAACTTTCTTTACCTCATCTTTGTCGAAGAAGTGGCGGGCAACGTCCATCATGAATCCGCGATGCTCGTATTGTGGCGCATCTGCAATATTTACGTATGGCAGACTCCAATCAGGCTCATTCTCGTTATGTCCGAATATGCTGCGTGGAAGCAGTTGCTTCAATGTCTGAAAAGCATATAGGAAGCCTGCTTCGCCCGAGGCTTTAATTTTGATGCCTTTGGGGGTAACTTCGAGTGTGTAGGCTTCGTCGGTAAGGGATTCGTCTTTTGATAACCATATTTCTCCCTCGTTACATTCGCTGTTGCTCTCTTTTAGCGTAAGTTTAATACCCGATGCTTTCTCTAACATTGTTGCAAACTCGTTTGCCAATTTTCTTGTTGGTTCATCGGGGCAGGCAATAGCTGTTAGCGATGAAACGGGCATTCTCGCCTCTTCGTTTGTAAACGTTAGCTCTTTGGGGTAGGGTATTATGCTTATCTTTGCCTCTTGGAGTGCAACTTTTACCGATGTGAATGATACAGGGTTGTTGGGGTCGTTCTTGTCCCAAAGTCCTATGCCTCTGTTTGCTCCGGGACCGCCCCACAGATTCATCGACACGCTTGTATTGCCTATTGGCTGTATCTCGTATCCGCCGGCGTAGCTGCTGTTCCCGGTTTTATTTATTTGGAACTTGCTCACTCCGCTTGGGGCTGCTGCCGCCGATACCATCTGATTTTTAGCTGCCGACGGTACGTACAGTGTATATCCTTTCTTGTTGGTGAAACTGTAACCATCGGTGGCATTACCTGTTATCTTCCACTGCTGCGCATCGCTTGCCGTTGCTGTTGCTGTGGCTATTTGCGCTTTGTCGGTATCGGCTGCGAATGTCTCGCCACCGTTCATGAATTGTATAAGATACCATACCTCATTACTTTCGGTGCTGATGGTTGGAAACTCTTGTGCGCTAAGTTGAACAGCGCACAAAAGCGTCAATATGAATAAATATATCTTTTTCATAAACTTTCTCTATTATTTTTTGCTCTTCTTAACCTCTTGAAGCAGATGCTTTACACCGGCCTCGATTTGTGCGTCTTTACCTATAAGACGCTCTTCGGGGGTGTTATAAACCTCAATGTCGGGCTGCAACTGCTGGTTCTCGAGTGGCTTGCCGTTAATGTCGGTTACTGTAGTTTGTGGAACACCGAATACAATCGAGGGGTCAATCTGTGTCTCCCACCAGACGGCTGTCATTGTTCCCGGTACGGGGGCACCGATAAGTTTTCCTATGCCTAATGTCTTATACACGTTGGGGAAGCCGTGGGCGTTAGAGTAGTTGTCTTCGCATACAAGTACTGCCGAAGGCTTACACCACTGTGCAAAGGGGTCGCTGCCTACGTACTGTCCGCGAGGGGTAAAGCGCTGATACTCCTTGCCCGATAGCAGTATTGCAAGGTCCTCGTGCAACCATCCGCCGCCGTTGTGACGTGTGTCTATTAATATTGCGTCGTGGTTACGGTAGCGTCCAAGAAGCTCGGAGTAGGTGTTGCGGAAACTCTCACTATCCATTCCTTTAATGTGGATGTAACCTATTCTGCCACCCGATAACGAGTCGACAAGGGCACGTTTGCGCTCTACCCAACGTTTGTAGAGCAGTGTGTTCTGCTGACCTGCTGTGATGGGTTTTACCCACTCCTCGAAACGTTCCTTGCTCTTAGGGTTGTAGACTGTGAGCAGAATATTCTTTCCTGCCTTGTTCTCGAGTAACGGATAATAGTCTTTGCCTTTTTCTATTGTTGTTCCGTTTATTTTTTCGATGATGCAACCGTTTGTTATTTTCGACTTTGCTGTAGCAATGGGGCTTTTCTTTATAATCTCTTTAATCTTCAGTCCATCGCCTTTGTAGCTGTTGTCATAGAATACGCCAAGCTCGGCTGTCTGATAGCTGCTGCCAATGCCGCTGCGAGCACCTGTGTGTGAAGCGTTAAGCTCGCCTAAAAGCTCGCTCAGAAGCTCGGCAAAATCTATATTGCTGTTTATGTGGGGTAGGAACTTCTCGTACTCCTTGCCATAGTATTCCCAATCGACACCGTGCAGATTAACGTCGTAGAATTTGTCTTTTACCTGTCTCCAAACATGGTCGAAGATGTATTTGCGCTCTTGGACGGGCTTATGGATGAATTCGGCACTGAATGATACATGTTTTATGCTGTTACCGCCTATGGTGAAACTCTTGATGCCTCCACCGCCTGCATATAGTTTGGTGTGGTCGCTGTTGGGTATCAGTCGGGCATATCCGAATCCCTTTGCGACAATCTTGTCGCTGTTCTCGCGAAGGTTGCGTTCCCAAAGGTCTCCACCGCCTTCGAAACGTGTGATATAATAGAGCTTATCACCGCTTTTTGTGAGATAAGCATCTCCCATAGCCGATGAGTGTGTAGTAAGGCGTACGATGCGGTCGTGTCGGTTCTCAAGGTCGAATTCAAGAGGCTTTACATCATCTTTCTTCTCTTTATCGTCTTTTTTGTCCTCTTTTTTGTCATCTTTCTTGTCATCTTTTTTCTTTTTCTTCTCTTTCTTCTCCTCGGCCTCTTTCTTTGCCTTTTCCTCTTTCTCTTTTCGTGCCTTTTCGGCCTCCTCGTAAAGTGCAAGCTCCTCTTTATTCATACGGAACTTGTCGTAGGCTTCGGCATCGAAGAACATTATATATTCGTCGCTGTGTGCTCCCCAACTGCCGTGGCTACGGTATCCTGCACGGTCGGACGACCATATCATTGCCTTGCCATCGAGTGCCCAACGGGCATTGTTGTCGCTGTAGCCACTCTCGGTGAGGTTATGAATTTCGCCTTTACCGTCGGCTTTTACAAGGGCAACATCGATATTATTCCATCCTCCTATGCCAATGTAGCTTGTGAGGAACCATTTGCTGTCGGGCGACCAAGAGTAACTTACATCGCCGTCGCTGTATGAATAGTTGAACTTGCCGTCGAGTACGGTGCGTACATTCTTGCTCTTGAGGTTTATTACACGCAGGGTGGTGCGGTCTTCAAGGAAAGCTACCTCCTTACCATCGGGCGAGAAGCTGGGCTGGAAAGAGGTCTTGTTACTTACAACAAGTGGCTCTTCTTTAAGCTCGGCTGCGTGGGTGAAGTATTTATCCTCCTCGCGTACTATGGTTGTCTGGTAGATTCCCCATACTCCGTTACGCTCGGCCGAGTAGATGATTGTACGTCCATCGGGGCTGATGTCGACATTGCGCTCCTGCTCGGGGGTATCGGTGATACGTCGTGTGGTGTTGTGTTCTACCATTGTAACGAATACATCGCCACGTGCTATGAATGCAATCTCTTTTTCGTTCTTCGATACAGCAATGTCGCGTGCACCGCTTGTCAGGTTTGTGATACGGCGCTCTGTGGGTGCAATATCGGCTGTGAGGCTGATACTTACTTTCTTGGAACTCTTGCCGGGAACGATTGTGTAGATGTCGCCGTCGAAAGTGTAGCACAATGTGCCGTTGTCGGCTGAGGTGAGAAAGCGTACAGGATGCTTGCTGTGCTTTGTTACCTGTTTGTTGCTTCCGTCGAGAGTGGCGTGGTATACGTTGAACGAACCGTTCTGTTCGCTAAGATAGTAATAACTGTTGCCGTCGGTTGCCCAAACTGGATTTCTGTCCTCGCCGTTAAAAGTGCTCAGTTTGGTATATTTGCGAGGTCCATCCACTGTTGTCTTCCATATATCGCGTGTGATAGATGAACGGTGGTGCTTGCGCCATTGGTCCTCATAACCTTTCTTGTCGTGATAGATTATCTCTCCTTTTGCATTTATATCCAACGATTCCATATATTCCGAAGAGAAAAGTTCGGGGCGGCCGCCCTCGGTACTCACTTTGTAAATCTGGCCGGTGTTGGGGAACTCGCCATATTCACTCTCGGGCATCATCGTTGCAACATACAGAACCTCTTTGTCGCTTAAAAACGCAATAGGCTTTTCACTTGTAGAGTGTGTGGTGAGGCGCTTGGGTACACCGCCATCTTTGGAAACGATATAAACGTCCATGCTGCCCTTACGTGTCGATGCAAATGCAATCTGCTTGCTGTCGGGCGACCATACAGGCTGTGTGTCGTATGCCTCATTTGAGGTTATCTGACGGGCATTGCCACCGATTGCATCAACGGTGAAAATATCACCCATATAGGTAAACGCAATACTATTCCCATCGGGTGAAATTGCACTGTTTCTTAACCAACGCGGAGTTTGTTGTGCACTCACTGCAATAGCAGCAACAAGACTTGCACATAAAAGTAAGATTTTTTTCATAGATTGTGTTATTTGAATTTTAATTATTGACAAGAATATAAATGAGTTTACAAACGACAATTATAAGTAAAAAATATGATATAAAGAGGATGATTCTTTAAAATGAGATAAAAAAATATAAAAAAAACTTATGTTTATCAAAAAGCGTGGTTTTCTTTTGCTCCTCGATATAAAATTGTTATTTTCGCCATTAGTGTAAACTCTAAAACCAGACAATATGAAAACCGACATTGAAATTGCTCAAGAAACAAAACTCGAACGAATAGAGAATGTGGCTGCAAAGATTGGTATTCCAGCCGATGAGTTGGAACATTATGGCAAATATATAGCTAAATTGCCTCTGCATCTCATTGGAGAGCAAAAGGGTAAACTGATTCTTGTCACAGCTATTACGGCTACAAAAGCAGGTATAGGAAAGACTACTGTCTCTATCGGATTGGCGCTTGGACTCAACAAAATAGGCAAACGTGCAGTAGTGGCTTTGCGCGAGCCTTCGTTGGGACCTTGCTTCGGCATGAAGGGTGGAGCAGCCGGTGGCGGATATGCTCAGGTACTGCCGATGGAGAAGATTAACCTTCATTTTACAGGTGATTTTCACGCAATAACATCGGCTCATAATATGATTTCGGCGCTTCTCGATAACTATCTCTATCAGCATGCCAAGGATGGATTCGGTCTTAAAGAGATTCTATGGAGGCGTGTACTCGATGTCAACGACCGTTCTCTGCGCTCTATTGTCACCGGACTCGGTCCTTCGACAAACGGACTTACCCAGCAGGCCGGATTCGATATCACTCCTGCATCTGAGCTGATGGCTATTCTGTGCCTTGCTTCGGATGAGGCCGACCTACGTCGTCGAATCGAGAATATCCTGCTTGGTTACACCTATGATGGCAAGCCTTTCACTGTGAAAGACATCGGCGCGGCAGGTTCTATTGTGGTGCTGCTAAAAGATGCCATTCAGCCTAATCTTGTGCAGACAACCGAGAATACTCCTGCTATTGTACACGGTGGCCCATTTGCAAATATCGCTCACGGATGTAACTCGCAACTTGCTACAAAGATGGCGCTTGCTCATAGTGAATACACTATAACCGAGGCTGGTTTCGGTGCCGACCTTGGAGCCGAGAAGTTCTATAATATTTTGTGTCGTAAGAGTGGCTTGCAACCCGATGCGACTGTTATTGTAGCAACAGCGCAAGGATTGAAAATGCATGGTGGCGTTGCTCTTGATAAAATTAAAGAACCTGATATGGATGGTCTGCGAAACGGTCTTGCCAACCTTGACCGTCACGTGGCCAATCTGCGTTCTTTCGGACAATCAGTTATTGTGGTGTTTAATCGCTTTGCTACTGACACTGATGAAGAGATGGCGCTTCTGCGTGAGCACTGCGAGCAGACACTCGGATTGCCGTTTGTAATAAATAATGCCTTTGCACAGGGTGGTGAGGGTGCTGTTGAGATGGCAAACATTGTGGTAGAGACAATAGAGAAGAATCCTTCTCAGAAACCGCTTAAGTTTACATACGATGATGGCGACAGCATCCGCACAAAGATAGAGAAGGTTGCAAAGAATATCTATGGAGCTGGTAGTGTATCATTCGCTAAGGCTGCGCTCGACCGCATAAAACTTGCCGAGAAACATGGTATGTCGCAGTTCCCCGTATGCATCGCAAAGACGCAGTTCTCGTTCTCGGGCGACGATAAGCAGTATGGTGCTGTCAGCGGATTCGACCTTAACATTCGTGATGTGGTGCTTAATGCAGGTTCCGAGATGATTGTGGCTATTGCAGGTAATATCATGCGTATGCCGGGACTGCCTAAAGAGCCGCAGGCCAACCGCATAGATTATGTGAATGGCGAGATTATCGGATTGAGTTAATAATATACAAGCCTGCTTGATATTATTTCGCTCGTTAGTTGTTTTATTTGAGGTAAACCTCGAATATATTCTTCACTCGCTTTGAAATATACAAGCCTGCTTGATATTATTTCGCTCGTTTATCATATATTTGCAAAAAAAAGAAAGGCTCTCTGCTCTTTATGGGGCAGAGGGCTTGTGTTACCTTGATAAATGTTTTTATGGCACGACCATTAGCCGAACGTTTGCGTCCCAATGATTTCGATGGCTTTGTGGGGCAGAAACATCTTGTTGGTGAGGGGGCTGTATTGCGCCGAATGATTGACTCGGGCAGAATACTCTCGTTTATCCTGTGGGGACCTCCCGGCACAGGAAAAACTACTATTGCCAAGATTATTGCTAATAAATTGAACCGTCCGTTCTATACGCTTAATGCTGTCTCGTCGGGTGTAAAAGAGGTTCGCGAGGTTATTGAGAAGGCAAAGTCTTCGCCACTATTCTCAAATGGGGGTGCTATACTTTTCATAGATGAGATTCACCGTTTCAATAAGTCGCAGCAGGATTCGCTTCTTAGCGCAGTGGAGACCGGTATTGTTACACTTATCGGTGCGACAACCGAAAATCCTTCGTTCGAGGTCATTCGTCCACTTCTGTCGCGTTGTCAGCTCTACGTGCTTAAATCTTTGGAGAAAGAGGATTTGCTATCTTTGTTGCACCACGCAGTGGAAACTGACGAGCTGTTGCAAAAACGGGGGGTGGAACTGCTTGAAACCGATGCAATGTTGCGTTACAGTGGTGGAGACGCGCGTAAACTGTTGAATATCCTTGAACTTGTGGTCGAGGCCGACCCCGATTCGCCTGTAAAGATTACCGATGATAAGGTCGTTGAGCGTCTGCAACAGAATCCTGCGTCTTACGACAAGGATGGCGAGATGCACTATGATATAATCTCAGCATTTATAAAATCTATTCGCGGTAGCGACCCCGATGCTGCACTCTATTGGCTGGCACGAATGATTGAGGGTGGCGAGGACCCTGCTTTCATAGCCCGTCGCCTTATAATATCGGCATCCGAGGATGTGGGTCTTGCCAATCCAAACGCTTTGCTGTTGGCAAATGCTGCTTTTGATGCAGTAGTGAAAATCGGATGGCCCGAAGGACGTATTCCGCTTGCGCAGGCTACTGTCTACCTTGCAACATCGCCCAAAAGTAATTCGGCATATATGGGTATAAACAGTGCTCTTGAGACGGTGCGTGCTACGGGTAATCTGCCTGTACCGTTGCATCTGAGGAATGCTCCCACTAAACTAATGAAGGACCTGGGCTATTCCGACGGATATAAATATGCACACGATTATAAGGGTAATTTTGTGCGTCAACAGTTTCTGCCCGATGAGGGTACATCGTTCAGTTTCTGGATTCCTCAAGAGAATGCGTCCGAGGCGAAGATTAAAAAGTGGATGCATGAGTGTTGGGGTGATGAACGTAAATTCTCGGCTGATTAATACAAAGGCTCTCGGATGAATCCGAGAGCCTTTGTATTAATAGAAATATTGTGCAATGCGGCGGTAACCTTCGGCATTGGGGTGGAGTCCGTCACCGAAGAGCGACTCGTCAATCTTGCCGCCTTTGCCAAGAAGTTCCTTGCCCGGGTCGAGGTATTTTACCTTGTTTTTCTTTGCCATACGTGAAATCTCTTTGTTGAGTCCCTTTACGCGCTTTTCTAAGTCGCGGCGGGGAAGTACTCCCATTACAATAATCTCGGCCTCGGGACGACGTGCGGCAATTGTCTCGATAATCTTCTCTATAGCTGCTGTAATCTGCTCGTCGCTGTCGCCACCGCTTTTTTGAATATTGTTTGTTCCAATCTTCAGGATAATCTTGTCGGCTGTGACGTTGTCGAGTTCGTCGTGTTGTATGCGCCACAGTACATTTTCGGTTCTGTCCCATCCGCAGCCTAAATTCAGCGTTTTGCCGTTGAGGGTGGCCCAACTGTCGCTGCCGCGCTGCAGATTACCTTCTACTCCTCCCCAATAATGAATTATGGAGTTTCCAATAATGATGCGGTTGAAATGCTCTCCTTTATTCTTTTCTATAATATCGCGATGGCGATTGTACCAATTATAATGTCCGTCGCGGAACTGTGTTGTGGGAATTATGCTACGGTGCTCTCCTTTCTCCTCGCCTAAAATCTTACGCAATAGCTTCTCGTATGCATCGGCGTATGCAACCATACCGTAGTCTGATGCGTGGATAGCCTCTACGGTGGCATCCTGCGGCAATGCTATATCGTTGTATGTCAGATAGTGTATATTCTCTACTCCTTCGTTTTGCAGGCGCTCAAATGCTTGTGTGAGCATATTCAGTGCGTGTCGCTCATTCTCGCGGCGGCTTTTTATCGCTTTTGAGTTGGGATAGCCCAAATGGTCGGCAAGGATTATTGGTGTGTGTGGACGTGCTGCACGCAGACGCTTTACAGCTTTTACTATTGTGTCGGGAAGAATATCGACCGGCATTGTGTAGGCATTGGGCATAGCGTCAATTATATATGCTTTTGCATCAATCTCGGCGAGTATGTCAATAACAGACGACTCTAACATTGCGCTGCCCGAGAATCCTAAATTCACGACGTTACGTCCCATACGTCGTTGCAGAATGTTGGTCCACGCCATTCCGGGGCGCGATGCACATGCTCCGTGACAGATGGATGTTCCGTATGCTACAATGGGGAGTTCGGCACTGAGTGGCTCGAAACGGAACGATGCTTTTTCGTCTGTGCCGATTGTGAGCCATTCAACTTCGTTGTACAATGGCAGGAAGAGTGTGTAACGGTGTTCGCGTTTGTCTCCTTCGTACTCTATTCCTTTGAATGTATAGGTTATTGTATCTCTAAAGGAATATTGTCCGGCAAGCCATATTTCGTTACCATCTTTGTCGTTTGTATATAGGTCGATTCCCGATACTCCCGTAGCAGGCATGTGTGGCATTGCGTGACGACCTTTTACTTTGTAGCGCACAATAATGTTACTTGCATTGCTGAAAAAACGTATACACTCGCCTGCTGCATGTTTCGAGTTTGCCCATACACCACCTCGTACTTTCCCCTGTTGTGATGCCGGCAGACGGTGGTAGAAGCCTTCTCGTGCTTCGTCGGGTAGTGACTGATTCTGAACTACGTTGAAAGTCACTTCTTGTGGATTGTGCCATTTTGTCTGTGCCGATGTTCCTGTTGCTAACAGTGTAGCTGCAAATAAAAGAGAGAATATTCTGTTCATAGTTCTTGTCTTGTAATCTTTAGTTGTAAAGGTAGTAACAAACCGCTAAAAAACAACCATCAACCCTCTTTTTTTGTTGAATAAGTAAAATATGTGCATAACTTTTTTTGTTTGTAAGAAAAAAACTATATTTTTACTTGCGTTAACCTTTAAATCTTACAGCTATGATTATCGGTGTACCAAAAGAAATCAAGAACAATGAGAATCGTGTGGGTATGACACCCTCGGGAGTTCAGGAGATGACCAAACGCGGTCATACAGTCTACGTTCAGGCTTCTGCCGGTGATAACAGCGGTTTCAGCGATGCCGCATATACAGCAGCAGGAGCAAAAATCTTGCCTGCAATAGAGGAGGTATATGCCATTGCCGAGATGATTGTAAAGGTAAAAGAGCCTATAGAGTGTGAGTATCCTTTGGTGCGCAAAGGACAGTTGGTATTTACCTATTTCCATTTTGCTTCAAGTGAGCCTCTTACGAAAGCTATGATTGCGAGTGGTGCCGTTTGTTGTGCCTACGAGACGGTAGAACGTAAAGACCGCACGTTGCCATTGCTTATCCCAATGTCCGAGGTTGCGGGTCGTATGGCAACACAGGAGGGTTGCTATCTGCTCGAGCGTCCTCGCGGAGGAAAGGGTAAGCTCATTGGTGGGGTTCCGGGTGTTAAACCTGCCCGTGTATTTGTCATAGGCGGTGGAGTAGTAGGAACTGCTGCTGCACGTATGGCTGCTGGACTGGGTGCTGACGTTACAATATGCGATGTATCGTTGCCTCGTCTCTCCTATCTCACCGATGTAATGCCAAAAAATGTAAAGACACTTATGTCGTCCGAGTATAATATCCGCGAGGAGCTAAAGACGGCCGACCTTGTAGTGGGTTCGGTGCTTATTCCCGGAGCTAAGGCTCCTAAACTCGTAACACGCGAGATGTTGGGGCTTATGGAGAAGGGCAGTGTGCTTGTCGATGTTGCAATAGACCAGGGCGGATGCTTCGAGACCTCGCATCCTACTACACACGAGGAACCAACCTATTATGTCGATGGTATTCTGCACTATTGCGTGGCAAATATCCCCGGTGCAGTGCCTTATACATCTACTCTTGCACTGACAAATGCTACGCTGCCATACGCATTGCAGCTTGCCGACAAGGGGTGGCAAAAGGCTTGTGCCGATAATGAGGAGTTGCGTAAGGGACTGAATGTTGTCGATGGTAAGGTCGTATATAAAGAGGTTGCCGAGGCTTGGAATTTGCCTTTTGAACCAATAGAGTGGTAGTTTCAATTTACAATAATTAGGGCGACTTTTTTAAGTCGCCCTAATTATTGTAAATATTAATCGTTGTTCATTTCAATTATATCAACCTCTCCCTCTTTGGCCTCTCCAAGCAGGTGCTTGCTGAAGAAGTCGGCCATCTTCCAGAAGAAGAATTCGTCCATGTGGCCAAAGCCGTGACGTTGTCCGGGAAGATATAGCATCTCGAAACGCTTCTTGGCTTTGATAAGTGCATTAACGACACGTGTGGTGTTTGCCGGATGCACATTGTTGTCCATGTCTCCTGTCACCAATAGCAGATGACCTTTCAGACGCTGGGCGAGATCCTGGTTTGTGCTTATGTGGTACGAGAATGTTGTATCGTTCTCGGCAATATTCTCTTTCTCCTTAATATTCTCTTTTATGCCGTGATGCTTCTCGCTCCACCAGTTGTTGTAGATGCGGTTGTCGTGATTACCGGCGCACGAAACGGCAACCTTGAAAAAGTCGTTGTATGTGAGGATGGCTGCTGTTGACATAAAACCACCGCCCGAGTGTCCGTGAATACCCACTTTGTCGCCGTCGATGAAACTATGACGTGCTATGAGCTGCTGCGCAGCCACTTTTTTGTCGGCAAGGCCATAGTCGCGCAGGTTACCGTAACCGAAATTATGATACCACTTGCTGCGGTTGGGGTGTCCGCCGCGGTTACCCACTGTTATCACAATGAATCCCATCTGTGCAAGGCGGTCGACACGGTTCATTCCACTTGACCAGCTCTCGTTGACAGCTTCGGTCTGTGGACCGGGATATACATACTCGATAAGAGGATAGCACTTTGTCGAGTCAAAATCAAAAGGCTTGTACATTACTCCGTGCAGGTCGGTAATGCCGTCGGCGGCTTTAACAGTAAAGCGCTCGGGGTATTTGTAGCCTGCAGCAAAGAGCTGGCTAAGGTCGGCTGTGGCAAGGTCGATGCTCTTCTTGCCGCGTTTGCTGTATACACTGTTCACGGGAGCGGTGTCGACGCGTGATGCTGTAACCACAAATGCCTCACCGTTCTCGGCCGATGAGAGGCTGCTGATATTCATATCGCCCCTGTCAATCTGTTTCATTCCGCTACCGTCGAAGTTTATGCTATATAGGTGCATATAGTAGGGATTTTCGCCTTTGTTGTATCCGCAGGCGGTGAAATAGATTTTCTTCTCTTTTTCGTTAACGGCAACAACATCCTCGACATGGTAGGCACCTTCGGTGATTGCATTTTTCAGTGTTCCGTCGGCATTGTGCATATAGAGCATTGCCCAACCTGTGCGCTCCGACCATTGGATGAACTGCTTGCCGTTGTTTATAAGCCTTATCTGACGGCTCTCGATGCTGGTGTTCATCTGCTCGCGCAAAAGGCTTACGGCGCTGTCGCCATCAACAGATACGTAGCACACCTCAATCTTCTTCAGGTCGCGGCTGCGGCGCTCGAAATAGAAACCCTTCTCGTCGCCAAGCCATAGGTTCTTGTAGATGGGCTCGTGATGCTCGGCTGCGGTAAGAGGCTTGCGATAGAGTGATACATATTGATGCTTGAACTGTGCAATGTCAATCATCTTGCTTGTCTTGTCGGCAAAATTGAATAGCTCCATTGTTATTACGGGAGAGTCTTCGCCCGGCATCTGGTAACGGTAGGTCTCTAACTTTGGTCGAGGGATGCTGAGCGAGTTTATCACCCACATTTTGGCAAGCATGGAGTCGGCGCTGTGTGTCACTACAAAGTGGCGCGAATCGGGGCTCCACAATGCGCTTATGCGGTGACGCTTGGTGCTGTCGTGTTTCTCGTCTAATGAGTGATAGGCGTAGCAGCGGTTGGGACGACCATTGAATGTCATCTGATGTTCTACTACGGTGCTGTCCTTATCCCACAGACGCAATTTCTCTACATCTTCGCGTGACATATACCATATATTATAGTTCTTCTCGTAGATGGCAAATTTTCCATCGGGCGAGAAGCAGGCCCACATGGGATATTGGGGATAGAGGTCTTCAATCTCGTCCTTTGTACGCTCAACCAGCTCGCCTGTTACAATGTCATACTCGAAATGGAAGGTCTTATTCTCTTTTTTCCCTTTGTTGGCTTTTATCTTTGTGCTGTCGTTGCGCTCGTGACGGGGAAGCTCGCGGGGTACCTCTAATTTAGATTGAACATTGAAATAGAGGTAGCGGTCGTCGCGTATTTTGCTGATAGATACGGGAACATGCTGTGCATCGTATGGGTCTTGTGTGCGTAGGGTTATCTCCTTTGCCAACCAATCCATGTCCCAAAGCTCTTTTTGTGTACCTTTTACGGCATCGGCAAGGTAGAAACGTTTACCGTTTGTATCCGACCAAGAGTAGACAAAACGTTTGCCATCGGCAAACCACATGGGCTGTACTCTTGTCTGTTTAACCATTCGCCCTACCTTATTGGGCGAGAATCGCTCGGCAAGAGCATAGTTGGGATGTACTCTCTTGTCGTTGCTCTGCGCCTTCGTCTGTGGCGCTGCAAGCAATAGTGCGAATGTCGCAAATAATAGAATTCTTTTCATCGTTTGTGTATTATTTTAATCGTTTGTTTCTGCTTGGTCTGTTTTTTGTGAAGCCGGAACTTTGTTTACAGCTATGATTCGGACGATTAGAAATCGCCCCTACGCGCAGGTGTTATTCTTTTATAACAGTAGGGGCGATTCGATAAAGTAGAACTACTTCTTGTTCGGTAGTTTGTAGCCGCAAAATTATAACTCTTATTCCTTGCTCTTTTTACGTTTCTTTGTGTCAATTTTGGCAATTCCTCCGGTCGAGGTCTCTTTGTAGAGGCTGGGGAGGTCGTGTCCTGTCTCTCGCATTACCTCGACAATGCGGTCGTAATCTATTTTATGCTTACCATCCGACAATGTGGCGTAGGTACAAGCGTCGAGGGCGCGTGATGCTGCAATGGCGTTACGCTCGATGCAGGGTACCTGAACAAGACCGCACATAGGGTCGCAGGTTAGTCCGAGATGGTGCTCAAGACCCATCTCGGCGGCATACTCAATCTGCGTAATTGTTCCGCCGAAGAGCTGACAGGCTGCTGCGGCTGCCATTGCACAGGCTACTCCTACCTCGCCCTGACAACCAACGTCGGCACCCGAGATTGAGGCATTCTCTTTGGCAATATTGCCGAATAGTCCGGCTGTGGCTATGGCTCTAAGGATACGTGGCTCGCTGCTGATGTGCTCTTGTGAAAGATGGTAGAGTACCGCAGGTAATACTCCGCATGAACCGCAGGTGGGTGCAGTGACTACCTTGGAACCGCTGGCATTCTCTTCGCTTGTGGCAAGTGCATAGGCGTATACCTTGGCTTTGCTGCGCACTGATGAGGTATAAGATGCAGCTTTCAGCAGATAGGTACAGGCCTTGCGCTGTATGCCAAGCCCTCCGGGAAGAACTCCTTCGTGCTCTAATCCGCGACGGATGGTCTCTTTCATTGTCTCCCACACCTCGGACAGAAAATCCCAAATCTCGGGGCCTTCGTACTTCTCGACATACTCCCAATAGCTGCAACCTGTCTCGTCGCACCACTCCATAATCTCGTGAAGGGTGGTGAGGGGGTATATGTCAGCATCGCTCTTACGTGTGTTTTCATTGGCAAGCTCTCCACCGCCTATGCTGTATATAATCCATTCGTCAATGCTCTTTCCTTCTTTTATACCCTCGAACTTCATTCCATTGGGGTGGAAGGGAAGAAATACATTAGGTTCCCAAATAAGTTCTAATGGAGCAATTGGCTCAAGTACCTCTATTATAGCCTTGTCGGTCATGTGACCCTCGCCTGTTGCGGCAAGACTGCCATATAGAGTTACGCGATACGAATCGACATTGGGACAGCGCTCGGCAAACTCTTTGGCAGCGCGGTTGGGCCCCATTGTATGGCTGCTCGATGGACCAAGGCCTATTCTGAAAAGTGAACGTAGGGATTTCATTGTTTCTTGTTTTTTTCGGTTGTAAAAGTTTATTACGCGAAAATACAATATTTCTCATTAATAAAGAGACTGTTTGGTGGATTTTATTCCTCCTTATATCAACTTTTTATTTTTTATTATGCAAACTTTGGTTATCTTCGCCAAAAATGAACTTCTTAATACTATGCATACAGTTTTAGTTACAGGGGCGAGTGGTTTTGTGGGAAGCCGCTTCGTAAGACGATGGGCAGGGGAGTATACTATCCTTGCACCCACTCATTCCGAGCTTGATATTACCGATAGTGTCTCGGTCGAGAGTTATTTTGCTTTTCATCATCCTCAGGTGGTACTGCATCTTGCCGCACTCTCTAATACGGCCTACTGTGAGCAGAATCCCGATGAGAGCTATCGTGTTAATGTTCTTGGTACACAGAATCTTGCGCGTGCGGCATCGGCACGCGGAATAAAATTTGTTTTTTTCTCAAGTGACCAGATTTATAACGGTAACGGCGAGAGTGGACTGCTGTGCGAGGATATTCCTGTTGCTCCCGAAAATGTCTATGGCTGTCATAAACTGCTTGCCGAGGAGAAACTCTTCGAATTTGCGCCCGATGCTGTGGCTCTGCGTGCTACGTGGATGTATGATGATGATGGCGAGGGACTGCCTGTGCATCCCAATTTTGTCATGAATTTTAAAAAGGCTTTGCGCGAGGGTACTCCCATTGCTTTCCCTGTGCGCGAGTATCGTGGCATCACATGGGTAAAAGAGGTTGTAGAGTTTCTGCCACGCACTTTTTCTCTGCGGGGTGGGGTGTATAATTTTGGTGCACAGAACCGTCTGAATACTTACGAAACAGCCTGCTGCTATTTCGAAATGTTGGGCTGCGGATTGCGTTGCGATGATTTTATCATTGCCGATGCCGACCGTTACCCCTCGCACGAGCGTAATATCTCAATCTCTAATGAGAAAATTTTTTCAGCTTCCAACGGTGCAATATTTTTTAACGACACTCTCGATGGATTGCGTATATTTGTAGAGTGTCACAGATATTAGTTGAACAGCCTGAAGTCCTTTAGAATGGATAGCCTATTGCAAAATGCCATGCAAAACCTTTGCCAAAATTAGGGATATTGTAGTATCCGTTCTTTCCTGTATCGTAGGGAGCATGAAGTGCTACGCCGAAATCTAAGCGCAGTACCATAAACTCGAGGTCGTAGCGCAGTCCTGCACCTGTATTCAGAGCAATTTGCTTGGGAAAAGAACTGAACTTGAACTCTCCACCGGGGCGGCTCTCATCTTTCTCGAGCAACCACACGTTTCCTGCATCAACAAAAAGGGCACCGTTGAGGTCGCCGAAGATGCCGAAGCGGTACTCGATATTTGCCTCGAATTTCAGTGTACCTGTCTCGTCAAGGTACGAGTAGCGCGTCTCCTTCTCGGGATGGTAGCTGCCGGGACCTATGCTGCGTACGGTGAAAGCTCTTAGGCTGTTGGCACCGCCGATATAGAACTGTTCGCTGTAGGGGGCATATTCCGAGTTTCCATAGCTCTTTATAACTCCTGCCATAAAACGTGTGGCAATGTGGTTTTTCGCATTTATGCGGTAGAGCTGTCTTATCTCGGCTGTCAGTTTAAGGAATTGTGCGTATGGATTCTTGAACAGATTTTTATCTTTCTTATTCCATTTCTCGCCAAAAGCGGCAAAGAGCAGAGAGGTTACATTGCCCGATGATGTTGCCGATACCTCTAACCATGTCTTGTTGCGATGGTGTGTAGGTGTGTTGTCGTATGTAAAAGTGTACTGCATTGCCGGGATAAACTGGTTACGGAAACTGTTGGCAATGGAACGGTTGTTCGCTGCTATGCTGTCGAATTTTGCAGTAGTGCGTTGCAGCATATCATACGTTAGACGAAAAGGAGTGACAGTGTGTGTAGTGGTAGTTTTGGTGTATATCTTATACTCTACATCGCCACCAACGTGTACCATCTTGAAGAATCCCGAACGATTCATCTGACTGCCATAGAGACGCAGTGCCG
The DNA here is from genome assembly GCA_045588485.1 of Bacteroidaceae bacterium. Lineage (GTDB taxonomy): Bacteria > Bacteroidota > Bacteroidia > Bacteroidales > Bacteroidaceae > HGM04593. The sequence goes on along the minus strand of JAZNEI010000067.1, from coordinate 18,253 downwards.
TTGTAGCCGGGAAACGCAGATAACGCCGCTGTATAATGGGGAAGAAGAGTCGTGGAAAGGTGAGTGATATATCGCTGCCAATCTCCCATGAGTTTATTACCGCCTGACGGCCTTTTACGCTACCGTCGGTCTGCCACTCGTACGAGCCTTGTAGCGATAGTTTAAGTATCTCGCCACCGCGGAAGATATTGTTTCGTGACAGTGTAATCTTGCTTCCCGGGCCAATCTGACTGTTACTCTTTGATGTTGCATTAAGCTCGAATGTGAAATTATATGGCTTGTCCAATTGTGCTGTTACGAACATATCAAGGCTGTCGCTGTCGTGACGCGGTGTGAAATTGAAGTTCACACTGCCGAAAATGTTCATCTTGCTGAGTTGTTGCAGCGACCTTTGCTGTTGCTCTTGCGAATATAGTTCGCCACTGCGTAGAAAAATGTTGCGAAGGATAGCGCCTCGGCGCACCGGCTGTTTGTTGCCCAAGAAGATATAACTGACATTACCTCTTGTTAAAGTATCGGATAGTAATCCATAACGACTCTTGTTGTCATTTATACGAAGGTAGATATGTCCTATGGTATAAGGTCGTTTGATATTTGCTGATAATCCTTTTATCGGTTGCAGGCGCAGTTCTACTTTCCCCGGTGTATTCACCGTATCGGCAAGAATCTCGATATATCCTGTCTGGCTATAGTAGTAGCCGTTATTGCGCAGTAAGGTATTTATACGTTCGCGCTCACCACTCAGATTCTTTACACTGAACTGCTCGCCACTCTTTAATAGGCTGCTGCGTGAGGCTGCTGCAATTAGACTGTCGGCATTCGTTGAGAAACCTCTGTATTCTATTTTTCCTAAAGTGAAGGGCTGATGCAGGGTTACATTGTACTCGACCGCGGCTTTCTTGGGGTTCTTCTTGTCGGTTATTATTGTGGGTGTCACTTTGCCATTGAAGTAACCGTAGTAGCTTAGTACGTTCGTGGCAACGTGTGAGCGTAGTTCGGGGTTTACTTTTGAAATAAGTACGGGGGTAGTGGCAAAGTTGCGGAAGAACCATTCGCCAACTTTTCCTTTGCTGTTGCCGAAGGCATTGTACCACCAAAGACCGAATGGGATACTCTTGTATTTCGAGCTTCCTGCAATGGAAGCGTTGGGAGGTGCTGCAAGTGCTGCTTCAACCTCGCTCATTGCAATCTCGCCAATTTCGGTAGATGCAAATTCTTTCTCTCCCTCGAATTTAATTTTCTTGGTGCCTGTATACAATTGCTCACCATTCTCAATGAGTCTTGTCGTTGAGCAAGAGCATATTGTCAGTAGGAAGAATATGTATAATAGTTGCCTTCTCATCTTTTTGAATTGTTTCTTTTATCGGTGGAGTTTGGTTCTTCCTCTCTCGTCTTGCGGAAGATTAGTAGCTCTTTCAGATTGTCGAGTTTACGTTTATAGACGTAACCTACTCCTGTCTCGATAATCTCGCCTTCGAGTATCGACTCGTAATTCTTGTCGTAGAACAGACGTATGTAGCGGTTGCCCTGTTCGCTGATTTTCCATTCTAGCGATACGTTGTTTATGAAACTGTTGCTGCGCTCGGCAGTCTCGCCGCTGTTTACCTCTCCGCCTATTACCACTGTCAGACGGTCATTCCAGAATCTCTTGGCAAAACTGAATGAGTAGTTCTTATATGTGTCGCCTGTTTCACTGTTGTTGACATCTGTTATTCCTACATTTATGTCGACGCTCCTCATTGCATTACCTGCTATGTCGTTTATTCGTGCATCGAGGAACGAACTGAGGGCATTTGATACTGTTATTCCTCCGTTGCTGCCCAAATAAGCTCCCGTAATAAGCATCGTGACAGCATATTTGTTCAGTGTCTCTTTATCCACTGAGTTCAGTTCGTTCTGTACGGTTGCATTCTCGGGTGCCGAAAGAGTGAAACTCAGCCCCATATTGTCTAAAGTGTTTGTTAAAAGGACACCTACATCGAATGCTACGGCCTGCGTGCTGCCATCGTTCATTGTGACAGGTGCTGTCATGCGCTCTAAGGCTGTAATATTGAGTGTCGGGTTCATTATATCACCCGTCCAATTGATATAACTTCCATCGCTGATGTTGAATGTCTTTAACGGTATGATGGGCAGTGTATATTTAAGCTGTCCGTCGTTGAGAGTGTAGCGTCCGGTCAGACTGATACCTGCCTCATTGGTGTATGTGAGATACAGGCTGCCACCACCTTGAAGTTCGATGTAACTGCTGCGGTTCTCGTCAAAGTCGGCATTTATGCGTGCCCCCTCCTCGATATTCATTGTGATATTCATCGTTATATTTCCAAAATCGGCTGTTGGAACCTGAATATCCTGTACTTGTGTAGTGTCGGCAAAATTGACAAATCTGACAAGCCCGTCAAGCTCATTTTCGGTAGCAAGAGGGGTATCCTGCATAACGTACGTAATATTACTTTTACCCAGTAGGGTGGCCGAGCCGTTTACTTTTAATGCATCCAACGGACCACTTACCCGTGAACTGAAATCGAGTGACATATTTCCGTAAAGCATATTCCCCTTTTTACGCTTGGCATTAATAAGCTGATAATCGTTGGCACGCATTATAAGGTCGAAATGTGGGTTAAGTATGTTCTGCATATCCACCGTGCCGTTTATCTTGAATGGGGTGGAACCGTGTGCGTAAATATCGAAATTCTTGAAATTCAGCTTGTTGTCATTTATTTCAACCTTGTCGTCCTTAAGGTGCAGACGGGCACCGAAGATAGGTGCCTCGGCCGATACCGAGTCGAAATGTACAAAGCCGTTGCTGTGTGGCTCGTCTATACTGCCTTTTAGACTTACTTCACCATCAATATATCCGCTGAGGACGAGGCCGCTTTCTTTAAGAAAGGCTTCGGACAACTGTAGGGGGAAACGGGTCAGCACGGCATTGGCATTTATGCTTTGTTTTATGCTGTCGTTGTTGTAATCTCCGAATACATTAAGCACTCTGTTGTCGTTATGCAGCAGGGTGAGGTCGAGGTAGTGATTGTTACGCTCTTTGGGAAGATAGGCGAGTTCCGCAATACCATTGCCCATTGGTGTACCCTCGTAAACAATATCGTTGCACAGAATATCGCTGCTTATAAACATTTTGCCGTCGTTGTCGCGATAGTGCAGGTCCATATTCAGAATTCCCGATATGTCGGGCGAGAAAGGCAGGTGGCTTGTGGCCTCTTTTAAATCGATATTGAAAAGTTCGACACTGAGGTCGCGTAGCTGTGTGGTGTCGTTGCTCGACAATATGCGCAGGCCCGAGTCGAGCGAGTCTTTTAGCTCTATGTCACTTCGTATGGCATACTCCTTACCCAGTGTGAGATAGTTGTCACTGTTGAAACGGAAGGTGTGTCCGAACAGAATTGCATCGGGGTCGAAGTGAAAATGAAGTTCTCTTGGGTTGACCACCGTGCTTAGTTTTATGCGTGCGCCAATATGTTCGTTGCTGTCCCTGAATACGTAGCTTGTCGTAAGGCTGTCGTTGTTTAGAGTACCGAACAATGCCGAGTAGAATTTTAGTTTCTTCTGCTCGGGGTCGAGTGAGCGTGTGCGTACACCTGCAAAGTATCTTATTTGGTTGCTATCTTGACGCAGCGAGAATTGTATGGTGTCGAGTTGCATATCTCCACTCTTGAAACCATAAAGTCCTCCGCGTCCATTAATTTCGTTCTTTTCGTCAAGCTTTATGTCAACTTTGGCGCTGCTGAAGTCTATTTGTTTGAATCTTAAGAAATTGGATAGTATATTCTGCTCTCCGCAATCGATTTTGAGTGACATTGAAGGTAGCTCTTTCTCGTAGTCGTGTATATAGTATAGGGTACGTTCGCTTTTTGCTGCTTGCCGGTAGAGTTGTTCTATGCGGTCAAAAGCTTCGCTCAGTTCTGTGTACCCTGTTGTCATTGTTCCTTCTAACTTAAGGTCACCTGTATTGATATTTACGTATGATGTGTCGGGAGATGTCATTGCTTCGAAGAAAAGCGGTGCAGGCGTAAAGGTCTTTTTCGAGGTGATGAACCTGAATCTGTCACCATTTATTTTTGCCTTGTGGCTCTCGCGCATATTAGACGATGCCTCAATGGAGATTCGCATAGCGGCTGTCAGTGGCGCTTGTGTAAGTCCTAATTTATCCAGACGGGCCGAGGACAGCTCAATGTGCGAACTGTTTGTCACAAATGTGCTGTCGAGGTGTGTTGCCGATACTATTTGCAATTCAAGGTTAGGATCGTGTGCTGTCAACTGTATCGACGAGAGGCTGTTTATCTGTCTTGCCGATAGTGTAATGTCGTTAAGTGATATTGTGTCGTATTGCAGTGTGTCTATCTTTAGGTTGCAACTGTATTCCGTTTCTTTGTCGAAGATGTCGAATCTCTCTCCTTTAATGTTTATAGACATTGTAAGGTTGTGCAGCGGTACATCGGGCAATACATTAGATAGGTTAATGCTCTTTGCTCTTATTCTGCCATTGTAGCTTTTCTCCTTATTGTTATAGCTTGCACGAATGGCTGCACGCCCATCGGTCGTGCGCATACGTATCGCAAGGCTACACAATTCCTGCTCAATAGATGCCACGCCACGAAGCTGCATCTTCTCTTTTGGTAGGGTGTCGGGGGTTGCATCCATCTTGATAATCTTGGCAAGGTCGGCAATAAATCCGTCAAACTCTAATTTGGCAGTGATGCTCTTGTTGTTGTCGATATTGTTTATTGTGCCCTTGGCTCCTATGTTCGATAACAGGGGGATGCTTGCTTGCAGTGTGTCTATGCTCAGATGGTTAATGTCACCGCTAACCTTTATAGCTGCATCCAACATCGAATCGGGTAGGAATGATATGCTCTTGTATACGGGTGATGATACCAAAGAGCGAAGGTCGCGTTTGTCAATATGCATTTTTATGTTGGCACGTACCTTACCTCCCTCGCGTGGAACTGTTCCTTCTCCTTTTAGGGCGGTGCCGAGTGCTGTGTTCATTGCTAACTTCTCTATTCTAAAATTTGAGGAGTCGGCTTTTACTATAAGGGCAAGATTCTCTATCTTGAAACCCTCTTTTTGCATCATATTGAACCTTTTGATTTCAGCTGCAATATCTTCGCTGCTGTAACTTAATACTCCCGTAATAAGGTTTATTTTTTGTAACGATATATGGTCGAGTGGGGCAATACTATCGGGTGTGGTACCATAGTCGTATTTGGCGTTGCTGTTTTTTAGGGTAAGAGCCTGCAAGGAATAATGCTCATTGGCAAGGTCAATTCTTGCATTGCTTAGTTTAAGCTGCTCTATCTCTGTTTCTATAGTTGTGGTGTCGTCGGGTAGATGGAGACTCAGTTGCAGATTGTTTATTATACCACGATAGAGGTCGATTACCCAAATTGCATTGCTCTTTGTGGTATCGTTATCTTCGCCTTTTGGTTGTATAGTGATATCGGCATTGCTGTCGGCAAGATAAAATTGTCGGATATTTGCTGTCTCTTTGCCCGGGTCGATATTACGTGCAGCGGTGCGGAAATTTCCTATCTTGCCTTTTATATGTGTTCCTTCGATGAGGCTGTCTGTATCTATCAATGCCTGTTCGATAGAGATATAATTCAATTCTATCTCTCTCTTCAGCAGTGCAAGCAGGCTTATGTCTGCTTTAATCTCCTTGCCTTCGAGCAAGGTTTTTTCATCTTTGGTGATTCTGACATCTTTTATGGTGGCAGTAAGTGGAAATTTAAGATGAAAAGTTCCTATGGATATGTTGAGTATACTGTCACTGTTTATCGAGGTGCATATTTTTTTTACCGCATACTCTTGTACCGATGGGACATATAATGCAACAACAGCTACCCATAGTAATACTACGGGTAGGAGTGCAAGAATCATAATCACTCGGAATACTCTTCGTGCAAGGCTACTTTTCAGTCTCTTTTTAGTTGTATTCTGTTGCTCTATTTCCATTCGATAGCAAAGTAACCAAAAAAATGGCTATAATGCCTCTATTTACCCAATCTTTTATACAATATGAACAAAATTTTCTTTTTATTTAATATCTCACTTCGGTACATTTATACTATTTTCGCAAAAAAAATAGAGATACTATGAACGATTATACAAAAGTTACATTTACGGTAACTCCCAATGAGGAGGCTGTAACAGATGTCCTTGCAGCTTTGCTTGCCGAGGTTGGATTCGAGAGTTTTGTACCCGAGGAGGCTGGTATGACAGCATACGCTCCAGTGGCGCTTTTCAGTGCCGATGCTGTTGCTGCCGTGGTAGACGATTTTCCTCTCGATGGCTTCTCAATAACATATTGCGTAGAGAATATAGAGGGTGAGGATTGGAATGCCGAGTGGGAGAAGAACTATTTTCAACCAATCGTGGTAGATGACAAATGTGTTATTCACAGTACCTTCCACACCGACGTTCCCAAGGCTCAGTACGATATTTTAATTGACCCTAAAATGGCATTCGGAACGGGGTATCACCAAACAACATGCCACATGCTTCGTGCCATTCTTGCGACAGATATGAGAGGAAAGAGCGTGCTTGATATGGGTTGTGGAACTGCACTTCTGGCTATCCTTGCCCGTATGCACGGAGCCGAGAAGGTTGTTGCAATAGATATAGATGAGTTTGCGTACGAGAATGCCAAGGAGAATATTGTCCTTAACAATACGCCTGATATTGAGGTGCGCTTGGGCGGTGTCGAGGCTCTTAAAGAGGATGACTGTTTCGATTATGTTATTGCGAATATCAACCGAAATATATTGCTTGCCGATATTCGCTACTATGTGCGTTGCATGCATTTAGGCTCAAAAATATTTCTTAGCGGATTTTATGTCGAGGATATCGAGGTACTTAAGGAAGAGGCTGCTCGTCATGGACTCCGTTACATCGGCTTTGCCGAGGATAACCGTTGGGCTATGATGGAATTGGAGAAATAGGCTCCGAATAGAGAACGGGACTCCATTTAATTAAAAACTTCTTCGGGCGATTTCCAATCGTCCGAATAACGCAAGCCTACTTGTTTAATTAACTGCGCGAGACTCCATACTACATTCCTCTGCGTAATAGAATATATCCGCATATATACACATAGCAACCCATTTGGGTTGCTCTGCTGTTTGAAATATATTTACAATTTATTTTTGCTTTTTATGTCGATAATACGATGGCTCTCACGTCGTCGAAACGTCCGGCGGCAAGCGCCTCGGGAGCTATGAGGAAATCGAGTACGCCGCAATCCATAAAGTTAAGATAGAAATCTTTTCCACTGAAAGAGTCGACTTGCAGGAGTATTTTCCAATCTTCATATGGGGTATCCCAAGACTCCCATTCGCGGTGCGTGGGTTCGGCCAGCATAGCGTGGTCCTCGTCGTTCTTACCTTTGCTGTCAGAGAATGTTATTCTTAACTCCTTAGGGTTTATTGGCTCGTCTTTAATGTCTACAAGAACGGTCTCGCTAAAATTGTAATCTTTGCCGGGAGTATCCACTTCGGGGAAGTAAAGTACCTTTACATCATCCTTCTCGCTTATATATCCCGAAAGACTCTCTACATCGTCACCATAATATCCCATATAATGGTAAATCTTTGCGAAAAAGAGTAATAGTCCCTTATGGGGCAGGCGGTTCTCGCTGTCGTAGCGCGCTATCTCAGATAGGTTAATCTGACAAACGAACTGGTAGTCTATTTCGTTGCCTTCTTCGTCGGTGTATGTGGGGTATTCGAAATTTTCGGGTAGGTCGGGATTACCCCAAAAGTGACTTCCGCAGAGTGCTACCTTGTTATAAGGCTCGGATAGTTTGATGTGTATAGGTTTCATAGTCTCTATTGTCTGTTTTTTATCTATTAAATAATAGGCATGCAAAAATAATGCATTTCTTGTAAATAGGTGCTCTCTTTTCTTTAGAAATTTAAACAGTTATTAGGCTTTATCCTAATGTAATTGTTCGAGACTGTTGCTATATGTGTTAAATATATATATGTAATAAAGATAATTTATAATTAATTAATCGTTCTATGAAAAAAAATAATATTTTTGCAAATGAAAGTGAATAGCTGTGTTTGATTATGGCTATAATGACCGATAAAACTAATTACTAACTTTTAATAATTTAATCTAATGAAAAAGATTTGTTTTATGCTCGTCTCTTTCTTGTGTCTTACTCTCGCAGGTATGGCACAGACCGAGCCTGTGACCGACCTGTCACAGTTGAGCAACGACAAGGTGTACACCTTGAAAAGTGAGCGTGCTTTTCTTCTTTACAGTGCAGCGCAGGGTGTTTCGGGACAGATATGCTCCAGCACCGGTTCGGCTGTAGGTACTGTGGCACAGAATCCTCTCGACCCCAATCAGCAATTTAGAATCGAGAAGAAAGGCGACAGCTATTATCTCTTCAGTGTTGGTGCCGAGAAGTATGTAAATGCCAACGGTAACTATGAGGCTACAGCATCTTCGCCTTTGACTATTGAAAAGGTTACAAATGCAAATTATCCTTGGAAACTTTGCATTGGCGGCAATGGTATGAACTCTCAGATTCAGGGTCAGATGCCTGCAGGTATCGTGGTTAACTCTTGGACCTCTACCGATGCCGGTAACTGCTATGCCATCGAGGGTGTAAGTCTCGACCCCGTTGAGTACACAATACACATTTTGGGTACCGAGGATGAGGCTGCCGGTGTAGTTTATAATGAGCAGGAGTATAAGAACAATGGTACTTTCTCTACAAAGGATGTGCTTAAGAAAGCCGACTTTGCTGCGCTTCCCATCGAGGGTAAGATTGCTGTGGTTAGCATCGACGGAAAAGTGGTGTATGTAAGCTACTTTAACAACGACACTAAGTTCTACACAATCCAGAATGGTAAGGGTGGCTTTGTAAGCCTCAATGCCGATTATATGGGTGGAAGCAATTTGAAGCTCTCTAATAAAAATGCACCTCAGGATAACCAGGGTATCTGGGCTTTTGTCGAGAAGGGTAATGGCGTATACAACGTATATAACTACTCTACAGGTCTCTCAAAGGTACTTGGTATGACAGGTAGCGAGGCCGGTGCACGTGCCAAGATGGTTGCCCCCGAGGCTACAACTCACACAACAGAGTTTGACGGAACATTCAACTTCGACGGCAAGAATCCCTCTTATATCAAACTGAAGGGTTCATCGAGCAACTATTGGAACGACCGTAACAGCTTCCTCGCTCTTTGGAACAGTAGCGGCGCTATTGGCGATACAGGTAGTAAGTTCTTCCTCGACGAAGTTGACTTTGCCGACTATCCCGATGAGTACTACTACGAGGTATCAGAGATTGAGGGTATTGCCGCATTCTCGCCAAAGAACCCCAATACATTGTGGTACACAACGTCGGCCGAGGCTTCTGGTGTAAGCTATCCTTGGATGGAGTATGCACTTCCTCTTGGTAACGGTGAGCTTGGCTGTATGGTATTCGGTGGTGTTCACAACGAGGAACTTCAGTTTAATGAGAAGACTCTTTGGAGTGGTCCTGCAAATACTGTAGGTGCCGCTAGTGGTAACCGTACATTTATGAACTTTGGTTCGCTCTTTGTTACAAATCTCGACAAGGCTATTTGGGATGGTGTAACCGACTATGTACGCTACCTCGACATAGAGGAGGGTATTGCCGGCGTAGAGTTCAAGAATGCTAACGGAACAAAGCAGATTCGTAAGTTCTTCAGTTCGGCTCCCGACCAGGTTATCGCCGGTAACTACACTGTTGATGGCGACGAGAAGCTGAACCTTCTCTTCAAGCTCGAACCCGGAACAGGTATCGGTGCGGGCGATGTAGTATACGAGAACGGCACAGCTGCGTTTACTGGTAAGATGACATCGGTAAGCCACGCTGCACGTCTGCACGTTGTTGCCGATGAGGGCGCTACAATTACAACATCGGCTAAGGGTATCACCGTGAATAATGCTACTGAGGTTACATTCTATCTTAAGGGTGGTACAAACTTCAACGGCGATATGGAGGTTCTTGACAACTATTTCACAACCGAGACAGCTGCAGATGTTGACGCACGCATCAAGGGTGAGATTGAGGCTGCTGCTGCCAAGGGTTACGCTGCTGTTGAGGCTGCTCACATCGAGGACTTTACCGCTATCACAAAGCGTATGACATTCGACCTTGGTCTCACTACTCCTACTGTAGATACAAAGACTCTTATCGATGGTTACTATCCCAACAACTCGGGTGCTAACAGCAAGGCCAACGACCATCTCTTCCTCGAGCAGCTCTACTTCCACTTTGGACGTTACTTGGCTATCAGCTCGAACCGTAAGCCCATTGCAGCTCCCAATAACTTGCAGGGTATCTGGAACGACCGTGGCACCGACTCTCCTTGGAACTCGGATATCCACACAAATATCAACATTCAGATGAACTATTGGCCCACCGAGATTACCAATCTCTCGGACCTTCACAAGCCTTATGTAAACTTCATCATTCGTGGTGCGCAGAGTGCAGGCTGGAAAGAGGTTGCCAAGCGTTATAACGGCGGATACGGTTGGAGCGTTCTCACCGAGTCTTCACTCTACAACAGTATGAGTACTTGGGGTGATAACTATCTTGTTGCCAACGTATGGTACACAAGCCACTTGTGGACACACTATCGCTACACTCAGGATAAGGAGTTCTTGAAGAAAGCATTCCCCGTAATGTGGAGCTGTGCCGAGTTCTGGTTCCATCGTCTCATCCAGGATCGTAAGGTTAAGGATGGTACATACGTCGCTCCCAATGAGTTCAGTGCCGAGCAGCACGGAAACGAGAGTGAGGATGGTACAGCACACGCTCAGCAGATGATTAGCTATCTGTTCCAGAATCTTAGCGAGGCTATCGAGATTCTTGGTGTCGAGGAGACAGGTCTTACTGCTGCCGAGGTTGAGAAACTTAACCATTACTTAGAGAAGACTGATAAGGGTCTGCACACCGAGACATACAACGGTGCTTGGGGTAACCCATTCAACGGTGTCAAGACCGGTGATGTACTGCTTCGCGAGTGGAAATACTCTCCTTATAGTGTAGGTGAAAGAGGTCATCGTCACATCTCACACCTTATGGCACTGTTCCCCATGGACCAGATTACTCCCGAGAGCGAGTATTTTGTTCCTGCTGTTAATGCTCTTAAGCATCGTGGCGATGCAGCCACAGGTTGGTCAATGGGCTGGAAGGTTAACCTTTGGGCTCGTGCTCAGGATGGCGACCACGCACATATTATCATCAAGAATGCGTTGAAGCACTCTACAACATACGGTACCGACCAAGGGCAGGGTGGTATCTACTATAACCTCTTCGACAGTCACGCACCTTTCCAGATTGACGGTAACTTTGGTGTTTGCTCGGGTATGGCCGAGATGCTCTTGCAGAGCGCACACGGTTACATCAATATTCTCCCTGCGCTTCCCGAGGTATGGAAGAAGAACGGTAAGGTAACAGGAATGAAGGCAATGGGTAACTTTACTGTTGACTTCGAGTGGGCTGATGGTCAGTGCAAGAGTGCACGTATTGTAAGCAACGCCGGTGCTGCATTGCGCGTACGTTGTGCACTTGGTGCAATGGAACTTGCAAAGGCCAGCATCAAGGTAGACGGTGCTGAGGTTGGCGTAACAGTTGACGAGTACGGTGTTGTTACAATACCTTGCGGCAAGGATGCTGTTGTAGAGATTGACTTTACAACCGAGACGACCATTGCTCCTGTTGTAGTAGATGGTAACAAAGTTAACAGCGGTAAGATGTACGACCTCAACGGCCGTCGCATTGCTACTGTTCTTTCGGGTCAGGTATATATTCAGGATGGAATAAAGAAACTTGCTAAGTAATTTTCTTAGTTGATATTATAACAGAAATGCTGCGCTCCAAAGGCGCAGCATTTCTGTTATAATTATTATTTAGTGATGTTTGAATAATAGGTTGCCGGTGCTTCGGGCGTTAATTCTCGCGTATAGTAGGGGCGATTTCCAATCGCCCGTAACCGCGTTTATTGGTGTAAAATACTGAGGGTTCGCTGTTTGAAAGTTACTCTTGCCCGCATTTCGGGCGATTAGAAATCGCCCCTACACTCAATGGAATATCAAAGCATTACATTTGCGTTAATTCTCGCGGACAGTAGGGGCGATTTCCAATCGCCCGCCCAACGCAATACAAGGCAATTAACATAGTGCTCGACCGCTGTATTACAGTTGCCGAGCACTCTGATTTTTATCTATTAAGCTTTACTGCTTTTTAAGCCACTCGATAATCTCGCTTATGCGGCCGAATGCAATGCAGGTGTGTGTATCGGCAGCACCGTAATACACTGTTACCTTGTCGCCCTCGCTAAGAGCTGCACAGGGGAATACCACATTGGGAACGTCGCCCACAAGTTCGTAAGGAGCAGCAGGGGCAAGCAGATACTCCATGCTGCGGTAGAGTACCTTTGTGGGGTTCTCCTTGTCCAAAAGTACTGCACCCATGGAGTAGCGGAAACCGTTGCAGGTGGTAATTACTCCATGATAGAACATCAGCCAGCCTTCGTCGGTGAGGATGGGTACACTGCCGGCACCAATCTTTGTGCATTGCCAAGCGCTCTGCTCAAAAGGAGTGACTTTCATAACGCTGCGATGCTCACCCCAATATTTCATATCGGGGCTGTAGCTCAGGTAAATGTCGCCGAAAGGTGTGTGACCATTGTCACTGGGACGTGACAGCATTGCATACTTTCCGTTTATCTTCTGTGGGAACAGCACTCCGTTGCGGTTGAAGGGAAGAAAGGCATTCTCGCATTGGAAGAACTCCTTAAAGTCGAAAGTGTAGCCTATGCCTATTGTCGGTCCGTGGTAACCGTTGCACCAGGTAATCCAGTAACGGTCCTCAATCCAAGTTACGCGAGGGTCGTACTTGTAGTCACTCTCAATCATATCGGTGTTTCCGGCTTTGAATACGATAGGCTCATTCTCTATCTCCCAGTTAATACCGTCTTTTGAGAAACCTGCGAAGATATTCATCTGTACACGTTTGTTGTCGCAACGGAATACGCCAGCGAATCCGTCGCCAAAGGGAACCACTGCGCTGTTGAATATACTGTTCGACGAGGGTATACTATAACGATTTATTACAGGGTTCTCGCTGTAGCGCCACATTATGTCGGTACAACCTTCGGGACGCTCTTGCCAAGGAATGTTCTTTGCCATAATTAAGTCTTATTTAGGTTTATTTGTTTCTAAATTCTTTGAGCTGTGCATTAATCTCTTTCATACGCTTTGTTGTAAGAGGGTAGATGAAGATGAAAAAAGCTGAGATTAGGGCAATGCTTGCAGGAATCCAACTCATAAGCAACTGTATACCGTGTACGGCCTCCTGCGTCTGAACAGCACCCTCAGCAGTGTCGAATCCGAATCCTGCCAATATCCACATAACGGCTGCGGCACCGAACGCGCCACCGAATTTTTGTGCCATTGATGATGATGAGAAAATAAGACCGGTAGATGCTGTCTTGAATTTAAGTTCGGCATAGTCGGAAATGTCGGCATACATACTCCATACGAGTGGAGATATCACACCGGTGAGTATACATACGAGTATCTGCAAAATAAAAAGTGTCCAATAGGCTGTTGTGCCGCTTGTGGGTACGAAATAGAATGAGATACACAATGCTATGAGTGCAAATAGCGACCAAAGAAATGTGTTCTTCTTTCCAATTGCAAATGTAATGGGAGTTGCTGCTGCGACACCAACCATATTGGCAATCTCGCCCACAGCAAGGAATATTCCCGAGTAGAAAAGGAAATCTATAGAGAATATGCTCAACTGTGCATCGGCTGCAATGAGTGTGGTAAAGTAGAAAGGTATTGCTGCATAACGGATGGCATTAAAGAAATTGAAGAAGAGTACACCGCCCAAAAGTATCCACCATGGACTGTTATGAAGCAGCGAATCGAGGTCTTTAAGTATATTTGTATCCTTTATCTGTGTCTTTACATTCTCACGTGTCATTGCAAATGTAAGGACAAAGAGTGCGCAGCAGAATAGGCCTACAACAATCATTGCATATTGCCATGCGTTGGGGTCGTGGGTAAGTGTCTCGCCCTCTTTCATTGTACCCATGAAATTGGCAAACCAATTACACATTGGCTCCCAAATAGCAAGGACTATGAAAGAACCTGCGTAGGCAAAGAACATACGGAACGATGAAAATACTGTCTTTTCGTCGGAATCCTCTGTCATTACACCAAGCATCGAGCCGTATGGCACATTTATTGCAGTATATACCGTCATCATCAGAATGTATGTCGCAAATGCCCATACAGTGTTGCCTGTTTCGCCAAAATCGGGCTTTGTGAAAAGCAATACGCCTGCAACAGCAAAGGGGATTGCTATCCACAATAGGTAAGGACGGTATTTACCCCAACGAGTCTGTGTGCGGTCGGCAATAATACCCATCATAGGGTCGGATACTGCATCCCAGATTCTTGTAACCAGCATTAGTACACCTGTAACTTCGAGACTGAGGTGGAATACTGTAGCATAGAAGATGGGGAGATAGGCACTGAAAACCTTCCAAAACATAGATGAGGACATATCTCCGAATCCGTAACCAATTTTTTCTTTCAATGTTGCCATTGTCTTTTATTTTAAATGTTTGTATGAATATAGGCAGACTTAACATAAAACAAGTTAAACCCTATCTTTGCAAATGTAGTATAAGAGGGGGAAAATGCAAAGCGAAAGTCTCTTTTTTTATGGTCTCAAAGTAAAGTAAATACCAATGAAAGGCTGTTGGGGAAACTTCTTGCTGGGATATTTCGCATTTGTTGAAATTATTGTTTATCTTCGCACTAAATATATACGTAAATTAATATCGCAGATTATGAAATATCTTTTTAGAACTTTGGTGCTTATTATGGTTGCATCGCTTGCTGTCGCTTGCGGCGAGAGTGAGGATAAAAACAAGGGTGAGTTTGGTATTCAACAACTGAACGAGGATAGTCCCGATAGCGACCAATATGTGCTCATTGAGACTAACCGTGGTAATATAAAGCTGTTGCTTTACAAAGAGACACCGCTTCACCGAAAGAATTTTGTCAATCTTGTAAAGAACAGGTTCTATGACGGGCAGTTGTTCTTCCGCATTAAAAGGAACTTTATGATTCAGGCGGGCGACCCCACTACACGTAATGCAAAGCCGGGCGAACATCTGGGGGCTACCGAGGTTAGCTATAAGATTCCTGCCGAAATTGACCCTACACGTTTCTGGCATAAATACGGTGCTTTGTCTGCTGCCAGCCTTAACCCGGGGGTTGAGTCCTCAGGTTCTCATTTCTACATTATTACGGGTAATAAAGTTAAGGATAAGCATCTGAACGAGCACGAGATAAAGTATAACAAGACGCTGCGTCGTAAGATGTATGAGAAGGTGCAGGAACCGTACAAAGAGCAGATTGCCAAACTGCATGATGAGGCACAGCGTAGCGATAAGAAAAAACGCGAGTTCCAGAAACTGTTTAAGTTCTTCAGTGAGAAGACCGACTCGGCTATGCAGGGTGTACAGTTCAAATTCAGCGCCGAGCAGCGAAAACACTATAAAGAGGTTGGCGGTGCCTTCCACCTTGATGGCTACTACACAGTATTTGGTGAGGTACTCGAAGGAATGGATATTGTCGAGGCTATCTCTTTAGAGCCATACGATGCACGTGACAGACCGGTAAAGGATGTTGTTATACACAGAATAACACTGCTTGAAAATGAAAATCAACCGTCACAAGCTCAGTAATGGGCTGCGTATAATACACGCATGCGACGAGACGTTGCAGATGGTGTATATAAACCTGCTCTATGGGGTGGGTGCACGCAACGAGCAGTACGAATATACAGGTATTGCGCATCTCTTCGAACATCTTATGTTCGAGGGTACACCTAATGTGCCATCATTCGATGAGCCTTTGGAGAGGGCGGGCGGCGAGAATAATGCCTACACGAACAACGATATTACAAACTACTATATCTCTTTGCCACGACAAAATGCCGAGCTTGCCTTTTGGATGGAGAGCGACCGTATGTGTAACATCGAACTGACAGATGATAGCGTATCGGTGCAGCGTCAAGTGGTTATTGAAGAGTTCAAACAAGAGCATCTGAACCGTCCTTATGGCGATGTGAGTATGTTGCTGCGACCTATGGCATTCAAGCATCATCCTTATCGTTGGTCGACAATAGGACGTAAGCCGTCGCATATTGCGAATGTCCCCGTTGGGATTCTTCGCGATTTCTACAGCCGTTACTACGCTCCTGATAATGCAATTCTTGCTGTTGTTGGGAATATCTCATTCGAGCAGATGGTGGAGTGGAGCGAGAAGTGGTTCGGCACTATCCCTGCTAAGGGAGTAGGGACCCCCTCGTTACCCGTTGAGCCGCGTCAGGTGCGTCAACGACGTAAGACAGTTTACCGTAATGTGCCGCAGGATGCTCTTTATATGGTTTTTCACATGGGCGGACGATGCGACAGCGACTTTTTCCCCTGTGACGTAATTTCGGATATTCTCTCCAATGGCTATTCGGGCAGATTGATGGCACGTCTTGTGCGCAAAAAGAAATTATTTACAAAGATTGATGCTTTTGTATCGGATAGTATCAATCCCGGTCTGTTCTCTATATATGGTCGTGTGGCCGATGGAGTGTCACTCGAAAAGGCCGAGGAGGCTTTGTGGCGCGAGCTAGAGTCGCTTCAGAAGCAGCTTGTTCCAAAGAGTGAGATTGAAAAGGTGCGTAACCGTTTCGAGTCGGAGCATATTTTCCGTAACCTTAGTGGCGAGAATCTCGCAGGTAACCTTGCTGTTGCCGAGTGGCGCGGCGCAGCCGAGGAACTGTTCGATGAGGTGGCATCGTATCGCAGTGTAACACCCGAGGAGGTGCGCAGTGCGGCACGTGAGCTTTTCAGAAAAGGAAACAGTTCGGTATTGTATTACAGGCGTAAGCAGAGATAAATAACGAGGATTGAATAGCTCAATTATAATGGATAAAAGACTCAATAGAATATTCTGTTAATAATGTGTATTGAACGACTGAGGAAATGAAACAATTGTCAAAGAATATGTTTCTCTGTATGCTTTGTTTGTCTTTATTGGTTAGCTGTTTCAACTGTCAGAACACAAACAAAGGCGGATTCTATAAAGGAGAAATTAATACAAAAATGCCAGTTGAAGCCAAATATAAGAAAATGGGTAGTGAACAGGTTGTTAAGGTTGAGTTCAATAGCAATAACCCGACAATAGGAAAGATTGTTGCAGTCTATCCAAATTCTATACTTCACTCCGAGCATGTGTTTCCTCTTGTCAACATTGGTAATGCTTCGAATACGACTGCTTATGACCTGATAGAAGCAATGGAACATTTGGCTTCTTGGGGATATGTTGTTATTGGGAATATGGATAAGCAGACCGGTTCAGGCTTATCCATTTCACAGACGTTAGATGAATTCCTTTATTTGGTTGCACAGCATGACAATCTGTTCTATGGCAAAATAGATACGACAAAGATAGCTGTTGCCGGCTATTCTCAAGGTGCCTACGGTGCTGTTATGGCGGCAACAACATACCATAATAGCCACCTTTATAAAGCTGTCTATCTGTGCAGCTGCCCGCAGAAACAAATTGGCATCAACTTCAAATGGGGGGTAGCAGATTTTTCCAAAATTACTGCCCCGCTGCTAATGCTAGCCGGGACAGGCGGCTGGGATTCAAATATTATCACTCCTGAAGAGGCTTTTCAAGCGAACTTTGATGAAACAACAGGAGATTTTCCTGTACTGTCTGCACGCCACGTGAGCAAAGACCATGAGGAGATGGGGGGAGAGGGTGATGCCTATATGACGGCGTGGTTCTCTTATTTTCTAAAAGGAGATAGTGCAGCCGGTAAAGCCTTTGTAGGTGGTGATGCAGAGATTCTGAAAAATAAAGATCGTTGGATAAATATCAAAAGAAAAGGACTCACATACTAAGGATACTTTAATCGCAGCATCTTAATCTCTTTCTGTAATACCACCAAGTATTAATTCTATAAGCTGTTTTTTAATATTGGTGTCCGGTAAAACTTTTTCAGTCTCTCATTTAGTCTTGTTTGCTAAATTCAGCCTTTCATTGTTATTTTTCTCCTACTTTTCGTGCCGACGAAAAGTAGGCAAAAGGCTCTGCGCACAGAAAATCTTAACGTAAAATGCTCACGATGTTTTTTGGGTGCTGCGGAACTCGCTTC
>JAZNEI010000066.1:0-2605 GCA_045588485.1 Bacteroidaceae bacterium | reverse complement strand
TTTGTATGGCATTACATCGCGAAGGAAGTGATTGGTAGGCTCGCTGTTGGGGTCGATGAGTGCAATGATATAGTATCCGCGACCTGTCGACGAGAGTATAGAACGACTCTGCTTGGTAGCAATGTCGTAATAGAGATTCTCACTGTTGAAATTGCCTATCACCTGAAGCTCATCTTTACTCTCGCGCATAGACATCTGCATCTTTGCTGTGCCGTCGGCCGGAACCTGAACAAAATCGAGGTTGGCAAGCACACCACCATTTGCCATACGTGTTCCGGTCATAACAAGATAGTCACCGGCATCCATGGTTGCACCATTACGCAGTATATCGGCCCATGTACCATCCTCGGGGTAGTTCTGAAGTACCAAACGGCCATCCTCAATCTTTGATATTGAGAAATGAGAGTAGTAGCGAGGATTGTCGAGGAATTCTGTAGCTGTATAGGCAGCCTTAAGCACTCCTGCAACAGATGTACTCTTAGCCTCATCATCAATGGCAAAGTTCGCATCGCACCACTTACCATCGGCCATATATTGTGTTTTTCCCGTTACCTCATCTATGCGTGCAACAATGCCCATGCTGCGTGCCGCTGCCACAAAGAAGATATCACGTGAATGGGGGTCGGCAGTGCGATAGTCCCACACACCTTTTGGTGACATGCAGAGACTGAGAGGATTCCAGCTTCCATCAACCTTGATATTCTTACGGCACCAGTCGACCCACTGCTCGGGATTATTCTTATAGTTAGCAGCCTCTTTCTCCGAGATAACATTTGCAAAGAAACCCTTATAGGGAGTAAGCATCTCGTTGCTCACACGAGGATTCAGAATATAGTTGCTATAAGTTTCATTCAGTTTCTCGGGTGTAGGAGTCATCATAAAGTGGTCGTTGAGAACCTCCAATGGAATATCGCGACGGTCTTTCTGTGAAATTGCCAACAGAAGGGCTACAGCCTTATCCAGACTTCCCTTCTCTACTCCCTGCAAGAATGCTGTCATTGCAGCATGGTTACCACGCGACTCCTTTACTATTTGCAGCACACTTTTTTCATCTACGCCCAACGCCTTGGCTAGAGCGACTGCATCGTCATCGGTGGGGAATGTAGCCACGTATGCATTGCGGATAGAATCCTCATAAACGAAGCGTTCGGTATTCTTTGCCACCTGTTCGGGGGTGAGTTCGGGAACGGTATTACGCTCTACGGGAGGCACAATATCCATCTGCACCGAAGCCTTGTAACCTGCACCCTTATCAAGCACAACTTTTACGTTATTATCTTTTCCGGCAGTAAACTTTGCATAACCAAATTTATCATCCTTAGATGCCCAGGCAACCATATCACCATGTCCCGTCGTTAGCGATGCACAACCTTGTTCGTCACACTCTTTGGTCGCCGCCGAGTAGAATTCGGCATAGTTATATATCTTAAACTCTACTGTTGCCTTTACGGGAGTGCCATTCTCGTCGACAACCTGAACAGTTGTTGTAGCAACAGGAGCATAGTTCGATGTTACGTTAATCTCGGTGAAACAGGGAGTACGTGATACAACCTCCTCGGGACCACTATATTTTCCAAAAGCATTGGTATGCATCAACATTCCACGAGAGGCAGGAGCATTGAACCATCCGAGGTTAAGCACCGGTTCGGGTTCACAGGCACCAAGGAAGTACCATTTGCCATCGACCCAAGCCTCGACCCAAGCATGATTATCGTCGGTATGTGCCCAACGGGGAGTATACACCTGACGTGCAGGAATACCTACCGAACGTAGCGCTGCAACACCAAAGGTCGATTCCTCGCCACAACGTCCGTAGGCTGTACGCACAGTTGCCAATGGCGAACTTGTTCGAATGTCCGAAGGTGTATATGTAGCCTTCTCGTGGCACCAGTGGTTAACCTCGAGTACAGCATCATACATCGAAAGCCCTTTTACACGCTCTTTAAGTTCTTCGTAGAACACTTTACGACTCTCGTCAAGATTCTCATTGTTTACGCGCACAGGAAGTACAAAATGTAGAAACTCGCGGTCGGGTACACTCTTACCCCAAGGCATCTCGGCACGAGCCTTTAGGGCATAATCGACATTCATAAGATGAAAATCGCCCGAATAGTCCACAACATCGGGAAGCGGCATATATGCATAAAGGAACTGCAATGCCTGTCGTCTATCGGCATCAAGATTACCATCAAACACCTTTAGATAGTCGGTTCCACTAAACTGCACACTGCGCTGTTCAAAATCATTCACAAATGTTTCGCTACCATCGAAACCCTTTTTTTCGGCACTGCCACAAGCAGCAAGGAGCAGTAATCCCACAACTCCAATAAAAGCCTTGACATTTTTTCTCATAATATCGTAATTATAGTTTTGTCTTTAATGTTTTAGAGATTAATCTCAAATATACGTATAAAAATAAAATCGGCAACTAATATTGCCGATTTTATTTTTATCAAACTCATTTTTACCTCTTCGACAGCTGATTTATAACCTTTACAAGCTGCTCGCCCAAGCCAATGGAGTAACCCTGCGACATAAACACGATGCGATTGAAAGTATCGGCTACAAGAATAACAGGACGATTAGGACTCTTCAATTTCATATT
>JAZNEI010000065.1:0-113059 GCA_045588485.1 Bacteroidaceae bacterium | reverse complement strand
CTTTTCCATACTCCGTATCCATCAGTTTCTCCAAGTCATACAGATGTCGTGACATTCGTACGCTCCGAGGTTTTTCTTTTTGAAATTCTTCCGCCAAAAGAAATAACTTCTCTAGGAATGTGCGAGTAGGAACTACTGTTCTAACAAGACTTTCTGCATCAGTATCTTCGCCATCAAAACTTTCACCTATTAAAGAACGAATTGGTCGTAACTCCGTGGGTTCATCCATTGAAAGGCAACTAATCTCAATCTTCACTCGTGGTGGAATATAATTGATAGTATCTTCAATAATCGACGGATAGTGTAATATAATTACCGTAGGATCTTTGTCTGAATCTATCGGTCGCCATTCTCCATTTTTATCCTGCACTTGAGATACATTCTCTATACTGTAACCAGAGACCCCCATTTCTTTTAAGCGGGTATTTAATTGAGCAGAAAGAGTCTCATGAATATAAGCTCGTGACATCTTGCGTAATTTCTCGCGCTGACTTTTACCAGTCTTCTCAATACCAAAGAACGAATGACTAATTGCCAAGTCAATATCTTCAGAAAAACGCTCAATGATGCCAAAACCTTTTGACAACGATGTTCCGCCTTTGAATATCAAAGAATCACGGCAATCTGTTTGGAATAATGCCTTCAATGTAACGGTAACCCACCAATCCTTTTCTATAGCCACCTGATTAATACCTGGATGCCCAGCCTCTGTGTGCTGCAACATAGCTAAACGGTCCACTATCTCATTATTTAACCATAGTTTTCCCATAAACTAAATCTATTTTAAGCGGTTAGCATTGGTTTTATAATTCGTTTCATCCATGCAGGCATCATATCTACATCTTTAGCAAGTGTCTCCTTGTTAGTTTCTTTCGATACCAATTGTTGGATTATATTTAGTTCTTCTTCTCCTACATTTTCTTTTTTCAGAGCCTTGAGAGCTTGAACAAGTAGAGAAATGAGGCGAGTCCCATAACAGAAATTCTTGGGCACACCTCGTTTTAATACTACTGTCCTATTGGATAGGTTTATAGTTCGTTCACTACCCGTAGTAAGATATGTGTAATTCATTGGTACTTGAGTTGATAACCCTAATGCATTCAGAGCTGTCATACCTGATGGCAATACCTCTGCATTATCTCTAGCAGCAATTGCCTGTACCACCTTATCAACCGATGGCAATACAACTCCGAATTTGCTTCTCCTCGGTTTGGTATATATCCCATGTGCAATTTTAACAAGCATACCTTCGGTCGTCAACTCAGACAAAATACTCCCAACAAATTCTGTATGGTATTCAGGAAAATCCGAACGAAACAGAATACAGTCCTCAGGCATCGTTTCTATACGTTGCCTAAGAGTTGTACTATCTATTGAATATTCATTAGTCATATCACCTTTGAAATTTTGATGATTTTTCAAATGCAAAGATACAAAAAGGATTCAAATAAATGATGAATTGCCAAGAAATTTATTAGGTTTACTCATATACTATCGCTTTGTACAATGTGTAATATGAAAGATTGTTGGGGTTATGCATTAACATTTAGTTGTAATATAAATGGGAATTATTCCCCAGCAATATCAAGAAGTTTATTCCACTCTCTTTTCGCTGGCACAAACACTCCAACACCTTTTGCCTTATCCTGCTTGCTTCGTATGTGTTCAAGCGAAACGCAAGAGCAATGACCACTTCAAGGTTGTAGAATGTAGCCCAACTTTTAGGCGTTGCCAAATCGCATCGTTGTGTAGTCGCTGGGCAAAGTGTTCCACTCTTGTATATCGCTTTGATTGCAGCTCGGAGTGTCGGGGCTATTACCCCGAACAACTCCACCAATTCCATTTCAGACATCCAAACATTACCGCATGGGATATTCACTCTGCCACTTTCGCTGATTGTTATGATTGCTCGTTCCATAGTTACATTGCGATTGAGATTTCACTAAACGATTGATTGAGTCTGTTGCCGAACATTGTCAAATCCTTGTCGATTTTCTCGGTGGTTATCTTCGCATACTTTTGTGTCGTGGTAATGTTCGTATGCCCTAATACTCGGCTTACACTCTCAATGGGAACACCCTTGCTCAGAGCCAGCGTAGCGAACCCATGGCGAGTGCAATGGAAGGAAATATCCTTCGAAATCCCACACTCTTTTATCATCTTTTTCAGTGGTTTACAGATGTTCCAGTAGTTGAGATTAGGGAATACGAGTTTGTTATCTTGGAATCGCTCATATCTCTTGATTATCTGCAATGGAATATCCAACAACTTCACTTGGAAATGGACCTTTGTTTTGTGTCGCTTGGATAATATCCACTTCTCACCGTTTATCTCTACAATATCATCGGTGGTCAGTTCCTTAATATCCACAAATGACAAGGCTGTAAAACTTGCAAACACGAACAGGTCTCGGATATAAGCCAACTTCTTATCAGCAAACTCGTGAGTCATTACAGCCTTGATTTCATCTTCTGTAAGATATTGTCGCTCCTTGATATTCTGATTTACCCGATACTGAGCGAATGGATTTCTCGGTGTCAGCCCGTTATAGTGTGCTTTTGAAACGATTGTTTTCAGCCACATACAATGTGCCCATACGCTACCATTGTGTAACCCTGCATCGGTAGAGAGATAGATTTCATACTCCTTGATGAAGTCGGGAGTGAGTTCAAGCATAGAAATATCGCTACGCTTATAGCACTTCTTTATGAATGTAGCCAAATGATTTCGTGACCTTACACGTACCTTGTAGGAACTTGCTGCACGGTCTATACCGATACGCTTCTTGAAACTCTCGTTATCCTTATCAAACGCACCGAGCAATGTTTCATATTCTGTACCTATGCCTTGATAGGCATTGCGTACCATTTCAGCAGTTACAAACGCTTCTCTATCCGAAATGCGTTGATAGTGTTTGATGATTTGAGCCTTGATGTTATCCAACGCCAAATTAATGTCTCGTGCCTCCTTGCTCTTACCCCTTGCTCGATTACCTTTGGCATCCCACATAGTTTTTGCAATGGTCAGCTTGCAACTGAATTGAGCCACCGAACCATTGATTGTAACTCGCCCCATAATCGGAACAATACCGTTTTTCTCCTTGCTTCCGTTCACGTAGAACAGAACCTTAAATGTACTTCGCATAATCCAATTCTTTTTGGTTACAAAATTAGTTATCAGCGAGTTGTACATTGTTATGCAGAATGTGGCAGAGAGTAGAAATAAACTCCAACGACCTATAAACCCACCCTGTTATTGGGTAATGATTTGAAAACCGTCCGCCCTCATTACCTTTCATTTCCTTGCACTTTTGCATCGGCGAGGCTTTCATCATAAATCCTCATAAGTCATTGAACACCAGTGCCGCCATCATTATTTTCCCTCATTCGTTAGTTTTTTCCAGAGATATTTCATTTACTTTGGCAATATAATTGCACATTCCGACCCTCTTTGTGCAAAGGCAATTATATACAAAATTACACAATATGTAAAGATTGTCATCGCTAATGAAAGATTGCCATATAATTACCCTTGCAAAAATAACGGATATTAGAAAACAGGCAAAAAAGGCTTTAGAAAAATATTCCAAAATAAAAAACGGAAAGGCTTATATAGAATTATTCCAAATAACAACCATTCTAAAAGCATAGATTGTGCAAGGCCTGCCGTAAGCTACCAGAAAGCCATAAAATTGCGATAAAAGCATATATTCAAAAAAAGTTATCAACAGGTTAATTATTTGATATTCCATAATTTACAAAAAATTATCAGTTTCACAATGTTTGCAAAAGCCGTTTTTATAACCAACTGATTTTAAGCCCATTAAAACTACCAAAAAATCGGGCATTTTTTTTCACTTGTTTTTTAATTTTTCTTTTCGGATATTTGCAAACGGTTTGACACAAAGACGTGTCGGGCCTCTATGAAAATTGTACAACTAACGAACAAAAATCCAAGAATCGATGAACTCTCATCTTATTACAAAATGGGGAAAGTGTCTCGAAATAATCCGCGATAATGTCCCCGAAGCTGTCTTCGCCACTTGGTTTGCCGATATCAAACCTCTTAAGTACGAAGACAACACCTTGACTATTCAGGTCAAGAGCAATTTTGTGTACGAGTTTCTCGAGGGGAATTATGTAGAACTACTTGGCTACACACTAAATAAAGTGATTGGTGAGGGCACACAACTTATGTATAGTGTGCTCACCGACAAGGAAAACGACCTTAGCATAGAGATTGAGACCGAGAGAGGCAAGAGTAATGCCGAAACAACCACAGACGAGTGGGACTCGATGCTCATTAACCGCTATACATTTGACAATTATGTCGAGGGTATAAGCAACCGTCTGCCACGCTCGGTGGCCGAGAGTGTTGCCAACAAGCCCGGACGCGCTTTCAACCCCCTGTTCATACATGGAGCATCGGGAGTAGGAAAGACACACCTTGTGAATGCCATTGGCTGCAAAATCAAAGAACTGCACCCCGAGTTACGAGTACTTTATATATCGGCACACCTTTTCCAGGTACAGTATACCGACTCGATACTACAGAAGAGCTTCAACGACTTTATGCGCTTCTACCAAAGCATCGATGTCCTTATCATCGACGATATCCAAGAGATTGCCGGCCTGCAAAAGACACAGAATGCATTCTTCCACATTTTCAACCACCTGCATCTGAACGGCAAACAGTTGATTATGACATCCGACCGTTCGCCTGCACAGCTTAAGGGTATGGAAGAGCGACTGATTACCCGTTTCAAATGGGGGCTTACAGCCGAGATTGAGCGTCCCGACCTTGAACTGCGTAAGAATATCCTTCGCAGCAAGACACACAAGGATGGACTTAAATTCCCCGACGAGGTAATAAACTTTATTGCCGAGAATGTAGATGCAAGCGTACGCGATCTCGAAGGTATCATTGCGTCACTGATGGCTCACTCTACAATCAACAATGCAGATGTTGACCTGAACCTTGCACGTAGAATCGTCGGCGGCTTCTCGGATTATGAGAAACCGACTCTGACAATCCAGACAATAATAAAAATTGTATCCGACTTCTACGGTGTTGAGATAAGCGCCATAAACACACGTTCGCGTAAACGCGAGGTTGTACTCGTGCGTCAGGTTGCAATGTACCTTGCAAAGAAATATCTCGACCTCTCTACAGCAAAGATTGGTCTATACATCGGTAACCGCGACCACGCCACAGTACTGCATGCATGCAAAACCGTTACAAACTTATGCGAGACAGACAAGCAGTTCCGCAGCGAACTTAACCAGATAGAACTTCTTCTGCAAAGAGCATAAAACAAATATTAATTTTTTAGAAAATCCACATCATGACGATGTGGATTTTTTTGTACACTATAACATACAAACAATTAACAGAGCAAACAAAGCGACTATCACATTTTTTAGAGACAAAATTTTATTTTGGAAAACTTTTTGAAGAAAATTTCAAAAATGACTATTGAATATCAATGCATTAGAAAAATTTTCGGAAAACTTCATCAGCTGTGAATAACTTAGAGTGAAAAAATTTTGCTAATATAAAAAAGATTTCTATCTTTGTAAACACGTTCGTTAGTCAATTTTCAAAATCCAAAAAACATTCTTAATCTAACAAAAAACAGAGAAAAACCGTGGAAACAAAAACCTACACCTACGAAGAAGCCTACAGAGCCTCTCTTGAATATTTCAACGGAGACGAGCTTGCTGCAAGAGTTTGGGTAAACAAATATGCAGTAAAAGACTCTTTTGGAGCGATATATGAGCGTTCGCCCCAAGACATGCATTGGCGTATAGCCAACGAGATTGCACGCATCGAATCGAAATACGAGAATCCGATGTCGGCACAAGAGGTTTTCGACCTACTCGACCATTTTAAATATATAGTTCCCCAGGGCAGCCCTATGACAGGAATCGGAAACGACTTTCAGGTTGCCTCACTCTCGAACTGTTTTGTAATCGGTATCGACGGACAGGCCGATTCATACGGTGGTATTATTAGAATTGATGAAGAGCAGGTACAGCTCATGAAACGTCGTGGCGGTGTAGGACACGACCTTTCACACATCCGTCCCAAAGGCTCGCCCGTAAAGAACTCGGCACTCACATCTACAGGCCTTGTTCCTTTTATGGAGCGCTACTCTAACTCGACACGTGAGGTAGCACAAGACGGCCGTCGCGGTGCACTTATGCTGAGCGTATCTATCAAGCACCCCGACTCGGAATCTTTCATTGATGCCAAGATGACCGAGGGCAAAGTAACCGGTGCAAACGTATCGGTAAAGATTGATGACGAGTTCATGAGAGCCGTCACCGAAGGCACCGATTATACACAGAAATACCCTATTGATTCGAACGAGCCTACAGTGACAAAAAGCATCAAGGCCGGAGAGTTGTGGAAAAAAATCATACACAACGCCTGGAAATCGGCCGAGCCGGGAGTACTTTTCTGGGATACAATACAGCGCGAATCAATTCCCGACTGCTATGCAGACCTTGGCTTCAAGACCGTATCGACAAACCCCTGTGGCGAGATTCCCCTCTGCCCCTACGACTCGTGCCGCCTGTTGGCCATCAACCTCTACTCATACGTAAAGAACCCCTTTACCGCAGAGGCCAGTTTCGACTACGAGTTGCTGAGAGAGCACGCTCAGAAGGCACAGCGCATCATGGATGATATCATAGACCTTGAGATTGAGAAAATCGAAGCAATTCTTGCAAAGGTTAACAGCGACCCCGAAATTGAGGAGGTAAAAGCCGCCGAGCGCCATCTGTGGGAGAAGATTATGCGCAAGAGTACAATGGGCCGCCGTACAGGTGTAGGAATCACTGCCGAGGGCGATATGTTGGCCGCAATGGGACTGAGATATGGCAGCCCCGAGGCTATAGATTTCTCGGTTGAAGTACACAAGACAGTAGCACTCTCGGCCTACCGTTCATCGGTAAATATGGCTAAAGAGCGCGGTGCATTCGAGGTATTCGACTACAAACGTGAAGAGAACAACCCCTTCATCAACCGTCTACGCGAGGCCGACCCCCAGCTTTACGAGGATATGAAGCAGTATGGTCGCCGTAATATCGCCTGCCTCACAATAGCCCCCACCGGCACAGTGAGCATTATGACACAGACCACATCGGGCATAGAACCGGTATTTATGCCTGTATACAAACGTCGTCGCAAGGTAAACCCCAACGACCCCGAGGTACACGTTGACTTTACCGACGAGAATGGCGATACATTCGAGGAGTACATCGTCTACCACCACAAATTTGTAGAGTGGATGAAGATGAACAACATCGACACAACAAAGCGCTACTCACAGGTTGAAATTGACGCTATCGTTGCACGCTCACCATACGCAAAGGCAACATCAAACGACATCGACTGGGTATCCAAGGTCGAGATGCAGGGACGCATACAGAAGTGGGTCGACCACTCGATAAGCGTAACAATCAACCTCCCCAACAATGTCGACGAGAAGCTTGTAAACGAGCTTTACATCACTGCTTGGAAGAGTGGTTGCAAGGGCTGTACCGTATATCGAGATGGTTCACGTGCAGGAGTGCTTGTCTCGGCCGACAATAAAAAAGAGAAGAAAGAGACAGCACTTACACCCATCATCACCGAGACACGTCCCACAATATTGGAAGCCGATGTTGTACGTTTCCAGAACAACAAAGAGAAGTGGGTGGCATTCATCGGTCTGCTAAACGGCGAGCCGTATGAGATTTTTACCGGTCAGCAGGACGACGAGGACGGAATACCTCTTCCCAAGAGCGTTGTACGCGGACACATCATCAAGCACACCAACGAGGATGGCAGCAAGCGCTACGACTTCCAGTTCGAGAACAAGATAGGTTACAAGACCACTATCGAAGGACTGTCCGAGCGATTCAACCCCGAGTTCTGGAACTACGCAAAGCTCATCTCGGGAGTGCTACGTTACAAGATGCCTATCGAGCAGGTAATAAAGCTCATCTCGTCGCTGCAACTTGGTTCGGACAATATCAACACCTGGAAAAACGGTGTCGAGCGTGCCCTGAAGAAATACATCAAGGACGGAGCATCATCGGGCGAGAAGTGCCCCAACTGTGGTAACATACTCATATTCGAAGAGGGTTGTTTGCACTGTCCCGAGTGTGGTTACTCTAAATGCGGATAATTGATATTTTTAGATACTAAGATTATTTCCTATCAACCGAGGAGAGAAGGCTCCAAAAAAAGCCTTGCTCTCCTCACTCATTTAAAAGCCAGATATGCAGATAACAGACTATAGCATAGAGCTACGCAACATACACCTATATGCGCATCACGGAGTGATGCCACAGGAGCGCACAATAGGCGCCTGGTTCACAATAGATATAAGGCTGAAAATAAATGACCACAGCTGTGCCTATAGCGACTCGATAGAAAACACCGTCAGCTATGCTGACGTATATGATATTATTAAGGCCGAAATGTCGGTTCCCTCGAACCTACTCGAAGATGTGTGCCGACGGATTATGTCGCGACTATTCAATATTTTTGCGAGTGTAACCGATATTTCCATTACACTAACAAAAGACACCCCACCGATGGGCGGCGACAGACTGAGCGCCGCAGTAACACTAAACGGTAAGAGATAAAAAAGAGGCCGCATCTTTCCAAGTCCCTTAGCGGCTTTTGAGCCACCATAATCCTGCCATTTTCTATAGGAAGAAATGATTCCCATATGATGATATATCTCCATTGATTTGAGCATTAGCACAAACCAAAAAGGAGGCGCATACCTAACTTTTGACAATCTACGCAATGGATACCTGACATATTATCGCAGGAAAACAGGTGGACGATTGGATATTCGTTGGGAACAGCAGATGCCAATAGTGAGATTTTATCTGTATTGGGGGAATGGTAAATCAAAGGCACCACAGACAAAAACTGTGTAAATACACAAAAAATGTCTCAGGCTCTGTACATATTTTGTGATTAAAGCATTATATTTGCTGACGAAAACTGTGTAAATACACAAAAATTGTATCTGCATGAAATTCGAAAGAGAACATTACATTGAAAAGTTGATAAGTAGCAAGCATAATCATTTGATAAAGATTGTTACCGGGTTACGGCGTGTTGGCAAATCGTACCTGCTACTCAACCTTTATAAACGACATCTTTTAGATAACGGTGTTGATACCAGCCATATCATCGAAATAAAGCTTGACTCATTTGCTTATCGCAAATATCGCAAAGCAGAAACTTTATATGAATATGTCGAAAATCTGACAAAACAAGATAGGCAGATGTATTATGTGATTATTGACGAAGTTCAGATGCTGGAGGATTTCGTAGATGTACTCAATGGTTTTCTACATATAGACAACCTTGATGTATATGTAACAGGAAGTAATGCAAAGTTCCTTTCTTCTGATATCGTTACAGAGTTTAGAGGACGAGGTGTTCAAATCCACCTCCAGCCGCTATCGTTTAAGGAAATAAAAGAAAAGTCAAATGATGACACATCTTCATTGTGGCGAGATTACATTTATTATGGAGGGTTGCCAATGGTTGTCATTGAGAAGAATAAAGCACGAAAAGCAGAAATACTTCAAGAGTTACTTAAAGAGACATATTTAAGCGATATAATCAACCGCAACAATGTGAAAAATGATGCTGAATTAGAAGAATTATTCTCTCTCTTAGCTTCTAATATAGGAGCATTGACAAATCCCAACAAACTAGCAAACACATTTGTTAGTGAGAAGAAAGTGAAAATAAGCCACAATACAATAAAAACTTATATAGACTATTTTATTGACTCTTTCCTCATCGATAAAGCAGTACGCTATGATATTAAAGGAAAGAAGTATATAGATACACCTTACAAATATTATTTTGCCGACCTTGGGTTGCGTAATGCACTTTTGAATTTCCGACAAGTTGAACCTACTCATATTATGGAGAATATCATATATAACCATTTGATAGGTAAAGGCTATAAGGTAGATGTAGGCTGCGTTACTTTATATAAAAAAGATGATGAAGGTAAGACTACCAGAACCACACTTGAGGTTGATTTCGTTTGTAATAGAGGTAGTGAAAGGGTGTATATACAATCGGCTTATTCTTTGCCAGATGAAAATAAACAGAAGCAGGAACAACGCTCACTAACACTTACAGACGACTCTTTTACAAAAATAATTATCACAACAGATGACATACCGACGCATACTATGCCAAATGGTATTATAATGATGAACGTTTTTGATTACCTTCTGAATTAGGTATTCATAATTAAACAAACTGATAGAGTTTCATTCCATAGTAGGAGTGGAACTCTTTTTTTATAAATAATATATATCCTTAGCAGAGCCGTAAATAAAAATTCCGACCACTATACGTTATGTATGATGGTCGGAATTTTTATTTGCAATAGAAAACCTATTTTACACAAGATGCGCAATCAGTTCCTCGCGGTCGCCATAGAGAAGGTCGATGATAGGAATCTCAATCATAGTGTAGCATCCGGGTTGCTGACGCATTGTGGCACGCGCGGCACATACAAGCACCTGCGAAGTGAGTGCAGGGTTGTTTATCTTCATACTGAACTCGAACAGCTGATTCTGTGTTGTTCCCGAAACACCCTTGCGTGTAAGATGCACACCGTGTCCCATATCAAGAAGCTCATCGACGCAAGGCACCTGAATTACGTGTGTCTCGTCGTTTACAAAATAGGGGTCACTCTTAATGGCTGCTGCCACCTGCTCATAGTCGTAACCCTCCTCAATCTCGACATATACCATACGACGATGGATACCTGTTCCAACGGGGATTGTCATTGAGAGAGCTGCACGTACACCCTCGATAGCTTTAACTGCAACAGTGTGTCCCATACTCATTCCCGGGCCGAAATTGGTATATGTAATGCCTTTGGGCGCGATGGCCTGTAACAGAGTGCGCACTACCGAGTCGCTTCCCGGGTCCCATCCAGCCGAGATAATAGATACTGCATTTCCCATCTTAGCACTCTCATCGAGCGAACGGCGCAGCTCTACAATCTTTGAGTGTATATCGAAACTATCGACAGTATTTATTCCGAGTGCAAGGATATCCTTGGCGTATCTCTCGACACTGCGAGTGGGGGTAGAAAGAATTGCCACATCAACCTCGCCGAGTTCACGAACATCTTTAACGACATTATATCCGTTCAGTTCGGCAGGGAGATTCTCGGCACCCGAACGGCGCACTACTCCTGCTACCTCAAAATCGGGGGCAGCCTCGAGCGCCTGCAAAGTATATCGACCTATATTACCATATCCTACTATGGCAGCTCTAATTTTTCTCATATATTATCTATTTTTTGGTTTTACGGTGCGAAGATATATAAAATTGCTTTTTCTTGTAACAACTACCTGATAAATTTTTATACACATAAAAAAGAATTATAGAACAAACAGGTCCGCACACACAAGCAGAACTCGGGCGATTCGAAATCACCCCTACTCGCAATGAAGTGTATGTGTTGTTACGTATTTTACACAAGGACTCTATCTCTTTTGAAACTATTTATAGCGCATTTACCAAGAAATGACAAATTCGAGATTATATTAATTATCAAGCTTACATTATATAATATAATAAAGCCTGCACCGTATATGATGCAGGCCTTGTTTATATTTATAGACTTTATCTATTACTCGTTACCACGGGGACGACGGGGCTCGCGACGGGGGCGACGCTCACGCTCCTCGTAACCTTCGGGCTTCTCAAGAAGCACCTTACGAGAGAGTTTGAACTTACCTGTCTTGGGGTCAATCTCGAGCAGTTTCACTGAGAGTTTATCACCCTCCTTGATGCCTGTCTCTTCCATTGTCTCGAAGCGTTTCCAATCAATCTCTGAGATGTGCAACAAGCCATCCTTGCCGGGCATAAACTCTACGAATGCTCCGTAGGGCATTACGCTGCGAACAAGACCCTCGTAAACCTCACCGGCCTCGGGGATAGCAACGATAGCGCGAATCTTGGCGATAGCCTCGTTGATTGCGATGCCGTTGTTTGCTGCAATCTCGATGATTCCCTCGCCATCAACCTCCTCGATAGAGATTGTAGCACCGGTCTCCTCCTGCATACCCTGGATAATCTTTCCGCCCGGGCCAATGACAGCGCCGATGAACTCTTTGGGGATACGCATTGTCTCGATGCGGGGAGCGTGGGGCTTAAGTTCGGCACGAGGCTCGGCAATGCACTCGGTAATCTTTCCGAGAATGTGCATACGTCCCTCGCGTGCCTGGTTGAGTGCTTTCTCGAGAATCTCGAACGAGAGACCATCAACCTTAATATCCATCTGAGTAGCAGTGATACCGTCAACGGTACCTGTCACCTTGAAGTCCATATCGCCCAAGTGGTCCTCGTCACCAAGAATATCGCTGAGCACAGCATATTTATCCTCGCCTGCATTCTTGATAAGTCCCATTGCGATACCCGAAACTGGCTTTTTAATCTTAACACCGGCATCCATAAGCGCCAATGTACCTGCACATACGGTTGCCATTGATGAAGAACCGTTCGACTCGAGAATATCTGATACTACACGCACACAGTAGGGATAATCGGCGGGAACCATATTCTTAAGTGCGCGGCAAGCAAGGTTACCGTGACCAATCTCACGACGACCTACACCACGCTGAGCACGTGCTTCGCCTGTAGAGAAGGGAGGGAAGTTGTAGTGAAGCAGGAAACGGTCGGTACCCTGGTTCATTACATCATCGATAATCTTCTCGTCGCGCTTTGTACCCAATGTCACCGATGTAAGCGACTGTGTCTCGCCACGTGTAAATACAGCTGAGCCGTGAGGACCGGGCAGATAGCCTACCTCGCACCAGATGGGACGAATCTCGGTAGTCTTACGACCGTCGAGACGCTTGCCCTCATCGAGAATGCAACGACGCATAGCCTCTTTCTCTACATCGTGATAGTAACGGTCGATAAGTGCGCCCTTCTCCTCGAGTTCCTCCTCGGTGAACTGCGCCTTGAACTCCTCGCGAACCGCCTCGAAAGCCTCGCTGCGACCGTGCTTATCGTTATTACCGCTTGCCGCTACTGCGTAAGCCTTGGCATAGCAAGCCTCGTGAACCTGCGCACGCAACTCCTCATCGTTCTCCTCGTGGCAGTACTCGCGTTTAACGGTCGAGCCAACCTCTTCCATAAGCTCCATCTGTGCCTTGCAATGCACCTTGATAGCCTCGTGAGCAACCTTCATAGCCTCGAGCAACTCGGCCTCGGAAACCTCCTTCATCTCGCCCTCGACCATCATGATGTTGTCGTATGTAGCGGCAACCATAATGTCCATATCGGCACTCTCCATCTGAGCGAATGTGGGGTTAACCACAAACTCGCCATTAACGCGAGCCACGCGAACCTCAGAGATGGGACCACCGAAAGGAATATCCGAAACAGCAAGAGCTGCCGATGCCGCAAGACCTGCAAGCGAATCGGGCATATCTACGCCGTCGGCCGAGAAGAGGATGATGTTAACGTACACCTCTGCGTGATAGTTATCGGGAAAGAGAGGACGCAGAGCACGGTCGACCAAACGACATGTCAGAATCTCATAGTCCGAAGCCTTACCCTCGCGGCGTGTGAAACCACCGGGGAAACGACCGAAGGCGGCATACTTCTCTTTGTACTCAACCTGTAAAGGCATAAAATCGGTACCGGGTACTGCATCCTTTGCTGCGCACACGGTAGCCAATAGCATTGTGTTGCCCAAACGCAGCATCACAGAACCGTCGGCCTGCTTGGCCAGCTTACCGGTCTCAAGTGTAATGACACGCCCGTCGGGCAAAGCCACATTTTTTGTTACAACATTCATCTTTCGTCTTTTTTAAACAATTTCTGTATCTAAATTCTCGCAAAGATACATCTTTTTCCATATTTTCACTATCTTTGCACCATAATTTTGCAGGTTTTTTGGCTTTATCGGTCAAAACGCCTATTTTAGTTGTAGAAAATCGGTTATCAGACTATGAAAATATTAAATTTCAACAGGATAGGCGCTGCACTCATGAGCGCCTTTATATTTGCATCCTGCTCGCAGCAAGAGACATTCACCATCGAGGGTAGCATTGCAAACGGCGAGGGACACACTCTGTACCTGTCGAATATAGGTACTTTAGGTACCACCTACATCGACTCGGTAAAACTCGACAAAAAGGGTTATTTCTGTTTCAGTAAAGAGCGTCCCGAGTGCTACGACTTCTACCGTCTGCAACTCGATAAAAAGGGACGACAGATTACAATAGCCATCGACTCTACCGAGACCGTCGGCATACATACTGTTGCCACCGCTTTTGCCGACAGTTGCCGCATCGAAGGCTCGCCTCAGAGCGAGAAGATTGCCGAGCTTACAGCACTTGAGTCGGCACTGCAAAAACAGGTAAATACACTCATAAAAAACAGCGGCCCCGAAATAGGCGTTACACGCAAGACAATCTACGGCATCATCAACGAGTTCAAACAGAACATTTGTAAAGAGTTCATAGCGCCTGCTCCACACACTGCAAGCGCATACTATGCACTGTTCTTGAATTTAAACGGACAACCTATTTTCGACCCGTTGCGCAACCGCTTCGACAGCCGATGCTACTCGGCAGTCGCCACAAGCCTCAACCATCGTCATCCTCATGCCACAAGAGCACAGCATTTAAGCAATCTTGCCATCAAGAGTATGCGTGCGACACAGCCCGTGAAGCGCGACACTATATATATCGAGACAGACAATGCAACAGCAAAAGGTTTGTTCGACATAAAGCTTCCCAACATCGACGGTGACTCAATAACTCTTACATCATTAAAAGGCAAAGTTGTGATGCTCGACTTTACTGTTTATGGAGATGCAAAAATCAGTGCCCGCAATCTTGAACTACGCGAGATGTACGACAAATACAAAGAGCGTGGATTCGAGATTTACCAAATATCGTTCGATGGCAACGAACACTTCTGGAAAACATCGGCAAGCAACCTTCCTTGGCTTTGCGTTCGAGATGCAGAGGGTTCGACTTCTTACAACCTCACTTTATACAGAGTGCAAAGAATACCCACATATTTCCTTATAAATCGAGCCAACGAAGTAGTACTGCGCGACGAGCAGATAGAGGATATAAACAAGAGCATAGAAAAATTGCTTAACGAAAAATAAGAAAAAAGATATTCTATTGAAAAATATTAACTTAATAAAGAGAACCTCGAAACAAAAAGAAAAAAATATTTCCATTTTTGACAGGTTTTAATTTGTTTATTCGACAAAAAGGGGTTATCTTTGCCACATCATTGGAAAAGGAATTGGGTTCCGGCACTCGTGCTGGAATCCTTTGTTTTACTGTTTTTAAAAAAGGACTAGATATGAGTTATATGTCTCAGGAAGGCTACAACAAACTGTTAGCCGATTTAAAAGAGTTAGAGGGTAAGCGTCCCGAGATTGTACGCGCCATCGCAGAAGCACGCGACAAAGGCGACCTTTCAGAGAATGCCGAGTACGATGCAGCAAAGGAGGCACAAGGCCTGCTCGAAATGAAGATAAACGAGTTGAAGATGATTATTGCAGATGCAAAGATAATCGACACCTCTAAGTTGAACACCGACAGCGTACAGGTACTTACCAAAGTAGGTCTTAAAAATACAAAGACCGGCGCACTCATGCAGTATGCCATTGTACCCGAGAGCGAGGCCAATCTGCGCGAGGGAAAAATCTCTATCAACACACCTATTGCAAAAGGATTGCTTGGCAAAAAGGTGGGCGACGTTGCCGAAATCACCGTTCCTCAGGGCAAGATTTACCTTGAAATCACAAGTATTTCAATTTAAGAAAGGATATTATGGCAACAATCTTCAGCAAGATAGTCGCAGGCGAAATTCCGAGTTATAAAGTAGCCGAGAATGAGTTATTCTACGCATTCCTTGACATCAACCCTTTAGTTAAAGGACACACATTGGTAATTCCCAAGCGTGAAGTAGACTACATCTTCGACCTCGAGGACGATGAGATTGCAGCGATGCAGGTATTTACCAAGAGGGTTGCTACAGCCATCAAAAAAGTTTTTCCCTGTATTAAGGTTGGTCAGGCAGTGCTTGGTCTCGAGGTACCCCATGCCCACATACACCTTATACCCATGCAGAGCGAGAGGGATATGCTCTTTACAAACCCCAAGCTCAAACTGACAGCCGAGGAGTTCAAGGAGATTGCAAACAAGATTAGCCAAGAGTTTGAATAATTTCCAAAATCCTATATATCATTGTCGAGGATGACCGATTGGTCATCCTCGATTTTCTTTAATACAACTCTCCAATATTTCCTCCATTAGTTTTATTATATAACAACTTTTTACTAATTTCGCTCTCAAATAGAAATATTATGCGCATAGTTATAGAGAATGCAACAATAGTTAACGAAGGCGAAAAATTCGTTGGTTCGTTAGTGATAAACAATGGCAAGATTGCCGAGATTCTGCACCAAGGCCAGCATCCCAGGCGGGGGAAACAGATGATAATAGATGCCAAAGGGCTCTATCTGCTCCCCGGCATAATCGACGACCACGTACATTTCCGCGAGCCGGGACTCACACGCAAAGGAACAATATACAGCGAGAGTCGTGCAGCCGCAGCAGGCGGTGTGACATCATACATGGAGATGCCAAACACCGTTCCACAGACAACAACCCTAAAAGCTCTAAACGACAAATTCAAGATTGCAGCAAAAGATAGTGCCGTAAACTACTCGTTCTATTTTGGAGCCACCGACAACAACTGCAATCTGTTTTCGAGATTGAATCCCCACAAAGTTTGCGGAATAAAGCTTTTTATGGGTTCGAGCACCGGCAACATGCTTGTTGAGTCGGAAGAAAAACTGGCCAATGTGTTTGCATCGGCAACACTGCCCATTGCAGTACACTGCGAGGATGGCAGCATTATATCGAGGAACGCAAAGGAGATTATCGCACGCGAGGGAGCCGAGCCCGATGTAAGATTCCACCCCGAAATACGCAGCAGCGAGGCCTGCTACCGTTCGACAAAAAGCGCCATAGAGTTTGCAAAGAGATATAAAGCCAGACTGCATATAATGCACATAAGCACTGCCAGAGAGCTGGAATTGCTTACGGCAGGGAGTGTTGAGCACAAAAACATAACAGCCGAGGTTACCCCTGCCCATCTAACTTTTTGCGACAACGACTATGAGAGATTAGGGACACGCATAAAATGCAACCCTGCAATAAAGAGTGACACCGACCGGAACGCTCTGCGCCGTGCAATATCCGAGAACCGTATAGATGTAATAGGAACCGACCATGCCCCACACCACCCCGACGACAAGATAGGAGGTGCACTGAAGGCTGCATCAGGAATGCCAAGCATACAGTTCTCGCTGCAAGCAATGCTGCAATTGGTAAACGAAGGTGTACTGAGCATCGAACAGTTGGTAGAGAAAATGTGCCACACTCCGGCAGCGATATTCGGCATATATCAACGCGGATACCTGCGCAAAGGCTATAATGCCGATTTTGTACTTGTCGACCCCAATGGAAAAAAAACAATAACAAAAGATGATATAATAAGTATCTGCGGATGGAGTCCGTTCGAGGGGACAACATTCGATTGGAGCGTGCGACAGACATGGGTAAACGGCGAATGCGTATACAATGACGGTAAGTTCAACGATGAAATACGCGGAAAAGCTTTACGTTTTGTACGATGAACAGACATATTTTTTCATACACAGCTAAGGAACTACTGCCGTATATCGACTGGAGCTACTTTTTTCATGCTTGGAGCATAAGCCACAAAAATAGCAGCAACGATGCGGCGTTGGAGTTACAGAGAGATGCCATTGAAATAATTACTGATAGCGATTGCCGCGTAAATGCCATTTTCAGGCTGTGCGATGCACACAGCCGGGGCGACAACATATTAATCGAAGGCACATCGCTGCCTCTTCTACGACAGCAGCACTGCAACAGCGGTCCCAACCTGTGTCTGAGCGATTTTGTATCGCCAAGAGCCGACAAGATAGGGCTGTTCGCCACTGCCATAGAGAACCGTTTCGAAGATTTACGCGACGAGAAGGACCCTTACCGCAATCTTCTCATTCAGACCGCTGCCGACCGCCTCGCCGAAGCCGCCGCAACAGTACTGCATCTTAGTGTGCGCACCGATGCCACCCTGTGGGGATATGCACCAAACGAGCAACTGACGGTAGAAGAGCTTAACCGCGAACAGTACCAAGGCATACGCCCTGCCGTAGGCTATCCCTCACTGCCCGACCAATCGGTGATATTCATTATAGACGAGCTGTTAGGGCTTAAAGATGCCGGCATACAACTTACCGAGAGTGGCGCTATGAGACCACACGCAGCTGTTTGCGGCATAATGATAGCACACCCTGCCGCACGCTATTTCGCAGTGGGAAGCATCAGCGATGAGCAGTTCGATGACTATTCACAGCGTAGGGGCATAGAAAAAAGTGCCCTTAGCAGATATCTTGTTAAAAACATTTGATTGCATTGCCTGCAAAAAGAAAAAAAGCACTATATTTGCCGTAAACGACCGGCACAGACAATGAAAGACAAAGTCTGTGCCCGTTTACCCTTGATACAGAATAAAAAAACAAAAAGATACGACACAATGAGAAAGCTTCTTCACCCCCTGTACGTTTTGTACCAATTTGTATTTGCCATTTGGGCCGGTATTTTCCTTACAATGTTGACATCGCTCATTATCTGGGTCTTCGGCGGTATACTGAAAATAAAGAATGCCGACTACTACCCAGCAGTTGTTTGGTGCCGTTTAATGTGCATAGTATTCCTTATCCCCATCAAGTTGGTTGGTCGCAAGGAGTATGTCGAGAAGGACAAGAACTATATCTTCGTAGCCAACCATCAGGGAATGTTCGATATATTTATTCTCTATGGTTACATAGTGAAAAACTTCAAATGGATGATGAAGAAGCAGCTTCGCAAAGTACCGTTGTTAGGAATTGCCTGCGAATCGACCGACCACGTATTCGTCGACCGCACCACTCCACAAAAAGATATCCTGCGCAAGTCGCTCAATATCTTAAAAAGCGGAAAATCGATGACAATCTTTGCAGAAGGAACACGAAGCGACAATGGAAAGTTGGGTCGTTTCAAGAAAGGAGCCTTCGTGGTTGCCAATATGTCTCAAAAGCCCATTATCCCCATTGCAATACAGGGAGCATACGATATATTGCCAAAAGGCTGTTTCTGTGCACACTGGTCACCCGTAACTGTTACGTTCCATGCCCCCATCGAGTGCAAGGGACGCGACAGCGAGAATGTAGAGTATCTGATGAACGAGACACGTTCGGTTATTGCAAAGACATTGGGCGAGGAGTAACACAAAAAGAGTATATACAGAACTATTTCTGCTTTTCGGGTAGAAATAGTTCTTTTTACAGTAATCATAGAACAAAACAGATATTTATGTACGATTTAGCAATAATTGGTGGAGGTCCCGCCGGATATGTAGCAGCCGAGAACGCAGGGGCACGAGGTATGAAGGTAGTACTCTTCGAGAAGAGAGAATTGGGCGGAGTGTGTCTTAATGAGGGTTGTATCCCCACCAAGACACTCTTGTACAGCGCAAAGATGTACGACCATGCGCAAGGAGGCAAGAAATACGGCATAACAGCCGAAAGTGTAGCATACGACTACAAGAAAGTAGCAGACCGCAAGACAAAAGTAGTACGCAAGCTCGTAGCCGGAATAAAGATGAAGATGGAGCATCACAATGTTGAGGTTGTACGTGGCGAAGCACTCATAGAAGGCGGAAACGAGAACAGTATCACAATAAACTGCTGCGAGCAGAGATACGAAGCTGCTAAATTACTCATTTGTACAGGTAGCGAAGCTTTTGTACCTCCTATTCCCGGAGTACAGGATAACGATGCGATACTCACCAACCGCGAAATTCTTGCACTTACCACAGCACCCGAAAGCATGGTAATAATAGGTGGTGGAGTAATAGGAATGGAGTTTGCCAGCTTCTATAACAGCCTTGGTATTCCCGTAACAGTAATTGAGATGCTCCCCGAAATTTTAGGCGGACTCGACAAGGAGATTAGCGAGATGCTTCGCGGCATTTATGCCAAGAAGGGTGTCAAATTCTGCCTGAGCTGCAAGGTGACAGCTATTGAGGGACACACCGTACACTATACCGACAGTGAGGGCGAGAGCCACAGCATCGAAGGCGATAAGATACTTATGAGCGTAGGCCGTCGTCCCGTACTCACAGGCTTCGGCCTTGAGAATATCCCCGTAGACGTTGAACGAGGAATAAAAGTAAATGAAAAGATGCAGACCTCTATGCCAAATGTATATGCAGCAGGAGATATTACAGGCTTCTCGCTGCTGGCTCACACTGCAAGCCGAGAGGGAGAGGTTGCAATAAACAATATGCTTGGCACAGAAGACAAGATGGAGTACAATGCTATTCCCGGCATCGTATATACCAACCCCGAGGTAAGCAGCGTTGGACTCACCGAAGAGCAGGCACAGGAAAAAGGCATAGAGTATCGTCTGAGCAAACTGCCAATGACATACGCAGGACGCTTTGTTGCCGAGAACGAGGGGCAGACAGGACTATGCAAAATACTTGTCGACACACAAGACAGAGTATTGGGTGTACACCTGTTGGGAAACACATCAAGCGAGTTTATATGCGCAGCCTGCATGGCAATAACCAACCGATTGACAATCGACGACCTGCGCCGCACAGTATTCCCGCACCCGACAGCATGCGAAATTCTCAAAGAGGGAATTTTTGAACTTGTATAAGAAGTTCCTTACTATACAGCATCCAAGCAAAAAAGTTCTAAAAAGAGTAAACTTAAAAAGCATTAAATAG
Source organism: Bacteroidaceae bacterium (assembly GCA_045588485.1). Lineage (GTDB taxonomy): Bacteria > Bacteroidota > Bacteroidia > Bacteroidales > Bacteroidaceae > HGM04593. The sequence continues at coordinate 92,152 of JAZNEI010000065.1, read as the reverse complement.
GTTTATTGGATAAAAAGTTGTTACTTTGTTCCAATTAAAATTAAAAAATTATGAAAGAATGCAGGGTAAAACCCACCAACGGTAAATTAGGAGTTATGTGTGTTGGACTCGGTGCAGTAACCACAACCACAATAACAGGTGTACTAATGTCGCGCAAAGGTCTCTCAAAGCCTATTGGTTCTTTTGCATGCGACGGTATCATGCGTTTAGGAAAAGGCGAGGAGAAAATTTATAAAGAGGTCAAGCACATACTGCCAATCGCAAAACTCGACAATATCGTATTCGGAGCTTGGGATATATATGAGGACAACGCATACGAAGCAGCTATAAAAGCGAACGTACTGAAACAGGCCGACATCGACCCCGTAAAAGAGGAATTGCAGGCAATACGTCCATACAAAGCGCTTTTCGATAAAAGCTATGCGACAAATATCGATGGACCAAATGTCAAAAGCGGTGACTCGCGCTGGGAACTCACCCAACAGTTACGCGAAGACATACGCAGTTTCAAGGAGCAGAATGGTTGCGACCGTGTTATCGTAATATGGATTGCCAGCACCGAGAAATATATACCCCGTGACGAAAATGTACACGGCAGCCTTGCCTCATTCGAGGCAGCAATGAAAGCCAACGATGCAGAGCACGTAGCACCAAGTATGTGCTATGCCTATGCAGCTATGCGCGAGGGTTGCCCGTTCGTAATGGGCGCTCCCAACCTCTGCGTTGACATTCCGGCTATGTGGGAGCTTGCCGAGGAGATGCGTGTTCCCATCACCGGAAAAGATTTCAAGAGTGGACAGACAATGATGAAGACCGTACTTGCACCTGCATTCTTCACACGTCAACTGGGAGTAACAGGATGGTTCTCGACAAACATTCTTGGCAACCGCGACGGTGTTGTACTCGATGCCCCGGAAAATTTCGAGACGAAGCGTCGCAGCAAGACATCTGCATTAGAAAATATCCTCGACAGCGACATATACCCCGAGCTATACTCAGATGTATATCATAAGGTACGTATCAACTACTATCCTCCACGTGGCGACGAGAAAGAGAGTTGGGACAACATCGATATATTCGGTTGGATGGGATACCCCATGACAATAAAGGTAAACTTCTTGTGCCGAGACTCTATTCTGGCTGCGCCTATTGTACTCGACCTTATCCTGTTCAGCGACATTGCCCTGCGTGCCGGACTTACAGGTATTCAAGAGTTTATGTCGTTCTACTGCAAGGCACCTATGCACAAGGACGGCGAAAAACCGGTACACGACCTTTTCAAACAGTTTGCAATGTTAAAGAACAAGATAAGAGAACTTGCAGGCTACGAAGCCGACCAGGAACTCGACTAAAAAGAGACAAACTGTCGAAACAACATAAAAATATGCAACAATCTTACGAATTGTTGCATATTTTTTAATTATCCGATACATTATTTGCATTTTATTGTATTTTTATTGTGAAAATTCTATTAAAATATTTACTTTTGCAGCCGTTTAGAAAAAAGTAAGGAGAAGATTTAATATGAAAGTTAAGAATTCGCGCCTCGACGCAATACGCCTAATACTATCGACACAGGAGATTGGCAGTCAAGAGGAGCTGCTGGCCGAACTCTCGAAAGAGGGTTTTACACTCACACAGGCGACATTATCACGCGACCTGCATCAGCTTCGCGTCGTAAAGACCGTAGGACTGCAAGGAAAATACAGATATATACTCACACGTCCGCACCAATACCGCCACGAGGGAGGAGACGGCGAAATGCGCCCACTCTCATCGCCACAGGAGATAAACGGATACATTTCTATAAAATTCTCGGGCAATATGGCAGTAATTCATACAAAGCCCAGCTATGCAAGCACATTGGCCTATCATATCGACGGATACGACTTCCCCGAGATATTAGGCACAATAGCCGGCGATGACACTGTAATGATGGTGCTTGCCGAGAATGTGACAAAAGGTGCAGTACTTAAAGCATTGAGAACAATTATACCTAATATTTAATAGGGAAGAAAATGGAACAAGAGATAAACGATGGCATCAAGGTTATAATAGCCGATGCATCACACGAGAAATATGTTGATGAGATTCTTGAGACAATAAGTGCTGCCGCAAAGGTGCGCGGCACAGGTATTGCCAAGAGAACACACGAATATGTCACACAGAAGATGCGCGAAGGCAAGGCTGTAATTGCACTCTACGAGGATGAGTTTGCAGGATTCTGCTACATCGAGAGTTGGGGCAACAAACAGTATGTGGCAAACTCGGGACTAATAGTAAGCGACCGCTTCCGCCGTCACGGACTTGCACGACGCATCAAGCAGAAAGCATTCGAATTATCGCGTCAGAAGTGGCCTGAGGCTAAACTGTTCGGACTGACAAGCGGTGGTGCAGTAATGAAAATCAACACCGAACTTGGCTATGTCCCTGTCCCCTTCTCGGAACTCACCGACGACGAAGCATTCTGGAAAGGATGTCAGGGCTGCGTAAACCACGATGTACTTATGCGTACCGACAGACGCTATTGTATATGCACAGCTATGCTGTACGACCCTGCAAAACATAAAAATGATAAGTAAAAAGCAATAAAATAATATAACAATTAACTATGAACAAGAAAAAAGTAGTTGTCGCATTCAGCGGAGGATTGGATACATCATTCACTGTAATGTATCTGGCAAAAGAGAAAGGTTATGAGGTATATGCTGCCTGCGCCAACACCGGAGGTTTCAGCCCCGAGCAACTTAAGCAGAACGAGGAGAACGCCTATAAGTTGGGCGCAACAAAATATGTCACACTCGACGTAACACGCGAGTACTACGACAAGAGCCTCAGATACATGATTTACGGTAATGTTTTACGCAATGGCACCTACCCCATCTCGGTATCTTCGGAAAGAATTTTCCAGGCACTTGCCATAGCACGCTACGCAAACGAAATAGGAGCATCGGCAATTGCACACGGCTCGACAGGAGCCGGCAACGACCAAATTCGTTTCGATATGACATTCCTTGTTCTTGCCCCCGGTGTCGAGATTATCACCCTCACACGCGATATGGCACTTACACGCGAATATGAGGTAAACTACCTTAACGAGAATGGTTTCTTTGCCGACTTTACAAAGTTGAAATACTCTTACAATGTCGGTATCTGGGGAACGTCGATATGCGGTGGTGAGATTCTCGATTCGGCACAGGGACTGCCCGAAACAGCCTATCTGAAGCAGGTAGAAAAGGATGGCGAAGAGGAACTTCGCCTCACATTCGAGAATGGCGAGCTAAAGGCGGTGAATGACGAAAAGTTCGACGATCCCATAAAGGCTATTCAGAAAGTAGAGGAGATTGGTGCACCCTATGGCATTGGACGTGATATGCACGTCGGCGATACTATAATTGGTATCAAGGGACGCGTAGGATTCGAGGCCGCTGCACCCATGCTCATTATAGGCGCACACCGTTTCTTGGAGAAATACACTCTGAGCAAGTGGCAGCAGTACTGGAAAGATCAGGTTGCAAATTGGTATGGTATGTTCCTGCACGAGAGCCAGTATCTGGAGCCTGTAATGCGCGATATCGAGGCAATGTTAGAGAGCTCGCAGCGTAACGTGACAGGTACTGCCATTCTTAAACTTATGCCCAAGCATTTCGAGACGGTAGGTGTAGAGTCTACAAACGACCTTGTAAAGAACAAGCTTGGCGAGTATGGCGAGATGCAAAAAGGATGGACTGCCGAGGATGCAAAAGGCTTCATTAAGGTAACATCTACCCCCTTGCGTGCATACTATCTTAATCACCCCGACGAAAAAATGTAAATATAACACAGAGTTACTATGATAAAAGTTGGAATTATAGGAGGTGCCGGATACACCGCAGGAGAACTTCTGCGTCTGCTTCTTATACACCCCGATGTTGAGATATGCTTCGTACACAGCGGTAGCAATGCCGGTAACAAGATTACAGACGTTCACTGCGGACTATTGGGCGAGACCGACCTTGTCTTTACCGATGAGCTACCCCTTGAAAGTATCGACCTACTCTTCTTTTGCACAGCACACGGCGACACACGCAAATTCATGGAGAGTCACCAACTACCCGATGAACTTAAGGTAATAGATCTTTCTATGGACTACCGCATCAAGGGACAGGACCACGATTTCATATACGGACTACCCGAGCTTAACCGACGCGACACCTGCAAGAGACGTTACGTAGCCAATCCCGGTTGTTTTGCCACCTGCATAGAACTTGGACTGCTGCCTCTTGCCAAAGAGCATCTTCTTAAAGGCGACGTATCGGTAAATGCAATTACCGGTAGCACAGGTGCAGGAGTGAAGCCCTCGGCTACCACGCATTTCAGTTGGCGCAACAACAACATAAGCATATACAAGCCTTTTGAGCACCAGCATATTCCCGAGATTATGCAGTGCATCAAGCAGTTGCAGCCCGACTACAGCGGTTCGATAGACTTTATTCCTTATCGTGGAGATTTTCCCCGAGGTATCTTTGCCACAATCGTAGTAAAATGCGACGAGGATATAGATAAGCTATACAGCATCTACGAGAGCTACTACGAGCGCGACTCGTTTACACATATCATACCCACTCCTATCGACCTCAAGCAAGTTGTAAACACCAACAAGTGCCTTATCCACCTTGAGAAGCACGGCAACAAACTGCTTATAACCTCGGTAATAGACAATCTGCTGAAGGGTGCAAGCGGACAGGCTGTACACAATATGAACCTGCTCTTCGGTCTTGCCGAGACTGTGGGACTGCATTTAAAGCCATCGGCTTTTTAACCATAAAAAAGAGAATAGGATGAAATTATACGATGTATATCCGCTTTTTGATGTAAATATTGTCAAAGGCAATGGCTGTAAGGTGTGGGATGCCAACGGCACAGAATACCTCGACCTCTACGGCGGACACGCAGTTATATCTATTGGACACTGTCACCCCCGATACGTCGAAGCTGTGAGCCGTCAGGTGAGTACATTGGGATTCTACTCAAACTCGGTAGTAAACACCCTGCAAACTAAGCTTGCCGAGACATTAGGCCGTATAAGCGGTTACGGCGACTATAGTGCATTTTTCATAAACTCGGGTGCAGAGGCAAATGAGAATGCCCTCAAGCTATCGTCGTTTCACAATGGACGCACAAGAGTTATATCATTCAGCAAGGCTTTTCACGGACGCACCTCGCTTGCTGTGGAGGTTACCGACAACGCAAAAATTATAGCCCCGATAAATGCCAATGGTCACACCACATATCTGCCTTTGGGAGATATTGAGGCCGTAAAAGCCGAGATTGCCAAAGGCGATGTTACTGCAGTAATTATCGAAGGCATACAGGGCGTAGGCGGAATAAGAATACCCGAGGTTCAGTTCCTCAGAAAACTGCAAGAGGTATGCAACGCCACAGAAACAACACTTATCTTGGATGAGATTCAGAGTGGTTGCGGACGCAGCGGAAAATTCTTTGCGCACCAATGGGCAGGCATACGCCCCGATATTATCACAGTGGCAAAGGGAATAGGCAACGGATTCCCCATCGGTTGCGTACTTATAAGCCCTAAGTTCACCCCCTGGGCAGGACAGTTGGGCACCACATTCGGAGGCAACCATCTTGCCTGTGCAGCAGCACAGGCTGTACTCGATGTGATGAACGACGAGAAACTCATTGAAAATGCAAATAGCGTCGGAGCCTATCTTATGCAAGAGCTATCGAAGATAGAGCGCATAAAAGAGGTTCGCGGCCGAGGTCTTATGATTGGAATGGAGTTTGACGAGCCGATAAAGGATATTCGTCGCCGACTGTTGTTCGAAGAGCATGTCTTCACAGGAGTAAGCGGTACAAATGTGATACGTCTGCTCCCTCCCCTCTCGCTGTCAATGCAGCAGGCCGAGGAGTTTATCGCACGACTGAAAAGAGTACTTGCGTAAGAGATTATTGCACTAAATAAAAAATGTTCGCTGCTTTAAAGTAGCGAACATTTTTTTCTCTTACAGTGCCTTGGGCTTGTAAATATCGTTCCACCAAGAGGGGTCGTCTTTCAACCATTTTGCGAACCACGCAAAAATGGTATTCTGCCACTGAATATATTTCCCATAATCGAGAATGTGGTGGTCTTGTCCGTTCACAAGTACCATTGCAGTTTCACGACCTAAGAGTTTCAGAGCGGTGTACATCTGAATACTCTCGCCCACAGGCACATTGGTATCTACGTCGCCGTGCAGGAAGAGGATAGGAGTGTGAATCTTATCGGCATTATAAAGAGGACTGCGGTCGACATAAAGTTCCTTGTGGCTCCACGGGTAGCTGCGTGCCATACTCACCTCGCTGTACGAGTAGCCCCAATAACCCTCGCCCCAGTAGCTTGTATGGTCACTGATTCCTGCGTGCGATATTGCAGCTGCAAAAATATCGGTCTTTGTCTGCAAATACTGTGTCATAAAACCACCATAAGAGGCACCGATGCAACCTATTTTCTTTGCATCGACAAAGCTATGCTCCTCGCAGAAACGTTTGGTACCCTCGATAATATCATCGGCAGGACCTTCTCCGGCGCTATTCACATGACGAGAGCCGAATTCCTGCCCGAAGCCACTGGCTCCGCTTGGCTGCACGACATATACAACATATCCGAGTGCTGCATACAGATGATGCGGATAGCGACTCGAGAAATAGCGCGACGTAGGATTGCAACCACCATAGTAGTTTACTACCATAGGATACTTGCGCGAAGCATCGAAGTTAGGCGGCAGATAGTAACGGCCATAGATAGTGTCACCACGTGAGCTAAGGAAGTTCCAATCGATACACTCGCCAAGTTTCACACCATCGAGTTTCTCTGTTGCAGTGTCCTCTTTTAACTGCTCGCGTCCTTTGCGGGTGTTATAAATATATAGTCGTTGGGGGTTCATTGCACTCTGTCCATAGTAAAGCATCTGTGGTGCCGATGCAGCAATCGAAATACTGTTTACAAGTTCCTCACTTGCAGGCAACTGCTCTATTTTTCCGTTTATAGGATTCAAGCGATAAAGGCTCACATAGTCGCGGTTTTCTGCGGTGAAATAGATATTGCCGTCACTGCTCCACACCATCTGTTGCACGCTTGGATTAAACTCCTTTGTTACGGGCTTAACCTCGCGGCTTGCAACATCCATTATAAAGAGCTGATAGTCGAACATATTGGGATATTTACCCTCGGGAACTATATTACCGATACCCTCAAACGACTCGGGCGAACCTTTTACAAGAACCTGCTTGCCATCGGGTGAGAAACGGGCATCGCTTATGAAGCCATCATCTTCGACAAGAGTCTTTACCTCCATTGTGGTAACATCCATCGTGTGCAGCGAGAAGAGTGTTGTAGGACGCTCGGTAAGGCGGCTTCTGCTTGTCATGAAAAGCACGCAGCGACCATCGGCCGAGATATCTGTGGCCCACGAATTGTGATAACCGAATGTAAGAGGCTGCATAATGCCGTCGGAGAGATTAAAGCGAGCAATATACGAACGGTTACGCCACCCCGGCTGACGGTCGTCGGGTTCGAGCACCTCATAAATCTCCTTACGCTCGGCAGGGCCGGCCTTGCTTAATGAGAAAAGCAGATAATCCTCGGTGGGTGCAAAGCGGAAATACCCCGAAGGCAGGTTGTTTACAAGAACAGTCTCGGCCGAGGTTGCAGGGTCCACCGCCACAAGAGAGCGTCCCTCTACTGCACTACGGGTATAATAGTAACGGTTGCTTTTAGGCATCCATTGTAGATAATCGGTACTTTGCGCAACAACCTTCCCCGATGCCACCTCCTTGACCTTGCTTACCGATGATGTCTGTCCACCTTTATGAGTGGTACGATAAGAGACAATCATATATTTTCCGTTGGGTGAGAGCGTTGCACCTGCGATAGATGTACCGTCGAGCACATCGGATATCGAAAAGTCGCGGCAGCCATCCTCGCGCAACGACACTGCACCCTCTTTCTCGCAATCGAGGCTCACAGAAAGAGTGTCGCTCCTTTGTGCATCGGAGAGATATTTTATTACTATCTTATTCGTAGAGGGTAAAAGGGTAATCTCCCCTGCCGACTTTCCCTCGCCGTTGATAAAAAGGCGATAATCGGTGATACCCGAGATATTGAACTTAACTTTTGCATACTCCTCGGCCTGCACTGTAAAGGAGAGCAGATGCAGCGCATTACCCTCGCTTACATTAGGCAGGGCACCGCCCTCAAAAGATGTACCGGCATCGAGCAGGTCAAGAGAGAGAGGAGCATCCAACATACTCTTTACATCGTAAGGAGCCGAATTTACATCAACCGAGTCGACCATATAAGGTGCACGCACAGGATAAGGGCCTGCGTAGATAAATCGCTTTACATCAATCGTATCGGCCATTGCCACTGCAACAGCACATAGTGCCATTGCCGATAAAAGAAATCTTTTCATTATTATTTATTTTGTGATTATGTACTAATGTACAAATGTAATAAATGATACAGAAGTGACAAAAAGAAGAGGTGTATAAAAATTTCATTTAGCCCTCTATATTTTTTTTGTTTAAAAATAGGTGGCATAAATGACAATTTATTAAATATTCTTAACTATATTCGCGATATAAAAATTTCTTACCACAAGAAATAATTCACACACATACACAAAATATGAAAAGAGTACTTCTTACAGGGCTTTTCGCCCTTTGCTTTGCAGGGCTGTTTGCGCAGAGCAAACTAATTAATCTGAGACTGGAAGGACGATTCGACACCCAGAGTGAATATGTCGATGGTGCCAAAATTGAGGACAACAGTGGCTTCAAAGGTAAATTCATCAATATCCGTATGGATGGCGACCTGGGACACGGCTTCACCTACTCTTACCGCCAGCGTCTGAACAAGGCACACAGCGACCAGAGTTATTTCGACGCTACCGATTGGCTGAAGCTCACCTACACCACAGGCAACTGGAGTTTATCGGCTGGTAAGCAGGTAGTGGGAATTGGTGGATACGAGTACGACCGCGCACCCATAGACACCTACAACTACTCGGAGTATTGCAGCAACATTGCCTGCTATCAGGTTGGTGTGAGTGCAGGATATACCACCGACAACGGTAAGGATTATATTATGGTACAGAGCACACAGAGTCCGTTCCGTGCAAATGCCAGCGATATGTATGCCTATAATATTATCTGGTACGGTTCGCACGGTTGGTTCAACAGCATCTACTCGGCAAATATGATAGAGTATCTCCCCGGAAAGTTCATCAGCTACATTGTGCTTGGTAATAAGTTCAATGTTGGCGATTTTTCTTTGGAGCTTGATATTATGAACCGTGCGACCGACAGCCACACCTATTTTGGCAAAGATATGTCTGTTATTGGCGAGCTTTCGTGGACTCCCAACGAGCAGTGGCGCATCTTTGGCAAGGCTTCGTACGACGTTAATAACACCGACTCGTATGCCGACTATTGCGTACTCCCCGGCACCGAGATTACACGTGTAGGTGTGGGCGCAGAGCATTTCCTTATCAAGGGTTCCAAGGATGTTCGTCTGCACTTTAACGGATACTACACATTTGGCAATAACGGTAACCCGGCAGGTGCCCTTATCGACAAGCAGTCAATGGTTGACGTAGGTATCACTTGGAGAGTAAACATCCTTTAAACGATTATAACTATGAAAAGAGCAATAAGAAAAATGCGCAAGGCTGTGCCTCCCGGCATACTTTGTCTTATAATTGTATTTGCCCTGTTTGCAAGTCTGGCAATGAAAATGGGTACCCCCAATATGTTGAATACCATAATGAATACAGCTCACGACCTGTTGCTGAATACAGTATTCTACCTTATGGCAATATGTGTCATCACCGGGGCAATAGGCCGTCTGTTCGTAGAGTTCGGTGTGGTGAAACTTTTGGAGAAGTTGCTTCGTCCTTTGATGAAGCCGATATTTAATCTGCCGGGTGTTGCATCGCTTGGTGCTGTACTCACTTTCCTATCGGATAACCCTGCTATTATTTCACTCGCACAAGACAAACGCTTCAGCAGCTATTTTAAGAAGTATCAGTTTATCTCACTCACCAACTTTGGTACTGCATTCGGAATGGGACTGCTTGTCATTGTTTTTATGGTGGGACAGGGATACTATGCAGCCCCACTCATAGGACTTCTTGGCGCAGTTGTTGGCTGTATAGTTTCTACTCGCTTAATGCAGCGCTTTATAATAAAATCGTATCCCAAATTCAAGGAGCAGGATGCTTGCGATGAGAAGTTTGCAAACGAGGCCGAAGAGGAGAAAAAATACAATCCTCTTTTCCAAAGAATACTCGACTCATTGCTTGATGGAGGACGCACTGGTGTAGATGTCGGTCTTGCCATTATCCCCGGTGTGCTTATAATTTCGACTCTTGTGATGATTTTTACGTTCGGTCCCTCGAAGAGTGGAGAGTTCACAGGTGCTGCTTACGAGGGAATAGAGTTATTACCCTGGATTGGTACAAAGTGCGGTATTATATTTGAGTGGTTATTCGGTTTTACCGACCCGCATCTTATTGCTTTCCCAATCACAGCTCTTGGAGCTGTGGGTGCAGCACTCAGTCTTGTCCCCAATTTCATTGCCGAGGGTTGGATAGACGGAAATGCTATTGCTGTATTTACAGCAATAGGTATGTGCTGGAGTGGTTACCTGAGTACACACACCGCAATGCTCGACACATTGGGCTATCGCTGGCTCACATCAAAAGCTATTCTTGCACACACTATAGGCGGATTGTGCGCTGCTATTGTTGCCCACTGGGTATATGTTCTATATACATTGATAGCAGGAGTATAAACAGATACCTGTATGTTCAAAAGGTGTGTCAGATTTATTTTGACACACCTTTTTTATTGGTTAATGCTAAAAGTGATACATTATCGTTAAATATTAATAAAAAAAAGGCAGATTGCGTTGCCTTTTTACAGTCTGTGCGTCTTTATAATGTAGTTGCGAAATTACATAAATATAAGTTTAGTTAAGTAGATAAAAGCGTATAGCCAGCTATACGCTTTTATTTTTTTGTCACTTCGTATAATTCTTGTTAACATCGGTTTTCTGCACCGAACTATTCAATAGCGCATTCGTTTTCTTCTCAGAGAATAAGATACTTAGTATTAACCGTAAACCTTTTATTATTATGATTCTGGGAAGTTCTAAATTTTGGGTAGGTATGATAGTAGGTACAGTGGCAGGCGCAATGGTCTATCACTGTGCAACATCAAAGAGGGCCAAAAAGTTATGCGCGGCTATCCGTGCAAATATGCAGGCCGAACATGAGTGTATGCTTGATGATGTACGAGAGAAGGCAGCCGAAACAGCCGTAAGAGTTGCCGATACCATTGCCGACAAAGCAATGGAGGCAAAAGAGAAAGTTCATGCCTATACAGGGAAATAATGGTTCGGCGACAAGATTCCGTGCCATATAGTAATAACCTTAAATTAAAGTATTATGGACAACAAGAAGTGTATGAACAACGAGAAGAAAGAGGAGACAAAATGTTCTTCAACTAAAAAATGCGAGACAAGCGCAAAGCCCGAACCTGCAAAGAAGGAGGCTAAAAAGAAATAAGTGCTTTACCGACTTTAGCAATCGGAAGTGGGTTCGTACTACAAGGCTAAGAACCCGAGTTCCCGAACATTTCCTTCTGATTAATTAGGAGGAAATGTTGGTTCATTATAAAATGCCTGATAAAGAGAAGCTATTTAAAGAATTTTCGGGCACCCATTTCATAGAAAAAGATAGCGTGCAGAGTTTTTGCTCTGCACGCTTACGGTCTTTGTCAAACGCCACAAAATCAAAAAAACTTCGACCGCCTTACATCTTATCGAATACTACCCTATTGGATGAAAGAGAAGCATTCTACTATAAGAATGCATAAAAGGCATTTTTGTTCAGGCGGAGTACTGTTTTTTGCAAGAATATTGTGTTATTCGCCAACGTGGGCTTTTAGATAGTTCTTCAATGGGTTGGCATACATCTCCAATATCTTGGTACGCAAGAATGCCTCGTCCTTGTTTGGAAGGTCGACCTTGGCAATCTGTCCTGCAAGGTATTTATCGAGCTGTTCCTTATCGGCAGCTGTGTATTTATCGGCAAACTGTGTGTCGCCTGTAAGCAACTCGTAGAAATAGTAGTTTACGGGCCACAGACGGTAGTTGCGATGTATAGCATTGTCGATGATACGTGCGACTGCGCCTGTACGCTCGTTCTTGGGCATTGTACGGTCGAGGGCATCTATCTTGTCGTTAATGACATCGGCAATATGATAATGTATCTCGCCCTTGAAGCCGAAGAGTCCTGTCTGCATGTTGATTAGGTCGTCCATAGGCGATTTCTTATGCTCGGGGTTGTCGCGTTTCAGCTGGAACTCCTTTGCCTTTAGATAGTCGCAGGGATCGAACTCGTATGATATTGTAGTGGGAGCAATGTTAAGAACTTTAAGCGCATCGAAGATATCGCCGCCTGCATACATCGAGAGCATCTTTAAAAGACCCTCTTGAGTTGCATCGTTAGAGTCCTTGGCACGTCCCTCGCGCTGCGCAATCCACACAGGCTGCTTGCGCTCTACAATGGCATGGTGTATATATGCCGAAAGACGTTTCGACGATGCAAGCATCTCGCGTATCGACACCGAGCGCTGTACGATGAAACTGCGGTTTACTCGTACGAGTTTCTTTATCCAAGGACGTATGAGCAGATTATCACCGATGGCAATCTCAACGGTATTATCAATGTGGTCAACCATTAGCAGACACAGAAAAGCCGAATCGAGGATAATATCGCGGTGATTAGATAGACAAAGAGCATTGCAAAGTGTCTCTTTATTATCGTATGAGAGAGTGATACCTTTACTGAATTTTGCAAGCAGACCTTGCAAGAAGGGATAGACTAAGGCTTTCTGAAAGTCGAGATTGGTCTTGCTGCCACGCATAAGTGCGGCAACCTGCTCAAAAGGAATATCTTTGAACACATATCCCATCGCTGCCTGAAACTCGGGGTCGGCAATAAGTTCTTCGTACACTGCGGGAAGTTCCTCGGGCATATACGGACGTATTTCATCAAATTCTGCAGGTATCATAATATTGATTTTTTAGTTACTTTGCGAATTAACATAAAAAAAATTAAATAACAAAGGGGATAGCAATAAAAAGCCGTATAAGCATGGTCAGTTACCATATTTATCCTCTATCCGCGCGAGAATATCGAGCAAGGCATCGAGTTTCTCGGCACGCAACATCTCTATACGCAGAGGGCGAAAATCGGTGAGTCCTTTCAGCAGAGGTGTTGCTGCAAGATGACGACGCACGTGTAATATTCCGGGGCGCTCACCCAACCACTCGACACTATCGCGCACCTGCCCGCGCAATATATCCATACACTCTTTGAATGTAAGTTGTTCGGCAGGTTCGCCACTGAGCAGATAGTGCTTTACATCGCGGAAAATCCAGGGCTGCCCGAAGCTGGCACGACCAATCATAACAGCATCTACACCGTACCTATCGAAGCACTCTTTTGCATGCTCGGGAGTCCTTACATCGCCGTTTCCTATTATGGGTATATGCATTCGGGGATTTTCCTTTATCTTTCCGATGAGTGTCCAGTCGGCATCACCGGTGTACATCTGCGCACGTGTGCGACCATGTACCGTAAGTGCTTTGATTCCACAATCTTGAAGAGCCTCGGCAAGATCGACGATGCATTTACTATTCTTGTCCCAACCCAAGCGAGTCTTTACCGTTACAGGGACTTTTACAGCGTCAACCACTGCGCGGGTTATTTCAAGTAGTTTGGGGATATTCTGCAACATTCCGGCTCCACACCCTTTTCGTGCCACCTTTTTAACAGGACATCCGAAATTGATGTCAAGAATATCGGGGCGTGCAGCCTCGACTCTCTTGGCAGCCTCGACCATAGGCTCGACCTCATTGCCATAAATCTGTATGGCAACGGGACGTTCCTGTTCATATATATTCAGTTTACGCAAAGTGCTGTTCACATCGCGTATCAGCGCATCGCTCGACACAAACTCGGTATATACCATATCGGCACCGAAACGCTTGCATAAGAGACGGAAAGCCTCATCGGTCACATCCTCCATAGGAGCAAGAAAGATGGGGTACTTTCCAAATTCAATATCGGCTATCTTCATTGTTTCTTCATTTTGATGCGCACCAATAGCGCTTATCTGCTGCAAATTTACTAAATTCGCGGCAAATAACAAATTACGATGATTGCAAGAAAGGATTTCGAGATTATGGCTCCCGTAGGTTCACGCGAGAGCCTTACCGCTGCAATAAAAGCCGGTGCAAACTCTATATATTTTGGTATCGAGCACTTGAATATGCGTGCTCACTCGGCAAGCGCCTTTACCATCAGCGACCTGCGCGAAATTGCGCGTATATGCGAGGAGAACGGAGTAAAGAGCTATCTTACAGTAAACACCATCATCTATGAGGGTGACCTTGTGATGATGCGACACATTGTAGATGCAGCAAAAGAGTCGGGCATCTCGGCTGTTATCGCTGCCGACGTTGCCGTGCTGCAATACTGTAACAGCATTGGTGTTGAGGTACATTTATCGACGCAGCTTAACATCAGCAACAGCGAGGCTCTTAAGTTCTATGCTCACTTTGCCGATGTCGTGGTGCTTGCACGCGAGCTTAACATAGAACAGGTCGAGGAGATTTATCGCGTAATCGTTGAGGAGGATATTCGCGGGCCTAAAGGCGAGCTGATTCGCATAGAGATGTTCTGTCACGGTGCATTGTGTATGGCAATATCGGGAAAGTGCTATCTCTCTTTGCATCAACTGGGGCGCAGTGCCAATCGAGGACAATGTATGCAGGTGTGCCGTCGAGGATATATAGTGAAAGACCGCGAGAGCGACATTGAGCTTGAGGTGGACAACAAATATATAATGTCGCCCAAAGACCTTAAGACCATAGGTTTTATGGACCGTATGATAAAGGCCGGCGTGCGTGTATTCAAAATAGAGGGTCGCGCCCGTGGTCCCGAATATGTGAGCACAGTGGTCGGCTGCTACAAAGAGGCTCTCGAGGCTTGCTTAGAGGGTACTTTCAACAAAGAGAAATGCGAGGAGTGGGACAAACGCCTTGCAACGGTATTCAACCGCGGATTCTGGGACGGCTACTATCTTGGACAGAAGATGGGCGAATGGAGCAATATATACGGTTCGCAGGCTACCGAGAAGAAGGTATATATAGGACGAGGAATAAAATACTTCTCGAAATTGGGAGTCGGCGAGTTTTACATCGAAGCAGGTGAGCTGAATGTGGGCGATAAACTGCTAATCACAGGCCCCACTACTGGCGCAATGTATGTCGACCTTGAGGAAGCTCGTGTAGACCTCGGCCCCGTAGAGCGTGTACCCAAAGGGGTATATGTATCGTTCAAGGTGCCCGATAAGGTACGTCCTGCCGACAAGCTCTACAAGATTGTAAAGACCGAACATAGTTGCGACTGACAACAATGATAAAGCCACAGAGTCTGAAGCAGGGCGACACCATTGCCATTGCCTCGCCTGCGGGGGCTGTAAGCGACCCATCTATCATCGAGGGGGCTGCTGCCACACTGCGCAGTTGGGGACTTAATGTGGTTATTGCACCGCACTGTCTTAGCCGAGTGGGTTATTATGCCGGCAGCATAGAAGAACGCACCAATGATTTTCTATCGCTTATTGCCGACGATAATATAAAAGCTATCCTGTGCAGCTACGGTGGTTACGGCTGTGTTCACATTGCTGACGCTGTTGCCGATGCCATTGAAAAGAGTCCTAAATGGATAATAGGAATGAGCGACTGCTCGGTGCTTCACGCTGCCTGCTTTGCAAAAGGGATAATGTCGCTACACGCGCCGCAGTGCCGCCATCTGAGCGAGAGACCCAGTGACGAGGCTGCACAATATGTACGCAGGATTCTCTTCGGCGAGAGTGTGGAATATACAATAGAGCCTCATCCTTATAATATAGAGGGTACAGCGCGTGGACGTATCGTTGGCGGCAATCTATCGGTTCTTCACGCACTAATGCGTACGCCATACGACATATTCTGGCCCGACACAATTCTGTTCATCGAGGATGTAAACGAGCCTCTCTACCGCATAGAGCGTATGCTCTACAGCCTTAAACTGTCAGGGGTACTCTCGGGACTTGCTGCACTTGTCTTGGGACGGTTCGAGGGTACAAAAGAGGCCGCCGCTTTTGGAGGCAGCCCTTACGATATTATCCACTCGCTTACAAAAGATTGCAATATCCCTGTATGCTACAATTTTCCTATGGGGCACTGCAAGAGAAATTTTCCTATAATAGAGGGAGCAGAGGGATTTCTTGAGATTGGAATAGAGACGGTTACCCTTAAAATAAGATAGTGGCGAGTTTTATTATTCTTGCCACTATCCTATTTTATATTCACTCCAATAATTCACTCTTGCGCCATCAGTTGCTCTATTGCACGACACAACTGGTCGGGGCACGAGGTGGGTTTTCCGTTGCAACTTATGCCACTGAGACGCTCGATAACATCCTCGTATCGCATCCCCTCAACCAAACGGCTTATACCTTGCAGATTACCGTGGCAGCCTCCGTAGAATTTTACATCTATCACGTGGCCATCTTCACCTGTTACCTCAATCACCTGTGAACAGGTGCCTGTTGTCATATAAGTTACCTTCTTCATTGCATCTTGGTTTTAAATGCGAGGGCATAGAGCCTCATCTGTTTAATCATTGCCACAAGACCATTGCTGCGTGTGGGCGACAGATGCTCACGCAGTCCTATTGCCTCGACAAAATAAGGTTCGCTATCGAGAATCTCTTGCGGTGTATGTCCCGAATAGACCTTTACCAACAACGATACAATACCCTTTACTATAAGTGCATCGCTCTCGGCGCGGAACACGACCTTACCATCGACAAAATCGGCCTGTAACCATACGCGGCTCTGGCAGCCTTCGATAAGATTGCTATCGGTTTTATATTGCTCGTCAAGCGGCTCTTGCTCACTACCGAGGTCGATGAGAAGCTGATAGCGGTCCATCCAATCGTCGAACGCGCTAAACTCCTCAATAATCTCTTCTTGTTTTTCTTTTATACTGCTCATCTTAGATGTTTCTTATTTCTCGTTATATATTACTGCGACCACAGTCTCTCCTACTATCTTCAACGTCCCCGCCGAAATCCAATCCATATCATCTTTCAATGTATGCCAATAGGGACCGAATCCGTTCTCACTGTTTTTGTCGTGATTGATAATATCTATACAAGGTATGCGCAGATAGTGATTAATGTACAGATGGTCGTCGGTTACGTAGCCGCCCTCGCGGTTGATGAATGTATCGGCATAACCCAATGATGCTGCACGATTCCAAACTTTATCTACAATATCGCTTGCATATTTTTCCGAGATTCCTTCGCGGTAGAATCGCGACCCGGGAGCGCCTACAATATCGAGCAGGATACCGTAACGGGCATTATAGGGCTGTTTATGCGGCAGACGTGCCCAATATTGCGAGCCTAATGCCCAAGAGTTATCCACCGTTGCCTCTTCCGAAGCATGTGTTCCATAATCCTCGGCATCGAAAAAGATAATATCTACACCTACCTCGGTTGGTTGTTGCGAGAGAAGGCGTGCAACCTCGATAAGTACACCTACTCCGCTTGCTCCGTCGTTTGCTCCCAAAATGGGCTTACGATGGTTCGAGGGGTCGGGGTCGGCATCGGCCCAAGGGCGACTGTCCCAATGGGCACACAGCAACACGCGCTTTCTCTTCTGCGGTTGGAACTGTGCTATTATATTATATGCATCGAGACGTTCCCCTGTATATGCGGTAAGCTCTATATTCTGCACGATGACCTCGGCACCATAACTACGCAATTTTGCTTCTAACCAATCGGCACATGCTCGATGCTCGGCACTATTGGGGACACGTGGGCCAAAGGCAACCTGCGCTTCGACGAAGCTATATGCACTATCAGCATTAAACACGGGAACAATCACAGGTTTCTCTACATTCTCTTTTACGGTAGTTCTCTTTGCAGCTCCTCCACCACATGATACTATCAGCAGGGTTGCAAACAGTAGCGATAGAATTCTTCTCATTGCTTAACGGTTCAGTTTCCAGGTGGCACCCTCTTTTCCATCCTTAATCTCGAATCCCAAAGCCTGCAGCTCGTTGCGTATCTTATCACTGGTAGCCCAGTCTTTTGCAGCCTTTGCAGCCTGACGCTGCTCGAGAAGCATATCTACAACCTTTCCAAAGGCCTCTTCGCGACCACTGTCCGAACCACGCTCCTCTTTCAATCCGAGAATATCGAAAGCAAACAGACGGAAGGTCTCTTTCAGTTCGTCGAGGTCGGCAGCGGTGATTGTCGCCTTCTTGTCGGCAATTTGGTTAATAGCACGCGAAGCATCGAACAGATGCGATATCACCTGCGCGGTGTTCATATCGTCGTTCATGGCATCGTAGCACTTTGCGCGGAGATTGGCTACATCAACGGTTGTTGTATCGCCTGCAGTGATGGTACTCAGAGTATTCCAAGCATCCATAAGACGCTGTAACCCCTTCTCGGCTGCCTGCAATGCCTCGTTACCAAAGTCTACTGTACTGCGATAATGCGCCTGAAGAATGAAGAAACGGATTGTCATTGGCGAATATGGCTGCTGCAACAGAGGATGTGAGCCGGTGAAGAACTCGCTTAGGTTAATGAAGTTATTATACGATTTACCCATCTTCTGTCCGTTGATGGTAATCATATTGTTGTGCATCCAGTATTTAACGACAGGGTGTCCCATTGCGGCTACTCCCTGTGCAATTTCGCACTCGTGATGAGGGAAGATGAGGTCCATACCACCACCATGAATATCGAACTGCTCGCCAAGATACTTACGTCCCATAGCAGTACACTCGCAGTGCCATCCGGGGAAGCCGTCACTCCAGGGCGAGGGCCAGCGCATTATGTGTTCGGGCTGCGCGCACTTCCACAGAGCAAAATCGGCAGGATTACGCTTCTCTTGCTGACCGTCTAATTCGCGAGTCGTATTTAGGACATCATCAAGGTTACGTCCCGAAAGGACACCGTAGTTATGTTCCTTGTCGTACTTTGCTACATCGAAATAGACCGAGCCTTCACTCTCATAGGCATAACCATTGTCGAGAATCTCTTTTACCAGCTGAATCTGCTCAATTATATGCCCCGACGCATGTGGTTCGATACTTGGGGGAAGCACATTAAGCGCCTCCATAGCCTTGTGGTAACGCAGTGTATAGTGCTGCACAACTTCCATAGGCTCCAACTGCTCAAGGCGTGCTTTTTTTGCAATCTTATCCTCGCCCTCATCGGCATCGTGCTCAAGATGGCCCACATCGGTAATGTTACGTACGTAACGCACCTTATAGCCCAATGTCTGAAGATAGCGGAAAAGTACGTCAAATGTAATTGCCGGACGGGCATGTCCCAGATGTGCATCGCCATAAACAGTGGGACCGCATACATAAAGGCCTACATTGGGGGCATGCAACGGCTCGAAAAGCTCCTTTTTACGAGTGAGCGTGTTATATATCATCAGTTTATTTTCCATAATTGTATATTGTTTTTTGTTTTTCGTTTCGCATCCAAGATGCGAAGATAGTGATAAAAAACCGAAAAACATTTTTTTTGACTACATAATGGCAATCTATCGGAAATATTTTAACTTTATTATGAAAAAACAGAATAACTTTGCCATCTAAAAGAGAGGCAAGAATATGAGAGTAGAACTTAGGAAGTGGAAAATAGAGGATTACAAAGAGCTTGCAGAGATATGTAACAGAGTAGACAGACGCTATCTGAGCAACCGCATACCACTGCCTTACAATGAGAGCGATGCATTATCATGGATTAGCAAAGCAAGGCAGATTGATGGCATTGAGGGAATATTCCGTGCAGTTGTAGCAGATGATAAGATAGTGGGCAACATAAGTGTCGAGCGCAAAGCCGACATTTTCTGCGTCGATGCCGAGATTGGATATATGATACTGCCGGAATATTGCTCAAAAGGAGTTGCAAGCGAAGCCGTTGCTGCTATCTGCGGCACTGCATTCTTCGAACTGTCGTTACGCAGAATTAGCGCAGTGGTATTTGCCGATAACATTGCATCGGTAAAAGTCCTAAAGAGGAATGGATTCGAACTTGAAGGCACAATGCGTCGTGCAGCCTCCAAGAACGACAAGATTTACGACCTTCTTTTATTCGGCCGTCTGCTTATGCCCTGTCCTATTTAAGAATTGTCTGTTACCTAAAATCCTTTAGCACCATTTGCAGATGTTGCCGGGTAAAGAATATTCTACTCTTTACCGTACCCAATGGCAACCCCAATCTATCGGCAATCTCACGATACTTGAAACCCGAAAGATGCATCATAAAGGGTATGCGGTACTCCTTAGGCAAAGCATTCACAGCACGATAAATTTCTTTTGTATCGTAGTTATTCTCCGTTATATACCTGTCAAACTCCTTTGTCTGATTAAGATGATATAGATTATCGGTGTGATCGACAAAAGTCTGATCACGCACAATCTTACGGTAATTATTGATAAAAATATTACGCATAATGGTATATACCCATCCTTTGAAATTTGTATCGGGCATATACTTATCCATATTATCAAGAGCCTTTAAAGATGTCTCCTGCAACAAGTCATTCGCCTCTTCTCGGTCTGCTGTGAGTTTATATGCGAATCTTTGAAGCTCCGATTGCACCTCCAACAGCTCTCTCCTAAACCTTGCAGTGTCCAATTTCAGCTAATTTAAATGTATATACAACATTAACAGCCAAAGGATGCATTTTGTTTTTTTACAAACGATATTTTTTTAGAATAATATAGCTACCCACTCTTAAATATCAATTTTAAGCGTTTGTTTTATTTTAAAGAGACGTGTGATATATAAATTTATTACTGTCCAATAAAAATAGAATAATCCCAAGAAGTGCTATTGACGAAGCTAATATTGCCACTTTTACAACAAAAATACTAAAGCAAGCCCACTTTTTCATAAAATCATAAGGTTGTTCATTGGTGCGCCATAGGAAAATTAGTAAAATGGAAGATGTTTTTTGGATTAAGTGCGAGGATGTTTGAGCGAAGCGACTTCCGCAGCACCCAAAAAACATCGTGAGCATTTTACGTTAAGATTTTCCGTGCGCAGAGCCTTTTGCCTACTTTTCGTCGGCACGAAAAGTAGGAGAAAAATAACAATGAAAGGCTGAATTTAGCAAATAAGCCTAAATGAGAGACTGAAAAAGTTTTACCGGACACCAATCATATCGAATTCGCGTTGACCTATCTCATCTTTTCTGAAAATCGTTGTATGCAGCCTGTAGTATCGCCTTTGCCTTAGTGGCGCGTGAGTGTGTTACATCGGCGGGCTTCTCGATGCGTATATCATTTGCATCAAGATCGAACAGGGTGAAACCCGTAGAGTCTATAAAAGAGATACCGTTATTGAATGCGTGGTAGGCAAAGGGATAGTCGTATGATGGCGACAATACATTGCGGCTGAAAGTAAAATTCTCTATGGGTAATCCCAATTGCGCAAGCAGTGTCGCAGGAAAATCGCTCTGGTTACATATTGTAGCAATCTCTCGGCATTCTTTCACTGCACCACCTGTGAAAAGCAGGGGGATGCGGTTGCGGTTCTCATTTGTTTGGTCTACACCTTTAGGGAATTTGCTGACTGCATGGTCGGGCATACAGATGACAAGAGTATTTTCCCACAGGTCGCTCTCTTTTAGCTCTCTTATGAAATTGCCAAGGCACGAATCGGTATAAGCAAAAGAGTTGGCTATGGGGCTGTCGCCGATTCTGTTGTAAGGAACGGTCCAAGGCTCATGGCTGCTCAGTGTCAGATATGTTATGTGCCAAGGCTCTTGTGGGCGGTGCTTCACAAGATATAGCAGCGAGTCGAAAGTTATATGGTCGGCAAACCCCCATCTGTGTCCGCCGGTATTCTCTCTGCCGAAATCTTTGTCGGCAATAAGCTCATGGTATCCTGTAGAGTATAAATAACTCTTCATATTTGTGAAATTTATATCTCCACCATAAAGAAAAGCATTATGGTAGCCTGCTTCTCCAAGGGCCGAAGCGATAGAGGGTAACCTCTGACTCTTTATTGCAGATTTCATTACAGAGGTCTTGGGATATGATAAATATCCGCTTAACGAGCAGATGAGACCTCGGTCGGTGCGGTAGCTGTTGGCATAGCACTGTGTGAACAGTACACCCTCTTTTGACAATTTGTCGAAATTTGGTGTTACACCTTGTATACCCCCCATGCTCTCTATGAGTGAGCAACTCATACCTTCGAGAAGTATTGTTATTATATTGGGGCGGCTGTTATTTAGCAGTGTGTCACTTATAGCTCTGTCCTGCTTGTATAATCCTTCGACACGTGCATTAAGCTCTTCGGGACCAAAGAAACGGTAGGCTGCGCTATAATCTTCCCGTTTACCTATCGAGTATATGAAACTGAAGATGGGGTTCACTGCCGAGTGGTTCAGAAACTGGTTGTTGCTGAAATAAACCTTACCAACATTATTTGTCGATTCGCTTACACCGCCACGTATACCTAAAAAGAGTAATCCGACAGCAAGAAGCAGTCCGGCAAAAGGCAACAGACGTGGTCTTGATGGGCGCATGCTCTTCGGGGTGATGAAATGAAGTAGTGTAAAGAGTAGGGCGACAAGGATAATAAATGCTGTCAGACGTGTTGCAATGAATGCACCGCTTACGCTTGCAAAGGCATTTGAAGGAGAGTCAAGGTATAGCAGGAACGATGCATCCAATTTGAACTCCCAAAATGGATACAGGCTTATATCTGCCACAAACGCTGCACCTATGATAATTGCTACAAACAGATTGTACACAATGAATATTTTGCGCATAGGCATATATACGAAAAGACTCACTATGGTAAGCAACAGTGGCAGCGCAGTAACATAACCGGCAACTGCAATGTCCAACTGAAGCCCGTGCCAGGCTACCTGCAGGTAGTCGGCCAAAGAGTTATTACTCTCGCCCGTGACGGCCATAAATATAAGCCTCAGAGGTACGAAGCACAATATAAGGGCTACGTAGTATCTCAGCGGGAACAGGAATTTCTCTTTTACATTTTCCATAGGTTGCTCTATTTGCGTCCGAAGTCGGCAGGAATCTCTCCCCATTCGGATGTTTCCCACTTTATCAGTCTGTTTCTATACGTATGCGTGCGCAACCATAACTCGGCTCTATCAATGAGTTTGAACAACTCCTCGGTGCGTGCCTCGCGTGGTAGTTTGGTTTTGCATTTCTTCTGTTTTACCCACAGGAGGGCATTGTGGCTGTCGCTGTATATGGGCATATCGTTGCCTTTCTGTCCAAGTAGTGCAAGTGCGTGGACAATGGCCAGGAACTCACCAATGTTGTTGGTGCCGTACATTGGACCGAAATGGAAAATCTGCATTCCACTGCCGACGTAGACACCTCTATATTCCATTTGACCGGGATTGCCGCTACAGGCCGCATCAACGGCAAGAGCATTAAACTCTACCTCGGGAGGGATAACTCCCGAGGGACGAGCTTCGGTCTCTTTCTTAGCCTTAGGACCTATGAAGTCGTAGGGCGATGATGCGTATGCGTGTTCGGCTTCGGCAAGTGTGGCAAAAGATTTGTATAGTGCCTGTTTGATTCCCTTTATCTGTGCCTGACACTCGTCCCACGAGTTGTAGATGCCCGGGGTTGCGCCGTTCCACACAACATAGTAGCGTTTCTTTCCCATTCTGTGTAATTACATTCTCTCGGGTACCTCGATGCCCAAAAGATTCATTGCGCTCTTGATAACCTTTCCTATGTTGCGTGTCAGAAGTATGCGGAAAGCCTTCTTTGTGGCATCTTCCTCGCGCAAGATACTGAAATCGTGGTAGAACTGGTTGTATCCTTTGGCAAGCTCGTATGCGTAGTTTGCAATGCCCGAAGGTGAGTAATCGTTGCCTGCCTGACGCACAACATTGGGGTATTCGTTCAGCATGCGTATGAGCGAACACTCCTTCTCGCTTATGGTATCGGGCGATGCTGCACCATCTATTGTGACACCGGCCTCGGCTGCTTTTCTTTCGATAGAGCGTGTACGAGCGTATGTGTATTGGATGAAAGGTCCTGTATTACCATTGAAGTCGATAGACTCTTTGGGATTGAACAGCATGTTCTTGCGTGCATCTACTTTAAGCATGAAATATTTGAGTGCACCAAGGCCTATGATGCGGTTAACATCAGCTGCCTCTTCGGCTGTCAATCCGTCGAGCTTGCTGCCAAGTTCCTCGGCTGTCTCGCGTGCTGTGTTAATCATCTCTTCCATAAGGTCATCTGCATCGACAACGGTACCCTCGCGGCTCTTCATCTTGCCCTCGGGAAGCTCGACCATACCGTAAGAGAAATGTACCAGCCCTTTACCCCATGAGAAGCCGAGCTTGTCGAGCAACAGCGAAAGAACCTGGAAGTGGTAATTCTGCTCGTTACCCACAACATATACCATCTTGTCGATGGGGTAGTCGCGGAAACGTAGCTGTGCAGTACCGATATCCTGGGTCATATACACCGATGTACCGTCGCTGCGCAGCAAGAGCTTCTCGTCAAGTCCGTCACCGCTGAGATCGGCCCACACCGATTCGTCGGGACGGCGGTAAAATACGCCTTTCTCCAATCCTTCGAGGACTGTCTCTTTACCAACTAAATAGGTGTCGCTCTCGTAGTAAATCTTATCGAAGCCTACACCCAATTTACGATAGGTCTCGTCGAATCCTTCGTACACCCAACCGTTCATTGTCTCCCAAAGGGTACGCACCTCTTTGTCGCCGGCCTCCCACTTAACAAGCATTTCGCGTGCCTCGGCCATAAGGGGCGAAGTTGCCTCGGCCTCCTCTTTTGTCATTCCACCTGCCATAAGTTCCGAGCACTCGGCCTTATAATGCTTGTCGAATGCCACATAATACTCACCAATGAGATGGTCGCCTTTTTTACCGCTTGATGCCGGTGTTTCGCCATTACCCCATTTCTGCCATGCAAGCATAGACTTGCAGATGTGTATACCACGGTCGTTGACGATATTTGTCTTTACCACGCGGTTACCGTTGGCCGCCAATATGTTGGATAGGGCGTAACCCAAAAGGTTGTTACGTATGTGTCCCAAGTGCAGTGGCTTGTTGGTGTTGGGCGATGAGTACTCTACCATAACCAAAGGCGAAGCCTCGGTGACTGCGGTGATACCCCAACTTTCGGCGTTGTCAATCTTTTTCAGCAGGTCTATCCAATATTGCGGTGCGATGGCAATATTCAAAAATCCTTTCACTACATTGAATGATGATATTACAGGCTGTGATGCTGCTAGATATGCACCAATCTCTTGTGCTGTATCCTCGGGTTTTTTGCGTGACATCTGCAGGAATGGGAATACAACCAATGTGAAGTCTCCCTCGAACTCTTTACGTGTCTTTTGCAGTTGTATCTTCTCGGGTGCGACATCTTGTCCGTAGAGCGCTTTCAGTGCTGCTACGATGCTTTCGGTAAGAATTGTCTCTATATTCATATTTTTAATGTTTATTGTCGTTTATCCTTCTGAAATATGGCGCGAAGATACAAAATATATATGGTTTTTTTGTTTATAATTGCTAAAAAGAGAAAATCGCAGGGTGCAGTTTTTTATTATTTCTTCAATTTACACTATCTTCGCAGCTCGAAACGATAATTATATATCATAACAATGAGAGAAATTCCTGTAGTAACCAAGAATCTGCTTGCTATTAATGTGTTGGTGTTCCTTGCAACATTGGTAGCCGAGCAAAGGGGGATAGACCTTAATTCAATCTTGGGCCTTCATCTGTTTTTGGCCGAGGACTTCAAACCTCTGCAAATTGTAACATATATGTTTATGCATGGTGGCTTTACTCACCTGTTCTTCAATATGTTTGCGCTTTTTATGTTTGGTCGTGTACTTGAGCAGGTGTGGGGGGCAAAACGTTTTCTGATATTTTATATGGCAACCGGAATAGGCGCGGGACTTGTGCAGGAGCTTGTACAGTACATATATTTCCAGACAACACTTTCGATGTATTCGGGGGTAAGTATTGCGCCGGGCATGGTGATTCCTATGGCCGAGTATCTGAATCTGTGGAATACTGTGGGTGCTTCGGGTGCAATTTATGGTATTTTGATGGCTTTTGCAATGACATTCCCCAACGAGCGTATGTTTGTGATACCCATTCCTTTCCCAATCAAAGCAAAGTATTTTGTACTCATATTCGGTGCGCTTGAACTACTCTCGGGGATAAGTCCCAGAATGGATGATAACGTGGCACATTTTGCCCATCTTGGAGGTATGTTGTTCGGATTGTTGTTAATTCTTTATTGGCGTAAAAAAGGAGAGATTAATGGCCCATATTATTGATAACCTGTGGAGCAGGTTCTGTAAAGAGAATATTGTAGGAAAGTATATATATGCCAATGTCGCAATATATGTGATAGTGGCATTGGTGGCAAGTTTTGCAACATTATTTAATGCTATGCTGCCCATTGTCGAGTTCATGCGTTGGCTTGAGCTACCGGCTTCGTTGCAACATCTGATGTACCAGCCATGGTCGCTTGTCTCTTATATGTTTATCCATAATGGCTTTATGCACATCTTATGGAATATGTTGGCACTATACGGCTTTGGACGGATTTTTTTGAATTTTTATTCTACACGCCACTTTATAGGTGTATACTTTCTTGGTGGAATAGTAGGTGGTATCTTTTTTGTCATTGCTTATAACATCTTCCCCTATTTTGCATCAAGGGTCGAGGAGTCGTATCTTGTGGGTGCCTCGGCAGCGGTGATGGCGGTTGTGGTAGCCTCGGCGGTGCGCAGCCCTAATACAACTGTAAATATGATGTTCTTTGGCACTATGCGCCTTAAGACGCTTGCGGTGATAACAGTTCTCGTCTCTGTTTTTTTGCTCTCGTCAGAGAATGCCGGTGGAAATTTTGCACATATAGGAGGTGCGGTTGCAGGTGCTGTTTTTGCATTCAGACTTAACAAAGGGCAAGATGTTACACAACTTATCAATAGGGTAGGTGATTTTATGACCGATTGTATTTCGAGAATAAAAAAGATGATGCAGCGTAAACCAAAAATGGAGTTCAAACGCACATCAGGAGAGAGTAAACACTCGGCTGACTACGCATATAATGCACGTAAACGCGAGAAAGAGAATGATATGAATGAGATTCTCGAAAAAGTTAAACGTAGTGGCTATTCTTCGCTTACAGATGATGAGAAAAAACGACTTTTTGATAGTTCACAAAGATAATTACAAGTTTCAAGCAACGCCGTTGTGCGTTGCTTATTTTTTTATCTCTTTCTCTTTGTATAAGTCGACTGCTTTTTTTACGAAAAAAACCGTTTTTAATCTCTTTCACAGCTCATTCTGTTATAATAAATGAAGAAAAATAACCCTAAATCCATTTATTTCAGAAAAAAACGCTATATTTGCAAACTTTTAAATTGGCTTGGAGTATCTTTATGCGTTTTTTACGATATCTCGCAGGCTTTTTTACAAAGAAAAATCGGGAGGCTACTTTGAATAATTGTAATAATATTTTCATTTTTAGCTAACCATATCAATACATTTGGCGACAAACTAAATAATAATAAATTTAAACAAAATGCAAAACAAAGGATTTGTAAAAGTAATTGCGCTGCTATTTACATTGGTATGCGTGTTCTATCTTTCATTCTCTTTTGTAACAAGTTACCATAATGGTAAAGCTGCCGAGGATCCTAAGGGTGTACAGCACTATATGGACTCTTTGCAGAATGAGAGTGTTTGGTTGGGCATATACAGCCTTAGAGAGTGCCGCGAAATGCAGATTGGCCTTGGACTCGACCTCCAGGGTGGTATGAATGTGATTATGGAGGTTTCGGTATCAGATGTTGTTAAGGCTCTTGCCGGATACAAGGCCGACCCCGTGTTCAATCAGGCTGTAGAGACTGCTAAGAAGCAGGCTGTTACAAGTGGTGATGACTTTATCACATTGTTCATTAGAGAGTATAAGAAACAGGCTCCCGAAAGTAGCTTGGCTGCGTTGTTTGCAACTCAGCAGTTGAAAGACAAGGTTACTGCACGCTCTACCGACAGCGAGGTTGAGAAGGTGCTCCGCGAGGAGGTTCAGGCTGCAATCGATAACTCGTTCAACGTGCTTCGCACACGTATCGACCGTTTCGGCGTTGTTCAGCCTAACATCCAGTCGCTCGAGGGTATGGGACGTATCATGATTGAGCTTCCCGGTGTAAAGGAACCCGAGCGTGTACGTAAGTTGCTTCAGGGTTCGGCTAACCTTGAGTTTTGGGAGACATATAACACACAGGACATTCTTCCTGCACTTATTGCTGTAAACAGCAAACTTGCCGAGGCTAATGTAGAGTCAACAGATGAGGCAAAGAAGGATAGCTTGGATGTAGAGGCTGCTCTCAGTGGCGAGGAATCTAACGAGGCTGCTGCCAAGAAACAGAATCCTCTTTTCTCTCTTCTCTCGCCCAATCAGGGTAATCTTCATGCAAGTGTAGCCGGTATTGCTCACTACAGCGATACTGCTGCAATCAATGCAATGCTTGCAAAGCCCGAGGTTAAGAAGATGCTCCCTGCCGACCTTCGTCTGATGTGGGGTGTTTATGCAATTAACAAGAATCAGGAGAATAATATATACGAGCTCTACGCAATCAAGTCTACTACTCGCAACGGTCGTGCTGCTCTCGAGGGTGATGTGATTGTTGAGGCTGCCGACTCATACGACCAGTATGGCCGCCCCTGTGTTACAATGGTAATGAATACCGACGGTTCGCGTCGTTGGGCACAGCTCACCAAGAACAATGCAGGACGCAACATTGCTGTTGTACTCGATGGTTATGTTTACAGTGCACCTAACTGTCATGGCGAGATTGCAGGTGGACGTTCCGAGATTACCGGTTCATTTACTATCGATGAGACCAAGGACTTGGCCAACGTGCTTCGTTCGGGTAAGATGTCTGCTCCTGCTCGCATCGTTTCTGAGGATATCGTAGGTCCTTCACTTGGTCAGGAGTCTATCGAGCAGGGTCTATGGTCGTTTGTTGCGGCGTTTATACTGCTTATGATATATATGTGCGCAATATATGGCATTATCCCCGGTGCGGTTGCTAATGCAGCTCTGCTTATCAACCTGTTCTTTACATTGGGTATTCTTGCATCGTTCCAGGCTGCTCTTACAATGTCGGGTATTGCAGGTATCGTGCTTACTTTAGGTATGGCAGTCGATGCCAATGTGCTTATCTATGAGCGTACAAAGGAGGAACTTCGTGCAGGAAAAAATACAACTGCGGCTCTTGCCGACGGTTACAAAAATGCATTCTCGGCTATCTTCGACTCTAACTTCACCTCTATTATAACAGGTATTATCCTATTCTACTTCGGTACAGGTCCTATCCGTGGATTTGCTACTACACTTATCATCGGTATTATCTGTTCGTTCTTCACAGCTGTCTTCCTTACACGTGTTGTTTACGAGCACTTCATGCAGAAGGGTAAGTGGCATAATCTCACCTTCTCTACCAATATATCGAAGAAGTTGCTTTTGGGTACAAAGTACAATTTCATGAAGGCGAAGAAAGTCTCGTTTATAGTCTTTGGTGTTGCAGCTTTGATATCTGTTGCTTCGCTTTCGATTCGCGGTTTGAGTCAGAGTATCGACTTTACAGGTGGACGTAACTTTGTTGTTCAGTTCGAGCAGCAGGTTGAACCCGAGACTGTACGTGAACTTCTGCGTAAGGTTATCACAGAGGATAATGTTCAAGCTATCGCTCTTGGTACAGATAAGAAGACAATCCGTATCACAACTAACTACGGTATCAATAGTGATGATGTAAACGTTGATGCACAGATAGAGGAGTTCCTCTTTACATCATTGAAGGATGGTGGTTTGCTCAGTAAAGACCTTACACTTAAAGTCTTCATTGACCGTGACAACCGTGAGGGTGGTTCGATTATAAGCTCACAGAAGGTGGGTCCCAGCATTGCTGATGATATCAAGACTAGTGCTATATGGTCGGTTATGTTTGCCCTTATAGCAATCTTCCTCTATATTTTGGTACGTTTCCGCAATGTGGCATATAGTATTGGTTCTGTAGTTGCTCTTACCTTCGATACTCTGTTTATCTTGGGTTGCTACTCATTGTTGTGGGGTATATTGCCTATGTCACTCGAGGTTGACCAAACGTTTATCGGTGCTATACTTACAGCTATCGGTTACTCTATCAACGATAAGGTGGTTGTATTCGACCGTGTACGTGAGTTTACAACACTTTATCCCAAACGCGATAAGTTCAGCCTCTTCAACGACTCGTTGAACACAACACTTACACGTACAATCAATACCTCGTTCAGTACTCTGATTGTGTTGTTGTGTATCTTTATCCTTGGTGGTGACAGTATCCGCAGCTTCTCATTTGCAATGATTCTTGGTGTAGTATTCGGTACACTCTCTTCATTGTTCATTGCTGCCCCTGTTGCTTACATTATTATGAGCCGCAAAGAGCAGAAGTAATAAAGATAACCTCGCTTGAGGGTGATAAAAAAGGTCGTACAAATTTGTGCGACCTTTTTTGTTTGAGCCTCTTGTTTTTATTTTTCTAATCGTTCCTTTAGATAGGCGTATGCGAAGCGGCATTTGTTGCAGGCATTTTTGTTGCAGTACTCTTTCTGCAGTTGTATGAGAGCCTGTGAGTCGGCTGCGCAATTTACACT
The DNA here is from genome assembly GCA_045588485.1 of Bacteroidaceae bacterium. Lineage (GTDB taxonomy): Bacteria > Bacteroidota > Bacteroidia > Bacteroidales > Bacteroidaceae > HGM04593. Next base: position 61,273 of record JAZNEI010000065.1, on the reverse strand, counting down.
AATACCGGCCTCTTCCCATCTTCGTATTATGCTGTTTTTTTCGCTTCCGAGGTTGTGCAGTATCTCTTCGGCCTTGTCGCATAGCCTAAGGTCGCCACGGTGCTTTCCGTAAGAATAGAGGATAGGGGCTATGGTGTTTATTATTATGGTATGTAGCTGCGATGTGCGCAAAGGACCACATCCGCAGGTTGTAGTACTGCCGAATTGCAGGTGATTCCACCAATAGTTCTGTGGTATCGTTTGCAGGATGTTTTCTAGCTCTTTTAATGTTTCGCAACATGCTATCGAAGAGAGGGTTGTCTTTGTGCTGTTATATAGTGCTGCAAGTCGGGCTATACGCAGGTGTGGTGTGGCATTGCCGTTCCATACTTTTGCACTTATACTTTTAAGATTGAATTTCTTCGACAAGAATTGGTACTCGCGCACTAATTCTTTGTAGTAGTTACTTTCCAACGCTTCCTTGCGGTAATATGAGGGAATGGACTCTTCTTCGAGCAGGCCTGCTTGACCAAAGAAGATAGCCTCTACTTGCAATAGGTTGTCGCGGTGTTTACCCAATGCCTGCATATCAAGTATTGATGCCCATTGTTCGAAAGAGGTACTTTGCACTCCGAATCCGAAATTTCTGACCAATAGTTTAAAGAGGGTATCCTCCCAGCGCTTTCCGCATTGTGTATGCAGCTCTTCTATCCGTCGGGCCTTCTCTTCGATGCGCTCGACCAGAAGCCGAGAAAGGTTACTGTGAAGATGAATCTTTTCCATCGCTGTTATTGTATTGTGGCACGGGAGTCTCTCTTCGCCTTTTACTGCGGCCTCGTACTCCTTTGCAGTTTGTGGAGTATAGGATATGCGCAGTTGAGGCACATATTCGCCATGCGACAGCATTGTCTCTATGTCGTCACTCTCTGTAATGTGCAGGATTATATTTTTGTAGCAGTCGCTGCCTTTTGCTTTTATCTCCTTTTCCCACTCGCTGCTTTTGTGATGAAGAATGATATTACCCGACCACTCATCGCCTCCAATCTTTAGTCTTGCATTGTGGAAGATATTTCCGTCCGAAGGTTCATTGTTACCTGTCTCAATTACCTGAATGCTCTCTCCTCGTGTGGTGCGTAGCTGTTCTTTGGGAAGCACCCGGTTCCTCCATATATAATGCATTATTGTACTCATATATCTCCCTCCTTTATCGTTTACTGCATCAAAAATATGAATAGTAAATAGCGGAACACAAAAGTTCCGCTATTTACTTCCTTCCTTTTTAACATTTATTTATAATTAAAGAGGCTTGTATGTGCGTACATATAATATATACTGCCTATTTCTTGTTTTCTGTGGGGTAGGTTATTCGAGTGTGGTAGATAGCTTTAAGTCGCTCCTTGAATGTGCGCTTTATGGCCTCAATGTCTCGGAAGGTGAGAGGGCACATTCTTAGTTCGCCATCTTTTACCTTACTGTCGACAAGGCGTTCAACAAGCTCGTCGATATTTTCGGCGGTGTACTCTTTAAGGCTGTGTGATGCAGCCTCGACACAGTCGGCAAGCATTAGAATACCCTGTTCACGTGTTGTGGGTTGCGGTCCGGGATATGTGAAGAGGCTTTCGTCAATCTCCTCGTCGGGGTGGGCATTCTTGTATGTTATATAGAAATATCCGGTCTTTGAGAGTCCGTGATGTGTTGTTATAAACTCTCGGATTGTGCGTGGCAGATGGTGCTTTTCGGCCAGCGCCAATCCGTCTGTTACATGTTTTATTATAATCTTTGCACTCTCTTGCGGTTCGAGCTTTGTGTGTGGGCTGAGGCCTCCGCTTTGGTTTTCGGTAAAGTAGATGGGATTGAGAGTCTTGCCAATATCGTGGAATAGGGCACCGGTCCTAACCTCAAGACTGTTGGCTCCTATGCTGCGGGCTGCATCGGCGGCAAGATTGCCTACCTGCATTGAGTGCTGGAATGTTCCTGGAGCATCTTGTGATAGTTTGCGAAGCAGTTCGCTGTTTATGTTTGAAATTTCGATAAGCGTCACATTGGATACAAACCCGAACAGCTTTTCGATAATGAACATAAGTGGATATGCAAACAGTAGAAGTACTGCACTTATTGCAAAATATATATACATTGCCAGATTCAGTTTGCTAACGCTGTTTTCTATTATCATTTCGTAGGCAAAGTAAAATAGTGCATAGAAGAGGAATGTGTAAAGTGCGCAACGTAGCATCTGTGAGCGTGCCGAAAACTCTTTCATATATATCATTGCAACAACGCCTACGGGAATCTGCAAGAGTACGAACTCATAGGGCGAGGTGAGCATTACCGAACACATTATAATTGATATTGTGTGGGTGAGGAAGGCTGTGCGCTTGCTTGTGAACAGGCATAGCAGAAGTGGTACCAATGCAAAAGGCAGCATAAATACATTTCCTATGCGTAGTTGCATCATTAATCCTACAATGATTGGGAAGAGTGTTGCCGAGAGTACTACCAACAAGAACATATTCAGGTTGCGCGATACCTCGGGGGCATAGATGAATATATATGCAAGCAGAGAACCGAAACACAGCACGACAAACAAAGACTGTCCTATGAGCATCAGTGTGGTTTTTCTGTTGTCGTCGTGTCGTTTGTCCAGCTCGAATCGGTACGACTCAAGAATCTGATAGAGTTTCTCATCTACTATGTCGCCACGTGCTATGATTTTCTGTCCCTTTTGTACAATGCCGGTGCTTGCCGAGAGAGACTCAAGCTCTTGTTGCAGAGAGTTCTCGGAGTGAATAGAGTCGTATCTTACATTGGGTCCCAAAAGCTCGTCGAGACGCAGGCTGTTCACCACCTCTTGTGGCAGTGTGTCCCCCTCGGTGAGTATGCGGTAGGCATCGGGAATCTTCAAGAATCGTTCCTTGGGTTCTGTGGTCGATATATTGTTAGTGATAAGCTTTATATCAGTTGCATTTGCAGTGTAGGGACGGTCGAGGTCTTCCGACGAAACAATGCCTCGGTCGTATATGTTCTGCAAACGTTTTTTGTATCTGATATAACTCTCGATTGGAATAACATCACTGAAACGGCCGTAGTATTTGTCTCTAAGTTCCTTTAATGCCAATTGCAAGACGGTGGTATCTTTTGCAAAATAGGGTGCGAAATTGGCTCTTACACTATCTTGTTCTGCCTCCATCTGCTCATGGCTCTTGTATATTGGAAAATCGAAACTCGCCATAAGCTGGCTGTATGTCCAAGGGGTATCTTGGCTGAAATGATAGTTGAAAACCTTATCGCGTGGCATGAAATATATGACAGCAACAATACATGCCAATGCGGTAGTTATCTGTTGGAAAAGTCGGAACCGCTTGCCAAAAACGCGCTTTATGTTCTTTTTCATATCCTTATGGTTTTATTCGCTGAATACGCAAATGTACTAAAAAATAGTAAACAGAGCTTTTTTAAGGCAGTAAATATTGTATAATGATTCCTTGTTTTTCTGTATGAAAGCCAAATGATATCAAATTTAAACAGCTTCTAAATTGTTTCTTAATTTTTTGTGTTATATTTGCGAGGTATTTGTTAAATTTGGCTAAAGTGTATAAGAAACTGTTTTGCCGGAAACGGATGCCGAATTGTTTTATTATAGATTTGAAAAGTAAAGAAAATGAGTGATAGAAAAGTTAGAGTGCGCTTTGCGCCCAGTCCCACAGGTCCTCTGCATATCGGAGGTGTAAGAACTGCTTTGTACAACTATCTGTTTGCACGTAAGCATGGTGGCGATTTTATATTCCGTATCGAGGATACCGACTCGAACCGCTTTGTCGAGGGCGCCGAGGAGTATATCCTTGAGTCGTTCCGTTGGTTGGGCGTAGAGTTCGACGAGGGTGTTACGTTCGGTGGAGAGCATGGTCCCTATCGCCAGTCTGAGCGTCGTGATATCTATAAGAAATATGTAAAGCAACTGCTCGATAGCGGCAAGGCATATATTGCATTCGATACTCCTGCCGAGCTTGATGAGAAGCGTGCAGCGATAGAGAATTTCCAGTACGATGCGTCTACACGTATGCAGATGCGCAATTCGCTCACACTCTCTCCCGAGGAGGTTGACAGCCTGATAGAGAACGGACACCAATATGTAGTGCGCTTTATGATTGAGCCGGGACAAAAGGTAGTCGTAAATGATATCATCCGTGGTGTAGTGACCATAGACTCATCTATTCTCGATGATAAAGTGCTTTATAAGTCGGCCGATGAGCTTCCTACCTATCATCTTGCCAATATTGTCGATGACCATCTTATGGAGGTGTCACACGTGATTCGTGGCGAGGAGTGGTTGCCGTCGGCACCCCTGCACGTGCTTCTTTATCGTGCGTTCGGTTGGGAAGATACAATGCCTCAGTTTGCTCACCTCTCTCTGCTTCTTAAGCCCGAGGGTAACGGAAAACTCAGCAAGCGTGACGGTGACCGTTTGGGATTTCCTGTATTTCCACTCGAGTGGCACGACCCTAAGAGTGGTGCCGTATCTTCGGGATTCCGCGAATCGGGCTATCTCCCCGAGGCGGTGATAAATTTCCTTGCTCTGCTTGGATGGAACCCCGGTGACGATGTAGAACTTATGTCGATGGACGACCTGATTGCAAAGTTCGACCTTGTAAAATGCAGTAAGGCAGGTGCCCGCTTCGACTACAAAAAGATGATATGGTTCAACCACGAGTATATACTGCGTACTCCCGACTGTGAGATTGCGCAGATGTTTATGCCCATCGTGCAGTCGCACGGAGTAGAGGTTGAGATGTCTTTGCTCGAGAGAATAGTCTCGCTGATGAAAGGACGTGTCAATTTTGTACACGAATTGTGGGATGCAAGCAGTTTCTACTTTATAGCTCCCACCGAGTATGACGAAAAGACAAGAAAAAAACGTTGGAAAGAGGATTCTGCGCAAAAGATGGGCGAACTTGCCGACCTGCTCGAGACTCTTGACGATTTCTCTATCGAGAATCAGGATGCCGTTGTACACAAATGGATCGAGGAGAAGGGCTACTCAATGGGCGAGATAATGAATGCTTTCCGCCTTGCATTGGTGGGCGAGGGTAAAGGCCCTCAGATGTTCGATATTTCGGGACTCATCGGTAAGGGAGAGACTTTGGCACGTTTGCGCCGAGCTATTTCGGTTTTAGGATAAACAGATACAATGTACACATTAGGAATTTATATTTACATAGGTCTTGTCAAGTTGGCAGCTTTGTTTGGACATTGCAAAGCCAAGAAGATGATTGAAGGCCGAAAAGAGAGTTTTGCCAAGCTTAAAGAGGGGATTGAGCCTGGTGTCGACTATCTGTGGTTTCATGTCTCTTCGTTAGGAGAGTTTGAGCAGGGTCGCCCACTCATGGAACGTATAAAGGCCGAGTATCCGCAGTATCGTATCGTGCTCACATTCTTCTCGCCGTCGGGATACGACTCGGCAAAGAATTATCAGTTTGCCGATATAATATGCTATATGCCTTTCGACACGGTACTTAATGCAAAGAGGTTCGTGCGTCTGCTGAATCCCAAGATGGCATTCTTTGTTAAGTATGAATTCTGGATGAATTTCCTTTTTGAACTTAAGCGCTGTAAGGTGCCAACATATAGTATCTCTTCGATATTCCGTAGCGGACAGGCTTTTTTCCGTCCTTGGGGATTTTATTACCGCAAAGCATTGCGTTGCTTCGACCATCTGTATGTACAGAATGAGACATCACGTAAGTTACTCTCGGAGATAGGGATTGATAATGTTACTATAACAGGAGATACTCGATTCGACCGCGTTGCAAAGATTCTTGAAGCGGCGCGTCAATTGCCGTTGGTCGAGGCGTTTGTGGCAGGTGGTAATAAAGTGTTCATTGCCGGTAGCTCTTGGGGACCCGATGAAGAGGTTTATCTGCCCTATTTCAATGCAAACAAGGGATGGAAACTTATAATTGCATCGCACGAGGTAAATGAGACACGTATCAAAGAGATAACATCACGAGTGAACGGTGTCAGTGTATGTTATACAAAGGCAACGATGGACGAGGTGCGTGCCGCTGACTGTCTTATAATAGATTGTTTTGGTCTTCTCTCCTCTATCTACCGCTACGGTAATGTAGCTTACGTAGGTGGCGGCTTTGGCGTGGGTATACATAATATCCTTGAAGCCGCAGTGTATGGAATACCGGTGTTCTTTGGTCCCAATAATGCAAAATTCCAGGAGGCAGCATCGCTTAAAGAGTGCGGAGGCGGAATAGAGATAGATAGTGCCGATGATTTTACAGCACGTATGCGATTGTTCGATGAGAACCCTAAAGAGTTGCAGGCGGCAGGTGCAGCGGCAGGCTCTTATGTGTCGGATAACTCGGGGGCAACCGATAAAATACTCTCGACTATTAAATTTTGATAAAACAGCATCTGAAAAGTGTGGATAGTAGGATAAAAATGCTACCTTTATAGCGCATTACAGACCTTGTTGTTTGTAGGGGCGATTTTAATCGCCCTAAACAGAAATGTAAAACAAAAAAAATTGAATAGCATATTATATAAACCCTTTAAAAATAAATATTATGCAGTTTTTGACAGACGAAAAATTGGTGATTGTTGGTGCAGCAGGTATGATTGGCTCTAATATGGCACAGTGTGCTTTGATGATGGGTCTTACAAAGAACCTCTGCTTGTACGATGTATTCTCTCCCGAGGGCGTTGCCGAGGAGATGCGTCAGAGTGGATTCGACGAGGTGAACATCACAGCTACAACAGATGTTGCCGAGGCATTCAAGGATGCAAAGTATATCATCTCTTCAGGTGGTGCTCCCCGTAAAGAGGGCATGACACGCGAGGACCTTCTTGCAGGTAACTGTAAGATTGCCGAGGAGCTTGGTAAGAATATCAAGGCTTACTGCCCCGACGTTAAGCACGTTGTCATCATCTTCAATCCTGCCGACCTTACAGGTCTTGTTACACTTCTTTACTCGGGATTGAAACCCGGTCAGGTTACTACATTGGCAGGTCTCGACTCTACACGTCTTCAGAGCGCTCTTGCTAAGAAGTTCGGCGTAAAGCAGAACGAGGTTACAGGTTGCGCTACCTATGGAGGTCACGGCGAGCAGATGGCTGTATTCGGCAGTGCAGTTAAGATTGCCGGCAAGCCTCTTACCGACCTTATCGGTACCGAGCAGTTCCCCGAGGCTGAGTGGGAGCAGATGAAGAAAGATGTTACACAGGGTGGTGCGGCTATCATCAAGCTTCGTGGCCGTTCATCGTTCCAGAGCCCCTCTTATCTCTCGGTTGAGATGATTCGTTCGGTTATGGGTGGCGAGACATTCCGTTATCCTGCAGGTACATACGTATCTAACGAGAAGTATAACCACATTATGATGGCTATGGATACTACTCTCGATGCTAACGGTTGCTCATACAAGATGCCCGTTGGTACAGCCGAGGAACTCGCTAAGCTTGATGCAAGCTATGAGCACCTTTGCAAGATGCGTGATGAGCTTGTGACTCTGAATATCGTTCCCGCAATCTCGGAGTGGAGCAGCATCAACCCCAACCTCTAATAGACGGTCTCGTGTCAATGTTGAACATTTAAGCTCTATCTTCATTCTGTGAAAACATTGCACGGCTGATTATCTAAAATAAGAGACTGTATTGATTTTGATTAATGCAGTCTCTTATTGTATATATTGGTCTATTCCTGGAATTATTAAGCATCGAGTAATAATGATTTATCTTACAAGCTTCAGAATCCCGAAAGATAGTTGGGTGGATAGCTACTTCTCGCCTGTCCCGACATTGGGGGGTCCTAAGAATATGCCTCGTGTACCCCAAAATACTCATCTCAACAACTGGTACCCGTGGCATACCTTTTACAATAGAGGAATCGAGGAATTCCGGTTCGAGGATATTACAATTCTTTACGGCGGTAATGGTTCGGGTAAGACGACGTTGTTGAATGTTATTGCTCAGAGTCTGCGTATGCAACGCCTGACCCGTTATAATCGAAGCGCCTGTTTCGATGATTATATCACGGTGTGCAACTATTCTGTTGCCAACCGAAATGCCGAGAATTGTATACAACGGGGAATGATTCTGGTGAGTGATGATGTCTTCGATGCAATGCTTAAGGAAAGGGAAGAGAATGAACGTATCGACCATCGACGCGATGAGCTTATTGATGAGTATTATTCATATAAATATAAAGCAGAGCGACCACGGGAGAAACTCACCGACCCGCAAATACTTGATTTATATAAAAATATCCATGATGCACGAAGCGGCAGAAAAAGTTGCTCGCAGTATTTAAAAGCAAATTTACGGAGTAACACCCGGGGACAGTCTAATGGTGAAACTGCTTTTAATTTTTTTGTTGAGTCTATTAGAGACGATGCGCTTGTGTTGCTTGACGAACCCGAGAACTCTCTTTCGGCAAAGTGGCAGATGGAACTTGCGCAATATATTATGGGTGCTGTAAGGGCTTTCCGTTGCCAGTTGATAATAGCGACACATTCCCCTTTCTTGCTGTCTATTCCCGGAGCAAAGATATATGATTTAGATGCGATGCCTATAAGAACCGAGAGGTGGTATAACCTCGAGAGTGTTAGAAGTTACTATCAACTCTTTAAAGATAATGAATATCTGTTCCGGTAGCAGAAAATATAATAAGGTTAAAAAGTTACAATTCTTATTAATATTCTCAGTTCGAGGTTGAAAATGGTGGCAAATCCTTTTTTTTACACTCGACTTTTCTCGTTGAATAATAAAAAATAACAAAAAAGTTTTGTCAATAGGAAAATTGTAACTATTTTTGCGCCACATTTTGCATAGTAAGAAATAATATAAACTAAAAATAAAGATAGGAAATGATTGTAGTACCTGTTAAAGAGGGCGAGAACATTGAGAGAGCTCTCAAAAAATTCAAGAGAAAATTCGAGAAGACCGGCGTTGTAAAAGAACTTCGCGCACGTCAGCAGTTTGACAAACCCTCTGTGCTTAAGAGACTTAAGAAAGAGCACGCTGTATACGTACAGAAACTTCGCGCTGCAGAGGAATAAAAAACTGGCAAGTTTTCTTGCATTTTTATTTTATCTTACTTATATTCGTTGCCGAAAGATAGTCTTTCGGCAACGAATTATGTTTATAGACTCATTCATAGGATATCTTAAGGCTGAGCGCAACTATTCGGCGCACACTCTTAAGGCATACGGTATCGATCTTCGCACATTCGAAGAGTACCTATCCGCTATGAATGAGCCTCTTTCTTTATTAGAGGTTGATGCCGATGTGGTAAGATTGTGGATGGCATCGCTCATGGATAGTGGTGCGGCAGTCTCATCGGTGAATCGTAAACTCAGTTCGTTGAGGACTTTCTATGCCTTTTTGCGTGGTGAAGGAAAAATAGATAGGAACCCGGTGCTCGAGTTGCAAGGGCCTAAGCGCAGCAAGCATCTTCCTACGTTTGTCAGAGAAGAGGATATGGATGCGCTGCTTGATGGCGATGTTTTCGGAGATGGATTTCAGGAACTCTGTAACCGCACGATTGTTATCTGTTTTTATGAGACCGGTATCCGTCTCTCCGAGCTTATAGGGCTTGAACTTTCAGGTGTCGACCTTGAGGGGGGTACCCTTAAAGTGTTTGGAAAAAGAAGCCGTGAACGTATTATTCCGCTTACGGTTGAGCTAAAAGATACGCTTGCAGTTTATCTCGAACAAAGGGCTTTAGTTGCGCCGATTGATGAAGATGCTCTATTTGTTAATATAAAAGGTACACGTGTCAGTCGCTCGTCGGTCTACCGTATGGTAAAAAAGAGTCTTGGCAACGTTACTAAGCTAAAAAAAAGAAGTCCTCACGTGTTGAGACATACTTTTGCAACGGCTATGCTTAATAATGAGGCCGAGCTTGGAGCTGTTAAAGAGATTCTGGGCCATCAGCGTCTTGCGACAACGGAGGTTTACACTCATCTGACATTCGAAGAACTTAAGAAATTTTATAAGAAGGCTCATCCAAGAGCCGGTAATAATTAAATTATAGGAGGTAATATTATGGTAACAAGAGTTCAGACTATTCATTTTGATGCATCACAACAGTTGATGGAGTTTGTAGAGAAGAAAGTGTCAAAATTAGAGAAGTTGTGCGAGGGTGCTACAACTCTTGAAGTAGCAATGAAGCTTATCAAGCCCGAAACTGCTATGAATAAGGAGGTGAGTTTGCGTCTTCTTGCAAGCGGTGGCGAGATGTTTGCCTCTAAGGTTAGCGACACTTTCGAAGAGGCTTTGTTGGGCGCAATAGACGCTTTAAAGGCCCAAATTGAGAAAAAACGCGAAAAAAATAGGTAAAAACGAAAAAAAAGTCCGAAAAAGTTTTGGGATTAAAAAAAAACTCGTACATTTGCACTCGCATTACGGAAGTAACGCGCTGCAAATAGTACGATGCCTCTTTAGCTCAGTTGGCCAGAGCACGTGATTTGTAATCTCGGGGTCGTTGGTTCGAATCCGACAAGAGGCTCTACTAAAACAGCGAAACTGCAACATCAGTCGCAAATGCGTTTTCTGAAATAGTGACAAAGAAAAGGGCAAATTCCAGAGTGGCCAAATGGGGCAGACTGTAAATCTGCTGGCTTACGCCTTCGGTGGTTCGAATCCATCTTTGCCCACGAATGTGTTGAAAAAGAGAATGCAAACCAGCCTTGACGGTGTTCATACTTTTGAAACTGTCTTTGTTTGTTTGCAAATTCTTTGTGTAAACGTATTGCGGAAGTAGCGCAGTTGATAGAGCATTAGCCTTCCAAGCTGAGGGACGCGGGTTTGAGTCCCGTCTTCCGCTCTTTTTCAACGCTGTTATAGCTCAGTGGTAGAGCACTTCCTTGGTAAGGAAGAGGTCCCGAGTTCAAGTCTCGGTAACAGCTCTGGAGAAGAGTGAATTTTTGTCTCTGTAAGTGTCAAAAATTAAAAACAGATATTTGGTAAATATATTGTTATAAATTAAAGCTAAAAACTATGGCAAAAGAAAAATTTGAACGTACCAAGCCGCACGTAAACATCGGTACTATTGGTCACGTAGACCACGGTAAGACAACTCTTACTGCTGCTATTACAACAGTTCTCGCTAAGAAGGGTCTTTCAGAGTTGAAATCATTCGAACAGATCGATAACGCTCCCGAGGAGAAAGAGCGTGGTATTACTATCAATACTGCTCACGTTGAGTATCAGACCGAGAACCGTCACTATGCACACGTAGACTGTCCGGGTCACGCCGACTACGTTAAGAACATGGTTACCGGTGCTGCTCAGATGGACGGTGCTATCATCGTTTGTGCTGCAACTGATGGTCCTATGCCTCAGACACGTGAGCACATCCTTCTTGCTCGTCAGGTAAACGTTCCCCGTCTTGTTGTATTCCTTAACAAGTGTGACGTTGTTGATGACGCTGAGATGCTTGAGCTTGTTGAGATGGAGATGCGTGAGCTTCTTTCATTCTATGAGTTTGACGGCGACAACACTCCTATCATCAAGGGTTCTGCACTCGGTGCACTTAACGGTGTAGCAGAGTGGGAGGAGAAGGTAATGGAGTTGATGGCAGCTTGCGACGAGTGGATTCCTCTGCCTCCCCGTGATATCGATAAACCTTTCTTGATGCCCGTTGAGGACGTGTTCTCAATCACAGGTCGTGGTACTGTTGCTACAGGTCGTATCGAGACTGGTGTTGTTAAGGTAGGTGACGAGGTTGAGATTCTCGGTCTCGGTGAGCACAAGAAGACAGTTGTTACAGGTGTTGAGATGTTCCGTAAGCTCCTTGACCTCGGTGAGGCTGGTGATAACGTAGGTCTTCTCCTCCGTGGTATTGACAAGAATGAGATCAAGCGTGGTATGGTACTCTGCCATCCCGGTCAGATCAAGCCTTACTCAACTTTCGAGGCACAGGTTTATATCCTCAAGAAAGAGGAGGGTGGTCGTCATACATCATTTCGTAACAAGTATCGTCCTCAGTTCTACCTCCGTACAATGGACTGCACAGGTGAGATTACTCTCCCCGCAGATGTAGAGATGGTAATGCCCGGTGATAACCTTACAATCACAGTTACCCTCATCTATCCCGTTGCTTTGAACGAGGGTCTGACATTCGCTATCCGTGAGGGTGGTCGCACAGTAGGTGCTGGTCAGATTACAAAGGTTATTGAATAATTCAGACCGACAATAATAGATTCGACTCCTTCTGTGTAAGGAGGAGTCGATATACGGGAATAGCTCAGTTGGTAGAGCGCTGGTCTCCAAAACCAGGTGTCGGGAGTTCGAGCCTCTCTTCCCGTGCTTCAAAATAAACGATTATGCTGACAAAATTTATAAACTATTGTAAGGACTCTTACAATGAGCTCGTGCATAAGACAACTTGGCCCACAATGAAACAGTTGCAGAGCCAAGCTATTCTTGTCTTATCTTCATCACTTATAATTGCCTTGGCTGTTTTTGGTGTCGACCAGTTGATCCAGGCAGTAATGAACTTCATTTATAGCTTTTAAATAAATGGCTGAGAGCACTAAACAGTGGTATGTTTTACGTGCCATAAGCGGTAAGGAGACCAAAGTTAAGGAGTATATCGAAACAGATGTGAAACTTCGTGGTCTCACTGACTATGTATCACAGGTTCTTATACCTACCGAGAAAGTAGTTCAGGTGCGCAATGGCAAGCGTGTGGTTAAAGAGAGAAATTACCTGCCCGGTTATGTGTTGGTTGAGGCCGAACTGGTAGGAGAAATTGCATATTTGTTACGTAATACTCCCAATGTTCTTGGCTTCCTTGGAGGAATGGATAAACCGACTCCTATACGTCAGTCCGAGATAAATAGAATCCTCGGTACAGTCGACGAACTCCAAGAGACAACCGATGATACACTCGAATTTGTATTGGGCGAGGTTGTTAAAGTAAATACCGGACCATTCTCGGGATTTAATGGTACGATTGAAGAGATTAATACCGAGAAGAAGAAACTTAAAGTTATGGTTAAGATATTTGGCCGTAGCACTCCGGTAGAATTAGGTTACATGCAAGTAGATAAAGAATGATGCGGCTTCCACACATCGTTCTGAATTAATTGTTAATTTTATAGATTTTTTTTACAATGGCAAAAGAAATTGCTGGACTTATCAAGTTGCAGATTAAAGGTGGCGCAGCAAATCCTTCTCCTCCCGTTGGACCCGCACTCGGTTCTAAGGGTATCAACATCATGGAGTTTTGCAAAGCGTTTAATGCCAGAACCCAGGATAAGGCCGGAAAAGTTTTGCCTGTTATCATTACTTACTACGCAGACAAGTCGTTCGATTTCGTCGTTAAGACTCCTCCCGTAGCAATTCAGTTGCTTGAGTTGGCTAAGGTGAAGAGTGGTTCTGCCGAACCCAACCGTAAGAAAGTAGCTTCTATTACATGGGAGCAGGTTGAGGCTATCGCAAAGGACAAGATGGTCGATTTGAACTGCTTTACAATTGAGGCAGCTATGAAAATGGTTGCAGGTACTGCGAGAAGTATGGGTATCAGTGTTAATGGAACTTTTCCCGGAAACAATTAAAAAACTTAAACAAGAATGGGTAAACTGACGAAAAATCAAAAGTTGGCAGCCGCAAAAGTTGATACAGCTAAGGCTTATACGCTTACAGAGGCAGTTGATTTGTTGAAGGAGATTACCTTCACAAAATTCGATGCTTCTGTTGATATCGACGTACGCTTGGGCGTTGACCCCCGTAAGGCTAACCAGATGGTAAGAGGCGTTGTGTCTCTTCCCAGCGGTACCGGTAAGGAGGTTCGCGTACTCTGTTTGTGTACTCCCGATGTCGAGGAGGCGGCTAAAGCAGCAGGCGCCGACTATGTTGGTCTTGACGAATATATCGAGAAGATCAAAGGTGGTTGGACGGATGTAGATGTTATCATCACCATGCCGTCTATAATGGGTAAATTGGGTGCCCTCGGTCGTGTACTCGGTCCTCGTGGTCTGATGCCTAACCCCAAGAGTGGCACCGTAACTATGGATATTCCCAAGGCTGTTAAAGAGATTAAGCAGGGTAAGATTGATTTCAAGGTAGATAAGACAGGTATTGTTCACACATCTATTGGTAAGATTTCTTTCACTCCCGAGGCTATAATCGCTAACGTGAAGGAGTTCATGCAGACAATCATGAAGCTGAAGCCTTCTACAGCAAAGGGTACTTATGTGAAAAGTGTGTTCCTCTCGACTACGATGAGTAAAGGTCTGAGAATAGATCCTAAAACTATCGAAGCTTAATTTGATTGAACTATGAAGAAGGAAGATAAAGTTAAGAAAATAGCCGAGCTTAGTGATATTATCAAGGAATATGCTCATTTCTATTTGGTAGACGTAACTGCAATGGATGCAGCCGCTACTAGCGCTATGCGTGCAAAGTGCTTTAAGCAGGAGATTAAGATGGTTGTTGTTAAGAACTCGCTTCTTACAAAGGCTCTCGATGCTGCTGAGGTTGATTTCTCGGCTCTCTATCCCTGTCTCAAAGGTACTACAGCAATGTTGCTCTGTAACACTGCCAACGCTCCTGCAAAGCTTATCAAGGAGGTTGCCGGTAAGGGCGAGATTCCCGCGCTTAAGGGTGCATACGCCGAGGAGAGCTTCTATGTAGGTGCCGATCAGCTCGAGACTCTTATACATATCAAGAGCAAGAACGAGCTTCTGGCCGAAGTTGTGGCTTTGCTGCAATCTCCTATCAAGAACGTTGTTTCGGCTCTACAATCAGGTGGTAATACCATCCACGGAGTACTTAAGACACTCGGTGAAAGAGAATAATTATTTTAATCCAGTAAAAAACAATTTAAATTTATACTAAAATGGCAGATTTGAAAGCTCTTGCAGAAGAATTGGTTAACTTGACAGTAAAGGACGTTAACGAACTTGCAACTATCCTTAAGGAAGAATATGGTATCGAACCCGCTGCTGCAGCAGTAGCAGTTGCTGCTCCCGCAGCAGGTGGTGCAGCAGAGGCTGCAGCCGAGAAGACTGAGTTCGACGTAGTTTTGAAGTCAGTAGGCGCTAATAAGCTCCAGGTTGTTAAGGCTGTTAAGGAGGCTTGCGGTCTTGGCTTGAAGGAGGCTAAGGAGCTCGTAGACGGTGCTCCCAGCACACTCAAAGAGGGTCTTCCCAAGGCAGAGGCTGAGTCTCTGAAGAAGACTATCGAGGAGTCAGGCGCTGAGATTGAGCTGAAATAAGTAAACTCGGCCCTGATAAGGGTTAATGGTTATGAACCCCCTGTAGAGGGTTCATAACCTTTTGTGCGTAAAAACCAAAACTAAGTTCTAAAACATTTGCCACAATGTCGTTGAAATCTAATAATCAAAGAATTAACTTTGCTTCTATTAAAGATCCGATGCCTTGTCCGGACTTTCTTGAAGTACAATTGAAGTCATTTGAGGACTTCCTGCAGTTGGATACTCCGCCCGAAAAGAGAGTGAATGACGGTTTGTACAAAGTATTTGCCGAGAACTTTCCTATTACGGATACAAGAAACAACTTTGTATTGGAGTTTCTAGACTACTATATCGACCCGCCCCGTTACTCAATAGCCGAGTGTCTCGAGCGCGGCCTAACATACAGCGTTCCTCTGAAGGCAAAGTTAAAACTTTATTGTACCGATCCCGATCATGAGGACTTCGACACTGTTATTCAGGATGTATTCCTTGGTCCTATTCCTTATATGACTAAGCAGGGAACATTCATCATTAACGGTGCCGAGCGTGTTGTGGTATCACAGTTGCACCGTTCACCCGGTGTATTCTTCGGTCAGAGCGTGCATGCCAACGGTACACCTCTCTATTCGGCGCGTATCATACCTTTCAAGGGTTCGTGGATAGAGTTTGCTACCGATATTAACAATGTGATGTATGCTTACATTGATCGTAAGAAGAAGTTGCCTGTAACAACACTTTTGCGTGCGATTGGATTCGAGAGTGACAAGGATATTCTTGAGATATTCGATCTTGCCGAGGAGGTGAAGGTTAACAAGGCAAATCTTAAAAAGGCTATCGGTCGCCAGATGGCCGGTCGTGTGGTTAAGACAAATCAGGCCGATTTCGTCGACCCCGATACTGGTGAGGTTGTCTCTATCGAACGTAGTGAGATTGTAGTGGAGCGTGGTGCTACACTCGATGCCGACGTTGTAGAGCGCATCATCGACAGTGGCGTTGAGAGCATCTTGCTGCACAAAGAGAGCAACGATTCCGATGCACTCGATTATAAACTCATTTTCAACACTCTTGACAAAGATACCAGTAACTCCGAGAAGGAGGCTGTAAACTATATCTTCCGTCAGTTGCGTAATGCCGATCCTGCCGACGATGCAAGCGCACGTGAGGTTATCAATAACCTCTTCTTCTCAGAGAAGCGCTACGACCTTGGCGATGTCGGCCGTTACCGCATAAACCGCAAATTGGGTCTTACAACCGATATGTCGGTACGTGTGTTGACTAAAGAAGACATTATTGAAATTATTAAATATCTCATCGGTCTGGTGAACTCAAAGGCAGTGGTAGATGATATCGACCACTTGAGTAACCGTCGTGTACGTACAGTAGGTGAGCAGCTTTCTAACCAGTTTGCTGTTGGTCTTGCCCGTATGGCCCGTACAATACGCGAGCGTATGAATGTACGCGATAACGAGGTGTTCTCACCAACCGATCTTATCAATGCCAAGACTGTGTCGGCAGTTATTAATACCTTCTTCGGTACAAATGCCCTATCACAGTTTATGGACCAGACAAACCCCCTTGCCGAGATAACTCACAAGCGCCGTCTTTCGGCTCTTGGTCCCGGTGGACTTTCTCGTGACCGTGCAGGTTTCGAGGTTCGAGAC
This sequence comes from Bacteroidaceae bacterium, assembly GCA_045588485.1. Taxonomy (GTDB): domain Bacteria; phylum Bacteroidota; class Bacteroidia; order Bacteroidales; family Bacteroidaceae; genus HGM04593. The sequence goes on along the minus strand of JAZNEI010000065.1, from coordinate 44,428 downwards.
GTACACTATACACACTATGGTCGTCTTTGTCCTATTGAGACTCCCGAGGGTCCTAACATCGGTCTTATATCTTCGCTCTGTATCTATGCCAAGATAAACGAGCTTGGATTTATCGTGACCCCCTATCGTCCTGTAGCTAATTCTAAGGTAGATATCAATAACGATAACGTTGTTTATTACACAGCCGAGGAGGAAGAGGGCAAGATTATTGCTCAGGGTAATGCTCCCCTTGACCCCCAGGGTAACTTCATCCGCAAGAGAGTAAAGTCGCGTCAGGATGCCGATTATCCTGTTGTAGAGCCCGGCCGCGTCGAACTTATGGACGTTGCTCCCCAGCAGATTGCCTCAATTGCAGCATCACTCATTCCCTTCCTCGAGCACGACGATGCCAACCGTGCCCTCATGGGTTCGAACATGATGCGTCAGGCAGTACCTCTGCTAACAACCGAGGCTCCTATCGTAGGTACCGGTATCGAGAGACAGCTTGTCGAGGACTCGCGTACACAGATTGTGGCCGAGGGAAATGGTGTTATCGAGTTTGTCGATGCTTCTAAGATTATTATTAAGTACGACCGTACCGAGGAAGAGGAGTTCGTAAGTTTCGAGTCCGCTTCAAAGGAGTATATCATTCCTAAGTTCCGTCGTACCAACCAGAATATGACTATCGACCTTCGTCCTATCTGCGATAAAGGTCAGCGTGTAAAGGCCGGTGATATCCTCACCGAAGGTTACTCGACACAGGGTGGCGAGCTTGCTCTTGGAAAGAACCTCCTTGTGGCATATATGCCTTGGAAGGGTTACAACTATGAGGATGCTATCGTGCTTAACGAGCGCGTAGTTCGTGAGGACGTACTTACATCGGTACATGTAGACGAACTTTCTCTTGAGGTGCGTGAGACAAAGCGCGGACTCGAGGAGTTTACATACGATATTCCCAACGTCAGCGAGGATGCGACAAAGGACCTCGACAAGAACGGTATTATACGTGTAGGTGCTTGTGTCAAGCCTGGTGATATTATCATAGGTAAGATTACTCCCAAAGGTGAGTCGGACCCCACTCCCGAGGAAAAACTGCTTCGTGCTATCTTTGGTGACAAGGCAGGCGATGTGAAAGATGCATCGCTCAAGGCATCTCCCTCATTGCAGGGTATTGTAATCGGTCGCCGTCTCTTCCAGCGTGCCGAAAAAACACGTTCGGCTAAACTTGCCGACAAGGCCAAACTTCCCAAGATTGACGACGAGTTCATGGAGAAGGTCGAGGAGCTAAAGGGTATCCTTATAACAAAGTTGTTGAAACTCATCGGTGGACGTGTTTCACAGGGTGTCAAGGACTTTATGGGTACCGAGGTTATCGCCAAGGGTGCAAAGTTCACAAAGCAAGACCTCGAGGCAATGGACTTTACCTCTATCCAGCTTAGCAAGTGGACAGCCGATGCTCACACCAACGACCTTATCCGTGCCATCATAATCAACTTCCTGCACAAGTATAAAGAACTTGATGCCGAGGTTAAGCGCGAGAAGTTTGCACTTACAATCGGTGATGAGTTGCCTTCGGGTACAATGAAGATGGCAAAGGTTTACATTGCCAAGAAACGTAAGATTGGTGTAGGAGATAAGATGGCGGGTCGTCACGGTAACAAGGGTATTGTATCGCGCGTGGTACGTCAAGAGGATATGCCTTTCCTTGCTGATGGTACTCCCGTGGATATTATCCTTAACCCTCTGGGTGTGCCTTCACGTATGAACATCGGACAGATTTTCGAGACCGTACTCGGCCGTGCAGGTAAGGAACTTGGTGTTAAGTTCGCTACTCCTATCTTCGACGGTGCGTCACTCGACGACCTTTGCACATGGACCGACAAGGCCGGTCTGCCCCGATTCGGTAAGACATACCTTTTCGATGGTGGTACAGGTGAACAGTTCGACCAGCCTGCAACAGTAGGTGTCAGCTATATGCTTAAGCTCGGTCACATGGTCGAGGATAAGATGCACGCCCGTTCAATCGGTCCCTACTCGCTTATTACTCAGCAGCCTCTTGGCGGTAAGGCACAGTTCGGAGGTCAGCGTTTCGGAGAGATGGAGGTTTGGGCACTCGAGGCATTCGGTGCAGCACACATCCTTCAGGAGATTCTGACTATCAAGTCGGACGACGTTGCCGGCCGTTCAAAGGCTTACGAGGCTATCGTAAAGGGAGACGCTATGCCTACACCCAGCATACCCGAATCGCTCAACGTATTGTTGCACGAGCTTCGTGGTTTGGGATTGAGCATTTCATTCGATTAATAATTTTCTTCACGTTTGTCAATATATAATTATGGCTTTTAGAAAAGACAATAAGACAAAGAACAGTTTCACGAAGATAACCATCGGCCTTGCATCGCCGCAGGAGATCTCGGCCAATTCGTGCGGAGAGGTGTTGAAACCCGAAACAATCAACTACCGTACCTATAAGCCCGAGCGTGACGGATTATTCTGCGAGCGCATTTTCGGTCCGGTAAGAGATTACGAGTGCCACTGCGGTAAGTACAAGCGTATACGTTATAAAGGTATCGTTTGCGACCGATGCGGAGTAATGGTAACCGAGAAGAAAGTTCGTCGTGAGCGTATGGGACATATCCAGTTGGTTGTGCCTGTTGCACACATTTGGTATTTCCGTTCGCTTCCCAACAAGATAGGTTATCTCTTGGGATTGCCTACAAAGATGCTCGATGCTGTAATATACTACGAGAAATATATTGTCATACAGCCCGGTGTGATGGCACGCAAGGACGACGAAGCTCGTGTGGATATTCCCGGTAAAGAGAATGTCCTTGACGGCGTAGACCGCAACCAGCTGCTTACCGAGGAGCAGTACCTCACTATCCTTGAGAATCTGCCTCAGGGCAACCAGGCGCTTGATGATAACGATCCCAACAAGTTCATTGCAAAGATGGGTGCCGAGGCTGTGTATGACCTCTTGTGCCGCATCGACCTCGACTCACTCTCTTACGAGTTGCGTAACCGTGCGAATACAGATATGTCGCAGCAGCGCAAGAACGAGGCACTGAAACGCCTTCAGGTAGTCGAGTCGTTCCGTTCGTCAATGGCAGCATCAAACGGCAATAACCGTCCCGAGTGGATGATTATGACTGTTATTCCTGTCATTCCACCCGAATTGCGTCCTCTTGTACCGCTGGATGGTGGTCGTTTTGCAACATCCGACCTCAACGACCTTTATCGTCGTGTCATCATACGTAACAACCGTCTAAAGAAACTTATAGAGATTAAGGCACCCGAGGTGATTCTGCGTAACGAGAAGCGTATGCTTCAGGAGGCAGTCGATTCACTCTTCGATAACTCGCGTAAGGCAAGTGCATTGAAGTCGGATGCCAACCGTCCTCTAAAGTCTCTCTCAGACAGCCTTAAAGGTAAGCAGGGACGTTTCCGTCAGAACCTCTTGGGTAAGCGTGTCGACTATTCGGCTCGTTCGGTAATCGTTGTCGGTCCCGAGTTGAAGATGGGCGAGTGCGGTATCCCCAAATTGATGGCTGCCGAGCTGTACAAACCGTTTATCATACGTAAGCTCATCGAGCGCGGCATCGTAAAGACCGTAAAATCGGCCAAGAAGATTGTCGACCGCCGCGAGCCTATCATTTGGGACATTCTCGAGCATGTAATGAAGGGACACCCCGTATTGCTTAACCGTGCGCCGACACTTCACCGTCTGGGTATCCAGGCGTTCCAGCCCAAGATGATCGAGGGTAAAGCAATTCAGCTCCACCCGTTGGCTTGTACAGCGTTCAACGCCGACTTTGTCGGTGACCAGATGGCTGTCCACCTCCCCTTGAGCAATGAGGCTATTCTTGAGGCGCAGATGCTTATGCTTCAGTCACACAATATCCTTAACCCCTCGAATGGCGCACCTATCACGGTGCCTTCGCAGGATATGGTTCTTGGATTGTACTATATAACAAAGATTCGCGAGGGCGCAAAGGGTTCGGGAATGATTTTCTACGGACCCGAGGAGGCGCTTATTGCATATAACCAGGGTCGTGTGGCTATCCACGCACCAGTGAAGGTAATGGTCGAGGATATCGACGAGAATGGCGAGTATGTACAAGTATTACGTGAGACCTCAGTGGGTCGTGTCATTGTGAATCAGCTTGTACCTCGCGAGATGGGTTACATCAATAAGATTATATCTAAGAAATCTTTGCGCGACATTATCAGTGAGGTAATCAAGCGCGTAGGTGTTGCCCGTTCAGCTGAATTCCTTGATGGTGTGAAAAATCTTGGATACTTAATGGCATTCAAGGGCGGTCTTTCGTTCAACCTCGATGATGTAATCATCCCCAAGGAGAAAGAGGAGCTTGTACGCAAAGGTAACGAGAAGGTCGAGGAGATTTTGGCAGAGTATAACCTTGGTCTTATCACCGATAAGGAGCGTTATAACAAGGTTGTCGATGAGTGGACACACGTTAACAGCGACCTTGCCGACGTGCTTATGAAGACTATCGCTGCCGACGATCAGGGCTTCAATTCGGTATATATGATGCTCGATTCGGGTGCCCGTGGTTCTCGCGACCAGATTCGTCAGCTTTCGGGTATGCGTGGTCTTATGGCCAAGCCTCAGAAGGCAGGTTCAGAGGGTGCACAGATTATCGAGAACCCTATTCTTTCTAACTTTAAAGAGGGTCTTTCGGTGCTCGAGTACTTTATCTCGTCTCACGGTGCACGTAAGGGTCTTGCCGATACAGCGCTTAAGACAGCCGATGCCGGTTATCTGACCCGTCGTCTTGTAGACGTATCGCACGATGTTATCATCAACGAGGATGATTGTGGTACATTGCGTGGTCTCGTATGTACAGCACTTAAGAATGGTGATGATGTAGTTGCAAAGTTGGGCGACAGAATCATGGGCCGTGTATCGGTACACGATGTTATACATCCTACAACCGGTAAGGTCATCGTTGCTTCGGGTGAGCTTATTACCGAAGAGATTGCCGATGAGATTGAGAAATCGCCTATCGAAAGTGTCGAGATTCGTTCGGTGCTCACCTGTGAGTCGAAGCACGGCGTTTGTGCCAAATGTTACGGACGCAACCTTGCTACACAGCGTATGGTCGAGAAGGGCGAGGCAGTGGGTGTCATTGCTGCACAGTCAATCGGTGAGCCGGGTACACAGCTTACACTGCGTACATTCCACGCCGGAGGTACCGCAGCCAACATTGCTGCCGATGCAAGCATCAAGGCTAAGCACACATCGCGCCTTAAATTCGAGGAGTTGCGTACAGTAGATACAATTGATATCGATGGTTCACCCGTTAAGATAGTAGTAAGCCGTTTGAGCGAGGTGCGCTTCGTGGATGTAAATACAGGTATCGTCCTTTCGGCACACAATATACCTTATGGCTCAAAGTTGTATGCAGCCGAGGATGAACTCGTTGAACCAGGAAAGATTGTTGCTACCTGGGACCCCTTCAACGCCGTTATCGTGACCGAGGTTGCCGGTAAAGTCGAGTTCGAGTCGGTAATCGAGAATGTTACATATAAGGTAGAGACCGACGAGAGTACCGGTCTGCACGAGGTGGTTATCATCGAGTCGAAAGACAAGAACAAGATACCTACCATCCACATCAACGACGAGAATGGCAACTCACTGCATAACTACAACCTCCCCGTAGGTGGTCGTGTAGTGGTAGAGCATAACCAGGTACTAAAGGCCGGTGATGTCTTGGTGAAGATTCCTCGTGTATTCGGTAATGCCGGTGATATCACCGGAGGTCTTCCCCGAGTTACCGAGCTGTTTGAGGCACGTAACCCCTCTAACCCCGCTGTTGTATCCGAGATTGACGGAGAGGTTTCAATGGGTAAGGTTAAACGTGGTAATCGCGAGATTGTAGTAACTTCAAAGGTTGGTGATGTTAAGAAGTACCTTGTTGCTCTCTCGAAGCAGATTCTTGTACAGGATGGCGACTATGTACGTGCAGGTACACCCCTTTCGGACGGTGCCATCACTCCCTCGGACATCCTTGCTATCAAGGGTCCCACCGCAGTACAAGAGTATATCGTTAACGAGGCACAGGACGTTTACCGTTCACAGGGTGTGAAGATTAATGACAAGCACTTCGAGATTATCGTACGTCAGATGATGCGTAAGGTACAGATTAACGAGCCTGGTGATACACGCTTCCTCGAGCTGCAGGTTGTCGACAAACTCGACTTCCAGGAAGAGAACGATCGTATCTGGGGTAAGAAGGTGGTTGTTGATGCCGGCGACTCAGAGAATCTGAAGCCCGGACAGATTGTCACAGCACGTAAGTTGCGTGACGAGAACAGTGCCTTGAAACGCCGCGACCTTAAACCCGTCGTATCGCGTGATGCAGTACCCGCAACATCTACACAGATTCTCCAGGGTATCACACGTGCTGCACTGCAGACATCAAGCTTTATGTCGGCTGCATCGTTCCAGGAGACCACAAAGGTTCTCAACGAGGCTGCGATAAACATGAAGAGCGATTATCTGTTGGGTATGAAAGAGAACGTAATTTGCGGACACCTTATCCCTGCCGGTACAGGACAGCGTGACTTTAGTCGCATAATCGTAGGTTCTAAAGAGGACCACGACCGTCTGATGGCCAACAAAAGAGCCGTTCTTGATATAGCAAATATAGGAGCAGACGAGTAATCGCCATTGCTTTAGAATAATTAGAATAGTTTCAGCAACACTTTTATGGTGTTGCTGAAACTATTTTTATAAACTGTTTGAATTAAAGATGGGAGTCAAGATACTTCTATGTAGATACTTTTATGTGTATTCAAACAGTTTATTATATCTGTGCTTTTTTTATCGGAATGGAGCTAAAGCTTACAAAAGTTGTTCTCTTTTTTCTTTTCGCTGAGATTATTTTGGATATATTGAAAATAAAAAGTAATTTTGCAATGTATAAACAGCCTCTTAAATTCGGGGAGTATGAGCAATATTATTCAGATAGATGTAGACAAGATATTAGCTGACAAGGCCGGTAAAAAGGCACGTTATATCCCGCGATTCTTGGTATCGTATCTCAAGAAAATTATCCACCAGGACGAGGTGAATTATTTCTTGAAAATGAACAGTGACAAGTTCGGTCTCGACTTTATACGCTCGTTTATGGAGTTTTTCAATAACTCGTTCGATGTACGCGGGCTTGAGAACCTTCCCGATGACGGACGTTTTACTTTTGTAAGCAATCATCCCTTAGGAGCGCAGGATGGTTTGGGACTTGGCCTTATCTTGGGTGAGCGCTATGACGGACGTATCAAATTCCTTGTCAACGACCTGCTGATGAATATTCCCCAGATAGCATCGCTCTTTATCCCAATAAACAAGACTGGCAAACAATCGCGTAATCTGCCGCAACAAGTAACAGCGGCGTTCAATGGCGACAATCATATAGTAATGTTCCCCGCAGGAATCTGTTCGCGTAAACAGAACGGAGTAGTGCGCGACCTTGAGTGGAAAAAGACATTCATAGTCAAGAGTGTGCAGACACAACGCGATATTGTACCGATACATTTCGAAGGAGAGAATTCCGAGTTTTTCTATCGTTTGGCTAACATAAATAAGATGCTCGGTATCAAGTTTAATATAGCAATGCTCTACCTCAGTGACGAGATGTTCAAGAATATGAATAAGAAATTCACAGTTACAATAGGCAAGCCTATTCCCTGGCAGACATTCGACAACAGCCGTCGTCCTGCCGAGTGGGCGCAATATGTACAAGATATTGTGTACAGTCTTAAGTAATTAAAATATTTACTACTATGGAAGATATAATTGCTCCGGTTCCGAAAGAACTGCTTAAAGCCGAACTTACCGAGGATAAGCGTTTACGCTTTACTCATCGTAGCAACAATGAGATATATGTGCTCACAGCTGCCGATTCTCCAAATGTAATGCGCGAGATTGGTCGTTTGCGTGAGATTGCTTTCCGCGCAGCAGGTGGTGGTAGCGGCAAGTCAATGGATATTGACGAGTACGATACTATGGAGAACCCCTATAAGCAGATTGTTGTATGGAACCCTGATGCCAATGATATTGTAGGAGGCTATCGTTTTATTCATGGCGCAGATGTACGTTTCGATGAGAAAGGCGAGCCTATCCTTGCAACTGCGCACAATATGTTCAAGTTCTCGAAACGTTTCCTCGAGGAGTATCTTCCCGTGACAGTTGAATTGGGTCGTTCGTTTGTCTCTTTGGAATACCAATCGACACGCATGGGTTCCAAGAGTCTGTTTGCTCTTGATAATCTGTGGGACGGACTAGGCGCTCTTACCGTTGTAATTCCCAACGTGAAGTATCTTTTCGGTAAGGTTACAATGTATCCGTCGTACGACAAGCATGCACGCGACCTCATACTCTATTTCTTGAAGAAACATTTTGCCGACCCCGAGCGCCTTATTGAGCCAATAGATCCTTTGCAGTTCGAGGAGGATGAGGCAGGGCTTGCAGCAGTGCTCTGTGGAGATACATTTAAGGCCGATTATCGCATTCTCAAGAGCGAGGTTCATAAGGTAGGACTCAGTATTCCTCCATTGGTAAATGCCTATATGGGACTTTCGCCCACAATGAAAATTTTCGGAACAGCGGTTAATACCGATTTTGGCAATGTCGAGGAGACAGGAATCTTCATTGCAGTGAACGAGATTATTGAAGATAAATATGTGAGATACATCGAATCATTTGCAAAGGAGAACCCTCATCTGATAAAACTAACCTCGGGAGCAAACAAGGTCTTTTACCACTCGTCAAACGAAGAGAATAACTAAATTCTAGAAACATAAAGAGAACTCCGAAACAAAATTCTGCTTTCGGAGTTTTTCAATTTAGAAGCAGACATTATGAAAGTAGAGATAATAAACAAATCAAAGCATGCGTTGCCCACTTATGCGACCGAACTTTCGGCAGGAATGGATATAAGGGCAAACCTTGACGAACCTATCGTACTTAAACCTTTGGAGCGTGCATTGGTGCCCACGGGACTATTTATGGCATTACCCGCAGGATATGAGGCACAGGTGCGTCCCCGAAGCGGTCTTGCTATAAAAAAAGGCATTACAGTGCTTAATTCACCGGGAACCATAGATGCCGATTATCGTGGCGAAGTGTGTGTGATATTGGTTAACCTTTCGTCAGAACCTTTTACCATTGCCGATGGCGAACGCATTGCACAGATGGTAATAGCTCGCCACGAACAGATAGAGTGGGAGTTGGTTGAGACACTCGGCGAGACTCAGCGTGGGGCAGGAGGATTTGGACATACAGGGGTTTAAGATACTGTATTATATGAGGTGGTGTACTCTTTTTGTAATATTACTGTTGCTACCCTTACAATGGTGTGCTGCCGGCTGTGATACATTGTGTCACAGGGACGACTCGTGCGATATTGTCGCAGGTGAACGTGCATTCGACTATTTCTTTCTTCAGGCATTGTCGCTAAAGGAGCAGGAACGCTACGACGAGGCATTTGAACTGTTCGAGCACTGTCTTTCTTTGCAGCCGGGTTCATCGGCTGTATCCTACGAGCTATATTCTATGTATTCCTATCTTGGACGCAAGGAAGAAGCTCTTGCAATGATGCAGCGTGCAGCCGATGGCGACCCAAAAAACTATTGGTATAGTGCAGTGTTGGCTATGGCATACGAAGAAGAGGGGCTTGTCGACAAGGCTATCGAGGTATATAAGACAATGGCCAAAGATTTCAGTTCCAATAGCAATGTCTTTGTGGCATTGGCTTCGGCGTACACCGATAAGGGTGATTACGTCAGCGCAATAGATGCCTTCGACAGAGTTGAACTTATCGAGGGCAAGAACGAGCAGATAACATTGCAAAAATATCGTCTATATATGCTTCTGCAAGATAAGGAGAGGGCACTGAACGAGTTACAGGGACTTATTGACGAATATCCCGATGACCTCTCGACAAAGGTGTTTCTTGGAAGTACATATATGCAGTTTGGAGATACACTCAAGGCACTTGAGATATACGATGGTGTGTACAAGGCCGATAGTAACAATGTGCAGGTACAGAAGGCAATGGCCGACTACTATCGAAATGCAAACAATGACTCTCTTTTTACTCAATCGATAGAGCGACTGCTGCATAACGAACGCTTCACAGGAAAGGAACGTACCGATGTTTTTGTAAGATTTGTAGGCTATAAGGATGCACAGGGCGACTCGCTCTATAATATCTCCCTTATGAAAGAGCTTATTAATATTCCCATCGACCAAGATATAACGGCCGAGGCGCTTGCACGATATATGGCAATGAAGGGCCTGCCGCACGATAGTATAGCGCCGATACTCGAGGCACTATTGCGCTTCGAACCCGAGAATGGCTATGCTCAGATGCAGTTACTAAACGAGGCAATAAAAAATAATAATTACGACGAGGTGATTATGCGTTGCGATACAGCCATTCTCTATAATCCCGAGATATTGGAACTTTATTACTTCAAAGGGATATCCGAGTACAACAAGAATATGCATAAGGAGGCTCTTGCAACATTCCTCGATGCTCTTTCCAAACGTTCAGATGTCGATGCCCCCGAGTTTATTTCGGACCTTTTTTCTATTGTAGGAGACATATACCACGAACTTGGTAATATGGATGATTGTTATCTCGCCTACGACTCGGCAATTGTATATAATGCATCGAATCTTGGTGCGCTAAACAACTATGCCTACTTTATGTCCCTCGAAGGCCGAGATTTGGATAAAGCCCAACAGATGTCCTATAAGACGGTAGAGGCAGAGCCCGAGAACAAAACATATATAGATACCTATATGTGGATACTCTTCATTCTCGAAAGATACGATGAAGCCAAGGCATACGCCGATAAACTACTTTCGCTTGGCGAGGAGGATGAGCCGGTTGTTCTTGAACACTGTGGCGATATATATGCGAAATGTGGTGACATCGATCGCGCTGTGGAATTGTGGGTCGAGGCACAAAAGAATGGTGGAAAATCAAAGATTCTGGAAAAGAAGATAAAGCGTCGTAAATACATATCAGATGGAAAGAAAAAAAAGAAATAGTTCTCTGTATCTGCTGTTGATGCTGCTTGTCGTGGTGACAGGCTGTCGCACTACAAAGAGAGTAGATACAGGAAATATCAAAGGAGATATCACGCTTGAAGAACTCACAAGGATGCAAGCTTTTGCACCCTCTCCGACGAAGATATCCTCTAAACTGAAGATGAAGGCTCGTGTCGGCGATAAAGAACTTTCGGCTGCCGGCACACTTGGAGTAGAAGAGGGTAAAGGCATACACATTGGCATTACAGCGCTCGGACTCTTTGAAGTCGCGCGGGTAGAGATTACCCCCTCATCGGCTTTGGTAATTAATAAGGTGGGCGATGAGTATGCATCACTCGGTAGCGTAGCATTGGGACTGTTGCAGCAGGCCGGACTCAGCTACAATGTGTTACAGGCTATATTAATGAATATGCCTTTCTCGCCCGATGGCAACAATGCAGTGAATTCATTATCGACTATGGAGATTGCAAAAGCCGGTAACGATATAACTCTTTTGACACCAAAGAGAGGCACCACGCAATACACATTTTATATAGATGCCGTAACAGGCGAACTGTTGCAGACAAGCGGTACATATAACCATAGTGTAAAGGTCGATTGCCGTTACGCCGATTTTACTACAGTCGACGGTCGCTCTTTCCCGCAAAGAATAGTGCTCGAGGTACAGGGTGCAGGAATACCTCTGATGCTCGACCTTAGTTTAAGCAATATACGCGAAGGTAAATACAGTTTTAGTCCAACCAATACAAATTCGATGAAAGAGATAGACCTTTCTCGTATTATCAGTATTATCAAATAGAACATTTGTGGGAGTTTAGAAAAGAGACGCAAAAACAGCAAATGAAATAATATATATATTATCTTAGCCGGAAATATGACAGAACTATGAGCCGTAACTATCTTCAATATCTTTTTACTCTTTTCCTCTTCCTCCTTCTTTCGGGTGGTATATATGCCCAAAAGAGTTCGGTAAAGGAGATGCGTCGCCGTGCCAATAACCTGCAAAAAGAGATAAGCGAGAAAGAGAGCATACTGAAATCTTCACAGAAAGATGTAAAGAGCAAGATGCAGAATCTTGAACTCTTGAATGCCCGTATCAAGGACAGTAAGAAACTTGTAGGTGTCCTTAATGAAGAACTGCGCATGCTCGATGATACTATAGCGGCGCTCAGAACCCAAATAGCTTCGAATGAGAAAGGTGTAGAGACGGCACGTACAAAATATGCCGAGGCGCTGCGACGTGCAAGACATTATGCAACTCTACAAGATAAACTGCTCTTTATTGTCTCGGCTAAAGATTTCAATACCATGGTGCGACGCTACCGTTACGTAGGCGAGTATATGAATGCGCATCGCGAACTCGGTACACGTTTGGGCGAATATATTGTCGAACTCGAGAAAAAGAAGGCGCAACTCGATACGATACGTGCCGAAAAGTCGGCCTCGCTCAGTAGACAGGAGCAGCAGCGTAACGAACTGCAAGGGCTCGAGAAGGAGCAACGTGCATTGGTCAATGAATTGCAACGTGAGTCGAAAAAAGTACAACGCGAACTCGAGAAGCAGCGTAAACAATTAAATAAACTGAATGCCGACATCGACCGTCTTATAGAACAGGAGATTCAGGCACAGCGCAAGCGAGAAGCTGCCGAGCGTGCAAAGCGTGAGGCACAGAACAAAGCGAATAAAACAGGAAAAACAACAAAGACGAGCGAGCATAAAGATACCGGTATAAGCAAGATGAACGGCTCGTTCCTGCAGAACAAAGGAAAGCTCCCTGTGCCCATAACAGGTCCCTATCACGTGGTGTCCGACTTTGGAAAGCGAAAAGGTGTGTTGGGCAAAGGTAATGTACTCATCGACAATGGTGGAATTGTTATTCAAGGACGTGCGGGCGCACAGGCTCGTTGTGTCTTCGAGGGTACTGTGACCTCGGTGTTCCGCACCGACGACTATGCTCTTGTTCTTGTGAGACACGGAAAATACATCTCGGTCTACTGTCAGCTCGATAAGATTCACGTAAAGAGTGGTGATAAGGTAAAAGCCGGTACCATTATTGGAGATGTTGCAAAGGATGCCTCGGGACAGACGCGACTGCTCTTTCAATTGCGAAACGAGAAGCAGAAACTTAATCCACAGCAGTGGCTGAAGATGTAGAATCCTGATACTGTCTTATAATTACTCCCCTGACAACTTATAAAAAAAAGTTGTCAGGGGAGTAATGTAACAGAATGTCGATAATATAATTATAATACTCTTCAAATTTGCGATGGCTTTTAACTTATCGCTTGCAAGGATATACTCCTCTTATTATAGTCTTTTCCTACCAGGTTATCTTTGCCACGTAGTCGTAGTGGCTGCCTTCGGCACATTTCTCACATTTAAGTCCTGCGGTGGTGGCGTAGTAAGCTAGTGTCTCAAAATCGATATAGAGCCAATCAAAGGTGGCTCCTTTTACGCCCTTATAACGCATCTCGAAATCTACCTCGCCATAGTATCCGGCGGCAAGGTCGACGCAGAAAGAGCCGTCCTCCTCTTCGTATATATATCTTAAATCTGACGAGTCGAGCAGTAGTTGTCCGCCCGGTGCAAGAAGACGCTTAACACAACACATGAACTGTGGCATACGCTCTACCTTGCCCACAATGCCGATACCGTTCATTGCCATTAGTATCGTGTCGAACTTCTCGCAGAAGGTCTCATCGAAGAAGTTTGTAAGACGAGCATCGACCCCTCTTTCTCGCATAACCTGTACCGATAGTTCCGAGATATCTATTGCGACAACCTCGTGTCCGCGCTTCATCAGCTCCAATGAGTGGCAGCCCGAGCCTGCACCAACATCAAGCACACGCCCCTGTGTCATCTGAATCATTGTCTGCTCAAGCGGTGGCATCTCTTCCATGGTGCGAAAGAGTGTGGCAACAGGTATCTCGTCCTCGTAGAACATTGATGATAGTACACGCAGCTTTGCGGCCTTGCCTGTTGAGTGATAGTCGGCAATAGCACGTCCCATTGGGTCTTTACGGGGTTCCAGTAGAGAGTTGTCCATATTGTCTTACAATTCAAGTTTCTTTATTACTCTGTCGGCAATATCCTGTGGTGGAAAATTCATGCAACGGTAGTCGCCGTATCGACAGGGCTTGTTGCCAAATATCGAGCAAGGACGGCACTCCAAGGGCAACTGAATGCAATCTTCCTCTTTCTGTCGCCAGCCCAAGAAACCGGCCAGCGGCGAGGTAGCGCCCCAAATGGATAGGGCAGGGGTGTTTACAAGGGATGCCATGTGCATATTCGCCGAGTCCATACAAAGCATTGCATCAAGATGGCTTATGAGTCGTAGCTCGCCATTGAAGTTACTCTTTCCTATGAATGAGATAACATTATCAAAGTCGCGGCACCAACTATTTGCAACAAGCTCCTCTTCGGCTCCGTTACCGAAGCAGATAATCTTTACCCCCCTTTGCTTGGATAGTATTTCTACTACTCGGCGCATCAGTTCAATGGGGTAGATTTTTCCTCTATGTTTGGCGAATGGAGCTATTCCCACCCATTTGTCACTGCCTTTTTGTGGCAGAATAGTTGCAAATTCACTTATGTCGCCTTTCTCGTTACCGAAAACCGAGACAAAGTCGGGTGTAAAGGGTAGGCCCAATCGGATAAATACATCGCGATAACGCTCGAAAGTGCTCATAAGCGGTTCGAGCCTTTTATTGTATTTACAGGTGAGTCGACTCTTCTCTATGCGACCTTTTATAATGTGCTCGGTAGGCACGTTGTCAAGTGCAAAGAACAGACGCAGAATTTTTGTGCGCAGGACATCGTGCAGGTCGGCAAATGCATCGGGAGCATACTCTTCATTAAGTTCCTTGTATAGTCTGCGAAGCCCGAAAGGTCCTTTGTAGTTGTCGGGGTCTACTCCGCGGAAAAGCAGATTCTGTGGGGCATTTATAAGAAACTGCCCGAATCTCTTGCGGCTCACAAGTACGAAACGATGTTGTGGGTATGTGGCTGCAAGCGAATATAGCAATGGAATTGTCATTGCAATATCGCCTACTGCCGAGAAACGTGTGATAAGTATTGTGCGTTTGCTGTTATTTCTTTCCTCCACCATAAAGAACGGGATTCAATGAGGGGTCGTTGTACATTTTCATCTGTCGGTACACTTTCATGTATTTGCGACCGGCAGCAATATCGTCGAGTAGCTGACCGATGGATGTTGTCATATCTTTATACTGCTCTAACAATACGTCGAGCTTTGCCTGACATTTTGCGCGGTGCTCGTCGCTTACGTCGGTGCGGATAACCTCTTCGTTCATGTGATAAATCTTCAACGAGAGGATAGAGTAACGGTCTACTGCCCAGGCAGGGCTTTCGGTGTTTATTGTTGCATTCTCAAGTGGTGTTACATCCTTGTATGTATCAAGGAAATAACTATCTATTAGCTCAACAAGGTCGGTACGTTCCTGATTCGACCTGTCGATGCGGCGCTTAAGTGTAAGAGCTGCTACGGGGTCGATGTCGGGGTCTCTGATAATATCTTCAAAGTGCCACTGAACTGTATCTATCCAACATTTCAGATACAGATAATACTCGATGGTCCTTTCGGGATACGGGTTGTTTATGGGTGTATCCACATTGTCAGTCTTATGATAATCGGCAATGGCCTGATTGAAGATGGGCCAACTCATCTCTGTAAATGCTTTCATTGTTATGGAGTTTTGGAATATTACACGTTGTTAAATAAATATAGCCTTCCAGCTTTTCAGGATAAAAGTCTATTATAGACAATTTCTTATAATGCGAATGTATATAAACTTTGCGATATAGACAAAAAAATAGTGGAAAAGTAGCTATATTTACGCGGTTTTTATATTGGGTAATGTTAAATGAAGATAGTTATTGACGAGAAAATACCATATCTGCATGATGCTTTGTTGCAGATGGGACACAGTGTGATTGCTCTTCCTGGTGATACAATTGCCAATGAACACCTCTTGGATGCGGGGGCACTGTTCGTGCGCACACGTACACGTTGCAATGCAGCCTTGCTCAATGGTACGGCGGTGCGTTTCATAGGTACGGCTACCATAGGTTACGACCATATTGATGCCGATTATTGCAAAGAGTCGGGCATAAAGTGGACAAATGCTCCCGGTTGCAATGCCGATGCTGTGCTGCAGTATGTGCAGTCGGTGATATATGCCTGGGCACGTGATAACAGCGCCTCTGTTGCGGGATTGTCTTTGGGTATCGTGGGTGTTGGGCAGATTGGCTCGAGGGTAGAGCGTTGGGCACGCAGCATCGGTATGAATGTCATTCTTAACGACCCTCCTCGTGAGGAACGTGGCGAAGAGGGCTTCTCTCCACTTGCCGATGTTGTAGAGAGGTGCGATATTATAACATTCCATCCAACCCTTAGCAAAGTGGGGCGTTATGCAAGCTATCATCTGGCCGATGCCGATTTCTTAGGCTCGTTGTGTCGCTGTCGACTGCTTATAAATGCCTCTCGTGGGCCTATTGTCGATAATAAAGCGCTTCTCGCCGTTCTCGAAGGGGGTAAATTGCAAAGCGCAGCCATTGACGTGTGGGAGGGAGAGCCGAATCTCGACCTCTCTCTGTTGCAGCGTGCCTACATTGCCACGCCTCATATTGCAGGATACTCGGCCGAGGGTAAGATAAATGCTACACGTCAGGTCCTTGAGTCCTTTGCCGATTTTACAGGATACAGTATGCAAATCCCTATGGCGACGTTACAGCAACCTTTAAATCCTATTGTTGAAGCAGCTACCGAGGGCGAGGCGTTGCTTGCTATATACAACCCTCATGATGACACAGTTGCACTAAAAGAGTCCCCCGAGAGATTCGAGTGGCTGCGGAATAACTATAAGTTAAGACGGGAGCCGTCAGCCTATAAGATTGTGTACAAAAGATGATTTTACTCATAGAAAAGGTGTGAAAAAACATCTGTTTTTGCACAAATGAGGCTAAATGTGCAAAAATTTAATGCATTTTTTACACATTTTCTTGGCAGTTTGTGAATTTTGCCATACCTTTGCATCATCTAACAATTTGTAATACTAAAATCATACAACTATGTCAGAAATTGAAGCAAGAGTAAAAGCTATTATCGTTGAGAAGTTCGGTGTATCAGAGTCAGAGGTTACTTCTGAGGCAAGTTTCACAAATGACCTTAGCGCAGATTCACTCGACCGCGTTGAGCTCATCATGGAGATCGAGGACGAGTTCGGTATCTCTATCCCCGAGGATCAGGCTGAGAACATTGCAACTGTAGGCGATGCAGTTAAGTATGTAGAGAAGATGGTTGCTGAGAAGTAATCGCTTCCTATATATACATATAACCTAACTATTCTAATAGATGAAATCAAGAAGAGTAGTTGTAACAGGTCTTGGTGCTATTTCTCCCGTTGGTAACGATATTCCCACAATTTGGGAAAATGTTTCTAATGGAGTAAGTGGAGCAGGACCTATTACTCGTTTTGACGCAACCCTTTTTAAAACAAGATTTGCCTGCGAGGTTAAGAATTTCGACTCGAGCGCACAGCTTGGCCGTGAGGCACGTAAGTTGGATAGTGACACACACTTTGGTGTTGCTTCGGCAGTACAGGCCATAGAAGATAGCAAGCTCGATTTCGAGAAGGAGGATTGTAACCGCATAGGTGTTGTATATGGCGAGGGTATCGGTGGTATCCGCGCTCTCGAAGATGAGTTGGCACCCTATTTTCTTAACCCTGACAAAGGTCCCCGTTTCTCTCCGTTCCTCATCACAAAGATGATTTCGGATATGACAACAGGCATAATATCAATACGTTATGGTCTTAAAGGCCCTAACTATGTGACAACTTCGGCTTGTGCATCGGCATCTAATGCCATAGTAGACGCATACGACCAGATACGTCTGGGACGTGCTGATGTTATGCTTGCAGGAGGTTCCGAGGCTGCTATCTGTCCTACGGGAGTAGGTGGTTTCAATGCAATGCACGCATTGTCGGTGCGTAACGACTCTCCCGAGACTGCATCACGTCCGTTTAGCAAGAGCCGCGATGGTTTTGTCATAGGCGAGGGTGCTGCATGTTTGGTACTCGAGGAATATGAGCACGCAGTGGCACGCGGGGCCAGGATATATGCCGAGATTGTCGGTTCGGGACTTACAGCCGATGCGCACCACATGACAGCTCCTCATCCCGAGGGTGACGGTGCAATGCGAGTTATGCAGAATGCCATCGATGAAGCAGGCTTGAAGCCCGAGGATGTCGATTATATCAATGTACACGGAACGTCTACATACGCAGGTGATATCTCAGAGATAAAGGCTATCAAGGGTGTTTTTGGTGAGCATGCTTACAAACTCAATATAAGCTCTACAAAGTCTATGACAGGCCACCTTCTTGGTGCTGCAGGAGCGCTTGAGGCTGTAATCACTGTGCTTGCTATGGTGAACGACACAGTACCTCCAACCATAAACTTTACCGAAGGTGACGAGGACCCCGAGATTGATTACAATCTGAATTTTACATTCAATAAGGCACAGAAGCGCCCTGTCAATGTGGCAATATCAAATACATTCGGCTTTGGTGGTCACAATGTTTGTATAGCATTCAAGAAAATTTGAAAACAGATAATCAATTGAAAAACCTGATAGATAGAATAAGGCTCTTGTTTCGTAAAGATAAAGAGTCTTATTCTTTATTATACTCATTGTTGGGCTTTTGGCCTCGTAATATAGCATCATATAAGATGGCGCTTACTCACAGTTCCTGTGCAACAGGCAGGCGTAAGCTCACTTGTAACGAGAGGCTCGAGTTTCTGGGCGATGCTGTTCTTAGCTCAGTTGCTGCTGACTATCTTTATTGGCGTTTCTCCAAGGAACGTGAAGGATTTCTCTCAAAGGCCCGAAGCAGACTTGTCTGTCGCGAGAGTCTCAATGATATTGCGGTTAAGATAGGACTTGATAAAATCGTAGAGGTAAGTGAGCTTGGGCACCAGCATAACAGTTATGTGTTCGGCAATGCTTTCGAGGCGCTTGTAGGGGCAATATATGTCGACAGAGGTTACGACTACTGCCGACGTTTTCTCTTCGAGCGTGTTTTTGATGCAATATCCGATTTGGAATCGATTATCGTCTGTGACAATAATTTCAAAAGCCGAATTATAGAGTGGTCGCAGAAAGAGCATCGTCAGCTCTCTTTTATATTGTGTGGCGAGGAACAGCGTCCCGATGGTCCTTATTTTATAAGTGAGGTGCTTGTGGATGGCGAGGTTATGGGTCACGGTGAAGGCTTTTCCAAACGCGAGAGTCAACAGAACGCAGCGCGTGAGGCTCTTACACGTATAACAGGTTGATATTTTTATCATAATAATAGGTCGGAAATTTTCCGACCTATTATTATGATAACTCTAGTTCTAATTCTGCATGTAGCTTGTTCAACAACGGATTCTTCTTTCTTAGAATCTCGAACTGTTTGGTGCGGTCGTAGACGTGTCGTTCTACAACCACTTTGTTTACTTCAATTGTCATTTTTAGCATTGCACCGCCCAGCTCATCGGACATCCCCGAGCAAATTCTCTTTGCCTCGTTCTCGAACATCTCGGCTACCAATTGATTATCGACCGAGATTCCAAAAGTGCCATTCTCCTTTAAAGTGGGCGCGATTATCTTCATTCTGTCGGCAAGGGCACGCTCGTTCTCGGGTAGCCTCATGGCAAAACTCATCCAGGCGCGTACTATATCCTCGTTTGTTAAAGGCTTTGCTGTTTGAACAGCCGGTTGTGGTGTCTTGTTGTCAACTTTTGCTGTGTTATTGCTTTGCTGCTCTGTTGCAGCAGCCTTCTGCGACATTGTAGAACTGAACATTCTCCCCAAGGTCATTCCTGTAGGCGATTGGCGCAGATGCTCGGGGCGGCCTTGAATTTTAGTCTCTTCCTTTTTCCGTTGCTGAGTAGCTTGTTGTTGCGGCTCTTGCGCAGTATGCTGCTGAGTCGTTTGAGGTGCCTGTTGCGGCTGCTGTTGTGGTGTTACCTGTTGCGGCTGCTGTGTTTTGAATATTGGTTTTAACTGTTTGGGCTTACGCCCACTCCCCTCATCGCTCTCGTCGCAAATAAGCTGTGTGAGCTGTATAATTGTCAGTTCTACTAAAAGGCGCTTGTTGCGGCTTGCACGATAGTTCATGCTGCAGTCGTTACATAATTTCAGAGCCGATATCAGCATACGTGGTGTGCATTTTCCGGCTTGCTCGGCATATCTTCTACCAAGCTCTTCGCTGCCTTCAAAGAGTGGCATTGTTGCTGCATCCGAGGCTACGAGCAGGTCGCGGAAATGCGATGCTGCACCCTCGATAAAGATGTTACCCTCGAAGCCTCTTGATAGGATGTTATTGAAAAGTAACAAAGCTTGTGCCGTCTCGCCCGAAAGCATATTCTGTGTAAGGCGAAAATAGTACTCGTAGTCCAATACATTCAGGCTCTCTATAACCTTGCTGTATGTAAGGTTACCCTGTGTGAAACTCACCATCTGGTCGAACAACGATAGTGCATCGCGCATGCATCCGTCCGATTTCTGTGCAATGATGCGCAGTGCTTCGTGTTCGCTGTTTATACCCTCATTCATTGCAATATTCTGCAGGTGTCCAATGATATCGGCAACCTCTATGCGGCTGAAATCATAAATCTGGCAACGCGACAGGATAGTTGGCAGAATTTTATGCTTCTCGGTGGTTGCAAGGATGAAAATAGCATGTGCAGGTGGCTCTTCGAGTGTCTTCAAAAAAGCATTGAATGCCGCTTGTGACAGCATGTGGACCTCGTCTATTATATATACCTTGTATCGGCCGGTCTGTGGAGGTATTCTTACCTGTTCGTTCAGCGCACGAATATCATCTACCGAGTTGTTGCTTGCCGCATCAAGCTCATATATCGAGAAAGAACGCTGTTGGTTGAACGATTGGCACGACTCGCAACTATTGCAAGGTTCACCATCGGGTGTAGGGTTCTGACAGTTTATTGTTTTTGCAAATATTCGTGCACAAGTGGTCTTTCCCACTCCACGCGGACCACAAAAGAGAAAAGCGTGTGCAAGTTTGCCACTCTGTATGGCATTTTTAAGTGTTGTGGTAAGTGATTTTTGTGCTACTACCGATTCAAATGTGTCGGGGCGGTATTTTCGCGCCGAAACTATATAGTTCTCCATATCTTATTGCTTTATGCAACAAAGATAATGCAAGGCAAGAGAAGATTAAAATAATTCTGTCGTTTTTTCGTGGTCGATGGGTAACAACCTATATGTGTTTACTCCTTCATACGTCGTACATTCTCTGTTGCCACCTCGATAAATTTTTTGACAAATTCATTTTCCTTGAAACTTTGGGGCGCGTCGGCAAGTATGCTCTCAATCTGTTTTGTCATATAAGGGTAGGGCATTGCACTGCACAGCAACTGGAAAAGACAAGGACCAAGGACGGTGTTGTAGTGTGTGCGTATGCTCTTTACGATAAACTCGTTCATAGAGTCGCCAACGGCTGCCAGTGAGTCGCGTACCATGGCTGCTGCACTCTCGGCAGTCTTGCCATCAAGTATTAATGTTGTCTCGTGGCGTTCAATATCCATAATAAGGCGCTCGTACCCCTCTTTATCCTCGATAAAGCGTGCCAACTGATTGTTGAGATGTGTTCCGCTGATATTGGCATCGCGCATAGAAAGTTCTACTGCAATATCCCCATTCTCGATTATTACGGGCATAATAGCCTCCTCGCCAATGAAGAGCGAAGAGAGGAAAGGAGTCTCAACCTCGCCACTCATCTCGAAACAGCCGTGAAGAATGTCGCACGAGTCGACCGTGTACCATACACCGCCGCTGTCGACCTTTATATATGCCTGTTCGCCATTATAGAATCCATCGGTTGTCCCTTTGATACAGTATCTCTCGGAGCATGAAAAGAACACAGGCGAGAATGCTGCTATTAGAATATATCTCAGTAGTTTGTACATATCAGTTGTGTTTCGGGTGCTAATATAAGAATCAAATTATGTATTTTCCAAATTGAAGCAACAGATTTAGCTGCAAATTATGAAGTTATAACATTTTACAACACTTTCCGAAGAACAAAAAGGGGATATTTTATTGGTCAGGCAGATAATTTTATCTGCCATATTAGCGATGCAACATCTTTTTAATGTATCTTCGCAGAAGTTTAGAAGTTGTCAATAACTTCTTATCGTGAACGAGTATTTATAAATAATAAAAACATTAATTATCGAACTATGAAAAAGTATTTCTTGTCATTGATTGCTGTCCTGTTGATACTTCCCGCACAGGTGTCAGCCGATGAGGGTATGTGGCTCTTGCAGTTGATGCGCAGCCAGAACCTCGAAGACCGTATGCGTGAGCTTGGACTCGAGATATCTGCCGATGATATCTACTCTCCCAATGCTCCTTCGTTGAAAGATGCCATCGGTATTTTCGGTGGCGGTTGCACAGGCGAGATTGTATCGCCCAACGGTCTTATATTTACAAACCACCACTGCGGATACAGCTACATTCAGCAGTTGAGCACAGTAGAGCATAACTATCTGAAGGATGGTTTCTGGTCGGGCAGCTATGCCGAGGAGCTTCCTTGCGAGGATATAAGCTTTACCTTCGTATCTAAGATTACCGATGTTACCGATGAGGTTAATGCCCGCATCGCCGACGGTCGTCTTACTCTGCAAGAGAGTTTCTCTTCATCTAAGCTTCGTGCTATTGCACAGGAACTCTTTAAAGCCGATAATATCGAAGGTAAGCAGTATATGTATGCCGAGTTGAAACCCTATTTCGAGGGTAACAAGTATTATCTTGTATACTATAAGAGATATACCGATGTACGTCTCGTTGCCACTCCTCCCTCGTCAATCGGAAAGTTCGGTGGTGAGACCGATAACTGGATGTGGCCACGTCACACCGGCGACTTCTCGGTGTTCCGTGTATATGGTGACGAGAATGGCAATCCTGCCGCTTACAGCAAGAGCAACAAGCCGCTGAGCACTCCCAAGCATCTTGCAATATCACTTGCAGGCCAAGAGGTTGGCGATTATGCAATGATAATGGGATTCCCCGGCAGTACATCACGTTTCCTCACCGGTGGCGAGGTAAAGAGCCGTATGTACAATAGCAACGACCCCCGTATTGCAATGCGCGATGCTGCACTAAAAGTTATCCGCGAGGAGATGGCAAAGAGTGAGGAGGCTACCATACAGTATGCCAACAAACTTGCCCGTATAAGCAACTATTGGAAGAACTCCATTGGTATGAATAAGGCTATTGTCGATAACAAAGTAGTAGAGAAAAAACTGGCCAATGAGGTTAAGTTCAAGGAGTTTGCGCAGAGGGTAGGAAACAGCGAGTATGCAAAGGTTGTCGACCAAATCAATGAGACAGTAGAGCAGAATGCGCGTATGCTCTACCTTACAACACTCACAAGCGAGCTTATTATGAATACCGAGTTTGTATACCGAAACCTCTCGAGTTCGGTAAAGGAACTTATTGATAAGCCCGAGAATTTCAAAAATATATATGATTGGTTGCACGACCGCGATTATAACCATGAGATAGACCGTCGTATTGCAAAATCGACACTCCCTCTTTATATATCACTTACAACACCCGAGG
This sequence comes from Bacteroidaceae bacterium, assembly GCA_045588485.1. GTDB lineage: Bacteria > Bacteroidota > Bacteroidia > Bacteroidales > Bacteroidaceae > HGM04593. The sequence goes on along the minus strand of JAZNEI010000065.1, from coordinate 20,711 downwards.
AGCGTGATGAGTATCTCAATGAGATTGAAAAGAAGTATAAAGGTAATTGGGAAAAGTATATCGACTATGTCTATGATAACTCTATCCTCAGTAATAAGAAGAACTTCGATAAGTTCATGAAGAAGCCCAATATAAAGAAGTTCGAGAAAGACCCTGCTTATCTCTTGCGTGAGGCAATCTTCAACAGTTATATGAAACTCTCCACTCAGAACTCAATGTATACTGCTGCAATTAATCCTTTGCATAAGACCTATCTTAAAGGTCTTTTGGAGATGGCCGATGGTAAACCTGTTGCACCCGATGCAAACTTTACAATGCGTCTTACTTTCGGAACAGTAAAGCCTTATCAGCCTCGTGATGGTGTTACATATAATCACTATACAACCTTGAAGGGTGTTATGGAGAAAGAGAACCCCGAGAACAGTGAGTTTATTGTTCCGGCACGTCTCAAAGAGTTGTATAATGCTAAAGAGTATGGCCAATATGCGCTGCCCAATGGCGAATTGCCTCTTGCTTTCCTGACAACCAACGATATTACAGGTGGTAACAGCGGTAGTGGTGTGCTTAACTCTCGTGGTGAACTTATCGGACTGGCTTTCGATGGAAACTGGGAATCGCTCAGTGGTGATATTACATTTGACGATAATCTGCAACGTTGTATCAACGTGGATATACGTTACGTTCTGTTCGTAATAGACAAGTTCGGCGGTTGCCAGCGCATCATCGATGAGCTTACCATTGTAAAGTAAGACCTTCGGATAATCGATAAAAAAAACAGAGCCGCGGCTCTGTTTTTTTATCGATTATCTCTGCTTCTCAAGTTCTTGTGGAATACGGAATGCTGTAAATAGTTCGAACAATGCACCGATGGTCATTGCCACAATCCATTCGTTGCGAGTATGCGTGAACATAAGTGCAGCAGCTGTGATAATGCATATACCGCCAATCTGCTGTTGGAACACGAGACGGCGCAGAACAACACTGCCGCCACGCGGACGGCATATAAACTGCATCACTGCAAAAAGTATTGCCCCTATTGTATAGATGTATGCTCCATAAACAGGCAGAAAGAATTTTGCCAATGCACCTGCAATAAGAGTAATGCCTCCTATTCTATAAAGAATATCCTTCAGTTTCATTGTAAATGTCTGTTTGTATGAGTCCTGTTAATCCTCTATAATAAAAATCTCTTCGTTTTCCAGCTGCATATCATACTTCTCACGTGCAACTTTCTCCATTATTTCGACATCGCGGTCAAGCACCTCGAGCTTGCTCTCAAGGGCATCGTGTTGCTCTTGCAGATTCTCTATCTCCGATTTTAACGAGGAAATTTCACGTTGGTTCTGTATATGTTTAAGGAGGTTGTTCTCATCGAAAAGTATTATAATGGCCAAGAATGCCAATGTCACAGCAAGGTATTTATGTCTTGCTATCCATTTGAATATATCGCTTATACTATCGTTCATAATTGATTTTTATTGAGTTTGCGAAGATAGGAATTTTTTTATTTCTTGCATATACTATCAATGAAAAAATATTGGTGCACTTTTTGTGAGTGCACCAATAATCCTTGTTTATCAGGGTCGGTTACTCCTTTGTGCGGTCGTCCTCGATAAGTCTCAAAAGATGCTCTATTGCCTCTTCCTCAGGTATGTTCTTCTCGACACACACCTGTTTGCGGTAAAGGCTCACCTTGCCTCGGGCTGCACCTACATAACCATAGTCGGCATCGGCCATCTCGCCGGGACCGTTTACAATGCAACCCATCACTCCGATTTTAAGTCCTTTAAGATGTCCTGTGGCTGCCTTTATACGTGCCAAAGTTCCTTGTAGGTCGTACATAGTGCGTCCGCAACCGGGGCAGGCGATATACTCTGTCTTGCTTATTCGTGCACGTGTTGCTTGCAGGATACCGAATGATATGGCATTAATATGTTCGTCCGATATTCCTTCGTTTTCTATCCATATTCCGTCGGCAAGACCATCTATGAACATTACACCAAGGTCGGCAGCAGCTTTTATGCGCAGGCTTTCAACCGAGTTCTCGTTGTAGATACGATGAATGATTACGGGGGCATTTATTCCCTCAATAATAAGTTTGTGTACAATGGCGCGAAGCTCGGCAACAGGATTGATGTGGTTGCTATAGGCTATGACCACACTGTTGCTGTTGTTCCTAAGCCTCTCTATTGTCTCAGGGTTGATGTCGCTGTACTGTAATGTGATAAACTCGACCCCTCTGTTATCATCTATCTTTCCATTATGTGCCAAGAAGTCGGGTGCCAGGTTTTCGTCGTTGGTGCTGTATCCGCTTACTACAACGGGTACTTGGTCGCCACCTATGCAGTCAACTTTGTAAGTGGTGCGACGCTTAGGCTCGATAAAGTCGAATGTGTCGGATGCAACGGCATTGATATGTGCGTGTCCTGCACGTGCCGAGATATAGTCTGCAAGCTCTTTTGCCACGGGAATTTCGTTCTCGGGAGCTTCGGCAAGGGATACACGTATAGTGTCTCCTATGCCATCGGCAAGCAGTGCTCCTATGCCTACTGCACTCTTTATTCTGCCGTCCTCGGCATCTCCTGCTTCGGTGACACCAAGATGAAGCGGATATGATACTCCTTCATCAGCCATAACAGCCACAAGGCGGCGCACCGTTGTTACCATCATTGCAGTGTTGCTAGTCTTGATAGATACCACCACATTGTTGAAATTCTCGTCGCGGCAGATGCGTAGGAACTCCATGCACGACTCTACAACTCCCGATGGGGTGTCACCGTAGCGGCTCATTATTCTATCCGAGAGTGAGCCGTGATTTACACCTACACGTATTGCCTTGCCCTCTCTCTTGCACAGGTCGAGGAAAGCAACAAAGCGTTTGCGCAGACGTACCAGCTCCTCGGCATACTCCTCGTCGGTGTAGTCGATGTGCTTGAATGTGCGTGCTGTGTCAACATAGTTTCCGGGATTAACACGAACTTTGTCGGCATATTGTGCTGCAACGTCGGCAACCGAAGCGTTGAAATGTACATCGGCAACAAGAGGAACATTGCAGTTGTTTGCAGCCAAAAGGCTTTTTATGGCTCCTAGATTGATAGCCTCGCGGCTGCCTTGTGTGGTAAGGCGTACAAGCTCGCCTCCTTTTGCAACGATGCGTTGCACCTGGGCGACACTGCCTTCGGTGTCCATTGTCGAAGTATTTGTCATCGACTGTATACGTACCGGATTGTTGCAGCCTATTGTTATACCCCCCACATTAACCTCAACGGTGTTGCGCCGATTGTAGTTGAATAGGTCTATATCAGTTTGTCTTGTACTCATATTTCAGCTCTTTAAGCTCTTCGTTTGCCTTCTCGATTTTCTTTTTAAGGTTATTCTTGTATGCTGCCATGCGCTCGGCAAGTTCGCTGTCGGCAAGTGAAAGCATCTCTACTGCCAGGATAGCGGCGTTCAGTGAGGCATTCACTCCGACTGTGGCAACAGGTATTCCGGGAGGCATCTGTACGATGGCAAGAAGAGCGTCCATTCCGTCGAGTGTACTGTTTATAGGTACTCCTATAACGGGTAGAGTAGTGCTTGCTGCAATCACTCCGGGCAGATGGGCTGCCATTCCTGCTGCAGCTATTATAATCTTAACTCCACGCTCTTTGGCTCCTTTCGCAAACTCCTCTACAGCTTCGGGGGTACGGTGTGCCGAGAGGGCATTTACTTCGAAAGGTACCTGCATCTCGTTAAGAAAATCGGTTGCTTTTTTCATTACAGGAAGATCAGAGGTGCTTCCCATTATAACGCTTACTATTGTTTTCATATATATACTGTTCTATATTACTTATTATTAGAATAATAGATGATATTTTATGGTCTCTCTTTTATTACACCTTTACGGTATGCTGTCAGCAGACGCTCGAGGTCGGCTATCTTTATCATTATTCCGCGTCCTATGTCGGTGTCGCGAACTTTCTTGCGCTTACCCATCATCTCTACAATCTGTGTTGTTGAGTGAATGTCGGTACCCTCTTTTATAGCATCTTCGGTAGATGTGAAGGGCGCGTGCTGTATAAGCTCGAATCCTCGGCTGTGGTAAACAAGTGTGTAGCCGGCTATTCCGGTGCGGTTGTGATATACTTTTGAGAATCCTCCATCAATGACCATCAGTCGGCCGTTGGCTCTTATAGGTGTCTCGCCTTTGCCTACACGTACAGGTACGTGGCCGTTTATTATATGTCGATGCTCTCCTACGACCCCAAACTCGTCGAGGATTCTATTGCACACCTGTTCGTTGTCACGCAGAATGTAATACCATCCTTTAGGCTCTTTCTGTACCTCTTTGTCGGTGAGAAGATAGCGCTCGAATGTGGCCATCTTTGCTTTTCCGAAGAGGGGCGACTCGGGACCACACCACAGATACCAGAAGAAATCGGCAGCTTGCTCACGTGCTTCGGGTTCAAGGTCGTTGTCGAATGCAGCACGTGCCATGCGCTCTACCTTTTTCAGCAGTTCTTTGCCCTTTACTGTGACTCCGTCAAAGACAACCTCGCGCATAGAGCCGTCCTCGTTTATGGGAACAGCTGCGTGGAACATAAGGTTCGAGTTGTATATCGTATACATGCCCCCTCGCATAAGCAGGCAGTTAACGTGGCTTTGCAGGCGCTCGCTTCGCATGAAGGAATGACGTAGGCGCTCCATAAGGTCACTCTCTTCGGGTGTAAGCGCATAAGGGTTGCCGGGGTCGAGTGTAGGCCACAGTTTATCTTTCATCTCATATTCTTTGCCTTCTATTCTGATAACGCCTCTCTCTTTGTCGATAAACTCCATGAGGCAACGGTCCATCATTCCCCACTCGGGATGCTTCATTGCTATCTGTCCCGATAACTTGAACTCAATTACAGATACGGCCTTGTGCATCTGTGCAATCAGACGTATATCTTTATCGGTGAAATTGGTGCGCTCCTCGTCTACTCTCGGCTGATATATCTCACAGGGGTCATCGGCATATTGCTCCATTGCAAATGTGGCAAGCGGAACCATATTTATAGAATAACCATCCTCAAGGGTAGTGGTGTTGGCATCGCGCAACGACAGACGCAGTACGCTTGCAATACAGCAGGTATTTCCGGCCGCAGCACCCATCCATAATACGTCGTGGTTACCCCAAGTGATGTCGACGTGATGATATTCGCAAAGAGTGTCCATTATATGATGTGCACCGGGACCTCGGTCGAAGATATCGCCAAGGATGTGCAGACGGTCTATCGTCAGTCGTTGTATAAGATAACAAAGGGCTGTTATAAAATGCTCGGCACGTCCTGTGCCTATAATTGTCTCTACAATGACACTTAAATAGGCTTGTTTGTTCTCTATGTCATTGCTCTCGTGCAGAAGTTCCTCTATTATGTAGGCATACTCTTCGGGCAGGCTCTTACGAACCTTTGAACGGGTGTATTTCGATGAAATATCGCGGCATAACTTTATTAGTTTGCTCAACGACTCGCGGTAGAACTCTGTAAGGTCGGTATTCGAAAGTTTAAGCAGTTTCAGCTTGCCTTCGGGATAGTAAATGAGTGTGCATAGGTCCTTTCTCTCCTCTTCGCTTATTGTCTCGCCAAACAGCTCGTTTACTTTACGCTTAATATTTCCCGATGCGTTACGCAGCACGTGCTCAAATGCTTCGTGCTCGCCATGAATATCGGCCATAAAGTGCTCTGTGGGCTTGGGCAGATGCAGTATAGCTTCAAGATTTATAATTTCGGTTGTCACACTCGACACGGTGGGAAAATCTCGTGCCAACAGACGAAGGTATCTGAGGTCCTCTTTTACCTCCTCAAGTGTTATATGCGGCTTAGACATAGTTGGAAGCATCTTAATAGGTTTCTAAAATTTGGGTATATTATCCCCAATTAATCATCTACGGCAAATTTATAGCTATTTTTTCAAATCGCAAATTTTATTAACCAATAAGAAGGTATAAAAAGAGTGTATGTCGTTTTTTTGACATGCACTCTATGCTTTTATCGAGGTTTGAATATTACAACTCTTTTCCGAATCCGTCGCTGATGAATGGCAGTGCGATATATAATGCTTGTTGCCAATATTTCCACGAGTGTCCGCCATCGCGCACAAGCAGTTGATAGCGTATACGTTGTTTACGCATCGCCTTTATAAAATCTATATTGTTGTCGAATAGAAAATCGTCGTCGCCAACGTCGATGAACCAACGTACCGAGGCAATGCTGTCGCGTAGCTCTTTGCTTGCTTTCTCTACAATTGAGATGTTGTTATGCTCGACGACACTTTGCATAAACAGGCGGCGACGAGCATCAGGGTTGTTGCTTATCCAACTGTTTTCAATCATTCCCATAAGGGCGCTCATTGCATAGGCCGAGGAGAACATCTCGCTGTGTCGCAGTGCATATCCTGTGGTACCTCCGCCACCCATTGATAGGCCGGCAATGGCGCGGTGCTTGCGGTCGGCTTTTATGCGGAAACTCTTCTCGACATGTGGAATAAATTCCTCAAAGAAAAAGTCTTCGTATCTCCACCCCTCGCAGTTGAAATAGCCGTCGTATGTGGTGCCTGCATCGGGCATTACAATTATCATCTTCTGCGCCTTGCCACTATTGAAAATCTCTGTGGCAATATCTTTTATATTGCCTTTGTCGCGCCACGATTTATCGTTGTCGGTAAGGCCGTGCAGAAGATAAAGTACCGGGTACTGTGTATCATTCTCTTCGTATCCTTGGGGCAGATAAATGCAGTAATTCTTTTCGCAACCAAGAATATCGCTCTTCATGCTCTGTTCTGTTACGGTCTGAGCCTTGCACACTCCTGCGAGGAGTATCAGCATTGAGAATAGAATTCTTTTCATATTTATTTTGGTTTTTTGTTACTCTTTACGCAGACGGGCTACCGGGATGTGTAGCTGTTCGCGGTATTTTGCTACAGTGCGTCGTGCAAGGTTGAATCCTTGCTTGTGAAGCTCTTCCATTAGCTCGGTATCGGTGAGAGGGGTACTTTTGTTTTCATTTTCTATTAAATCTTGCAGACAACGATGAAGCTCTCTTACCGATATTTCGCCGCCGTCGCTTGTAGCAATACCGTCGCTGAAGAAATATTTCAAGGGGAATATGCCCCAAGGCAATTGCACATATTTACTGTTGCTCACACGCGAAACGGTGGATATATCGTATCCTGCACGGTGTGCAATATCCTCGAGTATCATAGGCTTTAGTTGCGCTTCATCGCCTCCCGATAGCAGAAAGGCTCTCTGTGCCTTTACAATCTCATTCATTGTACGAGTGAGAGTCTCCTCGCGCTGTCTTACGGCGTTGATGAACCCTTTTGCAGCATCTATCTTGTGACGCAGGAACTGTGCAGCCTCCTTGTCTTCGGCTTTGCCGCTGCGTATCTGTTCGTCGAGCATCTGCTGGTAATCGTTGCTCACGCGCAGTTGAGGGATATACATATTATCCAACTGTACGGTTATCGACTCGTCTTGTATGTCGATGGTGAAGTCGGGTACAATCTGTTGACGGCTACTGCCGAGTCCCTCGGTGAGTGATGCGCCGGGGCGTGGATTCAGACGGGCAATCTCGGCTATTGCATCGCGGCAGGTCTCTTCGTCGATGCCTAATTTTTCGGCAAGGTTGTCCCAACGCTTATGGCTGAAATCGTCGTAGTGGTTGGTTAATATACGACGTTGTAGTGCCAGGCTCTCGTGTTGCTCGTCGCTGTTTTCTTCTTCGCGTCTTATCTGTAACAGCAGGCACTCTTGTAGCGAGCGTGCCCCTATACCGGGAGGGTCAAAAGTCTGTATCATCTTAAGAATTGCGATGAGGCTTGCCTCGTTGGTGTTTATGCCGTTGTATATCGTCAGTTCGTCGAGAATCTCGTCAATGGGCTTATGCAGGAGTCCGTCCTCTTCGAGCGAACCGATAAGGTATTCGCCTACTGCTCTTTGGTTGTCGTCGAGAGGCAGTTCGCCCAACTGCTCAAGCAGTGTATCGCCGAACGAGGTTCCTGATGATATTGGAATCTCTTCGGTAGTGCTGTTCGAGGAGCGATGGTCCCACCCTGCATACTCGGGAACATCATCGGGTGTGCGGTAATCGTCGGCCGATGTGATATCATTGTCTCCATCTTCGCTCTGCAAGATATTGCCACTCTCTATCGTGTCGGGTTCTATGGCCTCTAAAGCGGGATTTTCCATAATTTCGCTGCGCACCTTGTCCTCAAGCTCTAATGTCGTAAGCTCTAGGATACGTACTTGCAACACCTGCTGTGGCGATAGTGTCTGCGTCTGCGTTTGATTCTGTGTCTGTGTATGTGATAACGAGTTCCGTTTCATACTTTGTCAATATGTAAAACTGCTTCCTCCTAAAAATTCGCGTATTACCGATGTAGGAGGCAACTCTTTGTCTTGCAAAGGTACAATATATTCTAAAAACCGCAAAAGTCGACGAGCCACGGAATACTCTTCACGATTTTCGGGCACCTGTCTTAAAAGTGGTTCAACGAGTGGTTTAAGAACTGCAAGCTCGTATAGCAGTGCCGAGTTGAACATAACATCGGCATTCTCCTGATACGGGAATATCCACTTCTCTTCGCCCTCGCGTACATCGGGCCAACGTCTTATAGTCTCGACAGCTTCGTAACCACGATATTTGTAATCGCGTAGCATACGGCGAAGCAATCGGTTGTCGGACGTTGGTATATAATTATGCAGGTCGAGTTTAATCGAAGTGAGTGCCGAGACGTAGATGCGGAACTTCTCCTCCTCGGGAATCTGTTCGGTGAGCATTGGGTTCAGTCCGTGTGTGCCCTCTATCACTAATACCATATTTGGAGCAAGCTTTATCTTGTTGCCAAGATATTCGCGTTCGCCTTTCTGGAAATTATAGTGGGGCAGTGCAACCTCTTCGCCCGATAGTATTTTATTGAGTGAATCGTTGAAATAGGGTAGGTCTATCGAGTATATCGACTCAAAATCGTAATCGCCATCTTCCTTCAGAGGGGTCTCGGTGCGGTTAAGGAAAAAGTCATCGAGTGAGATTGCGTATGGTTTCAGTCCGCATGCCATAAGGTGTACGCTCAGTCGCTTGCTTGTTGTTGTCTTTCCCGATGAAGATGGACCGGCAATAAGTACTACACGTGCGTTGCGTCGCTTTATCTCGTCGGCAATGAATGCGATTCGTTTCTCTTGCAGAGCCTCCGATACGTTTACAAGGTCTACGCCGTATCCGTTCTGTATCGCTTTGTTGAAGTCACCGATAGTCTCTACTCCCATAATCTGATGCCATCTGAGGCGCTCGGTGAATCGCTCTTGCAGTTTCTCCTGTGGTACTTTGTCCTCGAGCGACATCGGCTTGTCGCGGTCGGGGATACGTAGCAGCACTCCATCGCAGAATTTTTCTATTTCAAAAAGATTTATATAGCCGGTGCTTGGCAGCAGACCGCCATAATAGTAGTCGATATAATCGTCCAACATATAATAGCTGGCATAGAGTGAGCCGTAGGTCTCTAATTGTCTTACTTTATCGCTGCGTCCTATCTTCGAGAATATTTCTATTGCTTCGCTGGTGTGGCACTCTACTCGGCGGAAACGTATGTCGCGGTCTATGATGGAACGCATTCTGTCGCGTATCTCATCTACCTCCTTCTCGGTAGGTTCGGTCTCCATACGACAGTAGTAGCCGTTAGAGATAGGGTTCTCGAAACGCACGACACGGCCTGGGAACAGCTCGTGCATGGCTTTCATCATTACAAATGTGAGTGAACGTACATACATCCTCATACCATCTTCTGAGGTTATATCAAGAAACTCAATATCCTTGTTGCAGTATACTCTGAATGTGAGACCTACCACCTCGTTGTTTACCCGTGCAGCGATTGCCTTGTAGGGCATGTTAAGATTCATCTGTTCGTAAATCTTTATAAGGGATATGCCGGCCTCGAATTCCCTACTTTCGCCGTTGTTTTTACAAAATATACGTACCATAGAAGTGAGGTATTAAAACATTAATACGCGAAAATAAAAATAAATTCTTTTAATAGTGATGTTATGTTGTTATTTTTCACAATAATTTATAATTTAGACAGCTTCTTAGTTTGCATTGGTAAAACATTATACTATTTTTGCAGTATCGGTTTTGTACTATGTTGACAAAAGTAAGTTGGTAAAAAACATTGATTATGGAAAAACTTGCGCAATACATCAAGAGTATCGAGATTGATTCGCTGTGGAGTAACCGCCGCCACATAAAGTGGCAGTTACGCCCTGATGTAAATATCCTTAGTGGAAGCAACGGAGTGGGTAAAAGTACCATAATAAACCGTTCGGCGGCACAACTTAAGGTGATGCGTGACGGGTTGGTGACACGTAACCCCGAAGAGGGTGTAAACATTATATTCTATCCCGAGGATGCCACACATATAACATTCGACCTTATAGGTAGCGTCGACCGTCCTATACTCAACAGTGAACTTCTTGAGAAAATTTCAGGCGCAAATGTGCGCACCGAACTCGATTGGCAACTCTATCATTTGCAGCGTCGTTACCTCAATTATCAAGTAAATATTGGTAATAGGATAATATCTCTTCTGACCTCGGGTAACCCCGATGACCAACGTCTTGCAACAGAACTTACAAAACCAAAAAAGATGTTCCAAGACCTTGTAGACGAATTGTTTGCTCCAACAGGAAAAACTATCGTGCGCGATAGTAACGAGATTTATTTTAACCAATATGGCGAGACGCTTCCGCCCTATATACTATCTTCGGGTGAAAAACAGTTGCTTGTAATAATGCTCACGGCATTGGTAATGGAGTGTCGTCCCGGAGTACTGTTTATGGACGAGCCCGAAATATCGTTGCATATCGAGTGGCAACAACGTCTGATAACCCTTATACGTACGCTTAATCCCAATGTACAGATAATTCTCTGTACCCATTCGCCCGCAATCATTATGGACGGTTGGATGGATGCAGTTACCGAAATAGAGGATATTTTACTATAACTATATGAAAAGACTCACCGAATATCTTAACTCGGACTTTATTGAGGCTGCAAATGCCCTGAAGCCCAAGCGAGCCAAGATTAGAATCGTTGCATACGTCGAGAGCTACGATGATATCTCTTTTTGGCGCTTGGTATTCGATGATTACGAGAACGACAAGTATCACTTCGAGGTGTTGCTTCCTGCTCGCAAGAGTCTTACCAAGGGTAAGAAACGAGCAATGATGAATATGTTGGGTAAAGGGATAGGCAAGAATATGATTGCCTGTGTCGATAGCGATTACGACTATCTTCTGCAGGGTGCTACCGAGACATCGCGTCAGCTCATTGAGAATCGTTATATATTACATACGTATGCATACGCGATAGAGAATCTGCAGTGCTATGCCGATGGACTTAAAGCCGTCTGTGTTCAGAGTACACTGAACGACGACGATGTATTAGACTTTGTCGCTTATATGAAGCTTTATTCTCGTATATGCTATCCGCTGTTCCTTTGGAATATCCTGCTTTACAGGCAACGCGACCTTAAGACAATGAGTATGCAGCGTTTCTGTGAGATTGTACGCATTACATCATTCAATATTGCAAATCCTCAGCACTCGCTGAAGCAGTTGGCAATACGTGTGAACCATCATCTGCAACTTTTCGAGAAGAATTTATCTCATCTGTTACCCAAATACGAGGCTCTTAAAGAGGAATTTGCTACGTTGGGGATATTAGACGAAGAAACCTATTTATATATACAAGGACACCATCTTAAAGATAGTGTGGTGATGCGTATACTCGGACCTGTTTGCCGTCATCTGCGTAACCGTCGCGAGGTCGAGATTCAACGTCTTGCCTGTCATCGTCAGCAATACAACAACGAATTATCCTCTTATCGTCACAGCCAATGCGATGTTGCTCTTATGCTCAGCAAGAATACCAACTATAAGGATTCCACTCCATATAAATGGCTTAAACGAGACATAGAGCAACTGCTTGAGACCATCGGACAACCGCAGCAGTACGATATTCTCAAACAGTAGCTGTAATCTCTTTTTTAGTGTGATTGATATTTCCCAAAAAACAGAACGTTTCCTACTGTCTTTTCCAGAATATGGGGGTGAACAGTAAAAGAACAGCAAAAAACTCTAAACGGCCAACAAGCATCTGGAAACAGTAGAACCATTTTAGTGTAGTAGGCAGTGTGGCCATGTCATTGGCCGATGCATAGTTGCCGAGTCCCGGACCGACATTACTTACACTCGACAGCGATAGTCCGTAAGCATCTACAAAATCCAATCCGAAGAGCATATTGATGAAAATTCCCACTACTACCATTCCCACATATAGCACTGTGAATGCAAGTATTGCCGACTGCACCTGCTCCGATATTATCTTGCCTCCCATTCTCACCGGTATAATAGCATTGGGGTGTACGATACGTTTGAATTCGTTGTTCATTACTCGCCCCAGAATCGCTACACGGATACTCTTCATCGCTCCTGTCGTAGAACCCGAACAACCGCCGACAAACATAGCGCAACTTAATGTGAGCCATAGTACAGGTGCCCACTCCGAGTAGTCGGTAGTAGAGAAGCCTGTTGTGGTTATTACCGATGTCACTTGAAACAGCGCAGTGCGAAATGTATCCTCGGCCGGCATGTTCCCTGTAATGAAAAGTCCTATGCATATCACCGAGGTAAAGATGGCGGTGAAGGTAATATATGATTTGAACTCAGGGTCTCGGAAAAGCTCTTTAGGCCGTAATTTGAAAGTTGCTAAATATAGTAGCGAGAAGCTGGTACCTCCCATCAGCATAAATACGATTATTATATATTCGATGGCAGGAGAATTGAATGCTCCTACACCGCCACTGTTGGTAGATATTCCACCGGTCGACATTGTGGACATAGCGTGGCATATCGCATCGAAATAACCCATTCCTGCAATTTTCAAACAGATAGCCTCTAATAGAGTCAGACAGACGTAAATTGTTAGAATCCAACGTGCTGTAACCGAGATTCTTGGATGCAATTTGGCACGTGCCACGCCTATAGTCTCGGCAGCAAACAGATGCAGGTCGCCAAGGCCGAAGATAGGCAGTACTGCTACTGTAAAGAATACAATTCCCAATCCGCCTATCCATTGTGTCATTATTCGCCAGAATACCAGACTGCGTGGAAAATCATCAATGTTGCTCACTACCGAGGCTCCTGTGGTGGTGAATCCTGCCATAGTCTCGAAGAAGGCATCGGTTATGTTTGGCAGGTAGCCGCTTATGTAATATGGCATTGCTCCAAAAAGGGAGAATACAATCCAACAGAGTGTTACCACAATGTATCCATCTTTACGCGATATATTGCGTTCTTTGTTATAGCCGATATATGTCAGCAGAAGTCCGCAACCGACGAGTGCTGCTAATGTATACAGATAGGCGGGTAACATTCCCTGTTCGCCCAGATAGAGCGACAGACCAAGGCTGCAACTGAGGAACAGTGCCTCTATTTGAAGCAGCAGACCGATGATGCGCAGAATTACTTTAGGGTGAAACATCAGTTGAAATATTTTTCGAGTTTCTTAAGAACTTTTTCCAGACAGAAGATTATCACGTGGTCTTCGGCCTGTATCATTGTGTTACCGCTAACTCGCAGTCCTTCGCCGTTGCGAATCAGTCCTCCGATGTTGGCACCGTAGGGTAATCCTAGGTCCTTCACTGGTTTGCGTGTTATTGCTGCTCCTTCGCGTACGGGGAACTCTGCAACGACGGCCTGAATGAATGTAAGGCATTTAACGCTTGAAACGTCGGTTTTTAGCATCATCTGGAAAATGGTGCTTGCTGCAAGCTTCTTTTTGTTTATTACAGAACCAATGTCCATGCTTTCGGCCATAGATATATAATCTATATTCTCTATTTCGGCTACTGTGCGATAGACACCAGCTTTCTTGGCTGTCAGGCAGGCAAGAATATTTGTTTCTGAGTTGTCGCCAAGGGCAATAAATGCGTCGGTGTGATGTATCCCTTCGCTTGTAAGCAGGTCGGGGTCGCGTCCGTCACCATTTATTATCATTACACGGTCGTCGACAAGTTCAATGAGTCGGCGGCAACGGTTAAGGTCGCTCTCGATTATCTTTACATTTATGTTGTCGGGGATAAGGTTTGCCGTACGCACGGCTATTCGTCCGCCACCCATTATGATAATGCTGCGCACTTCGGCAAATTTCTCTTTTCCGCAAATATCTCTTACGTGTGGAATCTGGTCTTTGGTTGTCATAAAGCAGACAAGGTCGTCGGCCTCAAGAATGTCGCCTCCACGTGGTATTATGGTGAAATCGCCACGTTGTATAGCAACTATATGATAGGGAATATCACGTGCAAGGTCGCGGAACGGTATTCCTAAGAGTTGAGAGTTGGCTCTTATCTTTACGCCAATCATCACAAGTGCTCCGTTGCCAAACTCCAGCATCTGACGCATCCAGCTGTATTTTATACCTGTAGTAATCTCTTCGGCAGCAAGCTGCTCGGGGTAGATGAGTGAGTTTACGCCTAATGACTGGAAATATTCGCGATGCTTGGGTTGCAGATACTCGTAGTTGTCTATTCGAGCTATGGTCTTTTTTGCTCCAAGATAGTGGGCAAGTATGCAGGCTGTAATGTTGTCGCTCTCATTGGGTGTTACCGCCACAAAAAGGTCGGTGTTGTTTACACCGGCAGCCGTAAGGTCGCCAATGCGGACAGGAGAGCCTACCATTGCTTTAAGGTCGAATAGTGACTCCATCTTTCCCAGTCTCTCCTCTTGCTCGTCCATAAGAACGACATTCTCATTCTCTTCGGACAGCAATTTTGCAAGGTGTGTGCCAACAGCGCCGGCACCTGCTATAACTATTTTCATCGTCCACTATTTTTTCATTTTCAAGATAGTGGCAAGAACGGTCTCTTCGTCCATGCCACACAACTTATAAAGCTGTTCGGTTGTTCCGTGCTCTACAAAATTGTCCGGTATGCCTATGCAGCGTATCGTGTGGTTGTATCCGTTTGCAACCATAAATTCGGTTATTGCCGAGCCGATACCTCCCGTTACTACACCATCTTCAACTGTAACAATACTCTTGAACTTTTTTCCAACAGAGTGAAGCAGTTCCTCGTCCAGAGGCTTTACGAATCGCATATCGTAATGTGCAACACTGATACACTCTTCAGCTGCTTTCGCAACGACTCTCTCCATGAGTTTTCCTATGGGACCGAGTGTCAACAGGGCAACATCGTTGCCTTCGGTTAGGCAGCGTCCTTTACCCACCTGAATCTCTTCAAGAGGGCAGCGCCAGTCGGTGAGGCTTCCTTTGCCGCGAGGATAGCGTATCACAAAGGTGCCCTTGTCGGGTAGCTGCGCGGTGTACATCATACGACGAAGCTCGCACTCGTCATAGGGCGATGCTATCGTGAGATTGGGAATAGGTCGCAAGTAGGCAATGTCGAATGCACCGTGGTGTGTGGGACCATCTTCGCCGACAATGCCTGCGCGGTCGAGGCATAGTACCATATTCTCGCGCAGAAGTGCAGCATCGTGGATAAGGTTGTCGTATCCGCGTTGCATGAACGACGAATAAATGTTGCAAAAGGGCATTGCTCCGCCTCGCGCAAGACCGGCCGAGAATGTTACGGCGTGTCCCTCGGCAATACCTACGTCAAAGAATCGGTCGGGCATTTCGCGACCCAGAATATTCATCGAACAGCCCGATGGCATTGCAGGAGTAATACCCACAATCTTGGGATTCTGTTTGGCAAGCTCGAGCAGAGTCTCGCCAAAAACATCCTGAAAACGTGGTGAACCGCCGGCGCTTACTATTCTTTCACCGGTCTCGGCATCGAATATTCCGGGTTGGTGCCATACGGTGGCATTCTGCTCGGCTGGTTTGTATCCCTTACCTTTTATTGTGTGTATGTGCAGCATCTTGGGTCCTTGCATATCCTTTATAAGACGTAGCATTCTCACAAGCTCGCGGACATCATGACCGTCGATAGGGCCAAAATAGCGTGTACACATTCCCTCGAATATGTTATTCTGTTTGAAAAGCATTGCTTTCAGCCCGTTGTTGAAACGGGTAAGGCTTTTTGCTCTCTCACGGTTCAAAAGACCTATGCGTGTGAGTCCTCGCGCGATGGCGTATCTTATCTTGTTATACAATTGGGACGAGTGCATAGAGATAAGCAACTGGCTCATACCTCCAACGCTCTTGTCTATTGACATATTATTGTCGTTCAGTATAATAAGTACATTGTTAGGAGTAGATGAGACATTATTCAGTCCTTCAAATGCGAGGCCTCCGCTCATCGAGCCGTCGCCGATAATGGCAACAACATGCTCTTTTCTATTTTGCATCGATGCTGCTACCGACAGTCCTAATGCTGCCGAAATTGAGTTCGAGGCATGTCCTGCGGCAAAAGAGTCATATTCGCTCTCCTGTGGCGAGGGGAAAGGTTTTATACCGCCCAGTTTGCGGTTTGTGTAGAAACGGTCGCGGCGGCCTGTAATAATCTTATGTGCGTATGCCTGATGTCCTACGTCCCATACGAGTTTGTCGTTTGGTGTATCGAATACGTAATGTAGTGCAACGGTGAGTTCAATTGTTCCGAGACTCGACGCGAAATGTCCGGGGTTGTGCGACAGTGACTCGATAATGAAGTCCCTGAGTTCTCCGCACAACTGTGGCAGTTGCTCCTCGCTAAGCGCCCTGAGGTCGGATGGTGTGTTTATGCTGTTTAAAAGTGGTAACTTGTTATCTGTAGCCATATTGTCCTAATTTATAGAACCTGCCATTAAGAAACTGTTTGAATTTATCTACTTGAAATTTAAACAACTTCTAAAACAGAGTATATCTATTTTACAATGCGAAGATAATACAAACCTAAAGAATAATCAAGAAAAAACGAGCGACTTTCTGTTTATACCCGCCGGATGGCATCAAAGATTGCTCTTATAGTTCGAGATAGCGTACTACTCGAATAAAAATTGTATCTTTGCTCATTAACCGATAAATTCCTTGACAGATGCGTTTCTCTACATACGTTGAAATACCTGAAAATGACCTTGAACTCTCTCACGAGACTGGTATAATGATGCTCGGCTCCTGTTTTGCTCAGAATATAGGACAAAGGTTGGTCGAGTGTAAGTTTCGTGTCGATATGAATCCGTTTGGTGTACTTTATAACCCATCTTCAATATGTGAAGCATTGGATTATATTTGCTCGGATAAGTTATTTTGTGAGGAATCTGATGAGATTTTCTTCTATAATGAGATGTGGCACAGCTGGTTACATCATAGCGACTTTTCGTGCCGTGAACGTTCTGAGGTTGTCGAGGCAATAAATAGGAGGCTCTCGGTCGCCAAAGATGCTTTTGCTTCGCTCGACGTGCTTATGCTTACCTTTGGTACGGCATACGTCTATCGCAATGTTTCTGATGGCAGGGTGGTGGGTAATTGCCACAAGGTGCCTCAAAGAAACTTTACACGCTCGTTGCTGTCGGTCGATGAGATTGTCGAAAGGGTCTCTCGTGTAATGGATAGAGTGTTAGAGCGTCGGCCATCGCTGAAGTTCCTCTTTACCGTAAGTCCTATTAGGCATCTGCGCGACGGTGCGCACGATAATCAGATAAGCAAGGCTACTCTGCTGCTGGCAGTCGAGGAGTTGCGCCGAAGGTATCCTGTTGCTACCTGCTACTTTCCGTCATATGAAATTATGCTCGACGAACTGCGCGATTACCGTTTCTTTGCCGAAGATATGGTACATCCCTCTTCGGTGGCGGTGGAGTATTTATGGGAACGCTTTGCCGAGGCTTATTTTTCGTCTGCAACTCAGCAACTGAATACCGAACTGAAAAATATTGCACGGGCGCTTGCCCATAGGCCGTTTGATGCCTCGTCGCAGGCGCATCGCGATTTTTTATACAAAATAATGTTAAAGATAGAAGATATTAGAAAAAAATATCCTTATTTTGACTTCGGAAAAGAGATAGCACAATGCAATACACAATTGGAGAGATAGCACAGATACTTAATGCGACCTTTGTAGGACCTTCGCCCGAGAATAAAGTAACCCGACTGCTTACCGATAGCCGTTCACTCAGTTTCCCCGAGGAGACACTTTTTTTTGCAATAGTAACGCTGCATGGCAATGGACATTATTATATACCCGAGCTTTATTCGCGTGGTGTACGTTGCTTCGTCGTCAGTTCTGATGAGGTGGTAGGGGAGTGTCCCGATGCCAATTTTATTATAGTAAAGGATACTGTTTTTGCATTGCAGAGGCTTGCAGCACGTCATCGTTCTTTGTTTGATATTCCGGTGGTGGGTATTACCGGCAGCGATGGCAAGACTATCGTAAAGGAGTGGTTGTATCATCTTACTGCGGGAAAATATATCGTTACACGTTCGCCACGCAGCTATAATTCGCAAATAGGTGTTCCACTATCGGTGTGGATGCTTGGTGAGGATAGTACATTGGGAATCTTCGAGGCCGGAATCTCTTTGCCGCACGAAATGGAGAGGTTGCAGAAAATTATCCGCCCCACGATAGGAATACTCACCAACATCAGCGGAGCGCATCAAGAGAATTTTACAACGATGCAAGAGAAATGCTCCGACAAACTGTCGCTCTTCAAAGATTGCGATGTGCTCATATATAACGGCGATAACCCGATGCTGGTAGGTTGCGTTGCCCGTTCGATGTTCGGAACACGTGATATTGCTTGGTCGCAAAAAGACCCCGAACGTCCACTATATATACGCTCGATAGAGAAGGACCCCGATGGTACTACCATATATTACCGTTATCTCTCGTTCGACAACAGCTATCGTATACCTTTCCTTGATGATGCATCAATAGAGGACTCTATAAATTGCCTTGCTGCGGCACTCTATTTGATGATATCCCCCGACGTAATAGCCGAACGAATGGCACAACTCGAACCGGTGGCAATGCGCCTTGAGGTTAAGGAGGGACGTGGCGGCTGTATGCTCATCAACGATAGCTATAATTCGGATATTGCATCGTTGGATATTGCGCTCGACTTCATGGAGCGCCGCTGCAGTACTCTTCCGCAGTTGGGGCGTACGCTTATCTTGGGTGACATTAAGCAGACCGGGCTCACAATACGCTCACTCTATCGCACAGTGGCGCAATATGTAGCTAAGAGAGGTGTTAACCGTATCGTGGGCATAGGTAAGGATATAAGCTCCGAACATGCACGTTTCGATGGATTAGGTATCGAGTGTCATTTCTTCCCCGATACCGACTCCTTTATGCGCTCGCCGCTACTTACATCGTTCAGTAATGAGGCGATATTGGTGAAAGGTTCCCGGTCGCTGCATTTTGAGCAGATTGCCGAGGCACTCGAAGAGAAAGTACACCAGACTATACTCGAGGTTAATCTAAGCTCTTTGCGCGATAATCTTAATAGATACCGTAACAGGCTTTCTCCCGGTACAAAGACTGTGTGTATGGTAAAGGCATCGGCATACGGTGCAGGTGCTCTTGAGGTGGGACGCACTTTGCAAGAGTGCAAAGTCGACTATCTTGCTGTTGCTGTTGCCGACGAGGGGGCACAACTGCGTAACGAGGGAATAACAACCGGTATCATCGTTATGAATCCCGAGCCAAGCTCTTTCCGTACACTCTTTGCAAATAAACTTGAACCCGAGGTGTATAGCTTCGGAATGTTACGTATGCTTGTTCAGGCGGCCGGGCGCGAGGGTATAACCGACTATCCGGTGCACATAAAGATAGATACGGGAATGCATCGTTTGGGCTTTCTGCCCGATGAGATACCGCAACTCATCGAGGAACTTAAACATCAGGATGCCTTGACACCCCGTTCGGTGTTCTCTCATTTTGTTGGTAGCGATAGTGCTGAATTTGACGATTTTACACATCTGCAGGTAGCACGTTTCGAAAAAGCATCTCAGATGCTTCAGACGGCATTCCCCCATCGTATATTGTGCCATATATGCAACAGTGCCGCTGCCGAGAGATTTCTTGATGTACAGTACGATATGGTGCGTTTGGGAATTGGCCTGTACGGAGTCTCGCCGATGGGTGATGATGCTACATTGCACCCTATATCTACTTTAAAGACAATTATACTGCAGATACACGATATTCCTGCCGATGAGACAGTGGGATACAGCCGTCGTGGAAAATTGAAGCGTCCGTCACGTATCGCAGCGCTTCCAATAGGATATGCCGAT
Organism: Bacteroidaceae bacterium; assembly: GCA_045588485.1. GTDB lineage: Bacteria > Bacteroidota > Bacteroidia > Bacteroidales > Bacteroidaceae > HGM04593. The sequence continues at coordinate 468 of JAZNEI010000065.1, read as the reverse complement.
GGCTTGAACCGTCGTTTCGGCAATGGTAAAGGTTATTGTATCATTGGCGGAAAACCTGCTCCTTATGTGGGAAATATCTGTATGGATGTCTGTATGGTAGATGTAACCGATATTGATTGCAAAGAGGGTGACGAGGTTGAGATTTTCGGAAAAAATCTGCCAGTGCAGCGCCTTGCCGAGTGGATAGATACAATTCCATACGAAATACTCACTTCTATTTCTACAAGAATAAAAAGGGTTTATTACAGCGATTAATAAGAATAATATAGAAGTTTACTCGCTACGCTATTTGTCGTCCCGAACCTTGTCAGACGAACTGAAGAATAATTTTTATTATTGGTGTCCGGTAAAACTTTTTCAGTCTCTCATTTAGGCTTGTTTGCTAAGTTCAGCCTTTTCTCATTGCCTCGGTTGCGGGCGATTAAAAATCGCCCCTACAGTCCGCGGTAAATCATTGATATTCATTAC
>JAZNEI010000064.1:0-2669 GCA_045588485.1 Bacteroidaceae bacterium | reverse complement strand
TCTTTTCAGACCGTAACAAATAGTGGTCTATTTGTAAGGGATGAAAGGGAAAAACTGCCAAAAAGGACCTCAGAGAAACCGAAAAGCATATTCAAAAACTTATAAGCGATAAATTCAAAACTGTTTCTTTAACTGTTCCTTGATGCGGAACAGACGGGTGGTGACACTTGACAGGCTGATGCCCACCACGTTGGCTATGTCCTGATAGCTCATATTCTCCAGCCAAAGGAGGATGATGGCTCTATCGAAGACATCGAGGCGGTTGATTCTGTCATACAACATCTGAATCTGTTTACTGTGCTCGTCGTCATCGTTGTACAAGTCGATGTCGACCGAAAGTGGAACAGTCTGTACACTACTCTTCTTCTTTCGCTCCTGGTTGCTACAGGTGTTGAGGCTCACGCGCCATATCCAAGTCTTCGCGCTGCTGTCGCCACGGAAGTCCTTGAAGCCCTTCCAGAGGTTTATCAGTATCTCCTGGAACAGGTCGTTCACCTCCTCCTTGTCGTCAGAGAAGAAATAGCAGACGGTATATATCGTCTTGCGATACTCTCTGATCATCTCAGTAAATCGTTTTTCAATGTTGTCCATCAGTTGTCTTTTTGTCGTTCTACTCTCTTAGACACACAATCGGTGGATTCCTTTCAGCAAATCGAAAGTTTTTTCAAATTTTATTCGCTGCAAATATAAGCGGAAAATAGTAATAAGAGAAGAAAACTTGGTGGTATTGCGGCATTTTCAGAAAAAACAGTAATTTTGCCCTCCCGACCATACTCAATTGACCGTGTCGGTTGTATTAAATATAAAGAAGGAAAGTACAACTAAAACACAACAGGCTTATGGATTGTCTTGGATTCCATTTGCAATAAACTTTTTTGTATTGTAATGAAGAATAATTGCCTTCTCAATTTGTTATATAATATCTAATTGCTAAATTTGCGGCAGATTTTCATTGAAAATATTAAGTGCTACTTACGATTTTCAATGAAAATAATAAGTAGAATTAGAGAAATACATACTTATGTTTACACGCTATCCGCAATTGAATCAAGAGGTTGATATGTCTATGTTCCTATTTGGAGCAAGGCAGACAGGAAAAAGTACAATTCTTCGCCATCAGTTTCCCGATGCAGTGTTTATCGACTTGCTTGACTCAGAGCTTCGTATGCGTTTTCAGCGTCGTCCTTCACTACTCTATGAGATGTTACGCGACAAAGATTCTGAAACAGTAGTGGTCATTGACGAGATTCCCGAAGTACCCGAACTACTCAATGAAGTGCATCGTTTGATATCGGAGCGAGGATTGAGATTTGTGCTCTGCGGCTCAAGTGCCCGAAAGCTCAAGCGCAAAGGCTACAATACATTGGGCGGAAGAGCATATCCCTCTTATTTTTATCCGTTGGTAAGTGCAGAGATTCCCGACTTTGATCTTGACCGTGCGCTGCAGCATGGTATGTTGCCCACACATTACTTGGCGAAGAATCCTAACAGATTGTTATCAGCATACGTTGATGTGTATTTACGTGAAGAGATACGCGAAGAGGCTTTGGTACGTAACCTGGGCAGTTTCCAGCGATTTCTGGAGGTGGCGGCACTGACCGATGGCGAGATGGTGAACTACTCCAATATCGCTGCTGAATGTGGTGTCAGCGCACAGACGATAAAGGGTTATTTTGGTATTCTTGAAGACACCTTGGTGGGGTATATGATACCGGCTTACACGAAGATGATGAAACGCCGTTTGGTACAGGCTCCACGATTTTATTTTTTCGATGTAGGGCTTGCTTGTCATCTTCTTCACCGTAAATCTCTTATGCGCGGCACACCCGAATATGGTCATGCATTCGAGCATTTTATTATACAAGAACTTATAGCTTATATCGGCTACAATCACAAAGAGGATAAACTCTCCTATTGGCGTACGCATACAGGCGTAGAAGTTGATGCTATTATCGGGGACGCTCGCATAGCCATCGAGATAAAATCCGCTGAGGAAATTCAGAAGCGTCATCTTAAAGGATTAAAATCGTTTGGTGATGACTACCCCCAATCGCGCCGTATCCTTGTTTCGCTCGACCGCATCAATCGTAAAGAAGATGGTATAGAGTTGATTTATGTGCACGATTTCCTCGCTGAACTATGGAGAGGAGGAATTATTTAACGTCACGATTGATTATAAGTGGTCATCTGACCACCATTTTCGGTGGAGAATTGAAAATATCTTTTTTTAATGAAACAATTTATACAGATAATAGTCATTGTGTTGTTGGTGTCGTTAATTAAAAGTTTTCTATAATTTTTTTCTTCTCAATCATACCCGATTGACCATGTCGGTTGTATTAGATATAAAGAACAAAAGAAAAGTACGACTAAAACACAACAGACAGAATGAAACAGAAGAGAACGACCGCATGTAGGGTATGGCTGTGCATGGCAATGATGCTTGCCACGGCATTGGGAGTGAATGCACAGGGAAAAATCACGCTGAAGCTGACCGATGAGCCGCTGCCCAAAGCGCTGCGCCTCATCGAGCAGCAGGGCGGCAAGAGCATCATCTTCTCGGTGAGCGAGACGGAGAAATACAAGGTAAACGCCGACATCCGCGACACCACACAGGCCGGGGCCATCAACCACGTATTGTGGGGCAAGCCCTTCGTGGCCAAGGAGCG
>JAZNEI010000063.1:0-29893 GCA_045588485.1 Bacteroidaceae bacterium | reverse complement strand
GTTTTTGAGACTGTCACTGCGTGGATTAAGGGTGGCGCAATGCCATAAAAGGCTGTGACAAAACAGATATTTTGACACAGCCTTTTTATTCTTATTTTAGAACTCCGCATTGTTGGGGGTGCGGGGGAAGGGTATGACGTCGCGTATGTTGGACATACCTGTGACAAAGAGCAACAGACGCTCAAAACCCAACCCGAAGCCCGAGTGGGGGCATGAGCCGTAGCGACGTGTATCGAGATACCACCACATATCCTTCATGGGTATACCAAGTTCCTCAATGCGTGTGAGCAGTTTGTTGTAGTCTGCCTCGCGCTCCGAACCGCCGATGATTTCTCCGATTTTCGGGAAGAGAACGTCCATGGCGCGCACTGTCTTGCCATCCTCGTTCTGCTTCATGTAGAAGGCTTTTATTTCCTTGGGATAGTCGGTAAGTATTACGGGACGTTTGAAGTGGTGTTCAACGAGGTATCTCTCGTGCTCCGAAGCGAGGTCGACACCCCAATATACGGGGAACTCGAACTTATGACCATTGGCTACTGCCTCCTCGAGAATCTTGATACCGTCGGTGTATGCAAGGCGTACAAACTCGGTATCGACAATAGAGCGCAGACGCTCGATGAGCCCCTTGTCAATCATATTGTTGAGGAAGGTTATATCCTCCATACAGTGGTCGAGTGCCCACTGCACGCAATATTTGATAAACTCCTCGGCAAGATCCATATTGTCGGTGATGTCGTTGAACGCAACCTCAGGCTCAATCATCCAGAACTCGGCAAGGTGACGGGGAGTATTTGAATTCTCGGCACGGAATGTGGGACCAAATGTATATATAGCACCAAGCGCTGTTGCAGCAAGCTCGCCCTCGAGCTGTCCCGATACGGTAAGGCTCGCCTGCTTGCCAAAAAAGTCGCTGTCGTACTTAATACTGCCCTCGTCGTCTTTCTTTAGGTCGTAGAGATTCATTGTTGTCACCTGGAACATCTGTCCTGCTCCCTCGCAGTCAGAAGCTGTTATAATGGGTGTATGGAAATAGTAGAAGCCCTTATCGTGGAAGAACTTATGTATAGCGTATGCCATATTGTGACGTATGCGGAACACTGCACCGAATGTGTTTGTACGGGGGCGCAGGTGAGCAACGGTACGCATATACTCCATTGTCTGACCCTTCTTTTGCAGAGGATAGGTGTTGTCGCACTCTCCAAGCACCTCAATCTCGGTTGCCTGAATCTCGACCGACTGTCCGCCTCCAATAGACTCTACCAACATACCGTTTACGCTAAGACATGCTCCTGTTGTAAGAAGTTTGAGCATATCCTCATCGAATTTCTCTACATCAATGACTATCTGCACGTTGCTTATTGTCGAGCCATCGTTAAGTGCCACGAATGCAACCTGCTTACTGCTGCGGCGTGTTCTGACCCAGCCTCTTACATTTACTTCGGTACCGTATGCGGTACACTTAAGCAAATCGGAAATTCTTGTTCGTCTTATAGCTTTCATACAATTTTATTCTGTTTTTCTTGTGTTCTTGTTATTCGTATGCTCCCATTCTTAGCATATTTACCTCTTTCTCGGTAAGGTAGCGCCAATCGCCACGTTTTAGATTTTTCTTTGTCAATCCGGCAAAGAGTACGCGGTCGAGTTTGACAACACGGTAGCCCAAGTGCTCCATCATGCGGCGCACGATGCGGTTCTTTCCCGAGTGAATCTCTATTCCTATCTGTGAACGGTCGGCATCGTTAACGTAGCTTACCTCATCGGCATAAATGGGTCCATCCTCAAGCTCAATTCCGCTTGCTAAAAGGTCCATATCCGACATTGCCACATTCTTGTCGCAAGTTACATGATAGATTTTCTTCTTCATAAATTTGGGGTGTGTGAGCTTCGATGCCATATCGCCATCATTAGTGAGCAACAGCACACCTGTTGTATTACGGTCGAGACGACCTACAGGGTATATTCTCTCTTTTCCGATTCCTTTGAGACAGTCGAGTACGGTACGACGTTCCTGAGGGTCATCGACTGTAGTAACACAATCCTTAGGCTTGTTAAGAAGTACATATACCTTGCGCTCGGGATTTACACGCTCGCCGTTGAAACGGATATCATCGTTGGGGGTTACCTTTACACCAAGCTCGGTTACCACAGTACCGTTTACGCTGATAAGTCCGGCTGCAATGTAATTGTCGGCCTCGCGGCGCGAACAGATACCGGCGTTGGCAAGATATTTATTCAAACGAACAGGAGCATTGGGATCTATTGCCGCCTCGCGGTAGACGATGCGCTTCTTGTTGCTGTACTTTGCATTGGGGTCGTACGATGTACTTCTGTTTCCACGCTGGCCATAGCCCGCACGATGCTGAGTGCTATATGCACGGCTGTAATTGCCGTTGTTTACGCTACGTCCCTCGCTGCGGTATCCACTCTGACGAGTATTTCCATACTGACGTTCGCCCTGCTGACTATCGTAACGGTTGTAGTTAGGCTCACCATCTGCGCCATTATTATATTGCGGACGCTGATAAGACGAGTAGCGTCTGTTTCCCTCTCCATTATTAGCACGATAGTCGTTGCGACCATACTGTCGCTGTCCATCCTGCTCTCTTGTAAAACGAGGACGCTGTTTTTTACGATACTCTGCGTTAAAATCGCTGTTAAATGAGCGTTCGCGGTTGCCACCTCGGGGTGTGTATCCGCCCTGACGCTTTTCTTTGTAGTTATCCATTTTCTTATATATTTACGAACCTCACGGTCCAATTTTCTAAAGAAAAGCCTCTAAAAAAGAGGCTGTATTAATATTATACTCCTGTATATGTATGGGGAGTGATGGCTCTAAGTTCTTCTTTTACACTCTCGGCAACATCAAGACCATCGATAAACTGAAGCAGCGATTGCTGGTCAATCTTGCTGTTTGTACGTGTGAGTGCCTTAAGCGCTTCGTAGGGGTTAGGATATGCCTCGCGACGCAGGATGGTCTGTATACCCTCGGCACATACGTTCCAGCTATTCTCAAGCTCGCCCGATATTGCAGCCTCGTTAAGAAGCAACTTACGCAGACCAACCAAAGTACTCTTTACAGCAATGAGCATGTGTCCCATAGGAACACCTACATTACGAAGAACGGTTGAGTCGGTGAGGTCGCGTTGCAAACGCGAAATGGGGAGTTTTGTTGCAAGGTGGTCGAGTATTGCATTTGCGATACCAAGATTACCCTCGCTATTCTCGAAATCAATGGGATTGACCTTGTGAGGCATTGCGCTTGAACCAACCTCACCGGCCTTGATTTTCTGTTTGAAGAACTCCATCGAGATATACTGCCAGAAGTCTCGGTCCATATCTATTATGATGGTATTTATACGACGCATTGCATCGAAAAGCGCAGCCAGATTATCGTAATTCGAAATCTGTGTAGTATACTGCTCGCGCTGTAGCCCCAATTTCTCGCTCACGAACTTATTTCCGAAAGATTTCCAATCGATAGCGGGATAAGCCACATTGTGAGCATTGAAGTTACCTGTAGCACCACCGAACTTTGCCGATATAACACAATTCTTAAGTTGTGCCAGCTGCGCCTCGAGACGATAAATGAATACCATCACCTCTTTTCCAAGACGTGTGGGCGACGCAGGCTGTCCGTGTGTACGGGCAAGCATAGGAATTTCTTTCCAAGCCTCGGCATACTCTTTAAGCTGAGCAATCAACTCCTCGACAAGAGGATAGTAGCAATTGTTTAAAGCATCCTTTATAGTACAGGGAATAGAGGTATTATTTATATCCTGTGATGTAAGTCCGAAATGTATGAACTCTTTATAGCTTTCAAGGCCACCGATAGCATCGAAGCGCTCCTTAATGAAATACTCTACCGCCTTGACATCGTGATTGGTAACTTTTTCAATCTCCTTAATGCGGCGTGCATCATCGGTAGTAAATTCCTTGTATATAGCACGCAACTGAGGGAATATCGCAGAATCCACGCCACTGAGCTGCGGCAGGGGCACCTCGCACAATGTGATAAAATACTCAATCTCTACAAGTACACGATACTTCATCAAAGCATACTCCGAGAAATAATCGGCCAGAGTCTCTGTCTTACCCCTATAGCGGCCATCTATAGGTGATATTGCAGTAAGAATGTCAAGTTCCATTGTTGTGATAGTAATCTTATAAACCGGATTGTATTTAAAAAACGTTTTTTGCGTACAAAATTAGTATTTTTTCAATGTATAAACAGCGAGATGTTGCATAAAGTTTATTAAGAAGCTGTTTAAATTTCAAAATTTCTAAACAAACAACTTTACCAATAGTATAAGGAGTAGGACCTTTCTTCTACCGCAGCTTTCTAAACAATCTGCCATATACAAAAAAAACCTGCTTACGCAGGCTACTTTCGGTGGGCGTTGACGGATTCGAACCGCCGACCCTCTGCTTGTAAGGCAGATGCTCTAAACCAGCTGAGCTAAACGCCCGAATTAAACAAGGATTGCAACCAAAGAAAAAATCTACTCTATCACTTAGCTTTCGTGGGCGTTGACGGATTCGAACCGCCGACCCTCTGCTTGTAAGGCAGATGCTCTAAACCAGCTGAGCTAAACGCCCGAAAGGCTGCAACCCTCAAATGCGATGCAAAGATAGAGCTTTCTTTTTAAATACGCAAACTTTTAGGCATTTTTTTCATTACAATTCTGCTTTTAATGGCAAAATTATATTTTATGGTTACGTGGACAAAAAGTAGGATGATTTCACTCTAAAAATCTCTTATTGGACAAAAAGTAGGATAGATTACCTCAACAGGGCGCGCCCTGTTGAGGTAATTCGCTCTTAATAATGCCGCATAATGTACTCGTCCAACAACTTTTTTCGATTATCCTTACTAATTCCTCGATGAGCTCTTAGCTTGCTCTTTATATCCGAGAACAGCCCTTCTATTGCATTATTTGTGTTAGGAAGACCAGTCTCAGGGTGGTCGTAAAAAGTCCAAAGTAACGACATGTTGCGTTTGAGGCTAAGATATGCGCTGCGCAGCCTTGGGCGCATATAAGGGGGTGTATGACGCTTTATCCTTTTGTCATGAATACGCTCGTTTAAAACATCCTTGTACCTATCATGCCACTCGTTAAAGGCGCAAATGAAACTCTCCTTATCCATTTGAGTTATGCTCTTAACAAGGCTTAAAAGCTCGCAGGAGGCTTCAAGGTCTGGTTCCTGGGTTAAGTATCTACGAGTGATCAGTATCTGATGAAATTGACACATCTGGACTGGGATTGGGTATAAGGCTTGTGCAAGCCCTCGCATACCGTCAATTACAGCACCGTATATCTTAAATCCCTGAGATTCAAGCCAAGAGATTCCCTCTATATATTGACCGATAGTTTCGTTATAGACATATTTGTGCCATAGGACTTTATTGCGTAGGGCATCCTTTATAACCATAAGACCGAACCTACGGCCCCAATAGGTGGTGTCAAGCAGCACTGTTACTTCTTTGTGTTTGGCCTTCTTGCGGACAAAACGCATGCTTTCTAAATCACGACGAATGGTCATTTCAGAAACTTTATACTTTGATGCCAGTTGTAACAAGGTCTGTTTGCCTTCAACATAATCGGTTATTACTTGGGATTTGTCGCGTCTTTGTCCGCCAATGAACTGTTTGCTACAATCCTTGCATTTATACATTTGTTTTCGTCCCCTCAGGCCATTCTTGACCACATTGGAAGAACCACAAAAAAAGCATTTTTTTTAGCATATCAATGATAATCTTTGCAAAGATATGTATATCAGATGATTACGGAGGTTTTATCCTACTTTTTGTCCACCCTGCCTATTTTATTCAAACAAAACAACCCTTTAGAGCGACACCGACGAATACAAAATACATACAGCACACATCAATAAAGCAACAAAAAAAGCAGAGACAAACCAAAGTCTGCCTCTGCTATAATATCATTTATCGATAATTACTTTACGATAGAGATGATAACTCGACGGTTGAACTTAGCAGGTTTCTCAACTGCTACACCACCCTTACCCTCGACAACGAGCTGATCCTGGGGAACACCAAGCTCAACAAGCTTCTCGGCAACAGCGTTAGCACGAGCCTCTGAGAGTTTCTGGTTGTAAGCGGCAGAACCTGTAGCGCTATCAGCATAACCTACTACAGAAAGCTTAACGCCTGCATTCTTAGCTGCGTCAGCAAGTGCCTGCAAGTTGATAATCTCCTTCTTAGAAGCAATCTTAGAAGAGTTGAATGAGAAGAATACCGACTGAGCTACGTCAAGATAGTTAGGCTCGCTCTCGAGCTGCTTAATCTTAACCTGAGCCTGTGAGAGAGCATTCTTTGCCGCAGCAAGCTGGTTCTTAAGCTGTGCATTCTCTGACTCCTTAGCCTGAAGCTGTGCATTAAGCTCGGCAAGAGCAGCTGCATTAAGAGCCATGATAGCATCAACATCGGGAGTATTGTTCCATGTGCACTTGCCAAGACGGAATGTAACACCCACCTGAGCAGTGAACATCCAATCGTAACCGTTAGATGTCAAATTAGCTGTAGGAGCAAAGCCTTTCTTTGCCATCATAGAACCCAACTCGAGGTTGATAGCCCAACGCTTAGCAATGCGGAATGTGTTCAAAACACCAAAGTTACCTGTAAGTGAACCGGCCTTCTTGCTGCCGCCTGCACCGGGAGCGTCAAGATTAGCAGCGTAACCGAATCCTACATAGGGAATAACATTCCAAATGCGCTCCTCGTTATAACCACAGATAAGGTTGCTAAGATTGAACAACGCATCAAAATGCGCATTATAGAATGCATAATCATCACCATCCTCATAAGCATTGAACTCGTAACCGTTGTAACCTACTCTCCAACCGAAACCGGGAGTGTGCCATTTACCAACGTGTGCAGAGATTGCAGGAAGAGTCAAGTGGTCGAACATACTCTCACCATTTGTAACAACAGGATTATAAACCTGAGCACCGACGTTCACATCTATAAACCAGTTACTACCAAAGCTATTGGTAATAACGCTGTTCTTTACAGTAGGAACTACGACCTCGCTTACAGTCTCCTGTGCAAAAGAGACCATCGCAATACTGGCAATAGCCAGCGACATCATAAATTTTTTCATACTTGTATTTAATTAGATACTAAAATTATTATTTCAAGCCACTACCTCACTTTATAAAAACATAATGGGTCTAAAAAAGGTTTAGTGCGTGGCATTTTTGAGCATAAACCGACTACACCTAATTAGTCAATAAAGCTTGGTTTGCAAATTTACGTAATTTTTATTAACACAGGTATTAATAGATACTCAAAAATACACGTGTTAACAAATTTTAACTATCACCAACGATATAACATTTACAGATATTATTTTAAGAATTTTCGGTCGATATCTGTATCGGGCATTATATAAACTATTATTTGTCCATCGGGAGTACGGGCAGGCTCGCTCATTTTGAAAAGAGACGTAACCAGACTGCTCATCTCATCGGGCGAGAGTATCTGTCCCGACACAATAGCCACTTTACGCGCCATCGACAATGCCAATTTCTCATAGAGTTTATCGCGTACACTGTAAGTCTGTTCCATCGCAGAGTGTACAATATCAACAAGAAGTTCCGATGGCGAAAGTCCCTCGGTATCTACAGGGGCACCGTTCAGCGAGTAGCTGCCACCACCCAAAGACGATACATCAAAACCCAGACTTTGCAACTCGAGCGCTATTGAATCGAGCGCAACAGCCTCGGCCGCGCCCAAATCGACACGTTCGGGAAAGAGCAATCCCTGTACATAGCCTCTCTTGTCGCGCAGTTGACCTATATACTTTTCATACAGCACTCTGATATGTGCCCTGCGCTGATGCACCCACATAAGTCCCGACTTCACAGGTATAAGTATATATTGTCCTTTGTACTGTGACATCGGCACAAAATCATCAACGGCTATCTGCGGTCGTTCATCATGAGGAACCTCTTGCGTCACCTCAGGAATAGAGAAATCCTCAAAAGGTGAGGGGTCGACAACCTGCCCGGATGAATCGCGGTATAATGCCTCCCAATTTTCAGCCCCACTATTATACTCGGTCTTATGTTTTCGGAAAGGATTATAATCGGGATTATATGATAATCGCGGAGCCGTTACCGGCGCACTCTCCGGGAACATATTTATTGAAGGGATATCGGGCATCTCTTCGGCATCAAAATCAAGCCCCGGTGCAGCATTGAAACGTCCGAGCGACTCACGAACCGCAGCTGCAATGATTTTCCACAAGCTCTGCTCGTCCTCGAACTTTATCTCTGTTTTAGTTGGATGGATATTTACATCTATACGCGAAGGGTCGACAGTGAAACAGAGAAAAAACGGTACCTGCTCGCCTTGTGGTATCATCTGACTGTATGCTTCCATCACCGCTTTGGCAAAGTAGGGATGACGCATATATCTGCCGTTCACGAAGAAATATTGCTGTGCACCTTTCTTGCGGGCGCTCTCGGGTGCTCCTACAAAACCCTTGATTTCGATTAATGAGCTGCTTACCTCTACCTCTATGAGTTGCGAAATAATTTTCTTACCGAAAATATCGAGAATGCGTTTACGCATTGAGCCGACCGGAAGATTAAGAACTTCGTTGTCGTTATGAGTCAGTACAAACTCGACATTGCTGTTTATGAGTGCCACGCGCTCGAACTCAGATACAATATTATTGAACTCGGTCTGAATCGACTTTAGGAATTTGCGTCGCGCAGGGATATTAAAAAAGAGGTTCTTTATTTTAAAATTGCTTCCTACGGGGCACATTGCAGGCTCCTGCGCTTCGAGTGTTGAACCCGAAAAAGCAATGCGTGTTCCAAGTTCATCGCAGGCACGACGAGTAAGAAGTTCAACCTGAGAAACTGCAACTATCGAGGCAAGAGCTTCGCCGCGAAAGCCCATAGTGCGTAGCGCGAAAAGATCCTCGGCACGGCTTATCTTCGACGTTGCATGCCTTTCGAAAGCAAGCCTTGCATCAGTTTCAGACATACCTTGGCCGTTGTCTATCACCTGTATAAGAGTGCGGCCTCCATCGGTTACAATAACTTCTACTTTTGTAGCTCCTGCATCAAGAGCATTCTCCATAAGTTCCTTTACGACCGATGCGGGGCGCTGTACCACCTCACCAGCCGCAATCTGGTTGGCAACCGAATCGGGCAATAAATGTATTACATCCTGCATAATGATGAAGAATTATCAGAAAGAGAATTTACCCGTTACAAGGTAGTGCAAAATAAAAAGGCAGATAACAATACCCACAACAAGTGCCTGAGTAGTGAAACGTGTGCCCTCCTCGCGACGACGTTTAAGATGTGTAGTAGAACCACTGATGGCTTCGCGTATTTTTTCTTCTCGGCTCTCTTCGGCCGGAGGCAACATTCCTAAATCGCGCTTGGCATTCTCTACAATCTTATCGAGTTTCTCCTTGCGCTCGTCTACAAATATATATTTATGATTGAACCTTCTTGGTTCACGCATTTTAAAAAAGCCCATAATCTCCTTTTCTATTAGTCACGTACTCTGTCGAGCGTGGGTAGAGGCACGCTACGGCGATTTACTTTCTTTAGCATCTGATCGCGACGCTTACCGCGCCAATTAAAGATATCCTCTTTATTTCGCGGACGCATAAAGTCGAGCCATACAAAGTTAGGAAGGCGACGTACTTCATCGGGAATTTTACTCATTGGATAGAAAATACCATCAGCCTTGGTAGGAGCTACAATCTTATCAACCTCGCCATTTTTCATAAAAGCAGAGAGTCTTCCTGTCTCGGTAGTATTGAGTCCCAAGAGAAGGCTATCGCTATCAAGAGGATAGTATCGTACAAGCACACTACCTATCACCTGCATCTCATTAAGTTTTTTCTCGCGAAAAAAGAACTTCATCTCTTTACCGCTTATCTGATTATAGTTAACAGAATCGACACGCTCGGCATAGAGAGTCTGATTCACTATATGTACCCAGTCTATAGAAGCTGTATCCATATACATCTTTATCTCCTCGCCAAGCAGTTGCTGTGTCCCGTACCACAAGACAGGGTCCTTGTACATTGTCATACACGTATCTCGCGAATCGAACACTAACGAGTCGCAGACTGCCTGAATATCGGTACGATAGGCACGCACCTTGTGGCAAGCACGAACTTTACGATAGACCGAGTCGGTATCTACATTATATGTAAGTGCCCAAATTGTATCGGAGTGCATATAAAGGGTATCGGCACCCTGAGAATAATCCATAACAACCGCACGGCCTGTAACATACGACGAGTCGGTCACCTCGTTCATATAGCCATACTCACCGGTGAGCATATTACGTGCCACAGTATCGCTGTACACGATATTTCCAAACACCTCGCTGAACCCGCGCACCGCATCATAAAAAAGCGAGTCACCCGTAAGTTCCTTTGTTCCATTAGCCACTATCGAACGCTTGAGAAGTGTTGCCTGCCTATTAGACGTATTGTATAGCCCCAACGATGAGCGTATATGATTATCGCCATTGTATATATCCGTAGGACCTACAATTTTTGCAATCTTGGTTGCTGTATTATAGTGCAACGTATCACTGTTCAACAGGAACTGTGGATTTAAGAGCGATACATTATCGGTAAAAATCGCATCTTTTGTCGTAAGGTCATATTGTCCCCAATAGGAATCAAGAGTACTTTGCTCGTCGCTTAATGTACCGCCATCGAAATAGTAGGCAAGATTTATTGTACGGTCGTAGTTCAGACTATCGGTCTCAAGTACCGAAGTCTTGTCTATGAGGCGTACATTATTTCTTACTCTTGCAAAGTTACTGTCACCATCATAGTCGACATAGTCGCCATACATAAAGAGAGTGTCGCCCTGTTCCATTCGCACATTACCGAATGCCTGTACCGAATTACGGCGTGTGAAAAGATATGCGCTGTCGCAATACATATACATACTGTCGTGTCGCAACTGCACATCACCTATCAGTATTATCGCATCGGGCAGACGATTCTTGTCGCCTTTAGTAACATCGGCATGAAGCATGTGCACATAATCCTTCTTGCGGCTTGCTACCGAATCGCCACTTTCTGCCTTTATGGGTCGAGCATCGGCTGCACAAAAAAGGCACAATAGAAATATAGCTACTATTAATCTATACATTACTTATTGTCGTCATAGAACACCCAGCCCGGATATTTGAATTCACAACTATGGCTATCGGTATTTATTTTCACAAATGTGCTCTTCTGCTTATTCCTTATCCATTCCTGAACCTTCTCTTCACTTGCTTTTCCAAGGTAGACCTCTTTCAGAGTCTCATAATCGTCACGCAGATTAGCCTTATGACCATCTATCCTCGATTTCAGTTTTACGATGGCACAAACAATCTTGTCGCCATTCTTACGCATTGTAAAGGGAGAAGATATTTCACCAACTTTCATTCCGTCAATTACACGTGCAACATCAACGGGAAGGTCCTGCATCTCGAAACGAGATGATGCAGTGCTGCCGTTATACATAAGACCATAGTTGTTTCGTGTATCCTTGTCGTGCGAAATAACCTCAGCGGCCTCTTCGAATGTGAATTGCGCATCACGTATCTCATTGGCCACAGTATCGAGACGTAACATCATTGCCTTGATTCCCTCGTTTGAAGCACTCGGTTTCTTAAGTATATGTCGCACCTTTACTCTGTCGCCACGTTTCTCTATAAGCTGGATAATATGATAACCATACTCCGACTTTACAATCTTGGACACCTTGTTGGGGTCGGTTAGATTGAACGCAACATTGGCAAACTCGGGGTCAAGCTCGGCACGTGACATAAAATCAAGCTCTCCACCACGACGCGCCGATGGACAATCGGAATAGAAGAGTGCAAGTGTCGAGAACGATGTCTCGCCACTGTTTATGCGATCGGTATACTCTCGAAGCTCTTTTTTGATACGCTCCTCTTCCTCTACCTCTATCTCGGGTTCCATTGTTATAATCTGAACCTCGACCTGAGACTGAACAAAAGGAATACTATCATTCGGCAATGAGTTATAGTAGCGTCGCACCAATGCAGGTGACACTTTAATCTCGCCTACTATTGAGCGCTTTACTGTCTCTATCATACTCTCATTGCGATACATCTCAAACAGTTTCTCGCGAATCTGGCTCGATTTCATATCGAAATACTCCTCCATCTTCTCTTTTGAACCAATTCCCTGCAAATAGTAATCGACCTGTCCATCGACCCTTTGCATGACAAACGACTCATTTACTTCGACGCTGTCGAGTGCAGCCTGATGCAAAAACAACTGCTGAACAGCAAGTTCTTCGCCCACCACACAATAGGGGTCACCTGCGAATTTCTGGCCGTTGGCAACCCAGTGCTTTACATTCTCCTCAATCTCGGAACGCAGTATCGCCTTATCGCCTACCACCCACTCTACGCGGTCTATTATATTATCCTGTGCCCTAAGTCCGAATAGTGCCGAAACAGCTACCAGACACATCAAAAGTCTCTTTTTCATTATTTGTTTATATTATTATCTGCACCGATAACAGCTGCAGACGATTCCCTATCATAGAAATTAATTTCTCCTGCCTCTATAGCCTTATTGTAAAGGTCGTGTTTCACCTTTTTTACAAAGTTGGCTTTCTTCGAGTTTATCAACAGACTGCTTATCTCATCCGAAGCAAGCTCCAATGGTTTCTGTTCTCCTTTGCCGAGCAGTGCAACAGTACTAAGCATATATATGTGAGCTGTATCAGACACCTCAACAAATGTATCTTTTTCGAGGCTATTAAAAAGAGCATCGGATGTCAAAGGCATCTTGGCTGCTATTGAAGGCAGAGAACGCCAGCTATCGATGAAATACTCGTATGTCACCGCATTTGTTATATTGTATTTTTCAAGATTTTCGATATCCTCGGGAGTCATCTTCGACAACCATTTACGCACCGATTGAAGCTTTGGGGCAGTCAATGGCAGTTTCAAGAACAGTCCTTGCAGATGCGCCTCGTCGAGTTTGAACAGTTCGGCATTATTATTATAGAATGCTGCGACCTCTTCCTCGGTAAGCGTCTGTCGCAACTGCTGCTCGACAAGCCTCTCTTGATAGATGTTAAGCAGTAAAGCACGACGATAGTTCTCGACCATACGCTCAACCTCGGTACCTGCAACATTACGCACCGCCATACGATAAAAAAGGGCATCTTCGAGCCACTGCCGTATGTAATTATGGACAAATTCTGTACTATCTACCGTTGGAAGAGCTGTAACATACAATGCCGCCACATCCTCTTTATAGAGAAAATCGTTACCGACAGCCACCAAAGGTGTACGCCCACGATGGTCAATCTCATTGGTACAAGAGGCTGTAAAGATTACAGCCAAAAGCATCGGCATTATATGTTTTATAAAAATATTCATTCTTGCTTATGTTTCACGTCGGCAAAGATAGTAAATAAGACGTTTCAATTATGATTATTAACGGTTTTTAGCACCTCATCGTCGACCTCGACCTTGTATTTTTTACGCAAAGCCTTGAGCCAACGTTCCTCGATATACTTCTGATAATCGTTCAGCACGTGTCCCTTTACGTCTTTATATGTCTGGGGAGCTTTCAGCAACGTGCCGGCAACATCTACGATAGTAAAACCACGCTTCATATTACCTCCCTCACCCTGCCCGAAGACCATCTTGTCGACCCAGGCATTGTCACCGATAGAGAAAATACCCATCTCGATACGTATTGTGAACACCGAATCGACATAAAAGTTATCTTTCATAATCTGACGGTACTCATCCTGAGGAGCATTTGCAAAGAGTTGCTTTGCCTTTGCCACATCTTCGGGAGTGTTGGCATATATGACTGCACCACGGTAACGGGGAGTCTCGAATTTATATCTCTTCTTGTTCTTCTTGAAGAACTTTGTCAACCCGGCCTCATCTTCCGAAGCCTTATTCCACACCTCACGAGAACTTACCTCGAAGAATAGCAGACCATCGTAATATTCGGTCATAAGGTTGCCAAACTCGGGATATTTTGTTTCGAGCAGGCTATCCTCTCTTGCAAGTGCCTCTTCGGGAGTGATATTGCCACCAATCTCACGTGCCAACTGACGACCTTTGAGCAGACGTGCCACATTACGTATTCCTCGTTTCTCGAGCATAGATACAATAATGTCACGATACTCGCGATACTGACCGAACGGACGCATGCCGAAACGCTGCACTATGTGAATACCGACCGGCGAACGGAAAGGCTTTGAAATAGCACTGTCGGCAAGGGCAAAAGCCACATCCTCGAACTCTTTATATGCCTGTCCGCGTACAATCTCGAAAGGTTCTACAATATTAGCAGGCAATCCTATTGTCTTTGCAGCATCACTCAGTGTCGCACCTGCCGTAATAGCCTCATACGCCTTATCCATGACACCCTTTACCGAATCGCTCTTCTGAGACGAATCCTGTTGCATGATAGGGATGAAAATATGAGCCACCTTAAGGAATCCATCGATGACAGCCGAATCCTTCGCATATATCTTATGTGCCTCATTCTCTATGTAATTGTGGTCAATAAGATAGTTCTCGGCCAATTGAGCACGGTTGTTGTTAAACTCCTCGATAAAACTCGAGAGAGTATCAAGGCGCATAGCCTCGGCCTCAGCAACTTTCAATTTGAAGTCGATGTACATAGGCAGATACTCTTTGACAGCCTTACGGTCGACACCCAGTGTCTCGTTGTTCTTATTCAAAGCATATTCGAACTCAGAGCGCTTTATCTCTTTTCCATTTATACGCATCAGCACAGGGTCGGCAACCTGCGCCATTGCACACATTGTCGACAGCATCACTACTGCCATCGAAAATAATCTTTTCATCGTATTTCTCAACTTAATTATTTTTACGCAGTTGAGGCTGTGTCAAAATTCGCATTTTGGCGCAGCCTCTCTGTTACTGTAATCTTTCTCTCTTATTCGGGACGACTATAGTTGGGAGCCTCGCTGGTGATAGAGACATCATGAGGATGGCTCTCCTGTACACCGGCATTGGTTATACGCACGAATTTCGCATCGTGGAGTTTCTCGATATTGGGAGCGCCACAATAACCCATACCCGAGCGTAAGCCACCTACCAACTGGAATATTACCTCGTACAATGTACCCTTGTAGGGAACACGTGCAGCGATACCCTCGGGAACAAGTTTTTTCTTGTCACGTGTATCTGCCTGGAAATAACGGTCCTTAGAACCATTCTCCATAGCCTCAAGCGAACCCATTCCGCGATAAGCCTTGAACTTACGTCCGTTGAATATGATTGTATCACCGGGTGACTCCTCGGTACCTGCAACCAAAGAACCAATCATAACAGAGTTACCACCGGCTGCAAGAGCCTTTACAACATCACCCGAATAACGCAAACCACCGTCGGCAATCAAAGGTACACCTGTGCCCTCGAGAGCCTTGGCCACGTCATAAACAGCAGATAGCTGGGGAACACCTACTCCGGCTACCACACGTGTGGTACATATCGAGCCTGGACCGATTCCAACCTTTACCGCATCGGCACCGGCCTCGGCCAACATCTTTGCGGCCTCGCCAGTAGCCACGTTACCTACTACAATATCAATCTGGGGGAAAGCTGCCTTTGCCTCTTTCAGTTTTGCAATAACTCCTGCAGAATGTCCGTGTGCTGTATCGATGATGATTGCATCTACACCTGCATCAACAAGTGCCTTTATACGCTCCATTGCATCTACTGTTACACCTACACCGGCCGCTACACGCAGACGACCTTTACTATCCTTACAGGCCATAGGTTTATCCTTTGCCTTGGTAATGTCTTTGTATGTAATAAGACCCACGAGCTTACCCTCGGAATCGACAACCGGGAGTTTCTCTATTTTATTCTCGCGCAGGATTGTTGCCGCCGACTCCATATCTGTCTGCTGATTTGTTACAACAAGCTGGTCGGCTGGTGTCATCACATCACAAACAGGACGTTCCATATTTGTCTCGAAACGAAGGTCGCGGTTGGTTACTATTCCCACAAGTTTATTCTCATCATCAACAACGGGAATACCTCCGATATGATACTCTGCCATAAGGTCAAGGGCATCCTTTACTGTTGCATCTGCATGAATTGTTACAGGGTCATATATCATACCATTCTCGGCACGCTTTACAATAGCCACCTGATGTGCCTGCTCGGCAATAGACATATTCTTATGAATAACACCTATTCCACCCTCGCGAGCTATTGCGATAGCCATTTTTGCCTCGGTCACAGTGTCCATAGCAGCGGTTACAAACGGCACATTAAGGTCAATGTTTCTCGAGAACTTGGTCTTGAGGCTTACATCCTTGGGGAGAACCTCGGAATAGGCCGGTACCAACAGGACATCATCAAAAGTGAGACCGTCCATCACAATTTTTTCTGTAATAAAATTCATAAGACTATAGTTTTGTTTTTTATTCTATCGTTTGCACTAAACGGAAGAAAAAGGAGTGCTTCACCTGTTCCACCGTCGTTAATTTATCAATTATCAGTTGGCCATCTCCGAAATGAACTTGATACGCACCAGACGAATCATCTCTTCGTCATAATCGCCTCCAAGTTCCGAGATTGCAGCCTCGATGCTGTCAGTGTCTGACGATTTGAAGTAGTCGTATATATCCTCCAAATCCTCCTCGTCCATCGCATACTCGAGGAAATAGTCGATATTCAACTTTGTACCCGAATATACGATAGCCTCTATTGCATCGAGCAGTTCCTCGAACTCTATACCTTTGCTTATGGCAAGATCATCGAGTGCCACCTTACGGTCTATAGCAGCAATGATACTTGCATTCTTCGAACCTACGGCCACTGTACGCACTCTGAAATCCTCGGGACGAACTATTTCGTTCTCTTCGCAGTGACGTTTGATGAGTGCACAAAACTCCTCGCCATAACGTTTGGCCTTTCCTGCTCCTACACCGGGGATATTCTGCATCTCTTCAATGGTGATAGGATATGTGGTTGCCATTGCCTCGAGTGAGGGGTCCTGGAATATCACGTATGGTGGCAGTTCAAGCTGCTTTGCAAGTTTCTTTCTCAGACTTTTAAGCATTGCATACAGCTCTGAGTCGGCTGCTGAGGAGCTTCCTGCCTGTACGACGGTCTCTTCTTCCTCGAAATCCTTGTCCTCGACGATTCTGAAGGATTTTGGTTTCTTGAGGAATTCGCGACCATCATTGGTCACTTTCAATAGTCCATAATTCTCGACATCACGGTCGAGATAACCGGCTATGAGCGCCTGACGTATTACCGCGTTCCAGCGCTTTGCATCATCGCCCTGTCCGCTACCAAAACACTCGAGTTCCTCATGCTTATGCGAGAGTATATCAGAGGTCTCTTTACCCAAAATTACATCAATAACATACTCGGGTTTGAAATCCTCCTTAAGCGCAAGTATCGTCTCAATAAGTATCTCGAGCATATCCTGTGCTTCGACCTGTTTTTTGGGGTGTCTGCAGTTGTCACAGTTTCCACAGTTCTCTACCTCGTAACTTTCGCCAAAATAGTGTAACAGCAGTTTACGGCGGCACACCGATGACTCGGCGTATGCAGTTGTCTCACGCAGCAACTGACGGCCTATGTACTGTTCGGCAAGCGGTTTACCCTCGAGGAATTTCTCGAGTTTCTGAAGGTCTTTGTTATTGTAGAAAGCTATGCACTGTCCTTCACCACCATCACGTCCTGCACGACCGGTCTCTTGATAGTAGCCTTCGAGGCTCTTGGGAATGTCATAGTGAATCACATAACGCACATCGGGTTTGTCTATTCCCATACCAAATGCGATTGTTGCCACAATAACATCAATCTTCTCCATTATAAAGTCGTCCTGAGTCTGCGAACGCATAGCAGAATCCATACCTGCATGGTAGGCCTTGGCCTGAATCTCATTTACCTTAAGGATTTCGGTAAGTTCCTCAACCTTTTTACGGCTCAGACAGTATATGATACCCGATTTTCCGGGATTGGACTTTATGAACTTGATTATATCCTTATCTATATTCTTTGTCTTAGGACGCACCTCGTAGTAGAGGTTGGGACGGTTGAACGAGGACTTAAAATCGGGAGCATTCTGTATACCGAGGTTCTTTTTTATATCATCACGAACCTTTGTTGTAGCTGTAGCTGTAAGTGCTATCACAGGCGCTTTTCCTATCTCGTTCATAATGGGACGAATGCGGCGGTACTCGGGACGGAAGTCGTGTCCCCACTCCGAGATACAATGTGCTTCGTCTATAGCGTAGAAAGATATTTTTATCGATTTAAGAAACTCCACATTCTCCTCTTTTGTGAGAGACTCGGGAGCTACATACAGCAGTTTTGTCTTGCCCGATAACACATCGGACTTAACCTCTTCGATAGCCTGTTTAGTTAAAGAAGAGTTCAAGAAATGGGCAACGCCATCCTCCTCGTTAAGGTTTCTAATGGCATCTACCTGATTCTTCATCAATGCTATAAGTGGAGATATCACTATCGCTGTACCATCCATGATTAGCGAAGGCAACTGATAGCATAACGATTTACCGCCACCGGTCGGCATCAGCACAAAGGCATCTTTACCATCGAGCAGATTCTGTATAACAGCCTCCTGGTCACCTTTGAATGTGTCGAATCCGAAATTCTTCTTAAGAACGTCGGTTAAATTTAATTTCTTTGCCATTTACTAAGAAACTATAGTTGATAAAAGTCTATTTGGATAACAAAGTTATAAACAAGTAGATGAAACCTACAAATTTTTTGAAACATATTTTTCATTTATATCGAAAAAACTGTCCAAAACAATACCCGAGCATAGCAACTCTTCGGGTTAAATAGAAAAAATAACGAGATAAGATTTTCCAAGCAGCCTGTTTCAATGTAATACAAGACAGAAATCCTCTCGAACAAGAGGACTTCTGTCTTATACTGAAATCACATACCTACTTATGAGTACATTACCCCCGAAGGCAGCCCCTTTGAGAGTTGCTTCTCGGCATACTCTTTGGTAATGACACAGGTTGCAGCCTCACCCGAGGGAACCTCGAACATCTTATCCATCATAATCGTCTCTACAATGGAACGTAATCCACGGGCTCCCAACTTATATTCAATAGCCTTGTCTACGATAAAATCGAGAACGTCGGGTTCGAAGGTAAGCTCTACCCCGTCCATCTCCATCAATTTCAGATATTGTTTGATGATTGAGTTCTTTGGCTCTGTCAAAATATTTCGCAGTGCATCTCTGTCAAGCGGACGCAGTGATGTGAGGATAGGCAGACGACCCACAATCTCGGGGATAAGGCCAAACGAGCGCAAGTCCTGTGGTGTTATATATTTCATCACATCCTTTGAATCGATATTCAGTTTATTCTGCACCGAGTCGAATCCTACAACGTGTGCATTGAGTCGTTGAGCAATTTTTTTCTCGATACCATCGAATGCACCTCCACAGATAAAGAGAATATTCTTTGTATTCACGGGAATCATCTTCTGGTCGGGGTGTTTACGTCCGCCTTGTGGTGGAACGTTCACAACCGAGCCTTCGAGCAGTTTCAACAATCCCTGTTGCACACCCTCGCCACTTACGTCGCGGGTAATAGAAGGATTATCGCTTTTTCTTGCAATTTTGTCGATTTCATCGATAAAAACGATACCTCTCTCGGCCTCCTCAACCTTATAATCGGCAACCTGCAAGAGACGTGTCAGAATACTCTCGATATCCTCTCCTACGTAACCGGCCTCGGTTAACACAGTGGCATCGACGATTGTAAAAGGAACCTTAAGCAAACGCGCTATGGTACGTGCAAGCAACGTCTTACCCGTACCTGTGCTGCCCACCAAAATAATATTGCTCTTCTCTATCTCGACATCATTATCTTTTCCACTCTGCATCAGACGCTTATAGTGATTATACACCGAGACGGCAAGAGCGCACTTTGCCTCGTCCTGCCCTATGACATAGTTATCGAGGAAAGCCTTGATGTCCTTGGGCTTTGGCAGCTCGGTCATTGTAAATTCCGACTCGGAATGCAGCATCTGCTCTTCGCGCAGGATGGTATAAGCCTGTTCCACGCAGTGGTTGCAGATATATCCCTCGATGCCCGTCATCAGCATCTCAACCTTATCTTCGCTTCTTCCGCAGAAGCTACAACGTTTTTTGTTGTGTTTGTCGGCCATTTATATTATTTCTTACGCGCTAATACACGATCAATCATTCCATACTCCATTGCCTCCTGCGATGTCATCCAGAAGTCACGGTCACCATCTGCCCACACTTTATCGTATGGCTGATGGCTGTGTTCAGCTATAATCGTGTAAAGTTCTTTCTTAAGTTTCTGAATCTCACGTGCGGTAATCTCAATATCACTTGCCTGACCCTGCACACCGCCCATAGGCTGGTGAATCATAACACGGCTATGAGTAAGTGCAGAGCGTTTACCCTCGGCACCGGCAACCAAAAGCACTGCAGCCATGCTTGCTGCCATACCGGTACAAATTGTAGCCACGTCGCTCGAGATAAACTGCATTGTATCATAAATACCCAATCCGGCATAAACAGAACCACCGGGAGAATTTATGTATATCGAAATATCCTTTCCGCTATCCACCGAGTCGAGGAAGAGCAGCTGAGCCTGCAATGTGTTTGCAGTGTAATCATCAATCTGTGTACCCAAGAATATGATTCTGTCCATCATAAGGCGCGAAAAAACATCCATCTGTGTCACGTTCAGCTGACGCTCCTCAAGAATATAAGGATTCAGATACTGAGACTGAGCCTTAATCACATCGTCAAGCACCATACTATTCATTCCAAGGTGCTTGGTTGCATACTTCCTAAATTCATCTTTCTTCATACTCTCTGATGTTTAAGGGTTAATTATACATTCAGACCTCTCAACCCGACTATTCAGTCGGGTTGAGGGGTCTTTCATAGATATTCTTTTATCGAATTAATCGTTTGAAGCTACTTTTTTGTTGAAATCCTCAACAGAAACAGCCTCCTCGTTAAGAGTTACCACGCTCTTGATGGCTGCTGTAAGTTTTACATCAACAGCACGGTTGATGAGTGCCTCACGGGTTCTATCCTGTTTAAGCATCTCCTTTGCATAGTTCTCGAGCAAATCCTCGGGGATGTTTGCCATTCCGTACTGTGCAAACTGGTCGCGTGTAGCAGCCTTTGCAACATCAAGAACATCTGCATCATTGATTTTAACCTCGAACTTCTTGGCGAGCTGCTCTTTGATAAGGTGCCAAGATAGCTCTGTGAGGCTCTTCTGGAACTCTTCGTCGCTAACAGGAGCATCCTTCTCGGTGCGATTGAGTTCCATAATACGACGCAAAAGTGCCTCGGGGAACTCCATCTTACCGATGCGCTCCATAAGATAGCTGCGTGTGTCGAGAAGCAACTTATAATCGCTCTCAACCTCGAAACGCTCTACAAACTGCTCGGCAATCTTAGCACGGAAATCGGCCTCGTTTGTTACAACATCCTTGCCGAATGCAGCGTCGAACACATTCTGGTTAATCTCGCTTGCCACGAAGCGTGTAATCTCGGTAATAGTGAGAGTAAACTCGCCATTGTGTGCAGCAACCTGGTCTTTCTCGACCTTGAGAAGTGAAGCAAGCTCGGCTTCGCTACCGTCATAAGCGGTGAAAGGATTGAATGTAACTACGTCGTCAACCTTTGCATTCTCGAAAAGAGCCTTCTGCTCGTCGTTCTTCATATAAGAGGGCATAAGCACAGCATCACGCACGTCGACACCACCATCTACACCTTCAACGAGGTGACCTTTGAGCATATCGCCATTCTCGTAAGTCTCGACCTGCTTGTACTCGCCACAACGCTGAGCATAGCTCTGTACCTGAGAATCAATCATCTCATCGGTAGGCTGGATGCGATAGTAAGGGAGTTTATCCTCGGCACTGAGTGTTGCATCAAACTTAGGTGCAAGGGCAATCTCGAACTCAAAAGTAAACTCGTTACCGTTTACAAAATCAATTGTGCTCTGCTGCTCCTCACTGGGAAGAGGCTCGCCCAACATATCGATATTATTCTCCTTGATATATTCAAAAACCTTCTGCTGAAGAACTTTGTTAATCTCCTCGGCCTTCACAGCAGTACCGTACTGCTTCTTGACAAGAGCCATAGGCACCATTCCGGGACGGAAGCCGGGAATATTGGCCTTTTGACGGAAATTCTTGAGAGTTTTCTCTACCTGAGCCGAATAGTCAGCCTCAACCACTTTCACAACCAAACGAGCGCTGGTTGCATCCAAATTTGTAAGTGTAAATTCCATTATTGTATTTTTTAAGTTATTCTCTTACTGAATAAATATCTTATTCATCGACTTAAAGCCATGCAAAAAACTTATGCACATACTATACGCCGAATTTAAGGCCTGCAAAATTACAACTTTTCGAGCACAAAATCAAGTATTTTAAAGATTTGTTCATTAAAGCGGAATAAAAACAAATAAAATAGACTGAGACTACTCTCGGCAATCCTTTATTCAAACAGAGAAATAAAGGCATCCTTGCAACAAAGCCGCAAGAATGCCGAGATTATTGATTAAATGCTGTCATTAAATAGAGACACGCACTATTCCTCGTCTATTTGGAACTCTTTTTTGCGAAGAACAAAGTCGCGACCAAGATATTTCTCGCGCACGATGGAATTTTCGGCAAGCACCTCGGGGGTTCCTTCGAAAAGGATGCGTCCCTCAAAAAGCAGATAGGCTCGGTCGGTGATATTCAGCGTCTCTTGCACATTGTGGTCGGTAATAAGAATACCAATATTCTTATCCTTTAGTTTCCACACTATATACTGAATATCCTCTACTGCAATAGGGTCGACACCGGCAAAAGGTTCGTCGAGCATGATAAATTTGGGGTCGATGGCAAGACAACGTGCAATTTCGGTGCGTCGGCGCTCGCCACCCGACAGACGGCTGCCAAGATTCTTGCGCACCTTATGCAGACGAAACTCATCGATAAGACTCTCGAGTTTCTCTTTCTGATACTCTTTGGGTTTACCTGTCAACTCGAGTACCGAAGCGATATTATCCTCGACACTCATATTACGGAACACGCTGGCCTCCTGTGCCAAATATCCGATACCGATGCGTGCACGCTTATACACAGGATAATCGGTAATCTCGAGGTCATTCATAAATATGCGACCACCATTAGGCACCACAAGACCTGTTGTCATATAAAACGATGTAGTCTTTCCTGCTCCATTGGGACCTAAAAGACCAACAATCTCGCCCTGCCTGACATTAAACGAAACATTATTTACCACAGTTCTTTTACCGTATCGTTTAACAAGACCCTCGGTGCGCAACACCATACCCTCCTTAGGCTCAACCATAATATTTTCGTTGGTATTCTCCATCTTTGTACAATTATACAGGGCGAAGATAATGTATTTTTGGCTTTTTAGCAACATTTTCTCTTCACAAGGGATACTTTTAAGGCCCTAAAAGAAAAAGTATCGTCATTATTAACATTTATTTAGGCAATAAAAGAGTACCTTTGCATACAATTAGACCATACAGCGTAAAAAAATGATTTTTGTCGATTCCATAAGCACATTCGGAAAATATCTTATGCTGATGCGCAAGGTATTCGCACGCCCCGAGAGCATGAAGATGTTTTTCAAACAGTTTCTGCGCGAGCTATACCAGCTGGGTGTAAACTCTATCCCAATTGTATTGCTGATATCTTTCTTCATAGGTGCAGTAATATGTATACAAATGAAGCTGAATATAGAAAGTGCCTGGATGCCTAAATTTGTAGTAGGTTATGCAACACGCGAGATTCTCATTCTCGAATTCTCTTCATCTATAATGTGTCTGATACTATCGGGCAAGGTAGGCTCAAACATAACCTCAGAAATTGGCACTATGCGTGTAACGCAACAGATTGATGCAATGGAGATTATGGGTGTAAACTCGGCCAATTTCCTGATATTCCCCAAGGTGACAGCACTCATCGCCATGATTCCCATCCTTGTAATATTCAGTATCGGTGCCGGAATAGCCGGAGCATACGCCATAGGCATATTCACAGGCATAATGACTCCCGATGACCTTACCACAGGCCTTCAATATGAATTCTCGCAGTGGTATATATGGTGCAGCATCATAAAATCGCTCTTTTTTGCCTACATAATATCCTCGGTTGCAGCTTTTTACGGTTATTGTGTCGAGGGTGGTTCGATAGAGGTTGGCAAGGCAAGCACCGACTCGGTAGTAAGTTGCAGCGTCCTCATTCTCTTTGCCGACATAATACTAACACAGCTTTTAATGCAATGATAGAGTTACAAAAGATACGCAAGAGTTTCGCCGAGCAGAATGTTCTTAATAACATCAGTGCACGCTTCGAGAACGGAAAGACCAATCTTATCATAGGCAAGAGTGGTGCAGGAAAGACCGTACTCCTAAAGTGCATCGTCGGCCTGCTTACTCCTGATAGTGGCAAAGTGCTGTACGATGGGCGTAATGTGCTCACTTTTGGTAAACGCGAGCGTCTAATGTTACGCCGCGAAATGGGAATGCTTTTTCAGAATGCAGCACTGTTCGACTCTATGAGTGTACTTGAGAATGTAATGTTCCCTCTTGAAATGTTCTCGAACAAAAGCTACGACGAAAAGTTGAAACGCGCCCGTTTCTGTTTAGAACGAGTGAACTTGTTAGAGGCGCAAGACAAAAGCCCCGAGGAGTTGTCGGGAGGTATGCAGAAACGTGCAGCCATAGCACGAGCCATTGCATTGGAGCCTAAATACCTGTTCTGCGACGAACCGAACTCGGGTCTCGACCCACAGACCTCTTTAATCATTGATGAGCTGATACACGACATTACCACCGAATATCACATAACAACTATTGTAAACACTCACGACATGAACTCGGTAATGGGTATTGGTGACCACATCATTTTCCTTGCCGATGGCAAATTAGAGTGGCAAGGTAATAAAGATAACATTTTAGACTCTGAGAGTAAAATCCTAAATGATTTTCTCTTTTCGTCCGACCTGCTGCGCAAAGTTAAAGAACGAGGCAACCGATAGCAAACAAAAGATGACTCCTTTAAGAGTCATCTTTTGTTTAATCGCGAAAGCTCACCTATTTCTGACGGATAAATATATTAATTGGGATACCCGAGAAGTTCCATTTCTCACGGATTTTATTCTCGAGGAAACGCTTATAAGGCTCACGCACATACTGCGGCAGATTGGCAAAGAAGAGGAATGTAGGTACACGCTTCTCGGGCAACTGCATACAGTATTTTATCTTGATATATTTACCCTTAATCGATGGGGGCGGATAGGCCTCGATAAGTGGCAGCATCTCCTCGTTAAATTTAGCAGTAGAAACCTTCGTCTTAGAGTTTAAATACACCTCTTTTGCCATTTCAAGCACTTTAAACACACGCTGCTTGGTAACAGCCGAGGTAAATATTATGGGAAAGTCGACAAAGGGAGCCACACGCTCACGAATGGCATTCTCAAAGAATTTCATCACCTTCTCGCTCTTATCCTCTACAAGATCCCACTTATTCACCACAACAACGAGCCCCTTCTGGTTACGCTGCACAATGGAGAAGATATTCAGGTCCTGCGACTCGATGCCACGTGTAGCATCAATCATAAGGATGCAGACATCGCTATTCTCTATGGCACGGATAGAACGCAGCACCGAGTAGTACTCGATATCCTCACTCACTTTGCTTTTCTTACGTATTCCGGCTGTATCAACGAGATAGAAGTCGAATCCGAATTTTGTATATCGTGTAAGAATTGAGTCGCGAGTGGTACCGGCAATATTTGTTACGATATTACGGTCCTCACCTAAAAACACATTGATGATAGAACTTTTACCGGCATTAGGACGGCCTACAACTGCAAAACGGGGGATATCGTCCTCGGGTGTCTCCTCGGCCTCTTTGGTAAATTTGGAGACAATCACATCGAGCAGGTCTCCTGTACCGCTACCGTTGGCTGCCGAGATACAGTACATATCACCAAGTCCCAAAGAGTAGAATTCGGCTGCATTATACTGCATTTCGTATGTATCAACCTTGTTGGCTACCACCAGCACCGGTTTCTTTGAACGACGCAACATCGATGCCATCTCATCGTCAAGGTCGGTAAGGCCGTTCATGGTATCAACCACAAAGAGAATTACATCGGCCTCATCCATTGCGAGTGTAACCTGTTCACGTATAGCCTCCTCGAACACATCGTCCGAGTTTACTACCCATCCGCCTGTGTCAACAAGCGAGAACTCTTTTCCGCACCACTGACAACGACCATACTGACGGTCGCGTGTAGTACCGGCCTCGTCCGAGATTATCGCCTGGCGCGTCTCGGTGAGACGATTGAAAAGGGTCGATTTTCCCACGTTAGGACGACCCACTATAGCTACTAAATTTCCCATTGTATACTCAATCTTTCTGGTCGTACCCGAATCGGCGCAACTGCTTGTCGCTGTTTCTCCAATCCTTATCGACCTTTACATATATCTCGAGGAATATTTTCTTTCCAAAGAATTTTTCAAGCTCGCGACGCGCATCACTTGCAACACGCTTAAGAGCTGCTCCCTCGTGTCCGATAATGATACCCTTTTGCGAGTCGCGCTCTACAAAGATAAGTGCCTTGATGTAGATACTGCCATCCTTCTCCTTGAAGTGCTCTACCGCAGCCTCACATACGTAAGGAATCTCCTTATCGTAGTGCAACAGAATCTTCTCGCGTATAATCTCGGTAACGAAGAATCGTGCAGGCTTGTCGGTGAGCGCATCCTTCTCGAAATAGGGTGGCGACTCGGGCAAGAGTTCCATTATGCGACGCATCACTACGTCGACATTAAATTTCGCCAATGCCGAGATTGGAAGTATCTCGGCTTCGGGAATAATATCGTGCCATTGCTCTACTTTCTTCACAAGCTCGGCCTGATTGCTTAGGTCGATTTTGTTTATAAGTACCAAGATGGGCACGTCGAGTTTACGCACTTCGGCAATAAAATCGCTGTTCTTCTCGGGTGTCTCGACCATATCGGTTACATACAATAATACATCGGCATCCCTTAGCGCCGAACGCGAAAAGCGCAGCATGGCCTCTTGCAGTTTATAGTTGGGTTTTAATACTCCCGGCGTATCCGAGAATACAATCTGCGCCTCGTCGGTGTTCAGTATTCCCATGATACGATGACGAGTAGTCTGTGCTTTGAATGTAGCTATCGATATGCGTTCACCCACCAACAGATTCATCAGTGTCGATTTTCCCACATTAGGGTTACCAACTATATTTACAAATCCTGCCTTGTGCATAATTAGGTTCTCTTTTTTAAAAATAAAAGACGCACCTCCTCTAATGAGCCGGTGCGTCTTTTGTTACGTACAATTGCCGGCTGCCTCAAATGACGCAGCCGTTCCTACAATTTGTTTAGACTGCTGCCTCTTTCTCGATAGCGAGCTTGCCTCTGTAATAACCGCACGCACCACATACTGTGTGATATACGTGCCACTCGCCGCAGTTGGGGCAAATTGCCAATGTAGGAGCTACTGCCTTATCATGAGTTCTTCTCTTGGCAGTTCTTGTCTTTGACTGTCTTCTTTTAGGATGTGCCATTTTTCTAACTTTTTAATTATCTTCTATTTGTATACTCTTCAAACTTTCCCAACGGGGGTCTATAACCTCGCTCATCGGCTCATCATCAGCCTCTTCCTCGGTAGCAGCCCCGTGTTTTTTCAATTTTCCTGTCATCTCGTGATTGCACTTCCCTGGCGCATGTACACGCTTCATAGGAATGGCAAGCACTATAAATTCGTAAAGATACCAAGCGATATTTATCTCGCCATCGGCCTCGGGCACCACAACCACGTCACCATCATCGGCAAAGCTGTCACCCAAACGCACTCTCAATGTCTCCTCGGTATCAACCTCTACCTCGAGGTCATCGAGACATCTGTCACAAGGCACAATTACCGTACCCTTGATATCGAACGTAAAATCGAACACATCGCGATTTTTACGCAGGTTCACAAGAGCCTTTACCGCACCTCTCTGAAACTCCTCACCTTCGATATCTGCAAAAAAAGCATTATCAAGGTCAAACTCCATTTCAAGAGTGTTTGTTTTAAGCCCTTTCAGTTCTACTCTGTACTTATCAAAACGTCCCATCGCTTCTAAAATCAACAAATTAAATTATAATAAGCCTATCTAAAGCAGTATAAAACCTTGGTATTTTCGGAATTTGCGCACAAAGATACAAATAAAATTTCGTTCTGCACTCTTAAACCGACAAAATATTACATTTCGAGTGCATTTTTTAGGATAAACAGCATCATTTTTTTAGTTCAACCCTAAAAGTAGTTCCTTTTGCCGGCTCGGACGACTTCACAAAGATACGTCCACGATGATACTGCTCAATAATACGTTTTGCAAGCGAAAGCCCAAGCCCCCAACCACGTTTTTTAGTCGTATATCCCGGTTCGAATACAGTCTTGAAACACGACTTTGCAATACCCTTACCGGTATCGGCAACCTCGACATAAGCACGGTTATCATCTTGAGTAACATTAAAGGTGATGGTTCCCACTCCGTCCATTGCATCAATGGCATTCTTACACATATTCTCGAACACCCACTCTATCAGCGGTGCATTCATGCGTACAAGCAACGGACGCTTAGGAAAGTTGCACACAAACTGCACCTTATTCGATGTACGACGGCGGAAATAGTCGACCACACGGTCGAGAAGGTCAAGAAGTTCTTCGGCTGTAGGCTCCGGCTTAGAGCCTATCTTAGAGAAACGCTCGGCCACAGTCTGCAAACGGCTTATATCCTTACCCATTTCAAGCAACAGTTCGTCGTCGGGATATTTTTCTCGAAGCACCTCACTCCATGCCATAAGCGATGATATAGGTGTTCCCAGCTGATGTGCGGTCTCTTTTGACAGACCCACCCACACCTTATTCTGCTCGGCACGCTTTGAACTGACAATAGCCACAAGACAGATAAGGAAGAAAAGCAGCACCACCAGAAGCTGCACGTATGGATAATAAGAGAGACGCTGCAGCAGCAGTGAATCGTCATAACAGACCTCGAAATAATCCTCATCATCCATATCAATGCGTATGATGTGATTATTTGCACGCATTGTGGATACCATTGACAGTAACACCGTAAGCGAGTCCTTGCCCTCGGGAATCTCTATATTGCGATGATTATTAATAGCACCCTTGCTATCAAGTACTACAACCGGAATAATATCATTTCCACTGAGTACAGCCAGTACAAGATTAAGGTCGGTATTCTCATCGGCACTGTTAAGCGAGCGCATAGCCTCGGCCCACACCTGCATCTTATTAAGCTCCTCTTTCTTTAGGTCCGATGTCAGCGCGTGTGACACATAGAGCGATGCAGCCGCAATAATAGCTGCAATCGCTATAAGCAGATATTTTACATTATTAAAATTCTTGAACCACTGCATAAAGTTTATTTATTCTTCTCTTGTAAAAAACGTAAAAAGAGAAAGATTATTATAAACAAGAATAAAGAAGTAGTCAATTTTATTTAATAGTGAGCATACGGGCGATTAGAAATCGCCCCTACAAGCAATGATTAACGCAAACATAAACAAAAAAGAGCCTTAGTGTATAACTAAAGCTCTTCTCTAAAAAAAGTGGCGATGACCTACTCTCCCTGTGGCATAATGCAGTACCATCGGCCCAAGCTGAACGAGGGGGATTAACGGCAAAGCGATTATAACAAAAAAAAGAGCCTTAGTATTAACTAAAGCTCTTTCGAAAAAAAGTGGCGATGACCTACTCTCCCACAACTTAATGCAGTAC
>JAZNEI010000062.1:0-30183 GCA_045588485.1 Bacteroidaceae bacterium | reverse complement strand
TGGTACATTCGTAGGTGCCAACCCCGCTTGGGGTGATGAGGGATGTATGCTTCCCACTACACCTAACTACCTGCGTCCTTGGTCTTACTATCAGGGTGCGTTAATCGAGGGTCAGACATTCAATGAGAATGGAATTGTACTACCCGCAGGTTATGAAATTACAAAGGGTGCTACTGCTGATGGCAGACCCACTTACACTGTAAATTATAATAAATAACAGTAGAGGCTCTATCTTTTTTAGGTAGAAACAGACACAGGCATTTGCCAATGGGCGACCTTTGAGGGGTCGCCCATTTTTTGCTTACATAATAGTAATTGTATGGCAGTTTACGCAACGCTGTCATTCCGAATTAATTTAAATAGTTTTTTAAGTAACCCTTTATATTATGCAATTAAATGTATAATTTTATTGCGGTAAATAATTTTAAAGATAATAGCATAATGAAACGTTTGTTTATCTCTGCGGCGATTGTCGCAACGTTGGCAGGTTGCACTCAGCAACCGGGAGTTACTTTTGCCCTTACAGGACTCGAAGCAGATGATTCTGTAAAGGTTATGTTTAATAATCTGTCGGACTATACACGACAGTCGGTGTCCGATACATTTGCAATTCCCGGGGGTACACTCTTTATTCCCAATGAGAGCAATACTCCTATGGTGTACAGTATATATAAACTGCCGCGTCGTTTCCCCGACGGCTCGATGGAAGCAATGAGTATGCACGGAATATATCTGCCTGTACTGCCGGGAGCAGCCATAAAGGTAGAGGGCGACTTTAAGGATTACAGAGTAAGCGGAAATACTCCATTCTATAAGGAGCTTGCAACGTTAGAGGCACAGATAAAACCGTTGCGCAAAGATGCTTTTGCCGCTGCGGTGGCATCGTACGACAAGAAACGTCCACAAAGCGAGCACGATTCTCTTGTTGCCATTGTAAAAGAGTGCGAGAGCCGCATTTCGGCTGTTGTGAATGAGTTTATTGATGCAAACAGCGACTCGGATGCAGCCCTGTATGCCTTTTATCATTATTCCGATATAGAGAAAGACTATGCCAATCTTCAGAAAATAAGCGAACGTGTATGCAAAGGTACGTTCGCCTCGTATTACGACAATATAGTTGCCCACTACAGTACGATACAAAAGAGTCGGGAGGCCGAGAAGAGGGTAGCCGATGGTATGATAGCCCCCGATTTTACTCTTAAAAATATTGATGGAAAAAATGTTACATTATCCTCGCTTCGCGGAAAATACATTGTCCTTGATTTTTGGGGAAGCTGGTGCGGATGGTGCATAAAGGGAATACCCGAGATGAAGAAGATGTATGGCAAGTATAAGAAGCAACTCGAGGTTGTGGGCATAGCCTGCGGTGATACCGAAGAGGTCTGGAAAAAATGCGTTGCACAGAATAATCTTCCTTGGACAAATCTGCTCAATGGAGAGGGCGAGAATAATGTTCCCGACAATTATGCCATAAAGGGCTATCCGACAAAGATAATTCTTGATAAAGAGGGACGTATCCTAAGAACGGTTATAGGTGAATCGCCCGAGTTCTATACCTTCATCGACTCATTGATGACAAGATAATAGGTATTTGTATATATACAATTATTCCCTCAAAAGGCAGAATTTCGGCCTTTTGAGGGAATAATTGTACTTACTGATTTAACTTGGGGAACGATTCTCCCTTTTCAAGTACTTCTATTGCTTTAAGCACTGTTGTGTCAAAGGTGTTTATATACTTTACGTGTTCCAACATTCCAAGCGAGTTGTATATGATATTGGCATATATTGTCTGCTCGATACGTTTGCGCGACCTCTCTATCTGCCAATAGCGGGGCTTCAATCCTTTCGATGATGCAAACTTTACGAAATCATCTACAAGTCCTTGCTCTTTCAGATAGGATAGCATCTGTGTGTAATCCTTGTATTTCGAGAGTTTGTGGCGGTTTATATCGCTATATTTGAATGTGTATTGACGTACAAGACCTTTTGAAACAGCTTGACTGAGGTAGGATGAAACGTCACTTGTGTCGCTCGATACAAAGATGTCGGGCATTATACCGCCTCCACCGTAAACGGTACGTCCCAAACGTGTCTTATAGATGATGCTGTCGTTCTGATGTATGCTGTCCTGAGAGAAGAATTCGCCTCTCTCATAACGGTGTACAATATCCATTGCATAGTTCTCGTCGTCACCTTTTGTGTAAGGCTTTTGTATGCAGCGTCCCGATGGTGTGTAGTAACGGGCTATTGTCAGACGTACAGCCGAGCCATCTAAAAATTCAAAAGGTTGCTGTACAAGACCTTTACCAAAAGTACGTCGGCCGATGATTATGCCTCGGTCGTTATCTTGTATTGTTCCTGCAAGAATTTCACTTGCCGATGCCGAACCCTCGTCGGTTAATATAATAAGGGGCAGGTTCTTGAATTTGCCGTGTCCATTGGCATAATCGGTGTTACGTGGTTGGTGTACACCTTCGGTGTATACAATCATATCACCTTTGTTAAGGAACTCATTAGCCATTTGTATAGCAACTCCCATATATCCGCCGCCGTTGCCGCGAAGGTCGATTACAACGCCTTCGCATCTTTGTTGTGCCAGTCGTGCAATGCTGATTATGAACTCGGCAAAAGTGTTCTCGGCAAATTTCTGTACCTGAATATAACCCCATTTGTTGTCAATCATATACGAAGCCTCGATACTCTGTACCGGTATTTCTCCTCTTATGATATTAAAGTGCAGCAGTTCCTTCTCGCCCCAACGTTTTACACCTAACTTTACATTTGTTCCTCTGGGACCTTTCAGTTTGCTCATTGCAGCGTCGTTGGTACAAACGTCACCGACAAAAAGTGTGTCGTTGATAGTTATAATGCGGTCGCCCGGCATAAGTCCTACCTGCTCCGATGGACCTCCACGAATAATATCACTGATATGTATTGTATCCTCCTCGATAAGAAAACGAATGCCTATTCCGCTGAAACTGCTCTTAAGGTCGGCATTGGTCGCCTCAAGATCCTTGGCCGGGATATATGTGCTATGAGGGTCAAGCTCAGTGAGAATCTTCGGCATAGTCTTTTCTATTATCTCATTCATCTCGAGTGAGTCGACATAACAACGGTGTACAAGTTCCATAAGTTCGTCGACCTTGTTCATTCCGGCCGGTAATATAATTGTCCTTTGCCGGCTGTCGGCAATGTGGAAACCAATGAAGGCTCCTATAAGTGCAGCCAATACCAAAAGGGTAGGGGTGTATTTCTTCATTTTGGGTTATTTTTCTTATTCATTCTTATTCATTCTTATTCATTGGGCTGTAGATAGATAACCTCTACACCGGCTCTTTCCAACAGGTCTATTCCATCGGTAAGACGGTATTTCTCGGCATATACAACACGCTTTATTCCTGCCTGAACAATTAATTTTGCACATTCGATACAGGGTGATGCTGTAACGTAGAGTGTGGCACCATCACTGTTGTTGTTCGAGCGTGCAATCTTGGTTATAGCATTCGCTTCGGCATGCAGAACGTATGGCTTTGTCAGTCCATCTTCGTCCTCGCATACATTCTCGAAACCCGATGGAGTACCGTTGTATCCGTCCGAGATTATCATATTGTTCTTTACGATAAGTGCTCCTACTTTACGGCGTTGACAGTATGAGTTCTCGGCCCATATTTTTGCCATACTCATATAACGATTGTCTAAGTCGTGTCTTTTTTTGTCCATATCTATAATATTTTATCGGTTATGGAATTGCATATATATGTGACTTTGTTGTCTGATTTGCAACCAATTTGCGTCACCATTGTAACTCGATGCTTTCTCCAAGAAGAGTTTCATTTTTGTTGCTGTTGTGTCATTGACGATGTTTCCCTCGCCTATGCGTACATTGGTACAACGCAATGTGCGGTTTTTGTTGTCGGCCTGCCAATTTCCGACTATTGCAGCACCCGAGGGGGTGTTTGCAGTGAAACTGTTCTCGTAGAATCTTATAATATAGCCTTCTTTTGCAATACTGCGTGTGTTACCCTCTTGAAAGAACGAGAGTTTCCAAGTGCGGTTCTGGAATATCTCGCTAAGGTCGTCACTATTGTCGCATCCAATAAATGCTATTGTTGATATAAGTATAAAAAGTATCTTTTTCATTTATCTCTCATTTTATACCGTCACGTTCTAACATTGCCTCTATTTGTGGTTTGCGGCCTCTGAATCTTATGTATAGTTCTTGAGGATGTTCGGTGTCTCCACGCGATAGAATCTCGTCGCGTAGCGATTGTGCCACCTTCATATTCATTACTCCCTCCTCTTTGAAGCGGGAAAAAGCATCGGCATCCAGCATCTCGGCCCATTTATAGCTGTAATAGCCTGCCGAGTATCCTCCCGACATTATATGTGCAAACTGTGGGGTGATTGCAGTCTCGGGTATTACCGGCATTAGTCGCAGTGCTGCCGTTGCTTTATGTTCGTAGTCGAGTACATCACCGTCAAATGGCTTTGTGATATTGTGCCATGCTTGGTCGATGAGTCCCAATCCAACTTGACGTACACATTGGTATGCGGCTTTGAATGTGCGTGCTGTGAGTAGTTTATCCAATAGCTCTTTGGGAATAACCTCACCACTCTCGTGATGGAAAGCAAAAGCCTTGAGGAACTCCTCTTCGGTTATGAAATTTTCCATTATCTGCGATGGCATCTCCACAAAGTCCCACAATACGTTGGGACTGCATTGGCTTGC
Organism: Bacteroidaceae bacterium; assembly: GCA_045588485.1. Classification (GTDB taxonomy): domain Bacteria; phylum Bacteroidota; class Bacteroidia; order Bacteroidales; family Bacteroidaceae; genus HGM04593. The sequence continues at coordinate 25,451 of JAZNEI010000062.1, read as the reverse complement.
GTAGGTTACGTTCGATACTATTCCGTGCAGACAGTGTCCGAACTCATGCATAAGGGTGTTCAGTTCGTCAAATGTAAGCAGTGTGGGCTTCCCGGGATGTGGCTTGCGATAATTGGTCGAAAGGGTTACATGCGGACGGTGGTCGTTGCCTTGAGCATCGCGCCATTGTGGTTTGAGCGAGTCCATCCATGCACCGCCGTGTTTCCCTTTTCTTGTATAGAAATCGCAGTAGAGCAGTGCAAGGTGCGAACCGTCATAATCGAGTACCTCCCACACCTTTACATCGGGGTGGAATGTGGGCACGTCGTGACGCAACTTGAACGTTATTCCATAAAGACGTGTGGCAAGGTAGAATGCGCCATATATAGCCTGTTCGAGATTGAAATAGGGGCGTATCATTTCGTCGCTGAGGTCGAATTTCTGCTCTTTCAGTCTCTCGCTGTAAAAGGCAAAGTCCCAAGGCATAAATTCAAATCCTGCGCCCTCACTTGTGTATGCCAGCTCTTTTATCTCATCCATCTCCTTGCGTGCAGCAGGCAGATATGCCCAAGTGAGTTTGCCAAGCAGAGCAAATACCGCGTCGCTGTTCTTGGCCATACGTTCGGCGAGTATGTAGTCGCTGTATGTGTCGTATCCAAGTAAGTTGGCAAGGCGCAGACGTGCATTAACAATGTCCACAACAATCTGACGATTGTCATATTCGTTTCCTTTGGCACACAGGGTGCTGTAAGCCATATACATCTGTCGGCGCAGTTCGCGGTTGCGGCAGAATGTTATAAAAGGCAGATAGCTGGGACGATGAAGGGTGAATATCCATCCCTCTTTCTCCTGTTCCTTGGCTGTTGCAGCTGCACTCTCCAATAGGTCGGCAGGCATGCCTTCTACGTCGGCCGGGTCGGTTATATGCAGTGTATAATCGTCGGTATCTTTAATAAGGTTCTCTTGGAACTTAAGCGACAGCATACTCAATTTTTCGCTTAGCGAGCGATACTCCTCACGCTCTTCATCGTTAAGGTTGGCACCCGAACGCTCGAACATTGTATATGTCTCATCGAGCAGACGCTGTTGCTCCTTTCTGAGCTTGCTGTTATCCTGCTCCTTTACTGCTTTAATTCTTGCAAACAGAGCTTTGTTAAGTGTAATGTTGTTGCGGTGTATTGTGTAGAGCTTATGAATCTCTTCGGATATTGCTATTATCTTGTCGTAGCTGCGTGAATTGATAAGTGCCTCGAATGCGCACATTACATCGCCTAACATTGCTCCTGCACGCTCGAACTCCTCGATGGTGTTTTCGAATGTTGGTGCCTGAGGGTTGTTGCATATTGCATCTATGCTCTCCTGTTCGCGTCTTATTCCCTCCTTTATAGCCGGTATAAAATGTTCTAACGTTATCCTATTGTAAGGGATAGCGTTGAATGGTGTATTGTATTGTGTGCAGAAGGGATTCTCTCCTGCCTCTGCAATTTTGTCAATTTCTTTGTTCATCATAAATATGTTAATGTGCAATATGTGGTTTTTGTTTAGAATTGGTTTAAAACAATCCCTTTGTGCAACAATTTCTTGCAAATATAGCGCTGTTTACCCCAAATTCCTTAACAAACGAGCGAGAAAAATAAAGCCTGCCCGAATAATTTTTTTCTAACGAGTGGTGCGAAAAGTCCCTGCCGACGATTTTTAATAGCCCGAATAGTTGTAATTATGTTGAGTTTTTATCTTTTTGCCTATAAATAAACTAATCTTTATCCTTTTATCTCCCTTTAAATATATTATTACATTAAATGTACTATAAACAAATTTAATGTACAATATGTTTTAATCAATGTGGTTAAATTGAACAATAAATATAAATTTAATTTTTCAAATTACAAAAAATATGAAATAATTGCACAGAAATTAAAAAATGTGCAATTATAAAAACTTTTATATTTATTTTTGTCGGCGAAAACAGATTGCCTATTAATATGAGGCTGTAAAATAAACAATATGCAGAATTTTATAACACGATTCCAAGAAATTGTAAAAAGTTGTTGGGAAAATCCCGCAGTAACCGACTACCGTAGCACTACGCTTACATACGCCGATATAGCAAAAGAGATTGAGACAATGCATCTTGTATGGCGCGAGGCCGGTCTGGTGAAGGGCGATAAAATATCGCTTAATGCCCGAAGCAGTGCCAATTGGGCGGTTGTATTTATGGCGGCCACCTCGGGTGGTTATGTGGCGTGCCAGCTTTTCAATGGATTTACCCCTGTCGATACACAGAAATTCGTTCATCACTCCGATAGTAAGATACTCTTTACCGAGAAGGCGATATTCGAAGGTATGGATTTTGAGACTATGCCGCAGGTGATTGCGGTGTTCGATATGAAGAGTATGGAGCTTCTTGCCTCTCGCGGTAACTTTGCCGAAATTTATTCACGTCGCGAGGAGCTGTTTGCCGCAGCACATCCTAACGGCTTTACAGCCGGGTCGGTAAAGTACACCTCTCCCGAAATGGACGAGCTATGCTGTATTAACTATACATCCGGTTCAACAGGCAATCCCAAGGGGGTAATGCTCTCGGTAAAGTGCATTAGCAGCAATGTCGAGTCGTTCCTCTACCATTGCCCCTATCGTCAAGGCGAATCGTACCTGAGCGTGCTTCCCTTTACCCACATCTTCGGACTATTGGCCGATATGCTCTCTTGTGTCTGTTCGGGTATGCACCTGACAGTTCTTGGTATGCCTCCTGCTCCCTCTGTATTGAAGGATGCAATGCAACTTGTTCGTCCGCGTGTGGTAATGATGGTTCCTCTTGTTCTATCTAAGCTTGCCGAGTTTGCCATTGGTGAGTTTGTGAACAGCAAGACAGGCAAGGCACGTCTCGACGATTACAAGCATAATCCCGAGTTCTGCATGGCTCTGCGCACGATTCTTCTCTCTTATATGGGTGGAAACTGCGAAGTAATCATCACCGGTGGTGCTGCAATTCCCGAGTATATCGAGGACCTGCTAATCACAAAACTTCAGATGCCGTTTGTGACAGGATACGGAATGACCGAGTGCGGTCCTCTCATCGCTCTTGGTCATTTGGGTAAGTATAAACTTAAATCCTGTGGCGAGATTATCGAGCGCATGGAGGCAAAAATTGATTCCTCCGACCCCCATAATATGGTAGGCGAGGTGCTTGTAAAGGGCGACAATCTATTGCTCGGATACTACAAAAATCCTGAGGCCGAGAGCGAGGTGTTTACAAAAGATGGTTGGTTCCGCACAGGTGACCTTGGTACGATTGATGCCGAGAACACACTGTTCCTTGTAGGACGTTGCAAGAGTATGCTCCTTTCGAGCAACGGACAGAATGTCTACCCCGAGGAGATTGAGGTCAAATTGAATGCACTCCCATATATTTCCGAGTCTATCGTGGTGCAGCGTGGCGAGAAATTTGTAGCGCTCATAGTGCCCAATGCCGAGCAGCTTGCATCCGAAGGTGTCAATGCCGAGACCTATTCAATTGTTATGGAGAAGAATATAGAGGCTTTAAATAAGGTTATTCCCGCATATTCACAGATTACCGATTTTGAACTGCGCGACGAACCTTTTGCAAAGACTCCAAAAGGCAGCATAAAGCGCTATTTGTATAAATAAAGTATATCTTTCGACAAAATAAATGGGAAGACAGCTTGTAATAATAAATTGGCTCTCTTCCCATTTATTATTATAGGTAATTATATACAAGATTACACAATATGTAAAGATTCATCCCGAATGAAAATCTTTTGTAAATTGCCATATAATTACCTATTTTTTCTATTGTCGCTGTTAATTTTTTTTAATTTATTCCCAAATATTATCGAAAGTAGTAACTTTGTCGATTGAAATTTCATGTAACGAATTTTTCCTCGCCTGCATGACGATTTTTTAGAATGTAAATAATGGCTATTACTTATTATTTATTATAAAACAACAACAGTAACTATGAAAAGGTTTTTCTTTTCCTGTGCGATTCTTCTTATCGCACTTGTATCATTCGGACAGACCCAACTGCCCAATGACCCGGCCGTAAAGGTTGGTAAGTTAGAGAATGGACTCACCTATTACATCCGCAAGAATGCTCAGCCGGCACAGAGAGCCGAGTTCTATCTTGCTACCAATGTGGGCGCATTCCAGGAGACCGATGACCAGGATGGTCTTGCTCACTTCCTTGAGCACATGTGTTTCAACGGAACAAAGAACTTCCCCGGCAAAGCTATTCTTGAGTATTTGCAAAGCATCGGTGCCGAGTTTGGACGCAATATCAATGCATCTACAGGCTTCGAGCAGACAAGTTACATGCTCAACAATATTCCTATTGTTCGCGAGGGCATCATAGACTCTTGTCTTATGATTCTGCGCGACTATTCGCACTATGTAACCTGTGCACCCGAAGAGATTGATGCCGAGCGTGGTGTTATCCTTGAGGAACGTCGCAGCCGTCGTACAGCCGATTGGCGTATGCTCGAGAAGGCTCTTCCTTACTATTTTGGCGATACACAGATGGCACGCCGCACACTTATCGGTGGCGAGGAGCAGTTGAAGACTTTCAAATACGAGAGTCTGACAAACTTCTACCGTACATGGTACAACCCCGATATGCAGGCTGTCGTTGTTGTCGGTGATATCGACCCAGACCAGATTGAGGCTAAGATTAAGAGTATCTTTGGCGAGATTCCCGCACCTGCACAGCCCACAGTAAAACCTCTCATCACAATCCCCGAGAACGAGACTCCTCAGGTAGCGATATTGACCGATCCCGAGGCTACAAGCTCTTCGATAGAGATTCTGTGGCGTGTGGCTCCCATGCCCCGTCAGTATCGTAACACCGATGCAGCATTTGTAAATGATATCATCAAGTCGCTTATCAGCACCGTAATGAGTGAGCGTTTCAATGATATTACATCAAAGGCTGATGCTCCTTTCCTTGGCGCAAAGTTCTATATCGGTGGTATTTGCGAGTCGAGCGATGCTGTTCAGGGTAGTGTAACATTCAAGGATGGTGAGGCTGTTTCGGCATTCAAGGCATATCTTATCGAGATAGAGAAAATGAAGCGCTACGGATTCAGTGATGCCGAGCTTGAGCGTGCAAAGGAGAGAATTTTGAGCCGTCTCGAGAAACGTGTATCGGCTGCCGAGACACGTAAGAACGCTGAGCTTGTTAATCCCATCCTCAACAGCTTCTTCTCGGGCGAGTACAATCTTGAACCAAAAACCGAGCATGAGCTTGCAAAGGCTGTGATGGGTCAGATTTCTGCTCCCGTACTTCAGCAGGTACTTTCGCAGATTATCCCCGAGAAAAACTGCGTTATCATATCTGGGGCTCCCGAGCGCGAAGGTCTTGTTCAGCCTACAGAGGAGCAGCTTACTGCTACTCTTGCCGAGGTTAAATCGGCTGAGATTGCAGCTAATGTCGAGGAGAGCACAAACGAACCTCTTATCGACGAGAGCATTCTCAAGGGTGCAAAGTCAAAGAAGATGAAAGAGGGTATTCACGGTTCGGTAAAATGGCAACTCTCTAACGGTGTAAATGTAGTGCTTCTTAAGACCGACTACAAGAAAGACCAGATAAGCATCAACCTCATTGAGAAGGGTGGACGCTCACTCATCGAGAACGACGAACTCCCCTCATTCGACGATAACATCTGGGGTATGTTCAATTCTAATAGTGGTATCTCTAAATTCTCGGGTACACAGCTCCGCAAAATGCTTGCAGGAAAAAATATCCGTTGTACACCCTATATCAGCGCTCTGCGCCACGGTGTAAGCGCCGAGGCTACTCCCAAGGATTTCGAGACTGCACTTCAGATGGTTTATTTGAACTATATGGACCCCCGTTTCGATAACGAAGAGTATCAGCTTGGTATTACACAGATTAAAGCCCTTCTTCCCAACCTTGAGGGACAGCCCAACTTCAAGTTCCAGCAGATTCTTATGAAGACAATCTATGGCAATCATCCCCGTCGTCAGGTAATAAACAACGAGACACTCGAAAAGGCCAATATCGCTACTGCCGAGGCTGTTTATCGTCGTCTCTTTGATGGAGTCAACGGTGCAACACTATACATTGTAGGTAATATTGATGTAGAAACAGCTAAGCCGCTTATCGAGAAATATATCGGCTCAATTGCCAAGGGTGGCAAGGCTACCAAATGGAACGACCGTGGCGAGCACTTTGTAAAGGGCGAGGTAATAGAGCATCCTCAGGTGGCAATGGAGACTCCCAAGACAACAGTGTTCCAACTCTATTCGGCCGATATGCCCTATAGCGTAAAAAATGCCGTTATGCTTGATGCAGCCAAGCAGATTCTTGATATGGTATTTACCGAGACACTGCGTGAGAGTGAGGGTGGTACATACGGTGCAAGCGTAGCTACAATAGCCGCCGACGAGCCTAAAGAGTATGCAGCCGTTCAGGTGGTGTTCGAGACAAATCCCGAGCAGGCCGAGAAACTTGCGAAGATGGCTAAAGAGGGTGTACTCAATCTTGTAAAAGATGGTATACCGGCCGACAAACTTGCAAAGGTTGTAGAGAACTTCAAGAAGAACATCCCCGAGCAGCGTATCAGCAACGGTTACTGGATGTCGGTTCTAACTACATGGGAGAACGATAAGTACGACTATGACAAGGAGTATGAAGAGGCTGTTGCACAAATTAGTGCCGAGAACATCCTTGCAGTACTTAAAACAGTTGTAAACAGTGGTAACTTTGTAGAGATTATGATGTCACCTGCAAAGTAACATACGTTACATAAGGTTAAAAACTGCCATCTTATTTTATGAGATGGCAGTTTTTTTGTATCTTCGCGTCCCGAAATTAATTCTAAAATTTTGTGATTATATACTCTGCAATATGAATTGTCCGAAATATATATTATTAATTCTATTATTAGCACTTCTGGTATCGTGTAAATCGCGTTTCGTCGCATTGGAGCGTAACAACTACCTGACATCCGATATTGCACTTATGAAATACCTTGACGAGAAGAGTATCGCAATAACCGATAGCAACAGTGTCGAAATATTGAATGGTGGAAAAATAAAGTTCCAACGATTGTTAGAGGATATATCAACAGCAAAGCATCATATTCATTTAGAGTATTTCAATTTTCGCAACGACTCGATAAACGCTGTGGTGATAGGAGCACTTGCCGAGGCTGCAGCGCGTGGGGTAGAGGTGCGTGCCCTGTTCGATGCCTTCGGTAATATATCCAACAACCGTCCTCTGAAAAAGGAGCATCTACAAAAAATACGCGAGAAAGGAATAGAGATTGTAAAGTTCGACCCAATAAAATTTCCATGGATAAACCACGCCTATCATCGCGACCATCGCAAGATTGTTGTTATCGACGGAAAGATAGGATACACGGGTGGAATAAATGTTGCCGACTATTATGTCGATGGACTCGAAGGTGTAGGTAAATGGCGAGACATCCACTCTCGTGTCGAAGGTGCAGTTGTTGCGCAGTTGCAGAATGTCTTCCTTGCAATGTGGAACCGCGAAACAGGGCAGAATATAGGTGGCAGTGAATATTATCCAAAGCCTTCGGCAAAAGATGATGCCCGCATTGCCGTTGTCGACCGTTGGCCCCGACGCACAGCCGAGAATATGCGTCGTGTATATGCAAATGCCATCTATGCAGCCAAGGACAGCGTACAGATTATCAATCCCTATTTTATACCCACATATATTGTGCGCGGTGCAATGAAAGATGCGCTTAAGAACGGAGTGCGTATCGAGATTATGCTATCATCAAAATCGGATATTCCTTTTACTCCCGACGTTGCACTGTATACAGCCTATAAGCTGATGAAAAAGGGTGCTGTGGTCTATCTGTATGATGGAGGATTTAACCATGCCAAGGTTATGGGAGTCGACGGCCGTTTCTGTACTGTGGGTTCGACCAATCTAAATAGCCGTAGCCTTTGTTACGACTACGAGTGTAATCTGTTTATTTTTGATGATGACGATACCGAGGAGCTACTCACTCACTATCGTAACGACAAGAAAGAATCTTTCTTGTTAACAAAGGAGTATTGGAAGTCGCGTCCCTGGATAAACCGCTTCTGTGGGTGGTTGGGGTATGTATTAACTCCTTTTATGTAAATTTTGGGCGGTAACAATAAAAAATGAATATTCCACAGCTTTGTAATGTTTTGTGTTTAAGTGTATTTTTTTGTGAAAAAAAATTAATAATGAGTGTTTTTTTTATTAAATTATTTTACAATTAAATAATTGCAAGTATCTTAGTGCCGAAAAAAAGAACTAATAACACAACGCATTATATGTTTTTACCGATACAACAACAATTTTATATGATGTCAAATAAGGGTATTGCACACCCTGTTGTGTCGGTTATGTATAATACCTCACCCCCCCTGTATACAATTGTAATCTTTTGGTTGCTAATGTTTTGCGTGGTTTGTTCTGCGCGAATGTGCTTATGCTTTTGCTGTGCCTGTTGGTGCGGCATTTTTGTTGCATGAGTTTTGCAGAGGGTAGATACTAATATAAAATAAGATTATATAATTTAACTAAATTACTAACCAAAATTGACTAACACAATGAAGAGAAAACTATTCAGAAATTTATTTGCAGCAATGTGTCTGCTGTGTTTTACTGTTGCCTGTACTTCTGATGATGATTCAGTTATCAACAAGAAGTATGATGAGGCATTTGCTACCCTCCTACATAATATGGAGATGTATGGTACAAGATCAACGACTGCATCGGCAAAGTTCAATAAGGGTAAGTGGCAACGTCCTAATAGTTGGGGCGATAAAGATCCCAATGGTCCCAATATGAATGACAAAGATTACAATTGGAAAGATTCTGATGATGACGATAACCTCGAAGATGGTTGGGAAGATAAATATATGGGTACAACCGATAACAGTCTCGAGAGAGCCTATTTCTTTATCCGTCTCGATGGTGAGGCTGTTACCGATCACGGTATGATTAATTCGATGTACTATTATCCTCAAGATGCAGATGGTTCATCGCATTATGGCGAGATGAACCGAGGCGTAATCGAGACCAACCTCGAAAACACCGCAATCAATCCTGCAAAATGGAACTACTATAACCGAGGAGTAACTAAGTATATCTATAGTAGCAATGGTAGTGCTACCGAGGATATTATTGTCGAGGCTCCCGATATTACAAAATGGTCAATTAATGGTGAAGCTATCGATACAACAAAGTATCATGTAATATGGTACATTGTAAAGCTTCAGAGTGACGGTTGGCACGTAGATGGTATTCTTACCACTAAAGATGTAACAGAGCTTCCCGACAACGAGAAGGATGAGGAACTTGAGGATACAAAGGTAGATCCCACTCCCACACCCGATGAAGGTGGCGACGACGACAACAATGATGACGAAGGTGACAACAATGATAAGGTAACCGAAGGTGAAGTAGAGTTTGACATTCACCAGCAAGAGCACCAGAACTGGAACGAGATAAAGACTACTGTACACTTGAGAGATACAGTTAATGTACGCATTTTCCTCCCTGTTGATGGACAGTATATAGCAGTGGCCGATGATTTTGATATTCGTGTAGGAGATACCTGGGGTTATGTATTCGAGGAAGAACCCGTAGAGGAGATAAGCGAAAAGATAAAGGTTGAGTACAAGGTAGGTGCTGTTAATTTTGAGACATATATCTATGTAACACACAAGGTTAATGGTATCGAGATTCTTATCGAGGGTAGCACTTGTGCAGAGGCTCTGAAACTTGCTCGTGAAATATACGATGATGGAATTACATTTGAGATTCACAGCTACATATATTCAAGCGTAGCACCCGAAACTGTTTGGGAGTGGCTGAAAAATGTTGAGTGTGCCCAGACATCATTCACAGGATGGCCCAAGAGTGGAGATTGTTGCACTTACACGTACGGACAGACAACCTCGGCCTATTATGCCGGTGAAGATATAAAATACAGTGAAAGACCGGAATAATATATAATATAAATAAACAAACACGGCAAGTTATAAGGTTGCAACCTTATAACTTGCCTATATAAATAGAAAAACACAAAGAATACAACCAAGAGAATTGCACAGCAGCTCTGTATAAACAACTAAGCAAAAACATTATCAAATAGAACTATTCTCTTAGGACGTAGGCGACAAAACAATTAACTATGGAACAGACATACACGTTTTATGAACTTGGGTACCTTGAATACCTCTGGTATTTCATGTTTACGTTGTACTACAAGTTTCTTGAATACCCTATAATGATAAGAGTATGCTCGGTAGTACTAATAGCACTGATACTTATCATTCCTATTAGTGTTGTCATACTTTTCATACGTAACCAATTGATTATTTGGCGTAAAAATAAACTTCAAAAAGTACGCGAGAGGTATTCACATACGTTCCGAGAGATACTAACGAACCCCGAGAATCTTAATGAGGATATTGTTCGTGAAAAAATTTTAGATTGTCGCGATAAAAATACGTCGTCAAAATTCTCGAGCAGTGAATTGGAGCTTATCTCAAAACTATTGACCGAAAAGGTGCAGAATTATAATGAACGTAACCTTAACCGTCATAATTACCAACAGATACTTTATGTACTGAATATTGCAGGTTGGCTCGAGGATAGAATAGAGAAGGGCAGTGTTGCTACATGTATACGTAGTTTTCATACTGCACAGATTCTCGATTGTACACTGCGAGGTTCTGTATCTACCCGTTTCGCATATCATAGAAATAAGCAGCTTAGAAATGTTGCACGCTCTACTTATACATTTACCAATCGTGAAGACCCATTCCGTTATATGGAACCTGACACCGGATTTCTGTTTAACGATAGCGATGGTCCTGCAATACACGATATGCTTTTATATCGTAGCGATAACAATATGCTGATGCCTAATTTTATGGATTGGATAAAACTCGACCAACCTACAAATAAATTCTGTCTTTTTACAATAGATGAAATTGCTTTCTTTAACAAGACAGAGTTGTGTGACGACCTGTATGACTATATGCAGAAGACAAATGATACACAGGTTAAAGGACGTGTAATCCGTGCTCTTGGCAAGTTGGGATATACGAAGATGGTAGATGACATTTGTGATATGTTTGCCAATTCGGCAGGATATATGCGTTTATCCATTATAGTAGCTTTGCGTGAGCTTGGTCTGCGAGGTCCACGAATAGTAGGATTCTTTAAGGAGGCTTATGCTCTTGCACGCCGCGAGAAGGTGATGATGACTATCCTAAATGCACTTTATTGCTGTGGCGAAGAGGGCAGAGCTGCCTTCTATGCACTTGAAAGTGCCGCCAAGCAAGAGGAAAGATTGCGTTTCGAACATATTAAGAACCCCTTAACTAACGATAGAGCATACGAGAGATGAATAATTGGCTGTTTACATTCTTCAACTATTTTATGATTTTCTATAGCGGTGGGCTTATACTCTCCTACCTGCTTATGACTATTGTATCATTCTTGCAGATACATAAAAGAAAAAAATACTATTCGGCAGAGTATATAAAGCGAATACTCCTAAATTCGCCACATACTCCGGGAGTCTCTATTGTAGCTCCGGCATATAACGAAGAGACTACAATAGTGGATAATGTCAACTCTCTTTTGTCAATGGATTATCCAAAGTTCGAAGTCATAATTGTAAATGACGGCTCAAAAGACAAGACACTCGAAAAACTTATCGAAAACTTCGATCTTGTCGAGGTCCCCTATAATTATATCGAATATATAAAGACAAAACCCTATAAACGTCTTTTTAAAAGTACTAACGAGAAGTATAAGCAACTTGTTGTAGTCGATAAAGAGAATGGCGGAACAAAAGCCGATGCATCGAATGCAGGAGTAAATGTAGCACAGTATCCCTATTTTGTATGTACCGATGTAGACTGTGTACTTAATCCACAGGGTCTTTACTATCTTATTTGGGATGTACTCTCGTCGGACAAACGTGTCATTGCAGTGAGTGCCACCATGCGTATGGCTAATGGATGTACTATGAAGGAGGGACGTTTGAGCGAGATACGTCCACCAATGTCGCCTTTGCCAATGTTCCAGGAGTTGGAGTATATGCGTTCGTTTCTCATAGGAAAGACGTGGTGGGCAGCTATTGGAGGAATGCCAAATGTCTCGGGAGGCTTCGGACTTTTCGATACAGATATTGCTATACGTGTCGGAGGTTATCACGGACTATCAATGGCCGAAGATATGGATATGATAGCCCGTATGACTGCATATATGTACCATACTAAGACTCCATATAAGGTAACACAGGTGCCGCAGACAGTATGCTGGACCGAAGGACCGTCAACACTGACAATTTTCAACCGTCAACGTACACGTTGGGGGCGTGGTCTTTTCCAGTTCTTCCACCTCTATTGGGATATTGTCTTCAACCGCAAATATGGTGTTTACGGAACGGTAACATTGCCTTACCTCTTCATCTTCGAATTTCTCGGGCCTATAATAGAGTGTGTGGGATTTTTTGTCCTTCTGTTCCTTATTATATCGGGTGCCGTAAACTGGACAACATTCTGGCTTCTGTTATTTACCGTATATATGTTCATGCAGTTTGTAAATACAATGTGTATAAACTATGACAACTACATAGGACGTGTATATGTTAAACGTCGTTGGTATGCTTGGCTTGCAGTGCCATCATTGTTCGAGGCATTTATATATCACCCGTTGACAGTGTTCTTTGCATTGAAAGGATATTTTAGCTACCTTACATCTCGAGACTTCAAATGGGGCGAGATGAAACGCAAGGGCTTCAAGAAAGAAGCGGGTGCCGCTAACATAAATGAGCCGTTGAACGAAAATATTAACCCTTCAACAGAGCAGGACAACACAAATAAATAAACGATAAGATGGAAAAAACGGTAAACAAAATATTTGGTATATTGTTCGTATTGTTGCTGTTTGCAGCTATACCGGCTGCGGCAGATGAGAGGTCAAGAATAACCCTTCCTGTTGAATACTACGATAAAGTACAAGAAATGTTTGGCGATGAACAGTGGCAGAGTGGAAAAAAAGTGCTCGATAGTGGTCTCAAACGTTTTCCTGACGATAGTAATCTGAATACTCTTGCCGGCAAATATTGGTTGCACGAAGAGGAGTATGATAGGGCACGTTTCTATCTTGTAAAGGCCGTTAATGCAAACTACAATAATGTAGAAGCCAAGCAGATGCTTGTTACGGTCGAAGATATAACCGGTAACTACTCATCGGCTATATGCTACATTAATGAACTTCTTGAGGTAAACCCCTATTGGGAAGGACTATGGCGTAAGAAAATAGAACTATACAAGAAACAAGGTAATACAAGAGAGGCTACACGTCTTTTCAAACGTCTGCAACAGATATATCCCAATAATGTACAGATTAAAGATGCCTATTTCTATGAGCTCGAGGTGGAGTATGCAAAACAAAAACAAGAGGGTAATCTTGTTGCCGTGGGTAATACCTTACGTGAACTTGTAAGCATCGACCCCAATAATATTGAGTATCAGTTGGCACTGATAAATCATTATTATAATGCACATCTTATGAATAAGGCCATTGAGCAAGCATCGGTTGCACTTGCCGAGAATCCGGGTAACATAACCCTGCTGCGTAAGAAAGTTGGTATTCTTAACGAGAATGGTCAGCTTTCGTTGGCAATGGCTCGTGTGCAGTATTTTATCAATAGCGGATATAATACACCCGAGGCAAGAGCACTTTACAACGAACTCCTGCTTGAGACTGCAAGGCAGGAACATAACAACGAGCCATATACTATTTATGGCAAAATATTCGAGAAGAATAAGAATAACCGTGAGGCACTCGATTTCCTTTTAAGAACAGCTATAATGCGCGGATATCATCAAGATGCTATATACTACCTTAAAGAAGCAAAACGTATATACGGTATCAACGATAAGAAGATACGTTATATGGAGTATGAACTTTATCGTTCTATGGGTAATGATAAGCAGGCGGTAAGCATTCTTTCGAAACTGCACGAAGATTTTCCCAATGACTATGATATTGCCTTTTCGCTGTGTACACACAAATTGGCACTTGCCGAGACACTTACAACCAGTGGGGCTTACACCGAGGCAATTCCCGAACTGAAATATGTAATAGGTTCAGGTGTAGATGTTGATCTTACAAATGCAGCACTGAATAAGTTGTACAGTTGCTATATAGCAACAAAGAAGTACGAAGAGGCGTACGATACATACACCTACATAAAACCTATGCTGACAGCTGATGAGAGTATGCATAAAGAGGCAGAACTACTCTACGGACTGGGGAGCAAAGAGGATGCATTACAGATATACAACAGTGCAATTATAAACGCTGTTGATACTATAGACCGACAGATTTATATAAACGGATACGAAGAACTTGCTGTACCATACATAAAAGAGAAAATGGAGAGTGGAGAGTACACCAAAGCCTATTCTGTAGCGATACAATTGTTGGAGTATGAACCAAAGAACTATTTAGGCTTGCTCTATGCCGTAAATATATCGGGACAGATGGGTGATAATGCAGGATTCGACAAATACACAGCATTAGGACGCGAGGCTTTTCCCAATGACCCTCATTTTATGGTAAAACAGGCTGCTGTTTACAATCGTGGTGAAGAGTATGAAAAGTCGGTTGAGTTGTTACGTAGTAATATTGATAGCTTTAACGGAAATATCGATTATATAAGTGCCTACTCGGGTAGTTGCGAGCTGCTTGCCATCAAGCAAGCCAAAAACAATAAACACACCGAGGCAATGGCTACTATAGAGAACGCACTCAAGTATAACCCCGGTAATAAAAGCTTGCTTTATACCAAAGGACTGCTTTTTGAGTACAATCATCGTTACGACTCGGCATACCATTATCAGAAGTACTACGAGCCATCACCGCTTGAGGTATCCGAGTATGTCGCCAAACTGAAAGGTTTACGTTATAAATCGAACAAGAACCGTATCGATTACGAATATATGCAGGCGCGTTTCAGTGAACAGGATGTACTTACGAGCGTGGCAAGCATAGGTTACGAGAGGGTAGGCAGACGTAACACCTACTCGGCACGTCTCAACTATTCAGGACGTAACGGCTCGCTATTTTGGAACGAAGAAGAGCCAACCGATGAGGATGATGGAGGCACCGGTTATCAGTTGCTTTTAGGCTTTACACGAGAATTCAATAGTAAGTGGACAGGAAATGTCTCGTTAGGCGCGGGTTGTAGCTATTTTCCTAAATTTATAGCCAACATAGGAGCAACACGTTATTTTAAGAACGATTGGTATGTCGATGCGGGCCTTGGCTATCGCCGTCTGCTGGGTGACAAGAATCTGCTTAATTTCAGTGCAGCAGCAAATAAAGTATTAGAGCCATTTACACTCACAGCAGCTGGAGCGCTTATTATGTACGATTCCGAGCTGTTCTTCAATATGCAGGCAAAGGCAAAATACTCTCCTCTTGACGATGGACGCACCTCGGTGACAGCAGCAGCAGGATTCGGTACTGCCCCCGAACTTAATATTATAGACCTTTACTCCATATCAACCTCCTTTTCTCACATGAATACCTATGTGAGCCTCGGTGGGCAATATCTGATTACTCCCAACCTGTCATTGGGACTTCTTGGAATATGGAATACCCTCTACGACCAAAAACATCTGGGTGATGGCAAAGTAGCAACACAATACAGAAATTTATACAATGGATATGTACAGATTTTCATATCTTTCTAAACAATATATTTGGGTCGCATTTTTAGTACTCAGCACCATTGCAAGCATAAGTTGTGCCGGAAAAGTTGCAACATATAATGGCGATGGTGAGGTGTATATTGTGGTGCCCGAAGATTATGATAGTAAGAAAGATTTGAAATGGTCGGAATATCTATTTAAACATTTGAGGCATCGTGGAGGTGGTGATAATGCTCCTGTATTTTATGATATCTTTGATATAGCCGACAGCCGCTTTATAACGGTACATATAGACGAAGAGACCAATGACGATTTCAAGGTCAAGAACGATGAGAAAGGTATACATCTTGTTGCGCGTAGCGAACGCATAATGATATGGCTGTTGCATCAATATATGCGTTTAGTAGGTGATACAGATGAGCGTTTTCCTATTTACGACTTACCTGCTACCATAATGTCGTTTTGTGATACTGTAGGCAACTTCCCTTTCGGGTACAGAGCTATATATTCACCGACTAATCGTAATGAAGATGCACGCGGTGTGTTGGGACTTAACAATATCGATACCGATTGGGGTATTTGGGGACACAATATTGCTCAGACTTTGCCCGGTGAACCCGATAGAAGTGTGTATGCCTATCACGAGGGACAGCGTGTGTCGTCTCAGTTCTGTTTCAGTTCCGATAAATTGTATAAATATATATGTGATTATATTGTCGACAATTGCGGTGATGGCAAAGACGTTTCATATAACTTTGCCATATTGCCAAATGATAATAATATCGTTTGTATGTGTGCTCATTGTCAGGGTGTAGGTAATACAGTGGGTAATGCCACTCCCGCAGTTACCAAAATGATAAGAAAATTGGCTGCACACTTTCCCAAACACACTTTCTTTACCTCGGCCTACCACACCACCGACAAGCCCTGCAAATACGAGTTGCCACAGAATGCAGGTGTCATAGTGAGTGCAATAGAGTGGCAACCCGGAAAAGAACTAAAAGGCAAGAATGTCTCACAATTCGAAAAAACAATAAAGGCTTGGAGTGCAAAGACACAGAATATCTATGTATGGGATTATATAAACAATTATGACGACTATTTTACACCTTACCCAATACTGAAATCGATGCAGCGCAGGTTTAAGATATATCGTGATAATGGTATAAAAGGTATCTTCCTTAATGGTAGCGGATACGATTATTCTACATTTGAGGATATGCATACCAATCTGCTTGCAGTTCTTATGATGAATCCCGATGCTAATGTCGAGTCACTCGTTAAGGACTATTTTTGCCGCACCTATCATGTCGCAGGAGAGATTATCTCGGACTACTATTGCAGTCTGCTCAGAAACGAGGAAAGTACCGATAAGGTTATACCCATATACGGTGGAATAGATGAGAAAATAGATGTTTTTCTCGAACCCGAGAGTTTCATTGAGTTCTATGACACAATAACGGTTCTAAAGAACAGAGCAGATGAGGAAGAGGCATACATGTTGCGTAAACTTATAACAGCGCTCACTTTTACTCGCCTTGAGATAGCCCGTAATGCAGGATACGGAGAGTATGGCTTTGCTACTCTTAAAGATGACCGCGTGCAGGTTAATCCGTACGTGCATGAACTGCTTGCAATATTTAACGATGGGTATAAGGCATTTGAATTGACCAGGATAAACGAGGTCGGCGATAAGAGTGCCGATTATGTCGAGAGCTGGAGAAAATATATCTTACAGGAAAAGTATAGCTTCAATACTCTTTATGGCAAGGAACTTATCGTAGCTTCAGAGAATGGGAAACAAGTCTTCAAAGGACTCACCGACGGTACTCCGGGTATTCCTAACAGTTATTTCTATGGATGGAACATTATACCCGAACACGAGGTAAGTATTGAATTGTCTGCGAAAGGTGCAAGTGTGCTGAAGATGAACTTTCTTTCTTTGCCTCGTCACAAGATTGAGTTACCATCAAAAATAGAGATATGTACAGGTGATAAAGTCGTAGCACAATATAAACCTAAAGCGGAACACAAGGATGGCCCTCAGCTTATCGAGTGGAAAGAGAGACTTGGAGACCAGTTAAGCAAAAAAAACATAACACTGAAATTATACTCATCGGGTCGATACCATATAGCCATTGATGAGATAAACCTAATAAAAGAATGATTATGAGAAAACTTATATTCGTATTGGCAATGATAGCATTGCTTACAGGAACAACAGGATGCAAGCGCTTGATACGTAATACAACAGTATTCGTTGAGGATTCGGTACGTCACTATTTTCCTATAAGGCAGGGCGAGGAGTTGAGTATATTATACAATATAGAGAATACCGGTGAAGAACCTCTGATAATTCAGGATATCCACACTTCATGTGGTTGCATAGTCGTTGACCAGGATGCCGAGCGTCTTGTGCCTCCCAACGGCAACAGCTATCTTCACATGAAATACAATAGTCGTAAGAATGTAGGCGAGGTGCGTCACACAATACGCATTTATGGCAATATAGAACCCAAAGGTGTAAAGGAGTTGAAATTCATAGTGAATGTTGTTCCCGACCCCGATTATACACGTGACTACGAAGAGTTGTATCGTGAGACAACTGAGGGTGGTGCTGTTGGCGATATTGTAGATGGTAAGATGCGCGATAAAGGATACTATATTAAAGGATACTATCCCGAGGAGGTTATATCACCCTCGCACACTCAGCGTCGCGAAGAGAACGACCCGTTTAACTGATAAATGTAATTCTTTGGAATTGTTATAGTCTGTACCATAAAGTAACGGTACAGACTATTTTATTTATCATTAGCCTTCAGTCCTTGAATGTCTTGTAGGTTAATAAGTTTGTTTACTAAGGCCTGATTACCTTATAAAGTGGGATATAAAAAAACGACAAACATTTTTAAAAATGTTTGTCGTTTTTTTATTAGTAATAAGGTTCTTCTTACTTAAGAGCGAAGATCTCCTCCTCACCTGCAACACAGTTGAAAATCTTGTCCTCGCGGAGAAGCCAACCGAGACCCAGGTAGAGCTCTTTGTCTTTAAGCTTAGTAGCCTTCTTGATTTCTTTAAGTGTGAGACCCTCTGTCTCGTTGAGGGCATTCCAAATGCGACCTGCAAATTCGCCTGCCAATTCTTTCATAATTTCCTTTAAATTTTAATTCAACTTCTTAATATAGATAACTCTCTATATATCTTTAAAATACAACCGTTCTTAAGGTGTTGCCTCAAAAACGGTTGCAAAGGTAATACTTTTTTTTGAAAAAACAATGAAAATGTGTGATTTTCAACAAATTTAATATGTTGGAATCTTGTTAAATATTGTTTTTCTTATTCTTTTCGAGATATTCTACCCATATTCGTGCTGCTTCCTCTACCATCTTTACGCAAGGACGCTTTTTGTAGTATTCTGTTGTACGAGCTTCGGGAGTGGTTGGGGTAGGGGCATTTTTGTCGAGACCCAGCAGTTGGCTACAGATGAGTGAGCCGTTACGCTTCTTGAACTCTTCGGCAAGATGTTGTACTAGTATGTAGTTGGCCTCTTTGCCTTCGCGGTTGCGTCCCTCGGTGCATCCTGTCTCCAGCCCGGCAACAAGGAAAAGACCGCAGGCTGCGCCGCATGTCTGACGCATACGTCCTATGCCACCGCCGAACGAGGCACCCATTCTGAGTGCCTGTTCGCGTGTGAATCCATACATGTCAGCAAATGCTGCAACAACCGATTGCGAGCAGTTATATCCCTCTTTGAAAAGAGAAACAGCCAATTCTATTCTATCTTCCATTCTTCCTCATTTATTTTAGTCCACGTGCACGCAGCAACGCATCGGGGTTGGGTTGTGCACCACGGAAACGAACATACTCACGCATAGGATCCTTGCTGCCACCCATCTCTACGAGCATCTTGAAGCTTGCAGCTGTCTCGGCATCAAAAATACCGCGCTCTTTGAACAACTCGAATGCGTCGCAGTCGAGGACCTCGGCCCAAAGATAAGCGTAATAACCTACTGCATAGCCGCCACCGAATACATGTGAGAAGTTGGTGCTACGGTAGCGATACTCAATCTCGGGGATAAAGCCAAGCTCCTTGCGTACCTCTTTTTCGAACTCGTTACAGTCGAAGTTACTGTAATCCTCAATGGTGTGCATACGCAGGTCGAGCAATGCTGCTGCTACAAGCTCGCTTGTCTCGAATCCTAGGTTGAAATAAGAGCTGCGCTGCATCTTTTCGATGAGTGTATCGGGGATAACCTCGCCTGTCAGGTAGTGTTTTGCGTATGTACGCATTACCTCAGGCTCAATAGCCCATTTCTCGTTAATCTGTGAGAACAACTCTACAAAGTCGTGCTTAACGCTTGTGCCGCTTACATTGGGGTAGTGGGTCTTTGTGAGCATTCCGTGCAGTGCATGACCAAACTCGTGGAACAGTGTGCGTGTCTCGTCAATATTGAGCAGTGCAGGAGTGTCGCCAGTGGGTGCTGTGAAGTTGCAAACATTCACTACCATAGGACGAACCTCGGGACCACCGATATTACGCTGGTTAACAAAGTTTGTCATCCATGCACCGCCACGCTTGCTGGGACGAGGGAAGAAATCGGTGTAGAATATTGCAAGATGATTATCCTTGTTGTCGAGTACCTCGAATGTACGCACCTCTTTGTGATAGACGGGGATGTCGTTACGCTCTATAAATTTCACTCCGTAGAGACGCTGTGCACAGTCGAATGCACCGGCAAGCACATTCTCCAACTTGAAGTAGGGCTTAATATCGGCATCGTTCAGCGAGTATTTTGCTTTACGCAACTTCTCGGTATAATAGAACCAGTCCCAACCCTGTAGTTTGAACTTTCCTCCTTCCATGTCTATTATTGCCTGAAGCGCAGCACGCTCCTCCTTTGCACGCTGAACAGCAGGCTCCCAGATGCTCATAAGAAGGTTATTTGCTGCTTCTGCGGTTTTTGCCATCTTAGCATCCAATGTGAATGCTGCAAAATCGTTGAATCCCAATAATTTTGCCTTTTGCTGACGTAGTTGAAGAATACGTTGTATCACCTCCTTGTTGTTGTTCTCGTTATTGTTGTCACCACGGCCATAGTATGCCTTGTAAACCTTTTCGCGCAGGTCGCGATTGTCGGCATATTGCAAGAAAGGAATACAGCTGGGCTTGTCAAGAGTAAATACCCATCCCTCGGTTCCTTCGGCCTTTGCAGCTTCGGCTGCCGCGTCGCGCACACCTTGGGGCAGTCCGCTTAGGTCTTTCTCGTCGGTAATTACAAGTTTGAACAGCTTGCTGTCGGCCAACAGATTCTTGCTGAACTCGATGGATGCAAGGCTCAGCTTGGTGTTAATATCGAGTAATTTTGCTTTCTCCTCGGCATTCAACAGTGCACCACCGCGAACAAATTGCTGGTAGTAGTTGTCGAGTACAATCATCTGCTCTTCGCTAAGGTGCAGACTCTCGCGCTGTTCATATAGTGTACGTATACGTGCAAAGAGCGAGTCATTCATGAAGATGTAACCGCTTAGTTCGGTAAGCAGAGGCGATACTGCATTCTCAATCTCGGTCATCTCGGGGGTATTGTCGCTTTCGTTAAGGTTAAAAAATATTGACGATACCTTTTCGAGACTTTCTCCGCTGAGTTCCAGCGCATCTATTGTGTTGGCATAAGTAGGTGCTTCGCTGTTCTCAATAATCCTTTTGATATCGGCACGTTTCTCTTCGATACCAATCTTGAATGCCTCAAGGTAGTCGGCTGTCTGATAAAGGTGGAACTCGGGAGCACCAAAGGGGGCTTTGCTCTCGCTTAGAATAGCTAATTTTGGGTCGCTTCCGCCACCGCAAGAAATTTGTGTCATCATAACGATTGTTGTAAGTAAAGTGATGATTGTTTTCTTCATAATGTTTTATTTTGATAGTTTGTTTATCGCGGTTAAGCTTTATAATAAACGCAGTGAAAGTGTCGCACTCTCACTGCGTTTATTATAAAAGTATCTTTGGTTTTCTTGAACAACTTTTTAGTTAGCACTTTCGAACAATTTCAAGAAACGTACATCATTCTCGCTGAATAGGCGCAGGTCTTTAACCTGATACTTTAGGTTGGTTATACGCTCTATTCCCATTCCGAAGGCATATCCTGTGTATTCCTTGCTGTCTATACCGCACAGTTCAAGAACGTTGGGGTCTACCATGCCGCAACCCAAAATCTCGACCCATCCTGTTCCTTTACAGAACGGACAACCTTTGCCGCCACAGATGTTACAGCTGATGTCCATCTCGGCGCTTGGCTCGGTGAATGGAAAGTATGATGGACGCAGACGAATCTTGGTGCCTGTACCGAACATCTCCTGTGCAAAGAGCAAAAGTACTTGCTTCAGGTCGGTGAACGATACGTTTTTGTCGATATAAAGTCCCTCTAACTGGTGGAAGAAACAGTGTGCGCGGTAGCTTATGGCCTCGTTGCGGTACACACGTCCGGGGGCTATGATGCGGATAGGAGGCTTGCTTGTCTCCATAACATGGCTCTGCACGCTACTTGTGTGTGTGCGAAGAATGATATCGGGGTGCGCTTCGATGAAGAATGTATCCTGCATATCACGTGCGGGATGGTCCTCGGCAAAGTTCATCGACGAGAATACGTGCCAGTCGTCCTCAACCTCAACACCGTCGGCAATAGAGAATCCCAAACGTGCGAAAATATCCACAATCTCGTTTTTTACTATCGAAAGAGGATGACGTGTACCCAAACGTGTAGGGTAGGACGAACGTGTGAGGTCTATTCCGCACAACTCCTCATCCTTGCTTGCAAGGCTCTCCTTTAATGCGTTGAACTGCTCCTGTATCGCACTCTTCAACTCGTTGAGTCTTACACCAACCTCGCGTTTTTGTTCGGCAGGAACCTCACGGAATTGTGCCATCAGACCATTAATAATTCCCTTTTTGCTCAGGTATTTAAGGCGCAGTGCCTCAAGCTCCTCGGCATTGGCAGCGGTGAGTTCTTTAACCTCTTCAAACAATAGGTTTATCTGTTCTATCATATTATCTTCAAATTTTAATTCAAAACTCCTATAAAAACGAAAATCGTCGCGAAGTTAATCATTTATGCCGATATACCGAACTGTATCTAAGAATTTATTTCCTTTCAATTGTCGGTATTTCTCCATTTTCTTGTATTTTTTATACTTTTCGTTTGAATGTTGATATTTTTTTGCCATATTCGCACTCTTGTAAGTTGGTATAATTTAATTTATATTGTCATGTTCTTTAGCAGTTGACCTAAAATAGCCGGACATTAGTTCTTTAAGATTCCTCATTAAATGTACGGGACGGCAAAATATAGGTTAACAACTATATTATTGTAGAATAAATCTTATAGCTATGGAATACAAAGAAATTGACCGTGGAGTAGATGAACTATTGGCTCTTCTTGCTCGCCGATTAGGTTCCGAGGATGTAAAACGCATCCGCGAGGCATATCTTTTGGCAAAAGAGGCGCATAAGGAGCAGCGTCGTAAATCGGGTGAACCTTATATTATGCATCCGCTTGCTGTGGCGCGTATTGTAGCCGAGGAATTGGGCCTTGGCCCCGACCCCATAATCGCTGCTTTTTTGCACGATGTGGTTGAGGATACCGACTATACCATTGAGGATATCCGTGAGCGTTTCGGCGATGATGTTGCATTCCTTGTAAATGTGGTGACGAAGAAAAAACGTACACATTACGAGTCATCGAAACAGATTGACAACTACAAGCAGATGCTCGACTCTTTGCAGTACGACATTCGTGCACTTCTCATTAAACTTGCCGACCGTCTGCATAATATGCGTACGCTCAGCAGCATGCGTCCCGACAAGCAGATGAAGATAGCTGGTGAGACCGACTATTTCTATGCACCTCTTGCACACCGTCTGGGACTATATCACATCAAACGCGAACTCGAGAATCTCTCGTTCCGCTTCCGCTGTCCGCGTGACTATGCTATGATGGCTCAGCTTGTCGAAAATGAGATGAGCGAAAAGACGACTGCGCTTTCGGGATTCATTGCCAAGATTGAGAAGATGCTCAGCGATAATGATATTCTCTTGGCACGTACCGAGATTGTGAGCCGTGGTCCTTACAGCATCTGGAAAAAGATGCATGCCGCAAATTGCGACTTCAACCACGTACAGGGAAAATATTACGTACGCATAATATATCCTTACGGCGATTACTCCGAGAAGGATATGAGTCTCAGAATATATTCAATGCTCACCGACCGCTTCAAAGAGAAGCCCGGCAGCGTCGTCAACTACATCGACTCGCCCAAAGAGAACGGTTATCAGAGTTTCCACGTGAAGCTGCTCACCGATTCGGGAGTGTGGGAAGAGGTTCATATTTCGTCCGAACGTATGGTGCGTAAGTCGCAGTTCGGATGTCTCTCCGAGCGCAACGAAGGCAATATAGCCAATTGGATTGAGAAATTCAAAGAGTTGCTTAAGGATATTGCCAACCACCGCAAGGAGGTAGAGTATATGGACGGAATAACATCCTCTTTCTACAATGATGATATAACCGTTTTTACCCCGCATGGGCAGGCTGTTATATTACCAAAAGACTCCACTGCACTCGACTTTGCCTTTGAAATACACAGCAAACTTGCCGAGCATGCGCAGTATGCGCGTGTAAACGGCCGTCTTGTATCGGTAAAGACACAACTAACATCGGGCGATTGCGTCGAGATAGGCTCTAATGAAAATGTAAGCCCCTCACCCGATTGGCTCGACCACGTGCGCACATACAAGGCAAAAACACACTTACACGGCATCCTTAATAAGCAGAAGAAAATTCCCTATAAGCGCTGCCCTAACTGCAATCCGTTGCCAGGTGATGAAGTAATAGGATTCAAGGCCGAAGATGGTACAATCACACTGCACCGTCGCGATTGTAAGACAGCTATACGTCTTGCTTCGCAGCACGGAGACGATATTGTGGCTGTCAATTTCGAGGAGGACGATAATTTCCTCTATCCCGTAGGAATTGTTGTAACGGCAATAGACCGCTATCATCTGTTGAGTGACCTTATAGACTGTATAACAAATCGCCTGCGATTGTCACTAACAAGAATACTCACCGAGTGTGTCGACGAAATTGTTACCTGTTCGATGCAATTCAAGGTACACTCTTCGGCCGAACTACTCGAGGTTATTGCTAATATCTCGGCAATAGATGGAGTAGAGGAGGTAAAGGTTACCAACGAGTAATTCAATCTTATAAATCAAGAAATACTTTGTCTTTTAAGAGTTTAGAAGTGAACCCCAAAGGTTGAATAAAACCTTTGGGATTCACTTCTAAATAAATAATCTATTTTAAAATAATGGCAATTATATAAAAAATTACGCAATATGTAAAGAATCATCCCGAATGACAACCTTGTGTAAATTACCATATAATTACCTAAATAATTATTGGCAAACTGTTATTTTTTTTTTGATGGCAAACACTTTCTAAATGTATAAAGTCCTTAATATATTTTACTCTTTCAATCGTTTCCTTATCACTCTTTTTGCAATGAACAACCGATTCTTTACAGTTGTTATCGGTAAGTTCAATTGCTTGGCAATATCTATATAACTCAATCCCGAAATTCTTAGTTTTATAGTCTCCTTTAATACAGGTTGCATACTGTTTATATAATTCTCTAAATCGTGGACAAGAAGTTCCTCTTCAGGGGTATTGTTATCTATTTGCTTTATC
>JAZNEI010000061.1:0-42408 GCA_045588485.1 Bacteroidaceae bacterium | reverse complement strand
TTTTTTATATTCAAAAATGCCTGTTTGTTTCTTTTTTGCGGTTACATAGCCCGCTATGCGCCCTTAAAATATAAATAAACATCCAATTTTTGCTCTATAAAAAACTTGACGATATAAATTTAAACAGCTTCTACTAATTTTCATACGGCGCACCAATGAACAACCTTATAATTTTATGAAAAAGTGGGCTTGCTTTAGTATTTTGTTGTAAAAGTGGCAATATCAGCTTCGTCAATAGCACTTCTTGGGATTATTCTATTTTTACCGGACAGTAATATTGTTTTATAGAAATTTAAGCAGCTTCTTACTATTTTATAGAAATAAGCTCAATTATTTTTCGTATCTTCGCATGTTTTTATTCCACCATAAAGCATGCTCGCAAAAAACAAACACTTATACAAAGCCACAGAAGCAGGTACCATAGAGAAAATGGCACAAGAGATTCTGTATAAAATCTCAACAGAAAAGAGAATACTAAAGATTGTTTTTTTTGCAGGAGCTGAAGGAAATGAGGAGTATCTTAAGAACAGGAGCATACTTATTGATAGCACCTGCAAACATTTCCCCACCGACACACCTCTTGTGAGCTATGTAGCTCAACATACAGCCTCGGGGCACCTTACAGCCGAGGTCATCACCCTCGAGCAAGAAGCAACAATAATCCGCCGCACCAACTATATAATCCTCGAGAGCAACGGCACACGAGAGTTAATGACAAGCGGCATTATTCCCGATAGCATAAACGGAAGCACATTTACACAATCGACCGAAATATTCGGCTGCATAGCGAAGATACTCGGCGAAAGCCGCTTCTCGGCTAACGACATCTACCGTCAGTGGAACTACATCGAAGGTATTACCGTAGAGAACGACGGCAGTCAGAACTATCAAGAGTTCAACGATGCACGCAGCATCTTCTACTCGGCAGCAGAGTGGGACAACGGCTACCCTGCCGCCACAGGCATTGGCAGCAGCGCCGGCGGTGTTATGGTCGACCTCTATGCAGTGCAAGGAAAAGGCACAAACAGTCCGATAGACAATCCCCTGCAAATAGCAGCACACAGCTATTCACAGAAAGTACTTGCGCAGAACACACAGGCGACACTTCCCGAAAAGACAACACCCAAATTCGAACGCGCACGTATAACAGGAACAACAATACACATTTCGGGAACAGCAGCCATACGTGGCGAAGCAAGTTCCGAGAGCAACGATATCCTCGCACAGACCGAAGCTACGATGCAAATAATGAATCATTTAGTAGCCAAAGAGAACATCCCTGCCCTCTGCAACGATACAGAATACGATTTTCTGCGCATATATGTGAAACACCGAGACGATATTCCGCAGGTACAGCAATATATGGAGCAGCACTATCCCACCCCATTGAAGCACTATCTTGTAAGCGACATCTGTCGTCCCGAGCTGCTTATAGAGATTGAGGGAACAGCTCATATTATATAAAAGTGTCAATTCAATATAAGCATCTGGGCGAGCGATTAAAAATCGCCCCTACTGTTGAATAACAGATAAAAATAGGCAAAAAACACCACAATATTAAAAAACACAAAAAATGCCTCACCGACCGAACATTCAAGGTTGGTGAGGCATTATAATTATACAACGGTGCCGTTGGGTGGGACCTCAAAGAAGAGGCGATACAACAGCCCGACACACCCTGCATACGTCAGCGGCAGGTTGTACCGTAACCATCCTCGGCACCGTTACGTCAAAAAACAATTACCCTAATATAAACAACTAAAAAGAGAAAAAAATGAGTATGCCCGTAAGACGTGGAACACCACAAGGATGGATTCCCAGCATTTTTAACGATTTCTTCAACAACGATTGGTTGATTCACAGCAGTAGCACAGCCCCTGCGATAAATGTCCTCGAAGGCGAGAAGTGCTATACAGTAGAGGTTGCCGCACCCGGTATGACAAAGGAGGACTTCAACATCCACCTGAACAGCGACAACAACCTATGCATCACAATGGAGAAAAACTGCAACTGCAAGGACGAGAAGCAGTGTTGCGACCAAAAAGAGAACAAACAGCCCAAAGAGAGCGAGGAGCCAAAAGGACGCTATCTGCGCCGCGAATTCTCTTATACAAAGTTCAAACAGACCTTATTACTGCCCGAGGACGTAGAGACCTCGAAGATAGAGGCAAAAATGAACAACGGAGTACTGATAATACAGATACCCAAGAAAGCAGCCGCAGAACCACAACATAGCAACCGGACCATTGCCATAGGATAAGGTACCGCCAATGCGGTAAATGAGCGAGACTGTGCCAGAAAAAAAGATTTTGGCACAGTCTCGCAAGCTGTTTGATATTACATTGCTGTTTCTCCAATAATTTTCATATCTTCGCAAAAGAAACCATAAAACGCATAAAGCAATGCTCATACAACTGTTATTTGTACTCACAGCAATCATAATCGGAGCCCGACTCGGTGGTATCGGCCTTGGAGTAATGGGCGGCGTAGGCCTCGCCATTCTCACATTCGTTTTTGGACTACAGCCCACCTCCCCACCGATAGACGTAATGCTAATGATAGCTGCTGTAATATCGGCAGCATCATGTATGCAGGCAGCAGGAGGACTCGATTACATGGTAAAGATTGCCGAGCGCATACTGCGCCGTAATCCCTCACACGTAACAATCCTTGCCCCCATAGTAACCTACACCCTCACATTCCTTGCCGGAACAGGACATGTAGCCTACTCGGTGCTTCCCGTCATTGCCGAAGTTGCCGCCGACAGCAAGATACGTCCCGAGCGTCCTTTGGGCATTGCCGTAATTGCCTCGCAGCAAGGAATAACCGCAAGCCCCATCTCTGCAGCAACAGTTGCCCTGTTAGGCCTGCTTGCCGGATTCGACATATCCCTGTTCGATATTCTAAAGATATGCGTTCCTGCTACTCTCATAGGCGTACTCGTAGGAGCTATTTTCTCGATGCGCGTAGGCAAAGAGTTGGTCGATGACCCCGAATATCAGCGTCGCGTGCGAGAAGGTATCTTCAAAGAAGAGCAACAAGGAAGTACCACTGTAAAAAACCTCTTCAACGCACGAATATCGGTAGCCATTTTTCTTAGTGCCACTCTGCTGATAGTTCTTTTCGGCTCTATCCCCACAATGCGCCCCACTTTTGACGGAACGACAGTAGGAATGCCCATAATCATTGAGATACTTATGCTGAGTGCCGCTGCACTGATACTGTTACTCACCCGCACCGACGGCATTGCCGCCACCAAAGGCAGCATCTTCCCAGCCGGAATGCAGGCAGTGATAGCAATATTCGGAATAGCATGGATGGGCGACACCTTTATCAGTGGCAATATAGGACAGCTGACAGCCTCAATCGAGGGAATTGTAAAAGAGATGCCATGGCTCTTTGGCCTTGCCCTCTTCGTAATGTCGATACTACTTTATAGTCAGGCGGCCACAATACGTGCCATCGCCCCCCTTGGCCTGGCCCTTGGAATATCACCAATGATGATGATAGCTCTGTTCCCGGCTGTAAACGGTTACTTTTTTATCCCCAACTACCCCACCGTTGTTGCAGCCATCAACTTCGACCGTACAGGAACCACCGGAATTGGGCGTTGGGTCCTGAACCACTCGTTTATGATGCCCGGACTGATAACCACAGTGGTATCCATTGCAACCGGCCTGCTGCTCATACAGATTTTTACATAAAAAAGCCACTTACACAAAAGTTCCTCTTATCTGACGGTAAGAGGAACTTTTGCTTATGAGCAAAAAAAAGGAGAGACAATATTTTATTATTGTCGGCATATAAGATATTTAATACTTTTTTACTATATTTGCTGTAAATAGCGAATATACACTATACTCGCAGCGCAATGAGATAAATTAAAATCATTTTCCAAAAGAAAAGAATTAACACGCATCATAATTAACCAATTATTTATAAACACAAACGTATGAAAAAATTTGCATTCGGAATTCTATTCCTCTGTTGCGGATTGCTCTCTTGCTCCGACAACACCCCGACAGCAGACTACCGCGTAGTACCTCTGCCTCAAGAGATTACAGCAACAAACGGTTCAGGCTTTGAGATGAGTGCTCAGACCCCCATCGTCTATCAGGGAGACGAGGCTATGCAGCGCAACGCTCAGTTCCTTGCACAGTATATCAAGGAGAAGACAGGGCTTGAGCTTAAGACCACTGATGCAGCAAGCGCCAAGGCCATCACACTCGCCATCGGCGACGTATGCGACAACAAAGAGGGTTACAAACTCACAGTTAATGCCGACGGAGTAAACATCACAGGTGCTTCGGCTGCAGGCGTATTCTACGGAATACAGACACTGCGCAAGTCACTTCCTGCCGAGCAGTGCGCCTCTATCAACCTCCCCGCAGTAGAGGTTAACGACTATCCCCGTTTCTCTTATCGTGGAGCACACTTCGACGTATCACGTCACTTCTTCACCATGGACTCGGTAAAGCGTTTCATCGATATGTTGGCACTTCACAACATCAACCGTTTCCACTGGCACCTCACCGACGACCAGGGTTGGCGCATCGAGATAAAGAAATACCCCAAGCTCTCTACAGTAGCAGCCGAGCGCGACGAGACAGTTATCGGCCGCAACAGTGGCAAGTATGACGGACAGCACTACGGTCCTTTCATCTACACACAGGACGATTGCCGCGAAATTGTACGCTACGCAGCCGAGCGTCACATCACCGTAATCCCCGAGATTGACCTTCCCGGACACATGCAGGCCGCACTTGCTGCATATCCCCAGTTTGGTTGCACCGGTGGCCCATACGAGGTGTGGAAAATGTGGGGAGTATCGGATAACGTACTCTGCGCAGGTAACGACGCTACCCTAGGATTCATCGAGGATGTACTCACCGAGGTTATTGATATTTTCCCCTCGGAGTATATTCACATCGGTGGCGACGAGTGTCCCAAGACACAATGGGAGAAATGTCCCAAATGTCAGGCTCGCATCAAGAAGCTCGGCATCAAGGGCGACAAGAAGCACAGCGCCGAGATGTATCTTCAGAGTTTCGTAATCAACCATGCCGAGAAGTTCCTCAACAGCAAAGGTCGTCAGATTATCGGTTGGGACGAGATTCTCGAGGGTGGTCTTGCCCCCAATGCCACAGTTCACTCATGGCGCGGTGTATCGGGTGGTATTGAGGCTGCTAAGCAGGGTCACGACTGTATTATGTCGCCCACTGATTATATGTACTTCGACTACTACCAGACAAAATACACCGACGACGAACCTCTTGCCATCGGCGGTTACCTCCCCATTGAGAAGGTATACAGCTTCGAGCCTTACGACAAGCGACTCACCCCCGAGGAGCAGAAGCACATCATCGGTGTACAGGCCAACCTTTGGACCGAGTATGTTCCCACATACACTCACGTAGAGTATATGGAGCTTCCCCGTATGGCAGCCCTTGCCGAAGTACAGTGGTGCAAGCCCGAGAACAAGGACTACGAGGACTTCAAGTTCCGTCTTATGCCCCTCATCGCAATGTACGATATCTACAAGTACAACTATGCAAAGCACATCTTCGACATTAATCCCTCATTCGCTACCGATACCGAGAATGGCGCTATTGTAGCAACATTCACCACAATAGACAATGCCGACGTACACTACACCCTCGACGGCACCGAGCCTACAACAGCATCACCCAAGTACACAGGCCCCGTACAGATAAAGGAAAGCTGCACAATAAAGGTTAAGGGATTCGGTCCTCGCGGCGAGACAAGAACATTCGGCGAGACATTCACATTCAACAAGGCTACAGCAAAGCCCATTGAGATGGTACAGCCCATCAACGAGCAGTACAAGTTCGAGGGCGCTACCACCCTTGTCGATGGTCTTAAAGGTAACAACAACTACCGCACAGGCCGTTGGTTAGGTTTCCGAGCTAATGATTTAGAGGCTATTATCGACCTTAAAGCATCCGAGGAGATTAAGAATGTAAGTTTCAACACCAACGTCGAGAAGGGCGATTGGATTTTCGGAGCACGCGGAATCACCGTTTCAGTGTCAGAAGATGGCAAGGAGTACACCAACGTATTCGACGAGAAATACCCCGCAATGACCGAGGCTAACCCCAATCAGCTTTACACACACAGCATAGATTTTGCACCTGTAAAGGCACGCTATGTAAAGGTAAAGGTTCTTGTAGAGCACAGCATCCCCGAGTGGCACGGTGGCCGTGGTAACTACGGTTTCTTGTTTGTCGATGAGATTTCAATCGACTAATATCAACAATCGGATAATAATTAAATTAACGTCCCGAGAAATTTTTCTCGGGACGTTAATTTAATATGTTCACAGACGAAACTGAACTTTAATTATCGAGTGTATAAATAATTATTGGTGTCCGGTAAAAATAGAATAATCCCAAGAAGTGCTATTGACGAAGCAGAGCCTTTTGCCTACTTTTCGTCGGCACGAAAAATAGGAGAAAAATAACAATGAAAGGCTGAATTTAGCAAACAAGCCTAAATGAGAGACTGAAAAGTTTTACCGGACACCAATAGTTTTTAATATTCGCGGTATTGCGGGCGATTGAAAATCGCCCCTACAAGCAATGAGGCATCAAAGAATTACCTCCACGTTAATCTTCGCGAACAGTAGGGGCGATTTCCAATCGCCCGCCCAACGGTTGGGGTTTTTAAAGCAATATAGACTGAAAAAGTTTTATCGGACAGTTATAATAAATAATATTAAAGTATTTCTGTTGTTTATTGAAACAATATGGCAACCCTAACCATAGCCTTTTTACGCTGTCGGCAATAAAAATCAATCGACAAATTTCACCTTGTTCCAATCGCGAGGCTTGGCATCGGGAGTCTCATTAGGATAGCCGAAACCAACACAGAGACAAAGTTCATACCCCTCGCTAAAGCCCAATTTACCAAGAATATCATCCTTCTTGGGACTATCATTGATAAAACGTATCGGGCTGCCAAGACATATTGAGCCGACACCCAAGGAGGTTGCCGAAAGCATCATATTCTGGGCAAGCAATCCGCAATCGTATGCCGAGAAGTCATACGACGGGTCACGCGCAATGAATACCATCACAGGTGCTCCGCGGAAGCAAGAACCCACCTTTACATCACGTCCTTCAGACATTGCCTCCTTTATAAACTCCATTGTCTCGGGGTTGTCCACCACACGCACCTCCCACGACTGCTTATTCTGTCCGTTGGGAGCATTTATACCACACTCCAAGATTACCTTCATTGTATCTCGCGAGACAGCCTGCTGCTTATAGCTGCGTATACTGCGACGCGCCATAATATTCTCTATAACAGCCTTCGACGAAGATACACTGCAAGCATCTGTACACTCATTGTTATCGGCAGCACCGCCACCGCATGACACCGCAGCCACCATACAGAGGCCACCCATAAAAGTTTTAAGATATTTCATAGTCTTTTACATTTTTTCGCCACTAAGATAATATACATCACGATTAATTGCACACACGACACACTATTTTTCAGAAAAATTAAGAAAAAACATTGCCTGCGGAATTCCGCAGGCAATGCCAATATTATCTGAAAACCTAAGAAGATTCTTACTTATACTCGTCCCAACTCTTTACAGGAATCTCATTGACATCAATCTTACAGAATGCACGGATGAATGCACTTGCCAAACGAGCATTTGTAATAAGCGGGATATTATGGTCGATAGCCGCACGACGTATACGATAACCATTTGTCAACTCACGCTTTGTATGGTTCTTGGGAACATTTATGATAAGGTCGAAGCGATGGTCGGCAATCATCTGCATCACATTGTTCTCGGCATTGGGATCCTCATCGGGCCACATTACAGGCTGTGCATTTATGCCATGCTCGTTAAGGAACTTTGCAGTACCCATTGTAGCATATATATTATAACCCTTGGCTGCAAGTACACGTGAAGAATCGAGCAGGTCGACCTTAGATTTTGCTGCACCCGAAGATACCATTACGTTCTTTTTTGGAACCGAATAACCTACTGCAATCATAGCATTGAGCAGAGCCTCTTCGAAGTCGTCGCCGATGCAACCCACCTCACCGGTAGATGACATATCAACACCAAGAACGGGGTCGGCCTGATGCAGACGGCTGAACGAGAACTGCGAAGCCTTTACACCAATCCAGTCGATGTCGAATGCCGACTTATCGGGCTGACTATAGGGAGCGCCCAACATAATGCGTGTAGCAGTCTCAATAAAGTTGCGCTTAAGTATCTTTGAAACAAATGGGAACGAACGCGAAGCACGCAGGTTACACTCGATAACCTTTACCTCGTTGTTCTTGGCAAGGAACTGAATATTGAAGGGACCCGAGATATTAAGTTCCTTGGCAATGCGGCGGCTGATTTTCTTTATGCGACGTGCAGTCTCGAAGTAAATTTTCTGTGCAGGGAACACGAGTGTTGCATCACCCGAGTGTACACCGGCAAACTCGACATGCTCCGAAATAGCATATTCTACAACCTCGCCGTTCTGTGCCACAGCATCGAATTCAATCTCCTTTGTCTCCATCATAAACTGCGATACAACGACAGGATACTCCTTGGAAACCTCGGCAGCCATTGCAAGGAACTCTTTAAGTTCGTCCTCGTTGTAGCATACATTCATGGCAGCACCCGAAAGCACATACGAGGGACGTACAAGCACAGGATAGCCCACCTTCTCGACAAATGCCTCCATATCCTCGAGGCTTGTAAGCTCTTTCCACGCAGGCTGGTCGATACCAAGCTGATCGAGCATAGCCGAGAATTTGTGACGATTCTCTGCACGGTCGATAGAGAGAGGCGAAGTTCCCAGGATGGGCACCGACTGACGATGCAATTTCATCGCAAGGTTATTGGGAATCTGTCCGCCCACCGATACAATCACACCACCCGGCTGCTCAAGGTCGATAACATCAAGCACGCGCTCGAACGATAGCTCGTCGAAGTAGAGACGGTCGCACATATCGTAGTCGGTAGAGACAGTCTCGGGGTTATAGTTAATCATGATAGACTTATAGCCCAGCTTGCGTGCAGTCTGTACAGCATTAACCGAGCACCAGTCGAACTCAACCGACGAACCGATGCGATAAGCACCCGAGCCGAGCACCACTACCGACTTATCGGTCTTGTAGAAGTTGATATCGTATCCGCTTACCGCGTATGTCATATAAAGATAGTTCGTAAGTTCGGGATGCTCGGATGCAACGGTGTTAATGCGCTTGACAGCAGGCACAACACCCATCTCTTTGCGCTTGCTGCGTACCTCGAGCACACCCTGCTCCATATTCTTACCCTCTTTCAGCACGAAACGGGCAATCTGGAAATCGGAGAATCCAAGCTCCTTAGCCTTACGCATAACTTCGGCAGGCAGCTCTTCGAGACTGTTGTAACCCTCGAGAACACACTTATAATCTACTATATTCTTCAGTTTACCAAGGAACCAGGGGTCAATCTTTGTAAGCTCGCTGATGCGCTCGATAGAGTAACCCTCTTCAAGAGCACAAGCGATAGAGAAGATACGCAGGTCGGTGGGGTTAGCAAGCTCCTCGTCAAGATTGTCGAAGTGAACATGCTCGTTACCGACGAATCCGTGCATACCCTGTCCAATCATACGCAGACCCTTCTGAATTACCTCCTCGAACGAACGGCCGATAGACATAATCTCGCCCACCGACTTCATGCTCGAACCAATCTGACGCGATACACCGGCAAATTTTGTAAGGTCCCAACGAGGAATCTTACAGATGAGGTAGTCGAGTTCGGGAGCCTTGTATGCACTGTTGGGGGTATCCATCTCACCAATTTCGTCAAGGGTATAACCAAGAGCAATCTTGGCAGCAACAAAAGCAAGAGGATAACCTGTTGCCTTTGACGCAAGAGCCGAAGAACGGCTCAGACGGGCATTAACCTCGATTACGCGATAATCGTTTGTCTCGGCATTGAAAGCATACTGTATGTTACACTCGCCCACAATACCCAAATGACGTATGGCCTTAACCGAAATTTCCTGCATAAACTTCACCTGTTCGGGTGTAAGTGAGCAGGTAGGAGCAACCACGATAGACTCTCCTGTATGTATTCCCAGCGGGTCGAAGTTCTCCATGCTTGCCACTGTGAAGCAATGGTCGTTGGCATCGCGGATAACCTCGAACTCAATCTCTTTCCAACCTTTCAACGACTCCTCTACAAGAATCTGGTTCGAGAAAGTGAAGGCACTCTCGGCAAGTTCCTTGAAGCTGGCCTCGTCGCGGCATATACCACTGCCGAGACCACCCAGCGCGTATGCCGAACGTACCATAACGGGGAATCCTATGCGATGGGCAGCAGCAATGGCATCTTCCATTGTCTCAACCGCCTCACTGATAGGAGTCTTCATTGGAATCTCATCCAGTTTCTTTACGAACAGGTCGCGGTCCTCGGTATACATGATAGCCTCGACCGATGTTCCAAGTACCTTAACACCATATTTCTGCAATATGCCTTTCTGATAAAGCTCGGTACCGCAGTTCAGCGCAGTCTGTCCACCGAAAGCCAACAGAATACCGTCGGGACGCTCTTTCTTTATAATCTCCTCGACATAATGTGTGTTTACCGGCAGAAAATAGACTTTGTCGGCAATACCCTCTGATGTCTGTATTGTAGCCACATTGGGGTTGATTAGTACCGACTGAATACCCTCTTCGCGAAGCGCCTTCAAAGCCTGCGAACCCGAATAGTCGAACTCACCTGCCTGACCGATACGCAGGGCACCCGAGCCCAACAACAAAACTTTTTTCAGTTTCTCTTTCATACGTCTTTATTATTTTGCACGGAGCCGAAGCTCCATATAACATTAATTTCGTCTGTTTAATTAATACATTTTCACATTTTGCGAAGATAGGAAAAAAGTTGGAAAAATATCCAAATCTTTTATAGAATCTTTCAGAAGCAGTTTAAATTTCCGGAAAAAGATATTTTCTATAGAAGCCTATCGTTTGTTTCACCGTTTTTATATTAAAGAAAGGCTTTGAAACCCTGTTCGGGTTTCAAAGCCTTTTCTTTATCATTTAGCATTTTTGATATACTTCTCGTAATGCTCGACAAATGCCCTATTCACAAGCATATTGCCACCGGGAGTAGGATACTCGCCGCTGAAGTACCAGTCGCCAAGATGGTTGGGGCAAGCCTCGTGCAATCCGGTGAGACTCTGGAATACAATCTCAACCTCGGCATTCAGATGCTGTGGACGCAGAATCTCGGCAATCTTCTTCGAAATCTCGTCGGCTGTAAAAGGTTTATATATTGCCTTAGTACAATTCTTCATCTCGGCAAGCGGCTTCTTAAGTTCTTCGATACAGGCAACGTATGTCTCGTTGACAATATTCATCAGTCCACGGTCCTGTAGCAGTTCAATGGCAGCAAAGAAAGCCACAAAATGGTCGAAATTCTCCATATCGATACCGTAGTAGTCGGGGTATCTGATTTGTGGACTCGACGATACCACAACTATCTTTTTCGGTTCAAGACGGTCGAGAATGCTAAGGATACTCTCGCGCAATGTCGTTCCGCGCACGATACTGTCGTCGATAACGACAAGATTATCTACACCAGGTTTTATAGTATCG
Source organism: Bacteroidaceae bacterium (assembly GCA_045588485.1). Taxonomy (GTDB): domain Bacteria; phylum Bacteroidota; class Bacteroidia; order Bacteroidales; family Bacteroidaceae; genus HGM04593. The sequence goes on along the minus strand of JAZNEI010000061.1, from coordinate 30,777 downwards.
TAAGTAATATCATATACGTGTCCTGCGAGGTCGTTACGCTTGTCACCGGTTGTAATGAAGGTACGCATCTTTATATCCTTGTTTGCGACCTTCTCCTGACGTATTCTTCTCGAAAGAATCTTCCTTAACTCATCGGGAGTAAACTGCTTACCCGAAGTAAGTTCCTTTATCTTCCACTCATCGAGGTATTTCTCCATTGCCTCTACCATTCCATAGAAGGCCATTTCGGCTGTATTGGGAATGAAAGAGAATACAGTATTGTCGAGGTCGTAGTCTACCGCCTTTAGAATTTTGTCGAGCAGGTTTGCACCAAGCATCTTTCTCTCCTTATAAATATCGCCATCGTTTCCGCGACTGAAATATATACGTTCGAACGAGCAAGGCAGGAATGCCAGCTGAGGCAGTATCTGTTCGGTACGCAACTCGCCATTCTTTTTCATTATGACAGCCTCGCCCGGTTTCATCTCTATAACCTGCTCGGCTTTCAGGTTCATCGCAGTCTGAAGAGCAGCACGCTCACTCGCCATCACAAATATCTCATCATCGGCATACCAATATGCTGTGCGCACACCCCAAGGGTCACGCATAGCAAACATCTCGCCGCTACCTGTTACACCACACAGCACGTAACCGCCATCTAAAAGCGGTGCCGATGTTCGGAGTACGTTGGCAATATCCATTCGGTCCTCTATCGACGTTGTGATGTTCATTCCTTTGATTCCCTCGGCCTCGCACTCCTTGAATACACGCTCAACCTCGCGGTCGAGGCGGTGACCCATAAGTTCGAGAAGAATATATGTATCGGCATACACACGCGGATGCTGTCCGTGCGAAACAAGCTCCTTGAATATATAATCTACGTTAGTTATGTGGAAGTTTCCGCACAGCGCAAGGTTCTTTGCACGCCAGTTGTTGCGTCGCAGATAGGGATGAACATACTGCAGACCGGTCTTTCCCGTTGCACAGTAACGAAGGTGACCCATATACAGGTCGCCTGCAAAACTGAAATTCTTGTAAGCATATTCGGCATCGCCGCGCATCTCAACCGGATGCTTGGTGATACTCTTCTCGGCTTCGGCAAAAACCTCGGAGATGGCGCTCGCACCCTCGGCACGTTCGCGGAACATATAATCTTCACCGGGATTGGCTTTCAACTTCACACAGGCAATACCTGCACCCTGCTGCCCACGGTTATACTGTTTGTTCATCAACAGAAAAAGTTTGTTCATACCGTATGCCCAAGTACCATATTTGTCGTTATAGTAGCTCAATGGCTTACGCATACGAATCATTGCAACTCCACATTCATGTAGTAACGGTTCCATAAATATCTTAATTAGAAATCTGTCTCTTAACAGTTTAATATCCAAAAAAAAAGGTCGTTCCAAAAATAGGAATCGACCAGATAATATGCTATATAAAAGTACTGTATATAAATGGCATACTGCACGAACAACTCTTACTCGCAGCAGAAGCAAACGATGATATGTTCAGAAGTTTTCGCATAGTACAATTTACTAACATTCACATACATTATAAGGCCCACAAATCGAGCAAGCCAAAATCGAGTACAAAGTTATGAAAATTAATTCTACCTGCAAACATATTTCCAAAATCATTTACATAAAAAAATAACCACAAAAAATAGTGCTAAAAATTGCAGTAATATCAATTTGTTCTTATCTTTGCACGACTTGTACCGAGCAGGTGTAACGCTTGCAGCAAGACTTTTAAAGAGAATATAACGATGCCAAATTAGCTCAGTTGGTAGAGCAACTCATTCGTAATGAGTAGGTCTGGGGTTCGAGTCCCCAACTTGGCTCAATGTATTGATGGGGTGTGCCGAACGTTTATTGGCACACCTTTATATTATTTTTCGCACACTATTAACTCCAACAGTCGCTATGTTCAAATTCAAACAATTTACGATAGAACAGGACCGATGCGCGATGAAAGTAGGCACCGATGGCTGTCTTTTAGGCAGTTGGACCGATATAACGCACTGCCGACGAATACTCGACATAGGTACAGGCAGCGGTCTTATAGCCATTATGTGTGCCCAACGCAGCAATGCCTTTGTCACAGGATTGGAGATTGACAACGCTACGGCAACACAGGCAGCCGAAAATGCGGCACACTCGCCATGGAGTAACAGAATAGCAATAGTCAACTGCGATGCCCTCTCGTACAGTTGCTCCGAGCCGTTCGACGCGATAGTAAGCAATCCTCCTTTTTTCAGCAGCAGCCTGAAGTGTCCCGACAAGGCACGTACATTTGCACGCCACGACGATTCGTTATCGTGCCCGTCACTTCTTGCAAAAGCCTCGGAGCTTCTATGCGACAGCGGAACACTATCGGTGATAGTTCCACACGATGTACTTGACACTTGGTGCGACGAAGCTCTGTTCAAAGGACTCTCGCCCCGACGTATCACACGTGTACACACACTACCCCACAAAGCTGCCAAAAGAGTGTTGGTTGAATTTGTAAAAGGGGCACATCCTTTACCCACTATCGAAGATTTTATTCTCGAAAGCACACCCGGATGCTACTCACCCGAGGCTTGCGACCTTCTGCGAGATTTTTATCTTAAGATTGAATAATTAGCGAATATCCCGGTAAGATTACGTTTACGGGCGATTGCAAATTGCCCCTGCTGTTCTAAAAAAATCCATACATGAAACTCTTTGCTTCTCGAGATTACTTCTTGAACGGATTCTTACCCATTGGGATATTGGGCAGGTTGGGTAAAGTAGGCAGATTGGGCAGCGGTGGGAACGAACTGCTCATCAATTCAACAACCTGTTTATAAATAGGTACAGGTTTACTTGTCCCATCCCATCCGGGAGCAGCAAGGACATTCAACCCCGACGGTACAATCTCGATAAGCAGGTTGGCTTCCATCTCCATCGGTTCGCCATCGAAATGTATAACCCCTTTCTTCTTGCGTTTAATTCTGACCCAACGGCTCTCGAGTGTTCTCACATGGCTGTTGCTATTTATCGTATGTCCGAAAATTCCACCAAGAACAATAGGTACATCCAATGACGAGAAAGGCTCTAAGATGGTAATACTCAACAAGCCGTCGCGCATCGACGCACGTGGTGCAATGTAAGCATTATTTCCATACTGTGAGGCATTTCCGCAAGCTATTAGAAAGGCTTTATACTTTCTGCTATGCGACTCTGTTTCAAGCTCATAAACCTCGGGTTTATAGTTCAACCAGTCGATAAGCATATTGTGAAAATACCCGAACGGTCCACGTTGCTTTCCTTTGGCGAAACTGCTGCTGACGAAAGCATCGAATCCGATACCACAGGTACAGAAGAAAGGTTGTCCGTTTATTTTACCATAATCCACCGCAGTTGTCTCGGATAGATTTATAAATTCAATAGCCTTTTTAAGTTCAAGAGGAATACCTATGTGCCGGGCCATTCCATTACCCGAACCGCAAGGCAATATACCCAATGCTGTATTTGTTCCTACAAGAGCACGTGCCACCTCATTAACAGTACCGTCGCCACCGACGGCAACTACTGCATCCACCCCCTGCGCAACAGCTTCGGCAGTGAGTTCACTTGCATGAGCAACATATTTCGTCTCCATTATCGAGTACTCGAAACGTTCCTTGTCGATACCGGAGACAATCAACTCGGGGATATTACGTTTATTGTTTACCCCCGACTTTGGATTAATGAGAAATAATATGCTTTTCTTGCTTTCCACCTGTTTTTTCCTGTTGATTGTGCAAAATTACTATTTTTTAATTACTACCGAATCAAAAAAATGGTAAAATATCAAAAAAGAGCATCACAACACCCTATCCGCTAAGGTAAAGATAAGAATTTATATCTTAATTAATATAATTTTATAAATAAGAGATGCCAAAATAGAGTTTTGAGGCAAAAAAATAGTATCTTCGCAGTTTGAAACAGCCGCACAAATAAACAGTGCACTTTGTTTATATATTAATCAACATTAATCAGATAATATCAGATAATATGTTCAACGATAATAACGACGACATCAACAGCGCAATCTCGGTTATAGCCGAGGTCGATAACAACGAGAAGGACAAGATAGGCAACAGTGGCAATGAGAGTATGGCCATCCTGCCGCTTCGCAACATGTTTTTATATCCCTCGGCCATACTCACAGTATCGGTGGGACGCAAAAGTTCACTGCGTCTTGTTCACAAGGCCATGAAATCGAAAGACACCATCGGTGTTTTCTGTCAGTTGAAGTCCGAAACCGAAGAGCCCAAGAAAGACGACCTTTACAACGTTGGAACAAGTGCAAAAATACTGCGTGTATTTGAGTTGCCCGACGACTCAACGACAATAGTCCTGCAAGGTATCGAGCGTATAACAATCAAAGAGATTGAGCACACATACCCCTACCTGCAAGGCAAGGTAGAAGCGCTTCCCGATATTATGCCCGAGGAGGAGACTGCCGAGATGAGTGCCCTCATAAACAACGTACGTCAAGATGCCATACAGCTTTTTGGCATGACCGAGCCTCACGGCGAGACCAATATAGCCATCAAGAATATCGACAACGACTATACTCTTGTAAACTTCCTCTGTTCAAACATAAAATGTTCGCAGCACGAGAAGTTCCGCCTGCTCTCCGAGAGCAATTTCATGGAGCGCGTCTACCATCTTGGAATAATCATTTTCCAGGAGCTTGAATATGCCCGACTGAACCATCAGATACAGCAGCGCACCCATATGGAACTCGACCAGCAGCAGAAAGAGTACTTTCTTCAGATGCAGCTGAAGAACATACAAGAGGAGCTTGGCAACGACAGCGTACAAAATAACGACATGAACGACCTGCGCCAGAAGGTAGCCGACAAGAAATGGAACGAGCAGGTACGCACCACATTCGAGAAAGAGCTTGCAAAATTAGAGCGCATAAACCCACAGACCCCCGACTACCACGTACAGCTGAACTATCTGCAGGTATTCAGCACCCTGCCTTGGGGCGATTGCACAAGCGACAACCTCGATATGAAGAATGCCCGTAAAGTGCTCGACCGCGATCACTATGGACTCGACAAGGTAAAAGAGCGCATTCTGGAGCATCTTGCAGTAATTAAGATGCGTGGCGACCTTAAAGCCCCCATCATCTGTCTGTACGGTCCTCCGGGAGTTGGTAAGACCTCGCTTGGAAAATCCATCGCCGAGGCGTTGAAACGCAAATACGTGCGTATGTCACTTGGCGGTGTACACGACGAGTCGGAAATACGCGGACACCGTCGCACATACGTCGGTGCAATGCCCGGTCGCATACTAAAGAACATTATCAAGGCCGGCAGCGACAATCCGGTATTCATCCTCGACGAGATCGACAAAGTAGGCGGTGCGTCCAACCACGGCGACCCCTCATCGGCACTACTCGAAGTACTCGACCCCGAGCAGAACAACGCCTTCCATGATAACTTCCTCGACATCGACTACGACCTGTCGAACGTAATGTTCATCGCCACCGCCAACGACCTCGCCAGCATCCCTGCCCCCCTACTCGACCGTATGGAGCTGATAGAGGTAAGCGGCTATCTTACCGAAGAAAAGATAGAGATTGCCCGCCGCCATCTTATACAGAAAGAGATGAAAGCCAACGGAATATCGGGCGAAAAGATAACAATACGCAAGAACACCATAGAGAAAATCATCGAGGACTACACACGCGAATCGGGTGTACGTACCCTCGAAAAAAAGATAGGCAAGATATTCCGTCGTCTCGCCTGCCAGATGGCCACCGACGGACAATTTGCCATAACAACAATAAAGCCCGAGGACCTGAAAGAGTTCCTTGGTCCCAAAGAGTTCTCACGTGACAAATACCAAGGCAACGACTATGCAGGCGTAGTGACAGGCCTTGCCTGGACAGCCGTAGGCGGTGAGATACTCTTCATCGAGACCAGCCTCAGCCGAGGTAAAGGCGAGGGAATAACCCTTACAGGAAACCTTGGCGACGTAATGAAAGAGTCGGCAATGCTTGCCCTTGAATATATAAAGTCGCATGCACAACACATTGGCATACCCCACGAAGTATTCGAGCATTGGAACGTACACCTTCATGTTCCCGAAGGTGCCATCCCAAAAGATGGTCCATCGGCAGGAATAACAATGGCAACAGCCCTTGCATCGGCATTCACACAACGCCGCATAAAGCCCAACCTTGCAATGACAGGCGAGATAACACTGCGCGGCAAGGTGCTTCCCGTTGGCGGCATAAAAGAGAAGATTCTCGCAGCCAAACGCGCCGGCATAAAAGAGATTATATTGTGCCACGAGAACAGCCGCGACATCGAGGCTATCCCTCAGGCCTACCTCGAAGGACTCACCTTCCACTATGTAAAAGACATTGAAGAGGTATTAGAGATTGCCCTACTGCAAGAGAAAGTAAAGAACCCATTGAATCTATCGGCAGTCTAAGAAACAGATTAAACAGTTTCTTAAGCAACCGTTAAAAATAACCCCAAAAGACAACACTCGTGAAATTCGACCTACTACATACCGACAGCGGCAGCAAAGCCCGTGCAGGAGTTCTGCACACGGCACACGGCGACATCGAGACCCCCATTTTTATGCCCGTAGGCACTGTGGGTTCAGTAAAAGCCGTACAAATCCCCGAGCTAAAGAGCGATATAAAAGCACAGATAATTTTAGGTAACACCTACCACCTGTACCTGCGCCCAGGCCTGCAAGTCCTTGAAGGTGCCGGCGGACTGCATAAATTCAACAGCTGGGACCGTCCCATCCTCACCGACAGCGGTGGTTTTCAGGTATTCTCGCTCAAGGACATACGCCGTATGAGCGAAGAGGGAGTAGAATTTCGTTCACACATCGACGGCTCGAAGCATTTCTTCTCGCCCGAACGTGTGATGGACATAGAGCGCAGCATCGGTGCCGACATAATAATGGCATTCGACGAATGCACTCCCGGCACCGCCGACTACCAATATGCAAAAAAATCAATGGAGCTGACCCACCGTTGGCTCGACCGCTGTGTAGCACGTCTTTCCGAGACCGAGCCAATGTATGGCTATGAGCAGGCACTCTTCCCCATTGTACAGGGCTGTGTCTATCCCGAATTGCGCCGCCGTTCGGCCGAATATATTGCATCCAAAGAGTGCGCCGGAAATGCCATAGGCGGCCTTGCAGTTGGCGAGCCGGCCGAGAAGATGTACGAAATGATAGAGGTAGTGAACGAGATACTGCCCACCGATAAGCCCCGTTATCTGATGGGTGTAGGTACACCCGCCAACATACTCGAGGGAATAGAGCGTGGAGTGGATATGTTCGACTGCGTAATGCCCACCCGCAACGGACGCAATGCAATGCTCTTTACCAAGCACGGCATAATGAATATGCGTAACGAGAAGTGGAAGTACGACTACTCGCCCATAGAAGAGGATGGCGCATCGTTTGTCGACCGTCAATACAGCCGCGCCTATCTGCGTCACCTTTTTGTCTCACAAGAGCTATTGGCAATGCAGATAGCCTCGCTGCACAACCTCGCCTTTTACGTATGGCTCACCGGCGAAGCTCGTAAACACATCCTTGCCGACGATTACGCATCGTGGAAGAAATCAATGCTCGAAGAAGTAACACGACGACTATAAGAAAATCATGAAGTGGTTAGACAACATTAAACTAAAGCGCCTCGACCGTTATATAATTGCCAAATTCCTTGGCACCTACTTTTTTGCGATAGCACTAATTATTGCAATCATCGTGGTATTCGACTATAACGAGAACCTCGACAAGTTCTCTACGTCAAATGCCCCGATGAAAGCCATAATCTTCGACTACTATCTGAACCTTATACCCTACTACGCAAACACCTTCAGCGCCCTGTTCGTGTTCATTGCAGTAATATACTTCACGTCGAAGCTGGCCGAGACCTCCGAGATTATAGCAATGTTTGCAGCAGGAGTAAGTTTCAAGCGCCTGCTGCGCCCCTATATGATATCGGCAGCCATTATAGCCGCCCTCACATTCGTCCTTAGCGCCTACGTAATACCCATAGGCAACAAGACACGTATAGAATTTGAGGTAAAGCACAAGCGCCGCGACGTAGTAGAGACCGCCCGTAATATACAATTGCAGGTCGATGACAGCACAGTAGCCTATTTCGAGCGCTACGACAGCCGCACTCGCACCGGTTACCGTTTCTCGCTCGACAAGTTCCGCGACAAGAAATTAGTATCGCACATGACAGCCCGCACAATGACATACAGTACCACTGAAAAGCATAAGTGGACCGCCAAAAACTGGATGATACGCGAGCTAAACGACGACAAAGAGGAGATACGCTCCGAGCTGCGTACACCCTTGGACACAATAATAAAGATTGAGCCGGGCGACTTCCTCATCTCCGAAGGGCAACAAGAGACAATGACAAGCCCCCAGCTGAGCGAATATATCGACAAGCAGAAAGCCCGAGGTATGGCCAACATTAAGGCATTCGAAGTCGAGTACCACAAACGCATAGCAATGTCCTTTGCCGCCTTCATCCTAACCCTCATCGGAGCCTCACTATCATCAAAAAAGACCAAAGGAGGAATGGGACTTTCGCTTGGAATAGGCCTCGGACTGAGTTTCTCATATATACTCTTTCAAGCAATCTCATCGGCCTTTGCCGAGCAGATGCCCGTGTTCCTTGCAGTATGGCTTCCCAACATAATCTATACATTCATTGCAATATACCTATACAAGAAAGCCCCCAAATAAACAACACACAAGCCCAAGAAAATGTACTTTACCGACTTTGATTTCGAGGACGAGATACTTGATGCACTCGATGCAATGCGCTTCGAGACCTGTACACCCATACAAGAAAAGACCATACAACCATTAATGGACGGGCACGACCTCATAGGCGTAGCACAGACAGGAACAGGCAAAACAGCCGCCTATCTGCTTCCCGTACTCAACAAGCTATGCTGCGGCGACTATCCCGAGGATGCCATAAACTGCATAATAATGGCTCCTACCCGCGAGCTTGCACAACAAATCGACCGTCAGCTCGAAGGATTCACCTATTTCATGTCAATATCAAGTGTAGCGGTATATGGAGGCAACGACGGACAGCGTTACGAACAGGAGCTACGTGGAATGTCGCGCGGTGCCGACATCATAGTAGCCACTCCCGGCCGACTCATCAGCCACATAAACCTTGGCAATATCGACCTATCCAAAGTGTCGTTTTTCATCCTCGACGAAGCCGACCGTATGCTTGATATGGGATTCTACAACGACATTATGACCATAGCCAAGCAGTTGCCAAAGGAGCGACAGACAATGCTTTTCTCGGCCACAATGCCACAGGAGATACGACGCTTGGCCAACAACATCCTTACCGACCCCGTACACGTTACCCTATCGCTTGCCAAGCCTGCCGACGGCATCAAGCAACAGGCATATATATGTTACGAACCACAGAAGATAGGAATCATAAAAGATATTTTTGCCGACGAGAAACCCGAACGTGTCATACTATTCACCTCACGCAAGAACAAAGTAAGAGACATATCAATAGCCTTGAAGAGATGCGGATACAACGTAGGTGAGATGCACAGCAACCTCAGTCAAAGCGAACGCGATGATATAATGTACCGCTTCAAAAGCCGTAAGATAGATATAATTGTAGCCACAGATATTCTTGCACGTGGCATCGACATCGACGACATACGCCTTGTAATAAACTACGATGTTCCACGCGACTGCGACGACTACATACACCGCGTAGGACGCACAGCACGCGCCGGCAGCGAGGGTCGTGCCGTAACCTTTGTATCCGAAGAAGAACAGAAATATTTTGGCCGTATAGAGGAGTTTATGGAACAGGAGGTAGAGAAGGTCCCCCTTTCCCCCGAGCTTGGCGAGGTTCCCGAGTATAATCCCAAACACAAGAGCAACAACAAGAAACGTCGTCAAAGAGACGGCGAACGCAAGGGTCAACGCGGCAACGGCGACAAGTCACGTAACAGGCGTAAGCAGCAAAAGAGCAAAGGAACGGCAGCACAACAGCCACAAGTCAATAGTAGCGAGCAGGCACAAAAGCCAAAGGTAGGTGAATCGCAAAAGCCAAAGAGACGATACTACCATCGCCGACCAAAGAAGAGTAGCGAATAAAAATTGTCAGAATTATAGCAAAGACAACATCAAGAAATATCAGATTGTCATTCTCGAACGAAAGATTCATCCCGAATGAGAAAATTGTCATCTCGAACGTATGTGAGAGAGCTAATTAAATCTTTTAGAAGATTTCTCCTCCCATAAGGGTCGTAGAAATGACAACCTTGCGTAAATTGCTATATAATAATCTTAAAAAATCAAGGCTTGACTCCAAGAAGTCAAGCCTTGATTTTTTAATGGTTTAATGTTTCTTACCACAAGTTACCCCACTCGCCACGACGGCCACCGTCAAGCTGTATACCGGGAACACTTGTATCTACTTCAGTGTCACCATCAACAGGCACAGAAACTGCAAGCATCTGCTCTGCTACCATGTTAAGCTCCTCAACAGCAGGAGCAATATAGTTCTTCTTCATACTATAATTAATAATTGATTTTTCGTTATACAAATTATACAATTGCTCCCAAAATTACTTAACAAGTACCTTTTTACCGTTTACAATGTAGATACCTGCACGGTTCATCTCTTGTACACGGCGACCGGTGAGGTCGTAGATTACAGCATCGTTAGCGTTCTCGGTCTCAACCTCGGTGATACCTGTTGTACCGTCGAAGTCGAAGCGATAACCTGCGCTGCTTGCAGCACCTGCGAGGTACATATAAGCCTTGTGGCCGGCGTTGATGAATGTTGTATCATCCCCACCATTTACAGCATTGTACATACCTACCTTGCCATCTACTTTACCAAGAACATAGTACGAACCATTCTCCTTAGCAATTGTCTGCTTGTTAACAGTACCCTTGAAGATATTACCCTCGATAGCGGCAACCTCCTCGCTTGTTATTGCAAAGTTATAGGTACCCTCGGCAGCCTTGATGATAACACCGGTGTTTGCTGGGATTTTACCACCCTCAATCTTCTCCAATTTCACATAATCATCTTTAACCACGGTAGTAGCGTAGAATACCTCAACACCGACGGCAGGTATTTCAAGTGCTACAGGAGCGTAGAGCGAAGCATAACCGGCTTCTGATACTGATACAGGAAGCTCTGTTACAGCCTCAAGATTAAAGCAGTAACCATTTTTATCATCGGTTCCACTTCCGGCATCGGTAAAGTTACCAGTATTCACAAACAACCAACGACCTCCATCGTTAAATGAGATGTTGTATGCCGAAGTCAGTTTATTAGAAGCAGCACTAAAAGCAACTATTGAGCCTTCATTCTGAATTCCATTATATCCAAGGAAGTTACTGTTACTTACAAGATACTCACCTGAACCAACTGACAACAACTGAGTGCCATCGAAATAGAATATCTCAGCATCATCAACAAATTCGGCACGGGTATTATTAGCAGTTGAATTTGCTTTACCCAAGTAACGAGCATCGTTGTTCCAACCATCTACTGCCATAATACGCAGGTAAGAATTTGCAGCAGGAAGATTAATTGTTGCTTTGAGATTATTTACAGCAGTTGTAATATTTGCAGTAATATTATTTATCTCATCAATAGTCATCGCTACAAGTTCGGGGATACTTGCTGTATTAAGTCCTCTGGCAACAGCCAAAGCAGCAAGAAGTTCTGCTGTATCACCATTATAATTGCCATAGCCCTCACCTACCTTATCCAGAATTTTTGATTGCTCTGCACAGAAAGTTCTGAGTGTTCTTAACGCATTAATCTTCTCTGCTGTCAATTTATTAATATCGAAAGTGTTACCTATATAAGTAAATTTCCAAGCCGAACCACTGGCTGCATCATACGAATACCAATGAGTAATAAGCTGATAATCATTCTGCGCATGAACAGGATACGAACTGCTAGCATCGTAGAACAAGAATATATCATCATCTGCAACTGCGGGGTCGGTCTCTGTTACACGAATTGTTTTACTATTACAGATTTTTGCACCTGTTGCATAATTCACTACAGCCACAGCATCTGTCACACCTACAGTAGTAGTAGTCTGGTCAAATACCCAAAGCATTGTACCATCTAAGCGGTCGGTCAACTTAAAATAATGTGTATTACCCTTACCGTTAACATTTCCGGGAGCATCATAAATAGATTTGCCGGCTGCATAGTCTACGACACCATCAATTGTAAATACGGGCAGGTTCTTTGCACTGTTAAATGCACTAAGTGCTGCCTCCAAAGACTCTTGTGTAGCTTCGGTATTATCATACTCACTCTTTAAAGCATTGTAAGCAGATGTTGTGTACTGACCAAGTACGGGTGTTTCTGCATGGTTAGTTGCGTTATCATCCAAAATAGCCTTGATTTCTTTCTTTAAATTACTTAAAGCCAATACGGCGCCTACATTATCTAAGTAACCCATAGCTTCACCTAATTCTACCGAGGCAAAATCAGAGTTCTTGAATTTATTAATATTGCTTACAATATTGGCAACATCGGCATTATTCTCAAGGATATAGAACTCCGCGAAAGTAAAGAAGGGATTCTGATCTGCTTCTTTTGCATTATTATTTGTCTCGGTTACAGTAAAGCGTACATACTTATAACTATCACCAAGTTCAACAAGTGACGATGCATAAGAATTATTAGCTGCATCTGTAGGAAGTCCTTCATTTATTGTCTTTATTTCTGTAAAAGCATCACCATCTTTAGATGCAGAGATTACAATTGTTTTTGGACGGTTATTGTTATTCTGTGTTCTACGATGGTAGGTAAAGTAAAAACTTTCAATCGACTCGGTTAATTCAGCCTGCAAATAGTGAGGTGTTGATGCACCGGCACCATAACTCCAAGCAGTGTGGAAATAGCTAGCTGTATTGCCATCTTGCAGATTATCATAGCTGCTACCTTCATTGGGGTCAGTTTCGGGTGCATTAGATGTAAACTCCTTTACCAATCCATACGCCTGATTTACTTGGGTAGGAACATCGGCAAAGGCTTTTATTTCGGTATAATTGGTTATATACTCAATGTCAGCAGGAACTTCAGCAAAAGTTACGAATGAACCGGGATCTGAAGCCGCCCAACTACTCAACCAATAAGAAACTTTACCACTGTAATCGTGCATATAAGCATCATTTTGTCCTTGCTTAACGAACAAATAATTACCGCCGTTTATTACAAAATTCCAATCTTTATTCTCTGTGACATTCGCAATGGGTGTTGCAGCAATTACTGTACCACTTCCTGCAGTTGCGTTCCACATAACAGCATCTTTTCCTGCTGCCATATTATAAATCTTATATCCCGAATAAGGATTACCTTCAAATGCAAATAGAGCATTTGAAGTATAATTCTCAGTCTTATAAGCCAAGTTTTTACTTGATTCATCGTAAACAAACTGCTTACCACGAATAGCCATTTGGTACCATTTTGTTGTTGTATTAAACTCTTCTTGTGCATTGATTGTAGCAAAAGGCAATGTACCATCCAAAGAACAAGTAAGTTCAATTGTTTGAGCCTCGGAAACAGTTCCGGTGGGAACACCCTCAGCTTTAATACCTGACGGCAAAGTTGGTGCGGGATAACTTGCTCCTACTTCCACTTCAAATACCTCTTCCTTTACAACAACACCGTTGAATTTGTGAGAATAAGTTATATCTACCTTAGTTACTTTATTAATTTGAGAATCGGCAATGGGATAGAACTCAACCATATAAGTAGAGTTTGTGCCCGAACTTGTCCAAGAGCCCAAATTATCTCCTGAAAAATGGATATAAGATGTTACAGGGTAATTAGAAATAAAAGCAGAACCATCTTTTGGTGCATTGGCTCCCTGACCCAAATCTACAGCTGCAACATCGTGATATTGCAAAGTAGTTCTATCTGCATAAGCAATGAGAGGTTTCACGTGTGTAGAATTCTCGGGCAACTGCCAAGCTGCTTTTTTGTTAGCTGTAGAGATTGTGATAAGTTTGTTTTCTGCATCAACAACCTCGACATACCAAATAAAAGTTACATCTGTTGGGTTGTCACCGGTACCTTTAGATGTAGCATACTGACCACCTGCATTTTCATTGGCGGCCTTTATCCAACCCACACCTTGACCACCTGCACAGTCTGCGTTGTCATTTACCTGTTTCAGCAAATAATAGCCGGTTGTCACGTTCGAAGGCGCAATTTTCTCAGAAGGAACACTATTTAAACCCGTAATTACGGTATAGGTTCCTTGTGCCATTGCAGTTGTTACCAACATTAGCAATAGCGATAAAACAAAAGTAGACTTTTTCATAATTAGTTAATATTTATAATTAATTCAAATTTACAAAATATTAATACTCAAATAATTACATAGCAAACAATTATACACGTAATAACATTGCCACACAATTACGCACTTTAACCGTGTAAAGTTACTAAAAAAGATCAATACCAAATAATTTTTTTAAAGAAAAATTTATTTAAAGCGACAATTTTATATTAATTGAATCTAAGGAGTTAAGCTATAATTTTAACAAACAAACAGGTATTTTGTTTAATTACTGTCCGATAAAAATACCTGCAAGCAAGCTTGCGACAGGATTGGCTGCGCCCATCCTGAAACAAGGGAAGATGCTCAAGAAATAAGAGGAAAAACATCAGAGAAGTTTTTCAACTTATTTTGTATATAAAAATACCTGCAAGCAAGCTTGCGTATTTTTATATACAAAATAAGAGAATCACAATCTCTTGCAATTCTCTTATTTCTTGTCGGGGCGACAGGATTCGAACCTGCGACCACCTGGTCCCAAACCAGGTGCGCTACCGGACTGCGCTACACCCCGAACGAATAAATATTAAAGTAGGCCAAGAACCTTGAATACTCGCACCATACCCTCTAATGCTCTGTCTACCTGCTCTTTTGTATGTGTTGCCATCAACGAGAAACGTATAAGTGTATCCTGTGGCGAACAAGCAGGGGGCACAACAGGGTTAATAAAGATACCCTCGTCCCATAACATTTTTGTTACCATAAAGGTTTTCTCGGTATCTCGTATATATATGGGAATAATCGGTGTCGATGTTGCTCCAATCTCGAATCCCAACTCACGGAAATTCTTCAGTGCGTAGTTTGTTACGTTCCAAAGATTCTCAATGCGCTCGGGTTCCTCTTGCATAATATGCAATGCCTCTATTGCCGCTGCTGTTGCTGCAGGGGTATTACTTGCACTGAATATGTAAGAACGGGCATTGTGACGTATATAGTTGATAACCTCTTTATCACCGGCCACAAAGCCTCCGATTGTTGCCAACGACTTACTGAAAGTACCCATTATAAGGTCTACATCTTTGGCAAGACCGAAATGATCACAAGTACCGCGTCCCTGACGACCTAATACTCCAAGACCATGAGCCTCATCTACAAAGATACTTGCATTATACTTATCTTTCAGACGTACTATCTCGGGCAGATTGGTTACGTCACCCTCCATACTGAATACTCCGTCGACAACAATGAGTTTTATAGTATCGGGGTCGCAACGCTGCAACTCACGCTCGAGATGCTCCATATCATTGTGCTTGAACTTGCGCAATGTAGAGAACGAGAGACGGCGGCCATCGACGATAGAAGCGTGGTCCAACTCATCACAAAGGATAGTGTCGCGACGACCTGTTAAACAAGACAATACGCCAAGGTTCACCTGAAAACCGGTAGAATAGACAAGAGCCTCATCTTTACCCACAAACTCGGCAAGTTCATTCTCGAGCTGCAAATGTATATCAAGTGTTCCATTAAGGAAACGAGAACCGGCACAGCCTGTACCATATTTACGTACAGCCTCAATAGCAGCCTCTTTAATGCGTGGATGGTTAGTAAGTCCCAAATAAGAGTTTGAACCAAACATAAGGACTTTCTTACCACTCATCATTACCTCGGTATCCTGCTCACTGTCAATACAGCGGAAATAAGGGTAAACACCCTTTGCCATAAATTGCTGAGGCAGGTCATACTTTGCGTATTTTTCCTTTAACATTCCCATCTTTCTCTCTATTTAGCATCGCCGATTAAAAAACAACCGTTCTTAACCTTAGCGGCTGCAAAGATAAGTATAATTTTCAAGAATAAAGTTTTTTTTATACTTTTTTTCACAATTCTACAATAATACTCCTAAAACGTCGAGCGTAAAACATGATAAATCCTGGTAATTATATAACATCTTACGCAAGGTTTGTCTTTTCGACGACCCTGTATGAGAGGAGAAATCTCTATAAAGAATTGATTATATCTCTCACATGTGTTCGAGATGACAATCTTTCGTCAGAGATAAATCCTTACATATTGTCTATTTTGCATATAATTGCCTAAAAGTTATTACTTACGTGACGAATCGGGAGAATATCCATAACCATAATATGAATATCCGTAACGTTTGCTGCGCGAACCGTAACGCGAGCCTTCAGCATTCATATCATCGGCATTTACTACAACCGAAACGTTCTTCAGCTTACCATCCGACGAAAGACGGTCGAGGAAAGCCAAATCGGTCTTGTGAGTATATTTGACACGTACTACATATACAGCTGCATCAGCTACACGTCCCAATATCAACGAGTCGGACACAAGGCCCACAGGAGCAGTATCAAGTACAAGACAATCGTACTTTCCCGACAAATACTCTATAGCTTTGTCGAGGGTATCTTTTGCCAGCAACTCGGCAGGATTGGGTGGAACAATACCAGCTGTCAACAAATCAAGATTAGGGTTGACACCCGACGGCTGTATAAATTTATCAAGCATACTCAAATCGCTTCCATCACTTGCAAGGAAGCTTGTTATACCCTCGGAATTGCCGCTTAGACCAAATATTTCGGCCAAGCGAGGACGGCGAATATCAAGACCGATATACAGCACTTTCTTACCCATTACAGCCAAAGACATCGCATAGTTCGATGAGATAAATGTCTTACCCTCGCCCGAGGTGGTAGATGTAAACATTACCACACTGCCTCGACTCTTCTGAATAATAAACTGCAAGTTTGTACGTATCGAACGGAACGCCTCGGCCATAACATCATTCTGACCCTCCTTCACTACCAAATGACGCTTACCACTCTTTTTCAGCATTGAAAGCTCGGGGACGCATCCTACAACCGGCAATTTGGTAAATTTATCAACATCTTCGAGTCGTTTAATCTTAACTTCAAGTGTTTCAATAAGATACACAAAGAAGACCGGTATGAACATTCCAAAGAATATTGCGACCAAAATTACTGCTTTTTTATTTGGAGAGACATAAGAGGAACTACAGCTTGCCTTTTCTATACACTTAAGATTGTCGGCTGTTACGGCAAGTGCCAAAGCATTCTCTTCGTATTTCTGCAGAAGCATAACATATAGCTGCGATTTAATGTCACGCTCACGAGTAAGATCGGCATAAACACGCTCTACCGCAGGAGTTTGCGATGCGCGGTTGGTGAACTTGCCCGAGAGTTCTTCGAGAGACCTCTTTTGCATATTCATCGAAGAGGACAAAGTTTCAAGCACGTCGATAATATCCTTTCTTGTATCATCAATGCTTGAATTGATAGATACAACAAGCGGATTCGCCTCGGTTGCCGAAGCCAACATCTGTTTACGCTTTGCCACATCAAGATTGTAGCGTGTAATAAGTGCTGTCAACGCCGGTTCGTTCGCAAGGCCGGGAACGGTTGAGATTGCCTGCTTGTCGTTATTCTTATCTTTTAGATAATTAAGCAAATAATTGACCTGCTGGAGTTGCAGATTCACCTCTTGAAGTCGCTCGACATACTCGCTCTCACTTTCAAGCAGGCGTGTAACGTCGGCAACAGGGTTAATGAGTTTGTTCTCTTTCTTGTAGCTTGCAAGGTTCTTCTCCTGCGCTCTTAGGTCTTCTCCGATAATTTTAATACGGGCACCAATAAACTCTTCGGTCTTTTGAGCTACAAGATTCTTATCTTCGTTAGACTGAATATTATAGCTTACAATAAGCGAGTTGATAAAGTCGATACCATTGCGGGGAACGTCATTTATCAATGTAACCACTGCCACAGAAGCGGTTTTACTTATGGGCGCAACTGCTAAAAGACTCTGATAATACAATGTCATATACGACGGATTGTATATAGATATTGTCATTTTATCATAAAGCGTTCCTTCGAGATTCTCTTCAAGAAGAATGTCGCCCAACTCGGTAGAGATAACATAAGGATATGAATCAACCTTTATAGGTTCAGTCTCTATAATATCATCGGAGCCTTCAAGTTCATAACAACATGATATTTCATATAAAGAATCGCTACCGAGTTCAAGTTTTATATCAATACCGCGAGGCAACGCCTCAAGATCTGCATCATTCATTGCAGCATGTATGCGGCTTTGTCCCTTATAAATTGGACGATCAACAAGAAAACCGTCTTTCACATACCTCACATACAGCCCTGCACGTTTTACAGCTGCTGCCACGACATTTTTAGATGTAAGCACCTCTATCTCGTTCTCGACATTAGTGTTTTTTGTCTGGAAGCCAAAATCGGCCAACATATCTGCTTGAGATGAGAAGGTACCCTTCTTATCATCTTTAAGAAGTACCTTTGCATTTATACGATAAGACTTATTTGCTGTATGCAAGTACACAAAAGCTATAGCGAGACAACAAACCAAGGAAATTACAAAGAGTTTCCAATACTGCAAAAAATAGTCCAACAGAAAGCCCAAATAGGTTCTGTCTTTTAAATTCACATCGTTACCTTTATTGTTATCCATAATTATTATCGTAGAATATTATACAACAACGAAGTTAAAGAAATCAAGATTGATGTTGCCGAGAACCAAAGAGATGTACTATTACCAATATCCGAGTTCTTAGCTTTAGTCTTGTTAGGTGTTACATAGATAATATCGTTCTGTTGCAAATAATAATATGGCGACGTTACAACAGAAACATCATTGAGATTAAGTGTATGTATCTCTTTCTCACCATTGGGATGTTCACGCAACAACATTACATTGTCACGACGGCCGTGAATTGTAAGGTCACGGGCAAAAGCAAGAGCTTCAAAAACATTAATTCTCTCATTCTTTACAGTAAATGTACCGGGGTTATTAACCTCTCCTAAAACAGATATTCTGAAATTCTCGAAGCGCATGCTTACGATAGGTTCTTTTTTGAAAGCACCTTTTATTTTATTAAGAATAAGAGACTCTACCTCGTTGCGTGTCTTACCTGCGACATTCAGTTTACCTACTACGGGGAAATTTATTGTTCCATCGGCATCCACCAAATAGGTCTGAATTGTAGGCTGTGAAGCAAGTGTAATACCTCTATTCGATTCATAAGGATAACTTGTGGTGAAGTTATACATATACGACAATGCAGGTTCCTCGGGGGCTAACACCTGAATGGTTATTAAATCCTTTGGTTGCACTTTTGCCTCATACTGCGCAGCATATTGCGTCATTTTTGCAAGTTCGTCACTATTCTGCAAATAAGGAACACCTTTATAAGAAGTACACGATGCCATGAAAAGCAACAACGCACAAAACAGAAAGTTTATAACAGTTCTCATTCTAAAATAACTAATAAGAAATAACAAAATCAAAATTATCAACAAGTTAGAACACAAACAGACTTACACAAAGCCCATTATGCCTAATCAATTTGCAAATATACGAAAAATGAGTCAATATTAGGCAATAGAGTAAAAAAAAGTTCATATTTACAAATTATAAAGAGAAAAAAGAGAAATGCGGCACAAGTATATTTTTTGAGAAAAGCGTAACAAACAGTTGGATAAACAATTACAATCTATAAGTTATATTCCTAAAAAAAGCAATGAGGGCGACCATTTTTGGTCGCCCTCATTATAAAGCTATGCTGTATAATATATTACTCTACAACAATCTTAGCCGAACGGATAACATTACCATTCTGCATCTTAACAAGGTATACACCGGCAGCCGCATCTACCTGAGTAGGATTACCGTTAACAAACTTAACAAGCTTACCATCGGCTGTGTAAACCCAAGCCTTCTCGACATTGCTGAGGTTGATGACACCCTCGCCTGCAACAGCAGCCGAAACCTCACCGGCAACCTCCTCGACAGAAGTAGAAGTATCATTGCCAAGACCCTCGGGCTCGTCAGCCTCGCCCTGGTCACGTGTATCAGAAGCTACACGACCGGGGTTAGAACCCTGAATCTCGGCACCGAAGTCCATTGAGAAACCTTTAGCATGGAGTCCGGTAGGAAGGAACATACCAGCAAACCAAGCATCAGAGAACACGATGCGCAGACGGCTCTTACCGGGAGTTGCATCCTCGGGAACTTTGAACGAGAATGTAAGACCGGGGTTCTGGAACTCAGGAGTAGCAGCACGCAGTGTACCTGCAAAGAAGATACGCTCGCTCAAGGGGTCATCCTCTATTGCACCGGGGTGATTGAAATCACCGCTTGCATCAAGGTCGAGCCAACCACCTGCGAAGCACCATTTAAGACCGTCGCTAAAGTCGGCACACTTGATAGTCATTGTAATCTCCTGACCCTGTTCAACAATAAGGACCTGGTCGCGTGCATCGGCATACTGTGAACCATCTGCTACGGGACCGTCAGCCGAATAATCAAGATTCTGAACAGCACCAGTGGTAACAACCTTCTCTACATAACGCTGCTCACGAGCAATAGCTGCACCCTCGCAAGCAGGATCCATTGCACTTACGCCGTATGTATCCTCCTCGGTATCCTCGTCGGGGAGTTGGCTCTGAGCCGCACGTGGAA
This sequence comes from Bacteroidaceae bacterium, assembly GCA_045588485.1. Lineage (GTDB taxonomy): Bacteria > Bacteroidota > Bacteroidia > Bacteroidales > Bacteroidaceae > HGM04593. The sequence continues at coordinate 9,932 of JAZNEI010000061.1, read as the reverse complement.
CCTCTACCCATACAATGGGTGAGTAGCTCTTGAGATCAGTAGATACAGAGCGAACACCGATGAAAGGAACATCATTTACGCTCTCGAACTGAATATTGGGAACCAAAGCAGCCCACTGCGAAGTTGTACCAACCAATGATACACGGCCCTCCTCGCCTACTTTATAAAGAATCTCGAAGTGGTCGATGTTAGCCTCGTCGTTGTAAACAAGACCCCAATTGGCACGTGTAGTGGCAGTAGCATCTACATTCCAATGCAGTTTCACTGTCATTGAAGCCTTTTTCTCTTTCTTAACCTCGGCAACTACATCCTTAACAGCTGCGGGAGCAACCTCGTTATCATCATTAATCTCAAGTTTACCAACATAGAGCTGATAGTCGTTGTTTGCACCCTTTACGCGGAGACCGATGCGGTCGATAACATCACCTTCAGCGATACCTGCGAGGTTAATCTTCTTCTCTTCCCAGTTCTTGCCAGCAACATCGCCGAATGCGTACTCGTTCCAAGCCTCGCTACCCTGCTTTCTTACGATGAGGTAGAGGTCGGAAGCCTTAACATCCTTCAACGTCTTTACAGCCAACTTTGCGTATGCGTTTGTAGATGCCTTAAGTGCAGTCTTATAAAGTACGATATCGGTACCGTTGCTGTTAGAAGCACCTGTAAGTTCGATACAAGAACCACCGGTGTAAGCATCAAGGTGAGTATAGTTAACCTCGATGTTTGTAGCAGCCTTAGAGTGGTCGGCGCTCTCTACGATAAGCCAACGATAGGTGGGAACGATGTCCTGAGCACCCATATTATACCAGCTGCTTGCAGCAGACTTCTTACCCTTATAAAAATAACGGTCGCCGTTACCAAGAGTAAAGTGAGTAGCGAAAGGAAGATTACCCTGAATAGCCGAACGCTCGGGAATCCAAGATGCCATACCTGCAAATGTCGAAAGAGGCAGTTTCTGTCCTTCTTTCTCCCAGTTGTTACCTGAATTACTTATTGCAGGGCGTGCCAGAGGGTTACGGTTACCACCCGAGAAACCACGCTCGAGCAAACGCTGGTAATTACCCTGAGTATCGTATGCACCGTCACCTGTATTATAGCTCATAAAACGGCTCTGGCCGTGCTCGCCCCAAAGGCAGATACCTGCTCTGTGAGCATCGCCTTTATCAAGATCGCTCCAACGACGATCCATACCTACAATCCACACACCGGCATAAAGTCCGTCGGCAGTACCCATAGCCTGCTCGGCTGCTGTTACTGTGGTACCAATCTGCCAAGAGAAGTCACCGTTAGCATAGTTAAGCATTGTATCGTGTGTCTTACCCTTAGCCTTTGTTCCGAAGAGAGGATCGGCATTATTAACTGTAAAACTCGAAGCACTGGTATAGATACCACTATGGTAGTTGTCGAAACCGACCTCCTTGGCATACACCCAAAGTTGCTTGTGGAAATTCACGATATCGCTATTTGTGTAGCTGTTATCCTCCCAGTTGTAGTTGATACCGTCGGCACCGAAGAACATCAAACAGTTGATAAGAGGCTTAACATAGATAAAGTTACCCTCGGCATCCTTCTGAGTAATCATAGCACTGTAGGTCTTGTCGCCGTCACCGGTCCAGCTCTCGAAGAAAGCAATACCGCTGAAGATATCAGTACCATTACGGTGAGCAGCATCTACCCAAGCACCGGGGGCCTGGAAGAACGAGTGGTTCCATGAACCAAAGAGATTGGTGTACTGCCACATAGAGTAAACGTCGGCAGCAAACTTATCACTGGGATAGCCGGCTGCTCCACCCGAACCCACGTCCATAGGGAAGTTGGCCCACAGGTTACGTGTCTCGTAAGTACCGGGGATAAGACGGTCGGCACGGCTCATAATGGTTGCGCGGCGCACGTGTGAACGTACAAACGCAATATCAGAAGCCTGAATACCGGCAGCCTCGAACTCCTCCAAGGTAGGATAGTTACGACCATCCTGGTAAACAGCATAGAAAAGGTCGAGCATCGCCTTTGTGTCGAATCCCGAGAAATCATAGATTTCATCGGTGGCAGTGGGAGAATACTCCTGCGCTGTCACAGGTGCTCCACAGAAAGCAAAAGCAAGCGCCAATCCTGCGATGTAAGATTTTTTCATAATCACAAATTTAAGGTTAGTAAATAAAAAATTGTATTTAAAAATTTCATTAACACTTACACAAACAAGGCAAAGTATTTAAATCACTATACAAATTATCAATTAACACCTTACCCACATTCTGTGCAATTAGGCAAATATAGTAAGAAACGAGCGAAAAAACATCAAGTTTACTTGATTATTTTTTAAAGCGAGTGAACACTATATTAGCGCGAAGCGCAAATACACCCGAAAACGAGCGAAAAAACATCAAGTTTACTTGAATATTTTTTCAAAGCGAGTGAACGATATATTAGTAATAGTAATGTTTCGGACGATTAGAAACAGGCGATTAAGCGAGTGCAAAGGTTCGGGCGATTAAAAATCACCCCTACAAGCAATGAAAAGAGTTTCAATTCCTCCCCGAAGAGAGAGATTAGGCAAAAAAACGGGCGTGTATCTTTACGACACACGCCCATTATCATTCAATTTAAGTCTCTTATTTATTCAACAGTTTCACGCTGCGAACCAACTTACCATCCTTCTCAATTACAAGTACAAATGTACCCTTAGCAGCGATAGCAATCTGCATCTTGTCGCCGGCAGCAACAGTAGCACTCTTAGCGGTAACAGCAGCACCTGCCACAGTGTAGAGACTTACATTGTAGTTACCCTCCTGAGCAAACTCAACAATAGCTGCACCGTCGACAACGTATGTAGCAATATCGGCACCTGCCACACTCTCTACCGAGCTTGTGCCATCGACCTTTATCACCTGGAACGAGCGAACGTCGCTACCCAATGAGTTGGCAAGAGTAAGTGTTACAACATAGTCGCCACCATTCTTGTAGCTAACCTTTGCTGTACCGGCTGTATCGTTACCCTCGACATCGGTTACAACGCCCTTCTTCGCTTTCCAGCTGGGCAATGTGACAACGGGGAATGCTGTACCCTTTACAAAAGGACAACCCGATGTGTAATCCGATTCAATCCAAGCAAAGGCACCCTGTCCCTCGCCACCTGTTGCAGCGTAGTTGTGGAGACCGGCTCTTACACCGGCTTTGGGACCAACCGAACGGAAGGTAAAGTCGCTCTCGGCCTCAGTTTCAAGGTCCCAATAAGATGCAAGACCATCGGGAAGGTTGTTGGGGTCGATAGTAGCCATTGAAGCAATTACATCCTCATCGGTCATAACCTTATCCCATACCTGGAAGTTATCGATTACACCGTCGATACCGTTACGTCCGTGAGCCGAACCACCAACCGAGAGAACCTGACCGTTGGTAATGTTATATACACCACTTTGGAATCCGGGGTCGCCGGCTTTGTCATCGGGATTATTTGTACGGTTCCAAGCTGTAACCTCCTGTCTCACACCGTCTATATAGAACTTACAGTGCAGTTGACTACTTGCGTTATACTCGAATGTGAATGCCATATGTATCCAAGTACCAACGGGAACCTTTGTATTAGCGAACTTATATCGAAGCTCGTTATTGTTGCTTGCATCGGTACCTCGGAATGTAAAGCTACCCATTGTACCATCGTCCTTGATGTTAGTCCAAATCCAACCCCAGTCGGTCTTGGGCCAAGCATCTACCTTGTTGGCAACAGCAAGAAGCTGAGTCTCACCTGCCGACAACTTGTTAATCTTAATCCAGAATGCAGTAGAGAAGCTCTTTGTACCAACAACACCAATATCGGTACACTTAACACCAAAGCGTTCCTCGGCAAGGTCGACACCCTGTGAACCCGAACCATCGGCCTTACGTCCTGTATAAGCAAGAGCAATCTCCTCGCCGCGATTCACTGTGATATCGGCATCCTTACCATTGGCTGTGAGAGTATAAATCTTTGGCAGAGCACCAACCTCTTCGGATGTAATCTGAATGTAACCTGCATAATCGCGTGTAGCCTCTACTCGCTTGCCATTAGCGTCGTACACCTTACCAACAACTCTAAGGTCGTAGCTACCTATTCCCTGCGGACCCTCGGCAACCGAGATACCCTGTCCGGTAGCCTCATAGAGCACCTTACCCGAAGCATCGAGGATACTCCACTTACCCTCCTCGTGACGAGCATCGACGTAAGAAATCTCGAACCCTTCACCGGGCTTAATCATAGTCTTGTTTATCTGAATATCGTCGTCATAAACATAGCCATCGGCTGCCATATAATCGCTCCAAGCAATCTCCGACTCGCTGTTCATATCGAGTGCCACAGCCGAAACACCAAAGCGCACCTTATCGGCCTTTGTCAAGTCCATAGGAACGCGGTAGAGCATTGCTGCCCAAGAGGTTGTAAGACCCATAAGAACAGGCTCGCTACCCTCTTGCTGCGCATAAACCTTGAAGAGCGATGTGTTAACGTCGATATTGTAGCAAGGCTCACCTGCCGCCTTATCGTTGGGCATATTGAAGATAATCTTACCATCAACGCCATATTTGCTGAATGCAAGAACCTTAGAGCTTGCAATAACGGGAACAGCAGGAGCAGCAGCCTTACCGCGAACGATAGAAAGCTCGCCAAGATAGAGGTCGATATTCTTTGCATTTACAAATTCAAGAGCCACAAGAGCGACATTTGCAGCATCAAAGTCTTTTCCTGCTACGAAGCTCTTCTCGACCCATACATCCTCGTCGGCCTCATACTCGCTTGTGCAGAGTGAAAGGTCACCAATGGGATTGCTCTCATCGCCTACAGCGGTGAGTACAAGATTAATATCGGCAGCACCCTTAGAGAGTTTATAGCGGAATGTCACAACATCGCCATCCTTAACATCAAACTGTGTCTTGAACAGATGCAGATACTCCTGCTCGGTTGAACCGAAGATGCGAACGGTTGAACCACCAACGTAAGCCTCGTCCCAAGTAAATTCGGCATCAAGACCCTCCTCGGGAACGTCGCTTGCGTTACGTCCCAACAGATTTGTTGTGAACCACCAACGCCAAGTGGGTAGATAGTCCTGAACACCGATATTATACCACTCTTCGCTGTGCTGACGAACACCCTTCCAGTTGAAGAAGCGACCGTTACCAAGGTTGAAATATGTTACAAAAGGCTCGGTAGCGAGGTCCCAACAAAGAGTACTCTTTGCTGTCATAAACGACGACATACCGTGGAAGGTAACATTGTCGGCGTGATACTTCATCGAGCTTGTTACCTGGGGGCAGTTAGCCGGGTTACGTGTTCCGCCTGTAAACCAACGCTCGGTGCGCAACATATAAGTACGCTGCTTCACCTCGGGAGCACTACCCTTCTCACCGCGGCTCTCCCAGAACATATTCCTGCTGTGAGCACCCCAAAGACCGATAGAGATAGGATAATCCCTAAGCAAAGGCCAGCTGTTGCTGCCGGGCTCAGCACCCTGCATATTCACACCTGCGTAAATCTTCAAGGGGTCGTAACTGATTTTTTTGGCATAATCTACCGCACCACTCAACAGATAGGAACTGTTCCAGTTGTAGTTGAAGAAGAGCGATGCACCCTTGGCAATATCATCGTTGTGTGTACCAAAGCCTTGGTCGAACGAGATGTAACCATTTTCGTTTGTTCCATCGTACCACAGATTCTCGAAGATTGGGTTCAATGGTTTCGAAGCCTCGACAAGAGCATTGTGGTAATTGATGAGCTGCTTAACGATATAAGCACCACCCGAGAACTCCGAGTTGTAACCAAGACCGTCGACACCATAGTAGTGAAGGAACTTTGCTGTTTTCTCGGCACCGGCATCAACTGTTGCCTGCATAGCCTCTTGCCAGCCGTTGCCATAAAGACCGCCGTAAGGGATTCCCGCTACCGACGACACTGCTACACCATTCTTGTGGGCGACATCGGCAAAGTTACCGGGAATACGTCCTTGAGGAGCTGTCCAGTTGCCATAATGCGAGATATAAGGCCACATATTGAACACCTCGGAGTCGAACACGCCATTGGGCAGTGCATTCTCTTCGGCATCATCGATGGGCACCCACATAAGCAGTCGCTTATCATTTGTCTCGTTTATTGATGTACGCACCTGCGTTGCTGCATTGCGGAAGCGCTCTTTAGGCTTCACGCGCGAGATAAAGAAATTGTCGTCCTCTGTAACTTGGCTGCCCGGTGTCCATTTTTTCAATGTATTACCGAATTGCTGACCAAAATTGCCCCAGTTGATGTAACCCTCTTGATAAGACTGTGCATTAGCTGCAAGAGCCATCACAGCAAGGGTTCCTAAAAAAGTAAGTTTTTTACTCATAGTTGTAATTTATAGGTTAGTTATAAAAAAGCCGGTGCCCCCACCAGAGAGGGAACACCGGCTGAAATATTTTTTATTAGAAGTTAGGCGCGTCAACATCCCACCACAAGCGTGTAGCCTGCTCATCGGGACCGCCAAGCGCCGGAACACCTGTAGCCTCAACCATTCCCATTGCAACGGGGTCGGTGGGAACCCAAGGAATACGACGGATAATCTCGCCATACTCCAATGAACCGTCGCCATCGTCGGGGTTCATAACGGGGAACATCTTGGGATAACCTGTACGACGCATCTCGGCCCAAGCCTCGGTAGAGAGGGGGAAGAGTGCAATGTACTTCTGAGTGATAATCTTCTCGAGCTTTGTCTCGTTATCATCTGCCTCGTTCCATTTTACACCGATAGTGGTAACGCTGGGCCAATCGGGACCGTCACCCATAGGATCGCTGCTTACATACTCAATAGGTTTCTCGAGCTGCATATAATCGTCGACCATTGCTACGTATGGAGAAGACTCGACCATAATGGGATCCTCGAGATAAGCATTGCGGATACCACGCTCGTAGAAGAACTGGGCTGTTCCACCCATCTCCCAACCACGGAGAGCACCCTCGGCACGCAGGAAGTCAACCTCGGCCCATTTCAGGAAGTATGTAGGACAAAGCATTCCTGCAACTATAGCGTCATCGAATGTTGAATATGCCTGACGCATGTTCTGAGCGTATGTCTGACCTTGCTCAACAAGTGTTCCTGAGCGAATACCGCATATTCTTGTTCCTGGGGCCATTGTAGTACTGTCCTTCTTGTTGAAGATAGCGTTGTTGTTAGGCAAGAACAGGTACTTTGTGTATGGGTGGTCAAGGCTCATCAGCAGACTCTCGAACGATGCACACATGCGCAAGTCACCCCAGCTGTTAGCAATGTCAAGAAGAGGATGAGTGAAACCGCTGATGATTGGGAAAATACCCTGTTGCTCATCTGCACTCTCAACAACTCCTGATGCTACGGCCTCCTCGGCCCAACGCTGTGCTGTAGCCGGCTCAACCTTTACAATGTGCATCGCCATACGCAGCTTTAATGAGTTGGCAAGCTTGATATATGAGTTCATGCTCATGTCACCGAAGAGTACGCCACGGCTGGTCTGGCAATAACGCATCATCAGGTTTTCAATCTCTGCTTTATACCAATCGGGACGTGTCTCGTAGTTCTTGAGACATGCTACAATGGTGTCAAGGTTCTCGACAATACCATAATATATGGTTCTTACATCGTTGTACTCATATGGTTCCTCTGAGTTCTTCTTGTCCTCGAGATATGTGTATGGACCTGAAAGGTCGGCCTGCTCCTGTGCAATTACGCAGTAGTAAAGCAGATTGATTGCCTTCATCTCAGGAATTGAGTCTACCAATGGATGGTTTAGAAGTGGCATGATGGCATTCTTTGCCATAGTATATGCGCCGAGCGGACCGCCGTTGAATTCTGCTGAAACATTGTATGTTGAAGTCAGAGTTCCGTACATGAAGTCCTTGTGGGGAACTGTAAAATACTGTGCATAGAGGTCGGGACCCAAAGAGTACTGACGCTGGTAAGCGTGTGCCGCAGGCATACCGCCCTCCTTACCGCCACGGATGTTGTACTGTCCGCTGAGTGTCTGTCCGAAGTATCCGAACTGCTCAAGTGTATCAATTGCGGCCTTTACGCCTTCGAGAGTTGGCTGGTTTTGGTATGGAATTGAATCCACATTACCCACATATCTTGTGGTCTGAGTCTGTATTGTGCTCATGCTGTTCTCGGCGCCCGGATCATCGTAGTCAAGACATGACTGCATTGTTACTGAGGCTACGAAAAGAGAACCTGCGAGCATTAAATATTTTTTCATAGATATCATTTTTTTGTTAATTAATATTCTGTATTCCTCAATATATTAAAGGTTCAACTTGATGTTCAGACCGAATGTGCGTGCTGAAGGATAGTTGAATACATCAATACCGCCCAGACCGTTAGCTGTTGACAATGATACGTCCGGGTCTACCGGTGAGTCTTTGTAGAGGAAGAAGAGGTTGCGGCAAACAAATGAGAGGCTCAAGTTCTTGTATTCGCCAAACAGGTTGCGGAATGTGTAACCGAATGACAGCTCGCGCAGACGGAAGTTTGTTGCATCGTAGATGTAGCTTGATGCATCGCTATCGCCTACAAACGTGTAGTAGTCTTTTACTGCTACAAGGTCACGGCCCTCATTAAGGTACATGCCGTGGCTGCCGTCAGCCGTGTAGATTCCGTTCTTCTCTGCATGGAGACGTGCAGCACCGCTACGCTCAGATGCACCGAAGTAGTCAAGATAACCCTCAGACAAAGAGATTACCTTGCCACCGATACGGCCATTGATGAGGAAAAAGAGCGAGAAATCTTTGTATGTGAATGTGTTCGACCAAGAGAGCTGATAGTCACTGTTGAGGTTACCTGCATACTTCTGGAACTTCTTGTTTGCATCGCGTACACGCAACTTGCCACCATCTGTAACAGCTACATAACCTCCAAGTGAAGGCTTGCCATTTGTGATGTAAAGGTCTCCCTTCTTGTTCGCCAGTGTCGCATCAACAGTAGCGGAATTACCGTTAGCGTCAATGATATCAGCTGTGACAGGTGATGTAGAATACATGTCGATAGGCTCCCATGCTCCGTTCTCATCTACCCACTGGTGTGTGGTGTATTTGTATACATCGCAGTTGTAGCGTGTGAAGTCGGTAATGTAGATATCGCCATATGAACCACCTTTTCTGTAAAGGAGCTGTATCTTGCCACCTGCGAGTGATGTAGACATGTCTTTGTCGAAACCATACTTGTCTTTGAATGTGGCTTCAATCTCGTTGTGGTTATATGAGAAGTTGACAGAAGTCTTCCAACGCCAGTCACGGTTTATTTTCCAGTCGTAGCCGACAGTCAATTCGATACCCTGGTTACGGATGATACCGCTGTTTACAGGCTGCATTTTACCGTTTGTACCGGCAATCTCAAGATATGAGTTGTGCATTGCTGAATTGTAGTAGGTGATGTCCAATGTCAGACAGTCGCGCAAGAACTGCATTTCAAGACCGGTCTCGAAAGATTTTGTTTTCTCCGGTATCGGTATGAAGAAGTTTGTTCCAACAGTTCCGACAGCACCTGTTGACTCATCCTGGTTCACTGCCGAATAGTCCTTGTTAGGAATAGAGTTACCTACCTCAGAATAGCTCAAACGGTACTTTGCATATGTGAACCACTTCGGCAACTTTATCATGTCGCTGAGGATGGCATTGGCACCAAGACCAAAGTATCCATAGCTCTCATCAACGCCAAGATGACTGTACTGTCTGAAAGGACGGTACCAGTCCTGACGATAAGAACCGTCAATGAAGACAACGTCCTTCCAACCTACTTGTGCTGTTACAAGAGCAGCCTGGTCCCAGTTAGAACTCTTGCTCTTTGTTGTTACACCGGGACCTCCGTATTTTGGCTCAAAACGGTTGATTACAGTTGGAATACCGGTAGAAATGCCATCTTTAGTCATGTCGGCTGTAGGTGGACCTATATATGAGTTGCTGCTGTTAGCCT
>JAZNEI010000060.1:0-16186 GCA_045588485.1 Bacteroidaceae bacterium | reverse complement strand
AAGCGAGTTCCGCAGCACCCAAAAAACATCGTGAGCATTTTACGTTAAGATTTTCCGTGCGCAGAGCCTTTTGCCTACTTTTCGTCGGCACGAAAAGTAGGAGAAAAATAACAATGAAAGGCTGAATTTAGCAAACAAGACTAAATGAGAGACTGAAAAAGTTTTACCGGACACCAATATTTTTTTTTAGAATTTCAAACAACTTCTTGGTATCTTTTTCCTCCTATTAAGGAGGTAGGTGGGCAAAAAAAGCGTTGACGGTTACAACCGTCAACGCTGAGTCTATTTCTAATATCTTACTATCAGATTGAAAGAGCCTCTTTCATCTTTACGATGAGAGCATCAGCAGCAGCAGTAGCAGCCTCGAAGTCCTCACGTGTCTTCATAACACCCTTAGCCTCCATATAGAACTTAATCTTAGGCTCTGTTCCCGAAGGACGAACAGATACCTTGTTGCCACTCTCGGTAAAGTACTGAAGCACGTTAGAGGGTTCGGGCATATCAATATCGGTTACGTTACCGTTAACGTCGGTCTGCTTCATAGCCTTGAAGTCTTTGTAGCAAACAACCTTTTCGCCTGCCATCTCCTTAAGAGGATTAGCGCGGAAGTTCTCCATCATCTGACGAATTTCATCGGCACCACTCTTTCCGGGCTTAACAACGTTTACTGTAATCTCCTTAGAGAAGCCATACTCTACATAGATATCCATCAGAAGCTCATAGAGACTCTTGCCGTTATCCTTTGCCCAGGCAGCAACCTCAGCGATAAGGCTACAAGCCGATACAGCATCCTTGTCGCGGCAGAAGTCCTCGGCCAAGAAACCGAAGCTCTCCTCGCCACCACCGATATACTTTGCAATACCCTCATTATCGCGGATAACCTTAGCAATCCACTTGAAGCCTGTGTAGCAGTCGTACATCTTAAGGTTGTTCTTCTCGGCAATATTCTTGATAACCTCTGTTGTAACGATTGTCTTAACAACAAACTCCTTACCGGTCATCTTACCCAACTTGGTGTACTGTGTAATGATGTAGTAGAGGAACATCATACAAGTCTGGTTACCATTGATAATCATCCACTCGCCCTTGTCGTTCTTGCAAGAGATTGCGAGACGGTCGGCATCGGGGTCGGAAGCCATTACAAGGTCGGCATCAATCTTCTTTGCAAGGTCGATAGCCATTGTCATAGCCTCGGGATTCTCGGGGTTAGGCGATACAACTGTGGGGAAGTTACCGTCCTTAACCATCTGCTCTTCGACGCAGTGAATATTCTCGAAGCCCCAACGACGAAGTGATGAGGGGATGAGAACACGACCGCAACCGTGAATAGGAGTATAGACAATCTTAAGGTCTTTGTGACGCTCGATAACTTCGGGGTCGATGATAAGTGTCTTTACTTCATCAAGGAAAGCATTGTCAACATCCTCACCAATAATCTGAATAAGTTCGGGATTGCCCTGGAACTTAATATCCTCGACCTTTACGCTCTCTACATTCTTAATGGTGTTTACATCGTGGGGAGAAAGCATCTGTGCACCATCGTCCCAATAAGCCTTATAACCGTTATATTCCTTGGGATTGTGGCTTGCAGTGATATTTACACCACTCTGGCAACCGAGGTAACGTATTGCGTATGAAATCTCGGGAGTAGGACGCAAATCTTCGAAAAGGTAAACCTTAATACCGTTAGCCGAGAAAATGTTAGCCGAAATCTCGGCAAAGAGACGGCTGTTGTTGCGGCAGTCGTGACCAACAACTACAGAAATCTGCTCAAGGTCCTTAAAACACTCGTTAAGATAGTTTGCCAAGCCCTGTGTAGCGCGACCAACAGTGTAGATATTCATACGGTTGCTACCTGCACCCATAATACCGCGCAAACCACCGGTACCAAACTCAAGCTCTTTGTAGAACGCATCGATAAGAGGAGTCTTGTCCTCGTTGTCGAGCATAGCCTGCACCTCTTTGCGAGTCTCTTCGTCATAAGCGGGAGATAGCCATTCATTGGCCTTTTCGGTTACCATTTTAATCAAATCCTGATCCATAGTTCTATATTTTTAATTAGTTAGATATATTATGTTTCTTATATTAACAATGTAGCTGTATGAAAAAACAGTAATCACAACGAGTGGTTCTCATAATTACAGACTCCACCTAATGTAATTAAACAACTATCGCGTAAAGATATACATTTATTTTAGATACTGTTTATTTTTTCTTAAAAAAATTAAGAAACCGACTAAAAACCCACAAAAGCTGGATTATAATCGGTTTCCTAAATAGTATTCAAAAAACTGTTACAATATTATTTTGCCTGAGGCATAAGATACTTATCTTTTGTCTGCTCGACGATGGCACGACGGTAATCCTCGGGATATCCGGGACGGACAATCTTGCCGGCAAGACCTGTCTTTCCACGCAATATCTTTCCGTTCTTCTCCTCTTTTACAACAAAGTCGTTATACTTTACGATGATTTTCTCTCCGAATTTTTTCCACTCGGCAAGAGCATCCTCGGCGCTGTTGCAGGTTAGCTCGGTCAGTATCTTAACCGCATATTTAGGCGAAGCATCGATAACAGCGAGAGCCTGCTCCTCAGCCTCCTTGCTCTGAGCATAGTATTTTGTCTCCAAAGCACTCTGAACACCGCGCATATCCTCAATTACCATAGAATATTTGGGATATATCATATTGGCCACCCAGTTGAACACCCAGAAAGATGATTTCCAAGAGAATTCAACAGGGTCGGCATGACACTCTTTGTAGCAGTCGGGAACCTCAGTGGCACAGCAATATACAGGTGTGAATACCACCATATTGGCATCGTCGGTACCAAACCACATTACTCCACCAACAGCGTCGGGCATGAAGCTACGCAACTGAGCTATAAATGTAAAAGCTGTCTGGAATGTCGAGATAGGACGCTCGTTGAAATACTCCTTTCCGTCGACTTTGAAGCTAAGAGGAGAGAGACGATAAGGCATATTAAAGGGACCTGCACCAAGGTCTTTTGTAACATCAAAAGGAGTACCCTCGTAGTGGTCGCGCATTCCATCTTGCATATTTTTAAGACTAACAGGAGCTTTAGGCTTCATATAAAGTGGCATAGGCTCGGCTGTTGCATCGCCCGATGCCCAAGCAAGATATTTATTCATATCCTCGGCACCAAACATATTGAAGAAACTCCATACGCGAGCATCGCAATAGCGCAGACCACCAAAATCGGCAGGGCAATATGCCGCTGCAAAGTCAAAATCCTCGTCCTTGCCGTCGAAGTAACCCATTTTACGAGCAAACTTTATTACATCTTTCGAGTAACGAACATTCTCCTTATCTTTCATATCGAACTTACGGATGCGTGCCTGGTTGGCGTGTGCCGAGATACAGTCATCGGGAATGCGTATCGCCACCCATACGGCACCTTTCTCTTTACCGCCTTTACCAATCATCTCAAGTATCCATGCCTCGTTCTTATCGGCAATAGAGAAGCTCTCGCCACTGCTATAATATCCATACTCCTGAACAAGAGAGGTCATGACATCAATTGCCTCGCGTGCTGTTTTTGAACGCTGCAAAGCAATATAAATAAGGCTGCCATAGTCGATAATACCTGTTGTATCGACCAACTCCTCTCGACCTCCGAAAGTTGTCTCGGCAATTGCCACCTGATGCTCATTAATATTTCCGAGCACATTATAGGTGCGACGAGCCTCGGGGATACAACCAAGATAATCTCCCGAATCCCAGTTATAAATCTCGCGCATAGTACCCTCGGGGTGTATTGCAGCCGGGAAATGCGCCACAAAGCCACTCATACCATAACTGTCGGCACTATAAGAGATAAAAACCGACCCGTCGGCCGAAGCTTTTTTGCCGACGATAAAATTTGTACACGCTTCTGCTGCCACAAATGAAACCAGAGCACAGACTACTGACAATAAAATCTTTTTCATAATCATTATAATTTTTTATTAACTTAAGCATATCTATGTTACAAAACATCTTTTCGTTATGCAAAAATACTTATAATATCACATTTCACAAAAGAAGTTTCAAGGAATACTTCGTCTTTATGTAAAATAAAGCGAAGTGGATTTAGAAAGAATACTACATCCACTTCGCTTATGTACCCTGCCTGGCAGGCCTATTCTAAAAGTGAGTTATTATCACCTACATATAATTTTATAAGCCTTTTCTCCAATCCGTAGAATAAAGACACCTTTCTCGGTAAGATGATATTGCCAAACAGAATCTCTTATCACATCGTGTAATACTACAGAACCTGCAAGATTGTAAATGGCAATATAAGTTCCTTGCGGAGCTGAAACACTAAGTTGATTATCGTCTTGATAGAAACGCACATTAACACCCTGCTCTAAAACAGTCTCCTCTATAGCTGTCTCTATAAATCCTTCGACCACAACAACAGTCTCGGCATAGACATTCGAACCATCAAGAGCGTATGCACGTACAGTAACCTCTCCATTGCCCCTACCTGTAGCTGTAAGGCGGCCATTGCGGTCAATAGCAGCCAATTCTTCTCCATTTATCACAACCCAATTGACACCCTGATATGTAGCATAATATGGATAAACACAGGCAAGAAGGTCTAGATATTCATTCTCTTCGGCAACGATTGTTCCACCATTGATTATAATACTTTCAACAAAAGCTACTGTACCGGCCACATCAGTAGAGACCACATTAGAGCGTGAAGTCACATCGGCTGCAGCTGCACGAGTTTTCTGCTCACTTACTTCCGGGATTACAACCTCTACTGCATAGAAAAGTACGCCATCCTCAGGATTGTTATCACAATACGAATTCATATTACCAGATACCTCGCCTACAAGTTCCAGACTCTCGGCAGATTTACCTCGCAAAATTCTGTAAGTTTGTACTTCATATCCCTCATACTTCGTCCACGCAAGATTCCATGATTTACCAACTCCACGATTAATCATCACATGTATTCCCTGGTGTGGTGTACCCTTTGCCGATTCACCATTTGCAAGAATATAGCTTAATCTGTAACGAGCCGACTGTACATTTGGGTCAGATGTAGAATCGGTAAATGAGTAATCACCATTTTCAAAATTCTTATCACCTTCAACCGTTATCTGCTCTAACAAATTATACTCGTTTATATTTGTTGTCTCTTTGTAGATGTTTATTCCTATAACTTCATAAACACGAGAGAATCCCGAGGGTACATTCCACATCACACGATAATGTCCATCGACAGCCGTTACACTTGTAATCTCGGGAGTAGCATATTCCTCCTTCACATCTACTGTACTCCATTTGCTTACAAAATTACCAAATGATGTTGTCAAGGTATGACGAAGATAGAACCTGCCCTCTTTATTGAATGTAAATCGAATAATAGAATCATTAAGCTGTTCGGTATCAGCATACTCACACTCGGCAACAGCAAGCAAATTGTTTCGTTTCTCTCCAATGTAAATTTTCTTGTTTCCTGCCTTCTCTCCTACATTTACCCTTATCTTAGAACCCAAAAGTACTCTATCCGGCAAATCCCATTCAAGGATAGGCTCAGGATGAACACAGATGGTTTGAGTACTATTACCGACCGTAATTGTCTTATATCCATCACTGCTCCACTCTACTTTATATTTATTCCCTTCTTGCGATACAACAGTTCCGCCATCCCAATTTATTGCAACATCTATGTTGGAATTAATAGTTATATTAGTACTTTGACCTACCGCTGTAGCAGCGGGAGCTTCAATATCAATACTCTCGGTAACTAACAGATTAAAGACATCCGAAAACTCCGACTCTTGCATCTGCAAATCAATTGTCTGAACTTGTACTTCATATTCTCCGGCAGGAATCGAAGCAGTAGGAATAAAGAAGCAATTACCATCGACCAACGGTTTACCACTTGGTACATGTACTCCATCTTTCGCGCTGTTGCAAGGAGAAATAAGATAAGCACCTTCGCCATTCTGTTCTTTACGTTTTACACTGAGGTTATAGCGCAAACGCATTTGCGGTGTCTCATTATCTTTTCCATGTTCCCAGGTGATAGTCACCCCTTTACTTGTGCGTCCCGCAGCAATATGAGTTGGTGCAGTAGGAGGTGTGTTGACGTTGTATAGTTTGTATCTATTCAATGCCACCTCGCCTGTGGGAGTAAGATACGGATTAGAGGTAGTTATTTTAACTCCGTCCCCTATAAAATCCACAATCTGATAACTGCGGTCGGAGTTAAACATCAGTGCTCCCCATTCATTATTCAGTTTTCCTTGTTGCACTTGAACATCAATAAAACCATCGTTATTGAAATCGAAGAGATTTTCTGCATCCACATCGGTTATCTCCTCTAAAAATTGTACAGTTCCATCATTCCAATAGATATAATAGGTATTGACGCTATTATTTAAAACTGTATACAATACATCGGGTTTGCCATTATTGTCGAAATCCTCTATAATTTCACCAGAATATGGAGAAGTCAGAATTGTGTCGGTAGGTAAGAAAGTAAAGTCACCCTGGTTTTCATAGACTATAAAATCGTACACTTTTGATGTTTTATCATATGTTCGTACCAGAATATCTATCAGACCGTCATTTGTATAGTCTTTATACTGCCCTCCGGATGGAGCCCTACCGACATTCTCAAACGATTTATAAGCACCCATATTCTTTTCTATGAGTCCATATATCTCATTACCTATAATATCAGAATAGATATAATCCATCCAGCCATCGTTATTAAAGTCACAAAATACAGGTTCTGTTTGTTTCAATTTTACCATATCGGTATTAACACTCATATTCTTATCACCCTCATTGACAATGGTAAAGAATCCGTAACCATCAAATATATTATAACGGGTAAATATATCACACATACCATCGTTATTGACATCAAAAGTATGAGCAGCAGCACCTATCTTCTTAACGTAACTATTTTTATTATAAAGTTTATTTATAACAGAGAAACTTCCATCGGCAGAATAGGTATTAAAACTATGATTGTTATCGTAGAACTCCATATAGCCATCCTCATCCATATCCAATGCAAACTGCGAGTACCCGCTTGAAAACAGTTGCGATGTTTTAAGTGGTTGTACCGACAATTTTTCGACAATAGTTTTTGAGAGCAAACCACCGTCAGCTGTTACAGAAAGTGATATACGTTTTTCCCCGGGTTGGGTGAACGAGAGTTTCATTGAACGCCCGTCGGGACTTTTGTTTATGACTGTCGCATCATCCAAATCCCAACTTAATGTATTAGACATATTTACATTAGGATGAAGTGTCACTATGCAGGTATCCCCAATGCCAAACGCCGAAGGATAGCTGATTGAGAATGTTGCAGTAGGCATCTTTTTCTCAAAGACTATTTCGTCGCTGAATTCAGAACCTCGATTATTCGGATCTACAGCCTGCACAGAGATGTAGTACTTGCCCACTGCCCACGTTTGCGTATTAAGTACACGGAACAAAGAATGTCCTTGATTACCTCCTCGCATATTCTTACGTGTTCCATCTTCATGAGCATGCACATAAAGTACATCACACGCACCCGATGAGGTACCTATTCGCAACGCATAAGTAAGGTCAACCGGGGAAGACTCTTTGTCAGTTGTCGACAACCAGTTTATCTTAAGTTCCTCAGTAGATGAATCAAATGTGATGAAAGGAGATTGCGGCTTTTTAGGCTTCTCATTGGCAACGGTAGAAAGTGAGGTAGCGACCCATTGAGCACTATCCAGAGTTAGTAAAGTCATAATACCATTATTATCGAAATCGGCTACCATGATATTAGCGGATACATTTTTATTAGTCGTAAGAGGAGCATCCGTATTAATATAGATTGGAGTATCATTTATTTTCATCTTCTCAATCTCGAAATAGCAAACAGGATGAACATCTTCGATAATCCCCCTATCGTCTTTCTTATCCTCAACAGCCAATAGTTCATAATTACCATCCGAATCAAAGTCTATAGTGTAAAAGAAGTGGAGATCGTTCGGATAAAAATATTCATGACTCCTAAATTTCCGGTTTCCCATATTCTCGACAAGCACCAAGAAACTTCCTCCTACATCATTGGTATATTCAAAAGTCAACAACAAATCAACATCACCATCCCTGTCAAAATCACGGCAAGCAAAAAGTTCTCCTATGGCACCCGAGAATAACTTTTTACTCTCCAGAGTTCCATCCTTTTGAATAAAATGGGCGAAAATACTTTGACTCTCTTCATCCCACCCTATCAAGTCCATACTACCATCCCCGTCAAGGTCAAAACTCTGAACAGAACCGCCCAAGTCATTGTATATTCCACTGCCATCTCCCAAACCTTGAATATAAATACCATTGGTGCAATCTATATAATCTTCTATTCCATCACCATTGACGTCACAGTTGTAAGATGAGATATAAGAATACGGCAAATTACCAAAAGGGGTAGTACTAGAAACTATATTATTATAACTCAAAGCCACACTGGCAGACTGTGAAATAATACCACCGTTCCTCTTGTATTCTATAGTTCCGGCCCTCTCCTCCGGAGTTTGGATATTAACAGTACTTTCCCTGAATTCTCCATTGTCAGATACTGTATAAATACTTCTGCGGGTATCACGATTCAATAAATCGGGATAACCATCATTATCATAATCAAAGATTACATGATGGCTATAATCATTCTCCTCGCCGGTGGTCAAAGATGTTAATTCTTTGTAACCATCAGGCACAGTTATAATAGAGGCATCACTCCCATGGAAATCAATTCGTCCATCATTGTTCAAGTTAATCCAGGTTCCTGTGTAAATCCTCTGATTATAGTTGGCATATTGGTAAGCCGTTTGCTTACCCAGATTCACTTTAAATATATTGATATAAGAATTATCGGACAACCATTCCAATGTTTTATCACCATCTACATCATACAAATCCATTGCAGAAATAGCAAAATGACCTTTAGCTGTACTTATCTTCTTAATATACTCTTTATATTCATATTCGAGACATTCCCATTCTAGCAGAGCCTCATTGTACTCATAGGCACAGAATTCGTACATATCTTTATACAAATTGTCCCATTCTTTTTCCATCTCATCCCATTCATTGGGGTCTCCGTCATTCTTAACAAACTCTGATTTTGTTTCATAGCCAAAGAGTTCTTTCATATACTCCTCCTTGGTGGTGCATCCATAATCTTTTTTCAGTTCTGCTAATACCATCTCCTCTACCGAAGTATATGCTGCCCCAAGTTCCTTCTCTAAGAAAGCCTCTTTAGAACTATACCCCGACCACAACTCAAACGACCGGACACCCTCCTCACCCCACGACAATGGATTACTTAGCATTTGAGACTTAGACTCTTCTGCACAAAGAAAAAAGCATAAAAATAATAGGCAACACTGCACAAAAAACCTTTGAACAAATCTCATAACTTTACTTTTATTGATAGATTAAAAGAAATAAACATACATTATTAAGCATAAAAAATTTGGCGATATAGATACAGTTTCTCAATATCTTATCTTTTTCTCTACAACAGTTGTATTACCTGCATTATCGGTGACCGTCAGTAGCAGAGTATGTACACCACGCTTTACCTTCTCGCGTTTTAGATTGCAAGTTATTCGCCCGGTTTTACTGCTATACTCAAAAAGTACAAAGGCACCATCTATAAGGCCTTTAAACTCTTTTACTCCGCGTCCCTTGTCACCCATAGCAAATGTTATAACACCGCTGCGCGACCATCTTTTCTCATTTACGGACCTAAGAGTAGGAGGGAATGTATCAATGGCAACCTCGTAGCATCCAAGCTGCGAAATATCCGCTGTTATCCATCCGTTGTCATATACTCCTCCTACATTAGTGCCACCACCCTTTGTCACCCGACGCACATAATACTTCTCGGCCTGAATATTCTGCAATGTATCTAAAATCTCCAATGCTATGGTAGCCTTTCCGCGCAGAGGATATATCTTACTGCCGATATTGTATCGGTGTGAGAGATTACGTGCCGTACTATCTTCGACAACCGACAACAAAGCATTCTCGAACAGTTGACCGGCAGGAATAGAGAGCCTCATCCCGGGATAGCTAATTTCATTGTTCAGAAACCAATAGAGATAATGAGCATCCAACGATTCGATAGATGGAATAGAATCTCGCACACCACGCAGTGCCATACGATAGCTGCTTTTGTTTCCATGATAGTCGCCAAGCACGAGTTTCACATTGTAAACCCGTTCACTGTCAATTGTAATCCATCCCCTATTATTATCGTGAGAAAGTATACGCAAAGGATTATTCTCCAATACCGATGTATGCTGATACCACTCGCCACTCTTAATATAACGGTCGTAATCGACCCATGCATTTATTAGGCGATTCTCGGTACGCGAATATCCATCCATCTTACTGCTGAAACGCAATGAATCATCGACAAACAGCTCAATCGAATAGACACCATATTTATTATTGGTATTATCCATATAATCGTTAGCCTTTACCGATAGCTCTACCATTCCCCATACGCACAAAGTATCACTCAGTTGAGTACCGTTTATCTTACGTGTGACAGTAGAATACCCTCCATTCACCACACCTCCACCGGGATAGGGCGATACAGCCACCGCATGCGCTCTTGGAGGACGAGAATCTTTCAGACTCTTGTGATAGAAACGAATAGGGTTTATCATCTCATTGCCGCTTGCCGCACGCACCTCGAAGTGAAGATGCGGCCCGAATGAGTAGCCCGTATTTCCTGCAAGCGCAAGCACCTCACCCTGTTTCACCGGGAATTCGTATGGTTCGAATGTAAGGTCGACCGAGAAAGTCTCATCGGCATACTGTTTGGCACGTATCCTTGCAGCGATGCTATCGGGGAAAGCCTCAAGATGCCCATATACTGTAATATAACCACATTTGTGCGTAACATATAAGGCGCGACCATATCCGCCGGGAGTGACAGTCGCACGTGAGATATAACCATCGGCAGGCACACGTATCGGCTTACCCACCACACCCTGAGTCTTAAAATCGAGGCCACCGTGAAAATGGTTCGAGCGCAATTCGCCAAAATTTCCACTCAACAACAGAGGAAAATCAAACGGCGACTCAAGTTCGATACTGTCACCCTCCTGCGCGTTGATATTTAACGGCAAAGCAAGTACAAAAAGTAAAAATATATAAACAAATTTAATCATCCAATTACATCCTTTTTCTTCGTATCTTATTCACTATCTTATCCAAGAAGCCCGAATACTTATGTAAAAAATAAAGTGACACAAGCGACGAAATCAATACGCATAGACCACTCCCAAGCCAATATAGAACAGCGTTAACAGGTACAAACGAGAGCGTCAGCGCTGCAAGCATTAGCGGCAGCTGTATAACAAAATATAGTAACACGCGACGCGACAACGAGAAGCCATATTTAAGACGCGCCACCACATACACAACAATAAAATCCACAACATGTGTGAAAGCAAGTCCTACACCTACCCCCAACATTCCGAATGATGTGTACCCCACAAGTACAAAAGCAACGAGCAGGAGATTATATACCGACTCAAGCCCCAAGAAGAGCAGAGAATCGCTTGAGGCAAGCGGAAGAAAAGAGATTGGATAGGTCATCGTACGCATAAACATACCCAACATTGCCACCTGAGCCATTGCCACTGCAGGCATAAAGTCACTATCATAAAGCAGAGGTATCATCACAGGCATAGCAGCCATAAAAGCCATAAGCACCGGCGATTGTATAAGCAACTGAACCTCGACCTGTTCGTTTACCATTCCATTGCGCACAGATACCAGCCTTGCAACACCCGATAGACGCGGATAATACTCTGAATCCAATGCTGCGAAAAGGATTCCCGGCAACAACGTAACCATAGCAAGTCCTGTATTGAAAAGTCCCGCAGTCTCGCCATCGCCCACATCCGAGAGCATCGCATATATGAGCCACATTGCACACGAAGCAAGAATAGAAGCATATATATACCCGGCCCCTAATTTTATCATATCCCTTCCCTCGCGTAAAAGCCTCAGCGAGAATGGCGAGACACTATATTTATACAGCGGACAAGAGAAATAGAGCAAGACACACATCTGCATGAACGCAATGAGAAAGATTGATGGAAATATGCCACCAACACCCATGACATAATAGAGAGGCACCGATACAATGAGCGAAATGAGAGCTGTGGAAAATGTATATACTGCCACCTTATTAAGTTGTTTAATTCCACGCATTATGGCAAGCTCGCCATTTGATACAGCCATAAAGAACACTACAGGCGAGAGCATCAAAAAGCGAGGCAGATAATACTTATGATTCTCGCCAAAAATCCAGTCGCTGATAAACGGAGTAACCGACAACATAAGTAACATACCTATAAGTCCGGTAAGGAAAGCCACACTACGCACAACCTTCACACAGTGCTCTACCGTTTGGCTATCGGCATTCTCATACGCATCGGACATTGTTCTTATGGCACTGAACGATAGGCTCAGCCCCGTACAGTCGCTGAACATCTGTATTGTACGGTTGAAAATGGCAATAACAGACTGTCCCGACACCCCCAACAGCACGCTTGCAAACTTATTGCGTACCAGATTAAGAATCATCGAAACACCCTGCGCCCCACCAAATATCCCTAAATACTTTACAGTGCGTCCATAGCCACCCTGCGATATGTTACCATTCTCTGTTTCGCCCATTGCGAAAATACCCTATTACAAAAAAACAAAATTCTTGCGAAGATAATAAAAATACCTCAATAGCCGACATTATATGCCATAAATATTTACAACTGTACACGAGAGCAAAAAAAACTTTTATCATCCGACTGCATCATTATAGAATATTTTTTCTCAATAAAAGGACGCGACATACAAAATTTTATTATCTTCGCAGATAATTAAAAAAACAAAGACCATTGTCGAAAAAAGCAAGATGAAATTAAGCATCATAGTACCTGTTTATAAAGTAAGACGTTACCTGCAAAATTGCATAGAGAGCATTTTGCAGCAGACATACACCGACTATGAGCTAATCCTTGTCGACGACGGTTCACCCGACAACTGCGGTGCTATCTGCGACCGCTATGCACAGGAGTGCGACAAAGTACGTGTCATACACAAAAAAAACGGAGGACTCTCATCAGCACGAAACGCAGGCCTTGCCGTTGCCCAAGGCGAATATATAACCTTCGTCGACGGTGACGACACTGTAGCATCAGGTACCTACTACTACAATATGCGCATTCTGGCATCGAACCCCGACATTGACATTCTCGAATACCCCGTAATAGAGCATTACGAATCACCCGACAGCCATATAATATCGTTCAAGCCCGAGAAGATAACAGGCAGCAATAATATTTTCACCGACTGGATAAGACGCAAAGGATACGAGCACAGTTACTCGTGCAATAAAATATACCGTTCGGACCTGTTTTTCTTTGTACGTTACCCCGAGGGCGAGGTATTCGAAGACACGATGGTCACCCCCACCCTCATAGAGAGCAGCCGAACAGTCTACTACTCTGATGCCGGTTTCTACTACTATTACGACCACGAAGGCAGCATATCCAACAGCTACTCCTTTGCCACACAACAGTACCGCTACAAAAACCTTGTCAACCTTTACAAAAAGGTAAAGAACGAGTACAAGATGGAAGCCGAGAGTCACGATATACTCTTCCGTGCCCTCGACAATCTAACCGACCTGCTAAGATGCAGCGATGGCAGCAAGCAGCAACAGCAGGCAGTCTGCGACATGCTAAAAGGAGAAAAGCTCAACATTAAGACACTGTACAACAAAGAGGTAGCTTTTAAAACAAAGATTAAGTACACCACCTTTGCCCTTTTCGGAGCATCATTCCACTGCCGTCTGTACGCACTTCTACATAAAAAATTATGCTAAAAGCCCAATGATATGATATTCCTGTCAATAGTCATTCCCCACTACAATTTGCCACGCGAACTTCTTACCCGTTGCGTGAAAAGCATTGTAGAGCAAGAGCTGCCCCTCGACAGTTACGAAATCATAGTCATAGACGACGGCTCAAACGAGCCACCACGTTGGCTTGGCGATACATTTTCCGATTATCCGGTGCGCCTTTACGAGATCAGTCACTCGGGTCCCGGGGCAGCACGCAATAAAGGAATAGCCGAAGCACGTGGCCGCTACATACAGTTCGTTGATGCCGACGATTGCCTGCGTCCAAAGAGTCTTAACCCCTGCCTCGAAATTATCCGTAACGAGCAGCCACAGATATTCCGTTTCAATTACCGCGTATGTGTCAATGAGAATCCACTCGAAGAAGAGAACACTCGGCTCCCCATAAAAACAGGAAACACAATAAGCGGAGCTTTATATATGGCCCAGAACAATCTCTCGGGTAGCCCTTGCACATACATTTTCGAGCGCCAGGCAGCTTTGAAACACAATATAGAGTTTGCTACCAACGTATACCACGAAGACGAAGAGTTCAACGTAAAACTACACTATCACGCAACAAGCCTTGTCGACAGCAACGCAGTCATATACAACTACTGCATACGCCAAGAGTCGATAACCTCGAACAGCAAAAAAGAGTTCGAAGAGAAACGCCTCGACGACCTATTTACACTTCTCGAGCGCCTCTCGCTCTTCGGCAAAGAGCATGAAGCCACAAGCAACAAGATACAGCGCCGGGCAATGAAGCGCAAGATGGCAATGCTCACCGTCGACACCATCCTAAATCTGCTATACAACAATAAGAGCGCCAAGCAGATACACACAATGTGCAACAATCGCTTGCGCCCGTTGTCACTCTACCCCCTTCCCTACCTTGGGCACAGTATCAAATACATTCTCTTTAGAGTGTTGGCAAACAACAAGGCAGGTCTGACACTGCTTCGACTCATAACCCCAAGAGAAAAACCCACCAAAAAATGAAGATACTACTCATAGGCGAATACAGCAATGTCCATTGGACACTTGCCCAAGGTCTGCGCAGTTTAGGCCACACTGTATGCGTAGTAAGCAATGGCGACTTTTGGAAAGACTACCCACGCGACATCTCCCTTGTACGCGAATACACAAAATGGGGCGGCATAAAGTATCTTATAAAGACACTCGGCACCCTACCCAGCCTGCGCGGTTACGATATAGTACAACTTATCAACCCCATGTTCCTCGAGTTAAAAGCCGAAAAGATAGAACCCATATACCGTTACCTCAGAAAACACAACGGCAAGATATTTTTAGGAGCCTTCGGGATGGATGCCTATTGGGTCGGTTGCGCCACATCAAAACCGCCCGTATTCAAGTATTCCGATTTTAATATAGGAGAAAAAGATATTCTCAACGACTACACACTCGAGCAGATATCCGACTGGCAAGAGACCCCAAAAGCACGTCTGAACCACTATATCGCCAACGACTGCAACGGTATAATAGCAGGAATGTACGAGTACTACACCGCATATAAAGAGGCATTTACTCAAAAGCTGACATACATACCTTTCCCTATTGACATAGACAAAGAGCAGCAGTTTACCCCATACAACGGCAAGCGTAAAGTACGTTTCTTCATAGGCATACAGAAAAGCCGCAGCATATACAAAGGCACAGATATTATGCTAAGAGCTTTAGAACGCCTTATAGCCGACTACCCCAACGAATGCGAAATACTTAAGGCCGAAAACATCCCATTCGCCCAATACAGCAAAATGGTCGACGACTGCGACATTCTGCTCGACCAATTATACGGTTACTCCCCTGGTATGAATGCCCTGTTAGCTCTTTCAAAAGGCAAGATTGTTGTTGGCGGTGCCGAAGAGGAGTGCTACAACATTTTGGGAGAGAAAGAACTCCGCCCCATGGTAAACGTAATCCCCGACGGAGAAGACGTATACAACAAGCTGCGAGAACTACTCTTAAAGAAAGAAAAGATTGCCACTATGCAGCGCGACAGCATACGCCTTATCGAGAGACACCACCTTCCACAGAAAGTAGCACAAGAATATTTAAGATTCTGGGAAAGCAAATAAAAAACTATTGGTGTCCGGTAAAACTTTTTCAGTCTCTCATTTAGGCTTGTTTGCTAAATTCAGCCTTTCATTGTTCTTTTTCTCCTACTTTTCGTGCCGACGAAAAGTAGGCAAAAGGCTCTGCGCACTGAAAATCTTAACGTAAA
>JAZNEI010000059.1:0-6853 GCA_045588485.1 Bacteroidaceae bacterium | reverse complement strand
GTCTTGTTTGCTAAATTCAGCCTTTCATTGTTCTTTTTCTCCTACTTTTCGTGCCGACGAAAAGAAGTATGATGAGATACAAAAGAAATTAAAGGAGAATAAATGGAATATTGGCGAAAAATAAGCTGTGGTTTTAGTCGAATTATCCCCTCAAAAAACGTTTTTTGAGGGGATAATTGTGTCTTAATCGAGTGTGTGAAGAATCTCTTCGATTACATGCGGAAAGTGTTTATATTCAAGGGCGTGTACCTTTGCAGCAACATCGTCGGGAGTGTCGGTGGGCAGCACAGGGCAGGTGGCCTGAAAAAATGTGGTGCCTTTATCGTAGTCACCGTCTATAAGGTGTATTGTGATGCCGCTCTCGGTGTCACCGGCTTCGACAACAGCTTTGTGTACTCGGTCGCCGTACATCCCTTTTCCGCCGTGCTTGGGAAGCAGGGCGGGGTGGATGTTTACAATGCGTCCGGGATAGGCTTCGATGAATTTCTGTGGTACAAGGAGCAGGAATCCGGCAAGGACAATAAAGTCGATGTTACGGCTCTTTAGCTCTTCGATAAGGCTGTCGGCTGCCATAAACTCGGCTTTTTTTACGGTGAGTGACTCTATATTCAGCTTTTTTGCTCTTTCGAGAACGTATGCGTCGGGATTGTTTGCTACTATCAGCGACACTTGTGCATAGTCGGAGCCTGCAAAGTAGTTGGCGATATTCTCGGCGTTGGAGCCGCTTCCTGATGCGAAAATTGCAATATTTTTCATACTTCTGTTTTTTATGATATTGGCATTAGTCGGCGCAGTACCTGTTCGCCGTATGTTTTTGAAATTGGTATCTCTTTAATATTGGGATAGCCAAGTTCTAAGAAAAGGTTCTCTTTCTCGCGACGCATTACTTTTACGAGGTCTAAGTTTACCATATATGAGCGATGGCAGCGTACAATGTTTGTATCGGCAAGCTGCTCACTGATGTCGCGCATTGTTATTCGCATTAGCTGTTTTTTTAGCGCATCATTCTTAATGTACCATATACATATATAGTTGTCGGCCGACTCGATATATAGAAGATTCTCCTTTGCCACTGATAGCTGAAGTACTCCTCGCTCGTCGCGGAAAGATATCAATGAGGTCGACTTGTTGCCTATGCTCTCATCCATCAACTCCTTGAGTTTGGCTGTCTTCTCTTGGTACGAGAAGAATAGTATACTTATGAGGTAGGGAATAAACAGGATGAATACAGTATTCTGCATAGCTTGTGTGTAGATAACGACGGGGTCGAGTGAGTTTAGGTTGATATTTCCCCGACGGCTGGTTATTATTGCCAGTATGGTAAAAGCACCGGCAAGCAGCAGAAGTTCGACAAATACCCAAATGGCATACTTTATGATGGTTATATTATGCGTGGGCTTTTGTGAGTATTTATACATTATGATGCGGCTTATTGCCACTACTGTCATTCCCAATATTACCAAGATGGATGACCATACCAAATACATTGTTTCACTGAAACCGCGTGCTGTTATCCATTGGCTCGACTCAAAGGGCTTGAATACGTTTATAAATACAATAGCAAATATCGACACGAAGAGTACCATTATCATCTGGTTCCTCTTTTCGAGAAGATATTTGGGGGCTTTTGAGAATAATATAGATGTATATGTTGTTGCCATTATTAAATGTCTGATTTTATTTAGAATGCAAAATTACAACTTTTTTACAACTATTTGGCTTTTTCTCCACTTAAAAGATGTAGAAGAATTGTAATTTGTGTTTGTTCTATGAGTGTGTAGCACATATATATGTGTTGAATGTATGTCTTGCAGGTTTAAAAAACTTTCTTTTATTCTCTTATCTGTTTCTTGAAAAAAATCCATATCTTCGCAAAAAATAATGTATTCTATAGGAAATATGTCCATTATAAGTTATAAGAACGTTGATATTCACATCGACTCAAAGATTATTTTGGAGAATGTGACATTTACTCTTAACGAGGGAGAATTTGTATATCTTGTAGGCGCGGTAGGTTCGGGTAAGTCCTCTCTTATAAAGACATTGTATGGCGAGGTTGAGGTGCATAGTGGCGATGCATTGCTGTTCGATAAATATGATATGCGTAAGATTCGCCGCAGTAAACTGCCGATGCTGCGTAAACAGATTGGTATTGTGTTCCAGGATTTCAAACTACTTACCGACAGGAATGTACACGATAACCTCGACTTTGTGCTACGCTGTACAGGGTGGGAAAAGAAAAAGGAACGTGAGGCTCGTATCACCGAGGTGCTTGAGCTTGTAGAACTTGCTCCGAAAGGGTATAAGATGCCGCACGAGTTATCGGGTGGCGAACAGCAACGTGTGGTAATAGCAAGGGCTATTCTTAATCATCCCAAATTGCTGCTTGCCGATGAACCTACGGGTAACCTTGATAATGAGACGGGACACAAGATTATGAAACTGTTGCATAAGATATGCAAAGAGGAGGGTACAGCCGTGCTTATGATTACACATAACGAGCAGTGGCTCACCTTATATCCTGCATTTGAGTTCAGATGTGCGGGTGGTCGTTTGACGGCTGTTGATAAATCGGATTATGTAGCTCGGGGGGCTGTTGATGCTGTTTCCGAACAAAGTATCTCAACCGACTCTAAGGTCTTAGTTACCGAGCCTGTCGTATCTTCTGTTTCGGTGACGAACGATGAACAGGCATCTGCTGTAGAAAGTGCTTCTTCGGTTGATAATGATATTCAGACAGCCGATTGTTAGTAAAGATATTATGGACGGATAATAACATTATATTTATAATCAATTGAAGTTGTTTCTATTTACATTGTGAAATAAACGATACTGTTTTTTAATAAGAATCTTTTTTTAAGAATTTATAATATTTTTCGTTTATGAAAACTCTAAGACTTTTTGGCTTAATGATTATGGCAGTTATGCTGAGTTTTAATCTCTCTTCATGTAGCAGCGACGACGATGACGATGCTACAGGTGGCTCTTCATCTACCGGTGGTGTTGTTGTCTCTGAGGTTCCCGATGAGGGATGGTCGGG
Organism: Bacteroidaceae bacterium; assembly: GCA_045588485.1. Lineage (GTDB taxonomy): Bacteria > Bacteroidota > Bacteroidia > Bacteroidales > Bacteroidaceae > HGM04593. The sequence continues at coordinate 3,813 of JAZNEI010000059.1, read as the reverse complement.
AGATATGAAGAATGGTGTAGCTACCTATTGCCCTGAAGAACAGTATGCAGACGAGGAGAGTGGCCTCAGTGGAGTTTGCTATGCTTATGAATTCAGTAATGGGATTTGCAAGGGTAGTGCCTATAATGTTATTTGCAGCAGCGATTATTATGCTAAGGTTTATGCAGAACTCTTGAATAGTGGTGCGTGGGCCGATTTTGATGATGAGTATGAAGATGATGAGGACTACTATTATGTACCCGAACAAAGAGTAAAAGGTATTATAAATTACAATACTCTATCATTTATCAAGAAGCAGTTTGCTTCGCTTCTCTCGACAAGAGCCGGTAATTCGGCTCTGAGTTTCAATGTTAAACGTAAGGGTAACGTAATATATATCGAACTGGATAATTTTGTAGGTCGTTCGGCCGAAGATGTTAAATATGCTGTAGATGTATGGAATGGTCGTGTCACTATTCCCAATAGATTTGTATTTGGTAGCTGGGATGCAAAAAAAGGTATTTATGAATGCAGTAATCTGCATGGTATGGATGTCGATTATCGTGTAGACGTTAAGTTCGACTCTGAGAGGTACGTAAGATCTTATGTCACTACAATTTCCTTTCCCACTGCTGCTTGGGCCGAGATTATGTATGGCAGCCTGTTAGAGAATCAGTATGAGATGATTGAACAGTTTGGAGCTGCTCCTGAGGTAACAATAAACGGTAGGGTTATTAAAGTGGATGCTGTAATCCTTGACGATGTTCCCGAGGAATATATCGTCGGCTATCTCATGCTGATGGATTATGCAAACAATGTTCCCCTGATTGCAAGTGTTTTTGAGTAAATTAATTTAGGGTGGTTTTTATTTAACCGAATAGCGGGTGGAAAGCACAGAGAAGGCTTTCCACCTGTTTTTGTATAGCTTGATGTCTGTTTTTTATGGAATTTTAAATATTATATAAGTAAAAGATATATAAAAAAGCATTATGTTTAAAAATTTCTTTATAATTTTGCATATTCTATCATTTTGTAAATGAAAAACAATTATTGACTGACAAAAAAACAGTCCTATTGTAGATTCTAATAAATAATATATAAAGATGAAAGTACTTAAATTTGGAGGAACATCGGTGGGTTCGGCCGAGCGTATGAAAGGAGTTGTAAAACTTATCTCCGACGGTAATACTAAGGTGGTTGTTCTTTCTGCAATGTCGGGAACAACGAACTCGCTAATTGAATTCACAAACTATTTGCGTAATGGCAATGTGTTGGGTGCGTGTGAACATTCTACTGTATTGCAGGATAAGTATAAGCAGACTATCAGAGACCTTTATTCGACTGCCGAGTATGCCGAGGCTGCCAATAATAAGGTAAATGAACTGTTCAACCATCTGCGTGAACTTGCCAACAGACCTCTTACAGTCGACATTGAGAAGGAAATTGTGGCTCAGGGTGAGTTTATGTCTACCAATATGGTAGCGCTGTATATGCAAGAGCAGGGTATTGATGCTGTGCTTCTTAATTCTTTCGATTTTATGCGCTTGGCATCTAACGGAGAGCCCGACCTTGGTTATATTCGTGAGCATCTGTTGCAGTTTGTCGACCTCGAAGCTAAAGGACGTATTTATATAGTACAAGGCTTCGTCTGCCTTAATCATCAGGGTAATGTAGATAATCTGCTTCGTGGTGGCAGTGATTATACTGCTACTCTTATTGGTGCGGCTGTAAATGCCGAGGAGGTTCAGATTTGGACCGATATTGACGGTATGCATAATAATGACCCTCGCATAGTGGATAACACTTCGCCTGTACACCATCTGCATTTCGAGGAGTCGGCCGAGCTTGCTTACTTCGGTGCTAAGATTCTGCACCCGACCTGTATTCTTCCTGCAAAGCTCACCGGTACTCCAGTGCGCCTGTTGAATACAATGGACCCTTCAGCCGAAGGTACACTTATAGATAACAACCTCACACGTCCGGGTGAGATTAAGGCTATTGCAGCAAAAGAGGGTATTACTGCGGTTAAGATTAAGTCGGGACGTATGCTCTTGGCATACGGTTTTCTGCGTAAGGTATTCGAGGTGTTCGAGACTTACAAGACCTCTATAGATATGATTTGTACATCTGAGGTTGGCGTGTCGGTTTCTATTGACGACGACCGCAAACTCGACCATATTGTAGATGAACTTCAGAAGTATGGTACTGTAACAATCGACCGAGATATGTGTATCATCTGTGTTGTGGGCGACCTGAACTGGGAGAATGTTGGCTTTGAGGCACGCGCAATGGAGGCAATGAAGGATATACCTGTGCGTATGGTTTCGTATGGAGGTAGTAATTACAATATCTCATTCCTCGTTCGCGAAGAGGATAAGGAACGTGCGCTACGTTCGTTGAGTGCTACTATTTTTGATTCTCAGAAGTAAATTGCTGCATAATGAGGACTGATTTCCCTTTGACGGCGTTCAATAATATTGAAACGCCGTTTTATTACTACGATATGACACTTTTGCGCAATACGCTTGCAACAGCGTTACGCGAGGCTGACAAGTATGACAATTTTCATATTCACTATGCTGTAAAGGCCAATTTCAATCCTATGATTCTTGCTGCTGTGCGAGAGCAGGGGCTGGGAGCCGATTGTGTCAGCGGTGGCGAGGTGAAGGCTGCACTTGCAGCAGGTATAGCTGCCGAAAAGGTAGTGTTTGCCGGTGTAGGAAAGACCGACCGTGAGATTGCCGAGGCTTTGGATGCAGGTATCTTCTGTTTTAACATAGAGTCGATTCCCGAGATACAGGCGATTGAGACGCTTGCAGCTGCGCGTGACAAGGTGGCTCAGGTGGCTATCCGTGTGAATCCGAATGTGGCGGCACACACTCATGCTAATATAACAACGGGGCTTGCCGAAAATAAATTCGGTATAAACTATGAGCAACTTGACGAGGTTATTGACTGTATCGAGGCTTGCAGCCACCTGAAACTCATTGGATTGCATTTTCATATCGGCTCGCAGATTCTTGTAATGGACGACTTTGTGGAATTATGCAGACGTGTCAATGAACTTCAGGAGAAGTTGCGCGAGAAGCGTGGCCTTGTGCTGCCTCATATAAATGTCGGCGGTGGGTTGGGCATCCGTTACGATGAACCCGATGAGTGTGCCGTTCCCGACTTTGCTGCCTACTTTGCTGTGTATGCCGATAATCTGAAGCTTGAGAAGGGGCAGCATCTGCATTTCGAGCTTGGACGTAGTCTTGTGGGGCAATGCGGCTCGCTAATTACACGTGTGACATACGTGAAGAAGGGTACCTGTAAGCAGTTTGCCATAGTGGATGCAGGAATGAACGACCTTGTCCGTCCTGCAATGTATGGTGCATATCATAAGATTGAGAATCTGTCGTCGTGCGATGCTTGCCAAAAGTATGATGTTGTAGGTCCTATTTGTGAGTCGTCTGATGTTTTCTGTAAGGATGTAGAACTGCCTACGTGTAAGCGTGGCGATATATTTGCGATACGCTCGGCAGGGGCATACGGCGAGGCTATGGCTTTTGGATATAATTGCCGTGCGCTACCAAAAGCATATTTTTCGGATAGTATAGGCTGAGTATAATGGCTGCGTTGGCTGGCGATTAGAAATGGCCCTAAATATTGCGCGCAAGGTTTCTGTTATTGATACCTTGCGCGCAATATTTTTTATTGGTGTCCGGTAAAAATAGAATAATCCCAAGAAGTGCTATTGACGAAGCCCACTTTTTCATAAAATCATAAGGTTGTTCATTGGTGCGCCGTATGAAAATTAGTAAAATGGTAGATATTTTTTGGATTAAGTGCGAG
>JAZNEI010000058.1:0-14605 GCA_045588485.1 Bacteroidaceae bacterium | reverse complement strand
AAGAACTCAAAGAGAAAGAACTCAAAGAGAAAGAACTCAAAGAGAAAGAACTCAAAGAGAAAGAACTCAAAGAGAAAGAACTCAAAGAGAAAGAACTCAAAGAGAAAGAACTCAAAGAGAAAGAACTCAAAGAGAACGTAAGAAAACATATTTCATATGAATTAAAACAAATTGTGAGATATTTTTCTGGCAGCATGAATGCTTTACGAAGTATAAGTATAAATCCCAATTTGCCTTTAGCAAGAATAACCTTCAATAATATCGAAAAAACAATTGAAATTAAGGGTACCGAAAATATTAAAAAATGGTATAATGCTTTCGAAAAAGATAGAAACTCATGGGATGAAGCACTCTATAAAGATAAAGCACAAGAAATAATGGATATACTTATAATATGTGGTATCCTCTCAAATGAAGAAAAAGATTTTATATGGAATGATGAGTTCTCAAATAAGTATAACAAATTAACTCAAATACAACCAGGACAAGAATGTAAGATAGTCGCACCATATTGGATTTATAATGGAGAAATTTTTGAAAAAGGATTAGTTACAGTAAAGTAAATCTTATTATTTAAAACATACAAATATGAATTACGAATTTCAACACATGGAAGAACTCAATAAAGATATTGAGTCTACGAATCGAGATGTTAGTAAAGAAATAAATGACAGTCCAAAAGAGATGAGAGCTTTGGCCGACATCCCAGCTGGTGCAATAGTATGTGGTATACGACATATCACTGATATCCCTGCCGTCAAAGATAAGATTCAGGAGTGCAAAGAGCTATTTAATGAAACAATAGAGAATGCCAAAGATTCTGTTGTTGAATTTGGTAATAAAATCACAGAAGGAATTAAAGATTATTGTTGCGGAGTATATGAAGATATAAAGGATTTCTTTACCCACAATGACAAGAAAGGCTTATCTGACACTCAGTTCCCTGAGTCATCAAAATTAAATGAGGGCATTACAGAAGGACGCGAATTCGGTTTAGAAAAGTGTACTGAGGCTGCTATGGAAATATTCAATCACGGTGTTATTGTAGAATGGGGTAACATGAGCCTTGAGGAAAGAAAGGATATCGCCTGTATGTATGCCGATAAAGTAGCGGAAGCATTTGAATTAGTAGAATATAAAGGTGTGTATATTGAAGAAATGGAACCAGGTGTTCTCGGTTCAAATAATGGCGATGGCACGATCCATATCTCAGAATCACTTATTGGAGAATATACTACACCTTTTCAGATATTAGATACAATTACACATGAATTACGTCATCAGTATCAAAGTGAATGTGTTAATGGTTTTCATAATGTTTCAGATGAAGTGAGAACTGAATGGGCTATGGCAACAGCTATATACAATTATGACCAGCCTTCATGTTTCGATCCATGGGGATATTCATATAACCCACTTGAGATAGATTCTAACTATGCAGGTAATACCATCGTAAGAAATGTAAGCAGTCAATTGTTTAATGATATTAGTGATATAATTAATTTAATGGCTTAAAAATATGAAAGAGATAAATAAAAACGAACTAAGAGAGAGATTGATTGATTGTGGTTATATTCCAGAATTTGGTTTAGACAATACTGTGGAGAATCTTCTCAATCTTAAATATATAGAGAATCCCGATGCCTATACGATGCTGGTTGAATGGATGGAAACAGCCAAAATACGAAAATTTGAACCTATTGAAGGGATTGATGTGAAATTCTTAAGAGATACTCTTAAGATGAAAGATCCGGCAATAATCTTAGCATACGGCATGCTCCTTCACGACCCCAAACGAAACGCAATGTTCTTGAAGCAGCAGGTTAATAAACGTAATGTTTTTAGTATAAAAAAGTGACATAAAAAGAGGGTGGCCTATATTGAGTCACCCTCTTTTTATGTCACTTTTCAACTGGGTAAATGGCTGTTTAAAAGCCATAACCATTGGTACTCTCTTAATATAACTACACGCAAAGACAAAAGGAGTTAAGAAACTTTTAACGTTTATACTCCATTGCAATTATACCTCCTCGACATTATCGAATTTACTCCACACACGAGCAAAGCCATACTCTCCCACACACCCCTGCGGAACATAAAGCACAGCATTGGCATATACCCCTGCATCGGCAATATCACGAGAACACATTGGAGCAGCATCGGCATCTATTTGCAAACGTCTGAGAGCACTGCATCCACGGAAAACCTGCTCCTCGACCGACTGCAACGACTGCGGCAGATGAATATCGGGTAGCGACAGGCAGTAGTAAAAAGCACCGTATCCCACGCTGAGTACGCCATCATGAATATCTACTTTCTTAAGAGACACACACTTTGCAAGAATACCTTGCTCTACGATATTGACATTTGGGGGCAGAGTAAACTCCTCTAACGACTCACACTCCCAAAAGGCACCTTTATTTATAGCCGACACACTATCGGGAAGCACAATACTGCGCAGTGCCTTGCATCCGCGAAAAGCCCAACTGCCAATATTCTTTACTCCACAAGGCAAGACTAACTCTTTAAGCGACTCGCAGCCACAGAAGGCATACTCATCCACAATATCAATGCTGCTACCAATAGTAACACTCTCGAGTGCGGTACACCCCTCGAACATAGAAGCCTCGATGCCCACAAGATACTCGGGCAACTTTATGTTTTTCAATGCCCTGCAACCATTAAAAGCATTATTACCTATAATTAGGATTTTATCGGCAAGTTCTACCGTCTGCAATGCTGTACACCCCATAAACGCCGATGCACCAATAGCACGTACACTCTCGGGCACCACGACCGAGTGTAACTCGACACACGAGGCAAAAGCCTCCTCGCCTACAGCCGACACATAATACTCTACCCCATCATATTCTACCGCCGACGGGATAACAACCTCTTCCTTATATTCACCTTTTACAACAGCCGCACACTTATCAGCCTCTACAAGTTCAAAATTTATGCCGTTAATATTTATTACCATTGTCAAATGCTTTCTATAAATTTCTCTTCGCGAAGATAGTCAAAATATCAACATCTTGCATATCTCGACGAAAAAGAGTAATTTCGCGCAATAATAAAATTAAAGAGGAATTGATTTCAGTAGATAACATAAGAGTCGATTTTGGAGGGACACCTCTGTTTCACGATGTCAGCTTCATTATAAACAAAAAAGACCGCGTTGCACTTGTGGGCAAGAACGGTGCCGGAAAGACCACACTGTTGCGTATACTTTCGGGCGAACAGCAACCAACCGAAGGAGCTGTATCACGTCAACGCAATATAACCATCGGTTATCTTCCGCAGGTAATGAAGCTACAGGATGGACGCACTGTATTCCAAGAGGCTGAGACTGCCTTTGAGCATATACACGAGATGGAGCAGGAGATTGAGCGCCTTAACAACGAACTTGCCCTGCGCGACGATTACGACTCGCCCGAGTATCATCAGATAATTGAGGACTACACCCATCTTAACGAACAGTACACAATGATGGGTGGCAGCCACTACGAGGCCGAGATTGAACGCGCCCTCATTGGCTTGGGTTTCCGACGCAGCGACTTCGAGCGTCCAACAAGTGAATTCAGCGGTGGTTGGCGTATGCGCATAGAGCTTGCCAAACTACTTCTTAAACATCCCGACCTATTGCTGCTTGACGAGCCTACCAACCATCTTGACATAGAGAGTATACAGTGGCTCGAACAGTTTCTTGCACGCAGCAGCAATGCGGTGCTTCTTGTGAGTCACGACCGCGCATTCCTGAATGCTGTAACCAACCGTACAATAGAGATTTCTTGCGGACGCATATACGACTACAAGCTATCGTACGATAAGTTTATGGAGACCCGTAAGGAGCGACGCGAACAGCAGATACGAGCCTACGAGAACCAGCAAAAAGAGATTGCCGACATAAAGGAGTTTATCGAGCGTTTCCGCTACAAGCCCACAAAAGCAGTGCAGGTGCAGAGCCGCATTAAACAGCTCGAAAAGATTGTACCGATAGAGATTGACGAAGAGGACACAAGCCGTCTGCGACTGAAATTCGCCCCTGCCACACGCAGCGGCAACTACCCTGTCATCTGCGAGGATGTAGCAAAGTCTTTCGGCAGCCACACAGTGTTCAGCGGAGTCAATTTCACAATCAACCGTGGCGAGAAAGTAGCGTTTGTGGGACGCAACGGCGAGGGAAAAACCACAATGGTGCGTTGCATATTGCAAGAACTACAATACGATGGCACGATTACAATTGGACACAATGTACAGCCGGCCTATTTTGCACAGCACCAGGCACAGTTGCTCGACGAGAATCAGACTGTTTTCCAGACTATAGACAATGTAGCAACGGGGGACATCCGCCTGCGCATACGCGATATTTTAGGAGCATTTATGTTTGGCGGCGAGGCATCGGATAAGCCCGTAAAAGTACTCTCGGGTGGTGAGCGCAGTCGTTTGGCTATGATACGTTTGCTGCTGCAACAGATGAATCTGCTCATCCTTGACGAGCCTACCAACCACCTTGATATGCAGTCGAAAGATGTGCTGAAAGAGGCCATTCGCGATTTTGACGGCACTGTGATTGTAGTCAGCCACGACCGTCATTTCCTCGATGGTCTTGTGACAAAAGTCTATGAGTTTGGCGATGGCAAAGTACGCGAGCATCTTGGAGGTATATACGACTATCTTGCATCCAAGAATGCCGATAGCATTGGCGATGCACTCTCCATAAGCAAATCTGCAACCACTGCCTCGACTATCCCGGCCGAGAAACCTGTTGCAAGCGAGAGTCGACTGAGCTACGAGGCCGAGAAACAGCTACAAAAACAAAGGCGTAAACTCGAAAAGTTGGTCGAGCAAAGCGAACAAGCCGTCGCAGAACTCGAGTCGGCAATAGCAGCATTAGAGGATATTATGAGCACTCCCGAGGGTAGCACACAGCATAACTTCGAGAAATATGCGGCATTAAAAAAACAACTCGCAGAAGCCGAAAGCGAGTGGGAACAGAATATGGAACAGCTTGAGAATTTAAATTAGAATAAAATGAAAAAATTAATTATCTGCACAGCGCTAATGGTAGGATTGGGCGCGTGTACAACAGAAAAGAGTATGGAGACTAAACTTATTGGCAATATCGACACAACACAAGAACCCGGTGTCGACTTTTTCCAGTATTCAACAGGCGGTTGGCAGAAGGCTAACCCTATGACCGATGAGTATGCACGTTACGGACAGTTCGATGCATTGCGCGAGAAGAGCCGTGAGCAGTTGAAAGACCTCGTATTGGAGCTTGCTGCAAAAGAGAACGAGAAAGGCAGCAACGCACAGAAAGTAGGTGACCTTTACAATATGGTAATGGACAGCACACGCCGCAACGAGCTTGGTACAGCACCCGTTAAGACCCTTATGGACGAGGTAACAGCCCTCAACAGCAAGAGCGAGATTATCCCCCTTATGGCAAAGAACTACCGCAAAGGAATAAGCGGATTCTTTGGTACAGGCATAGGCACCGACATTATGTCAAGCAACGAGAATCAGTTGGGTGTTTATCAGGGTGGAACATCACTCCCCGAGAAAGAGTATTACAGCGACACCGACGAGGTATCGGTAAACATACGTGCGAAATATCAGGAATATGTTGTAAATATGTTCAAGTTGCACGGTTTCAGTGACGAAGAGGCACAAAAAAGCATGCAGGCCATTATGACTATCGAGACACGTCTCGCAGCCAAGCACTTGAGCCGTGTCGAGCGTCGTAACCCTCTGAACAGCTACCATAAGATGACATACGCCGAGTTCAAGAAGAGCGTTCCGGGAATTGATTGGGACGCATATTACAACATCCTCGGCATAAACGGCATCGAGAATATCAACCTTGCACACCCCGAAGCGGTTAAAGAGGTTGCCGCAATAATCAAGGACACCCCTATGGAGAACCTTAAGGCATATCTCTATTGGAATATAATCCGTTCGACATCTAACGAACTTACCGATGCTATCGAGGCCGAGACATTTGCATTCTACGGAACAGTACTAAGCGGTAAGAAGGTACAACAGCCACGTTGGAAGCGTGCTCTCGACGCAGTGAACGGTCCTTTGGGCGACATTATCGGCGAGCTTTATGTGGCAAAGCACTTTCCCCCTGCCGCAAAAGAGCGTATGGTACAGTTGGTACGCAACCTTCAGATTGCGCTTGGCGAGCGCATCGACGCACAGGAGTGGATGAGCGCCGAGACAAAAAAGGCTGCTCACGAGAAGTTGAACACCTTTACCGTAAAAATCGGTTATCCCGACAAATGGGAGGACTACAGCGGACTCACAATCAACCCCGAGCTAAGCTATGCCGACAACTGCCGTCACATGTCTGAGTTCGAGTGGAACAAACACATCGAGGAGAAATGGGGCAAGCCCGTCGACCGCGAGGAGTGGCACATGACACCCCAAACAGTCAACGCATATTACAACCCCACAACAAACGAGATTTGCTTCCCCGCAGGTATTTTGCAGTATCCCTTCTTTGATATGAACGAGGACGACGCATTCAACTACGGTGCCATAGGTGTTGTAATAGGTCACGAGATGACACACGGATTCGACGACCAAGGTCGTCAGTTCGACAAGGATGGTAACTTTGCCAATTGGTGGACCGAGGAGGACTCTAAGAACTTCACCGAGCGTACACAGGTTATTGTCGACTTCTTCGATAAGATAGAGGTTCTTCCCGGACTCAACGCAAACGGCAAGCTCACTCTTGGCGAGAATATCGCCGACCATGGTGGTCTTATGATTGCGATGCAGGCATTCCGCAATGCAACAAAGGACAACCCTCTGCCTGTAGTCGAGGGCTTCACACCCGAGCAGCGTTTCTACCTCTCTTATTCGGGAGTGTGGGCAGGACACGTGCGCGACGAGGAGATTCGCAACCTAACAAAGAGCGACGTACACTCACTGTCACGCTGGAGAGTAAACGGTACACTGCCCCACATCGACGATTGGTACACTGCATTCGGCATCACCGAGGAGAGTCCTATGTTTGTACCCAAGGAGCAGCGTCTCGATATTTGGTAAGAAAGTAACAATTATTCTCTAACCATTGATTTACAATAGAGAATATGCCTATAAAAGTACCGACAGGGCTTCCTGCCCTGCAAGCAGTAAAGAATGAAGGTATACCCGTTGAGGAGCTGAAATCCTCAACGGGTAATACCCTACATATAGCACTGCTGAATCTGATGCCTATGAAAGAGACCACTGAGGCCGATTTCATACGTATACTGTCGAGCACAGAAGCCGAGGTTGAACTAACCCTTATGAAGCTCGACACCCACATTCCCAAGCATGCCTCACCACAGCACATGCAACAATATTACCAAGGGTTTGGTGAGTTGCGCCACCGTCACTTCGACGGGTTGATAATAACAGGAGCACCCATCGAGAAGATAGAGTTTGAGGAGGTCACCTATTGGCCCGAGCTATGCGAGATTTTCGAGTGGGCAAAAAGCAATGTCACATCCACCCTGTTTGTCTGTTGGGCTGCACAAGCCGGGCTGTACCACAAATTCGGGATACAAAAATATCTGCTGCCCAAGAAGATGTTCGGAGTGTTTCCACACCATCTGCTGCGCAACGATGTAAAGCTGTTCGAAGGCTTCAGAAGCACACACTATGTGCCACACAGCCGCCACACCGACATTCATCGCGAAGCAATAGTTGCCGAGGAGCGTATAGAACTTCTCTCCGAATCGTCCGAGTCGGGTGTTTATATAGTACAGGAACGCGACACACGCAATTTCTTCATTACCGGACACTCGGAATATGCCCTGTGTACTCTTGACGAGGAGTATAAACGCGACCAGTCAAAGGGATTACCGATAGAGGCTCCCAGAAACTACTATCCTAACGACGACCCTTCTCAGCCGCCAAAAGCACTGTGGCAGAACGATGCCCAAAAGCTATTCGGCAATTGGCTTAGATACTATGTAAAATAGAGCAATAAAATCCAAAAAACAATAACCTGTGAAAAATCTACTGACCCTTACCCTTGTATTGCTTGCATTTGTAGGCTGCACACAAGAACGTACAAAGCCACTCGACATTATCCCAATGCCACTCGGCACACAACTGCTTAACAGCAATTTCGAGTTCGACAAAGAGAGCAAACTGGCCATTGAGGCTCCCGAGAGCACAACCCAAAATCTGACACACTATTTGGGCACCACTCCCCTGTCACTCACAACCGACAATAACGCACAAGAGAACCGTATAGCTCTTAAGATTAGCGAAAAAGTCGATGGCATCACCTCGCCCGAGGGTTATGTGATGACAACCGACGCTAACGGTGTTAATATTGAAGCGACAAGCGAGGCCGGCCTTTTCTACGGAATACAGACAGTATTACAGTTTATCGACAACGAGGGCGGTGTACCCTACGGGCGCATCGTCGACGAGCCACGCTTTGCTTATCGTGGTATGATGCTAGACGTATCACGTCACTTCTTCGATAAGGACTTTGTGCTGAAACAGATTGACGCTCTTGCACGTTACAAGATGAACCGTCTGCATCTGCACCTCACCGACGCAGCAGGCTGGCGCATCGAGATAAAAAAATATCCCCGTCTGACACAGTTGGGCGCTTGGCGCGACCATCCTGTGTGGAAAGTTTGGTGGAACAGCGGCCGCAAATATGCCGAAGAGGGTACCCCCAACGCACACGGCGGTTATTACACACAGGAGGACATTCGCGAGATTGTAGCCTACGCAGCACAGCGTCAGATAACAATAATCCCCGAGATTGAGATGCCGGCACACAGCGAGGAGGCACTCACTGCCTATCCCGAAATATCTTGTACACACGAGCCCTACAAACAAGCCGATTTTTGTGTGGGTAACGAGAAGACTTTCGAGTTTCTGGAGAATGTACTCAGCGAGGTTATCGAGCTGTTCCCCTCGGAGTATATACATATTGGAGGCGACGAGGCAGGAAAGGTATCGTGGAAGAGCTGCCCTCTATGTCAGAAGCGTATGAAAGAGGAGGGCTTGAAAGATGTCAACGAGCTTCAGAGCTATCTTATACACCGCGTCGAGAAATTTGTAAACAGCAGAGGCCGTCAGATTATCGGTTGGGACGAGATTCTCGACGGAGGACTCGCACCAAATGCCACAGTAATGTCGTGGCGCGGTACAGAGGGAGGACTTAAAGCCACATCAATGGGACACAAAGCCATAATGTCGCCCGGCACACACTGCTACCTCGACCAGTATCAGGATGCTCCACACACACTCCCCGAGGCAATCGGTGGTTATCTGCCTTTAAAGAAAGTATATAGCTACAACCCTGTTCCCGACACACTCGACTGCGAGCAGGCAAAGCTCATCTACGGTGTTCAGGGCAACCTATGGGCCGAGTATATCCCCACCCCCGAGCATATGGAGATGATGATTTACCCCCGTATCCTTGCCATTGCCGAGGTAGGTTGGAGCGCAGTAGAGGTAAAGAACTTCGACTGTTTCCGCAACCGCGCCCTCACAGCTGTCAGTTATCTGAAGAGCAAGGGCTATAACCCCTTTGACCTTGCAAACGAGACAGGTAACCGTCCCGAGGCCGATGCACCCGTCAATCACCTTGCCATTGGCAAGAAGGTTACATACGCACGCCCCTATTTCAAAGGCTATGCGGCTGGCGGCGACACCACACTTGTCGATGGACACCGAGGCGCTTGGAACAACAACGACGGAGTATGGCAGGGCTTTATAAAAGGCGGTGTAGATGTCACTATCGACCTTGGCGAGAGCAAGGCAGTAAAATCTATCGGTGCCGACTTTATGCAAATTTGCAACCCCGAGATATTTATGCCAGCCGAGGTTATCGTATCAATTTCCGAGGATAATGAGAATTTCGAGGAGCTTACACGCATCAACCACGAGATTATGCGCGACGATGCTCTCACATTCAAGAATTTTGCGTGGAAAGGCGAGGCTAAAGGCCGTTACATACGTTACGTGGCACGTCCCGGCCAGTATGGCGGATGGCTCTTTACCGACGAGATAGTTGTAGAATAAGAGATACTTCTATATAAAAAGGAATAGGCAGGTGTGTTTACCTGCCTATTCCTTTTTATATCAGCGACCGAAACGCGAGGTATCCACCTCTTTTATCTCGTGCTTTTGGTATCCACCGAAGCGATAGACAAAGTTGAGCGAGAAGAAACTTGTATAATAATTATTATCCATCTCCATCTTCTGCCCCTTATAGTCGATTGAAAGGTCAGGCGAATATGTGTCAAAAATATCGTTCCAACGGAGTGTCAGCGAGGCTTTTTTCTTGGCAAAAGTCCAGCGAGCACCGGCAGTAACACTTGCCATAGTGGGAATATCAAATGTACCCTGAGCAGCAGGCGACTGAATAAACCCATTAAGTTCCAAAGAGATAGCTTCGGAAAGGATAAAATTATTATTTAACGTAGCCACAGCGGTCCAATTATCGCGCACAAAGCCGAGGTCGAAAAAGTCGTCGCAACGCTGGTGCATATACAATCCGGTAAGAGTAGCTCTGCTGTCGAGCCAATTACCAACCTTCACAGGGAGAACAAAATTCACACCCATCTGCGCCAGATAGTTCCAGTTGAGCATCTTGTATATAAGAACCAAACGTTCACTCGACTGATAGGGTGCCTGCGCAAAGAGTTTATCATTATAAATATAGAAAAGACCGGCAACATATTTCTGCTTGTAGATATAATTTACATTCATATTATAAGTTGTGAGCGGACGCAGCCCCGGCGAGCCGTGCAGTTCGCTGTAACCATCGAGATAATTTACCGTTGCCTGCATAGCCCAATAGCTTGGGAAAGTCTTATCGACAGAAAGCGACGCTTGCAATATGTGATTGGGATTGCGAAACCACGTGAGCGAACCTTGCGGATAGAACGACCACTTTTTATAGTCGCCAATCTGGTAGTATTCTCCTGTTGCCGACAGATTAAACGACACCCCCGAGGCATATTGCTTGCCTGCCGAGAGATAGAGCGATGCAGTTGTCTCGTCGAGCCTTTCATCTACATCGGGAACCGACTGTGCAAGAGTTGCACTGTAACGCTGAAAATTCTCGGTTGAGATATATTTATATGACGCACCGTAACCGAGAGTCCATCCGCGAGAAAGCGAATGTTTTCGGTCGGCATAGGTCGAGAGGCTGTTTATACTCTGCCCCGAGGTGTAGGCTACATTGGCAAGAGCGTTGTTCTCCTTATAGAGCACCGACATACGACTATTGTCATTCCTTTTAAAGTTAGTATAATCGACACCTGCCGAAAATCCCTCGCCCAACTGCACATTCAATGCTATATTATGCATACGGTTGCAGTCGTCAGTGGTATTACTCTCGGATTTCTGGAAATTACCATCCGACAGCGAGTGAGTATCTGATGTAGGGAAGAAATAGCCCGAATAGGCAAGCGAGAGATTGTTTTTATCGCTAAAATTATACTCAAAAGCAGCACGATAGTTATGTTTCTGCCCCTCGCCTAAAGAAAGTTGAATTTGTCGGATGTCATACACCTTGCCATCGTATAGATGCAACGATTGACTGTTTATCTTCTGCGCCTCGGCATACTCCGCCACATTATACATCAGGTCGAATGCTATTTTTGGTGTTGCGAAGCGCAGATTGGCGTGCGCACCGTAATTATCGGTGTAACGATTGGAGTAATCGGCCCCGACCTCGCCTTGCAGAATATAGTCTTTACTTTTTTTAAGCTGAATATTTACAACAGCACCGCGCACGTGAAAATGAGGAGGTGCACTGTACATTACATCGGCTCTCTCGACACGGTCGACGGGAGTGCTGCGCAGCAGAGTTGCCAACTGCTCGGCTGTCATCGAGGAGGGACGGCCGTTAAGTACTACCGTAAGAGAGCCTGCTCCTGCAAGCGAAAGGACACCATCGGCACTCTCGGAGACACCGGGGATTCTTAGCATAGCCTCGTATGCATTATTAGCGGTGCTATTCTGAGCCATCGCCTCAACGTCGTAGGCGAGCGCCCCATTCTCGACACGCACCAAAGGACGTTCGGCAGTCACTACAATCTCCTGTAGTTCATCGCCTTTTTGTTTTAATACAATTGTACCCACGCTACGCTTATCCGAGACAATTTCTTTATGAAAATAGGAGAGGTGCTGCACAATAAGGCTGAACTCCTCGAGCAATGATGGTATGACAAAAGTTCCATCGGCAGCAGTCAGTGCAACATCTACAAATGTCGAGTCGATAGTTTGTAGTACAACACTTGCCCCCTCTACTGCCTGCGATTGCTCATCAACGACTTTTCCTGTTATATTCTGCGACATAAGCTGCGAGACAGGCACTAATAGAACCAAAAAGACGAAAAAATATTTCATAAAATATAGTTAAAAAGGTTTCTATAAAATAGACGCACAAATTAGTGAAAAGTTACAATAAAAGAGAAAAAAATGCAAAAAAACATAATATTAGAGGATTTAGAACTATCTTAGCGGTAAAAGTGAGAGAGTATGAAACTTATAATACTTGATTTTGACGGGACAATAGGCGATACAAAGAGCCTCATCGTAAATACCTTTCAGCAGACAATCAAGCAGCTTGGTTTGGAGCCACGCACCGACGAGGAGTGCGCCGCCACCATAGGGCTGCCACTGAAAAAAGCATTTATGAGCCTATATGCAATAGATGATGCCACAGGCGAACTATGCACCGACACCTATCGCCGGATATTTTATCGTAACAACACTCGGGGAGCAGTAAAACCCTTTCCTCACACCCTAGAGACACTGCACAGACTATACGCACAGGGTTATACGCTTACAGTTGCCAGCAGCCGCAACCGTCACACATTGAACGAGTATATAGCCGAGATGGAGATTAAAGAGATAATATCCCTTGTCGTTGGTGCCGACGACACTCAAAATGCCAAGCCTCACCCCGAGCCTGTACTAAAAATTCTACAACACTTTGCATGCAATGCCGATGATACCATTGTCGTAGGCGATACACATTTCGACATTCTCATGGGAGCACGTGCAGGATGTCACACTTGCGGCGTTACATACGGCAACGGCAAACGCGAAGAGCTTATAGCAGCAGGAGCAGAATATATTATAGAAGATTTTGCAAAATTGGCCGATATTTTATAAAAAATCACTATTTTCGCAAATTAGTAGCATAATAGGACAAACTAACAAAACAATAGACACTATGTACAAATTTAAACCTATCCTAAAATCGATGTTGTGGGGCGGCGAGAAGATTCTCCCCTACAAAGGAATATTATCCGACCAGAAACAGATTGGCGAAAGTTGGGAAATATCGGGAGTAAAAGATAACGAATCGGTTGTTGCCGAGGGACCCGATGCAGGAATGATGCTTCCCGAGCTTCTCGAGCGCGACGGTGCAAAATTGATTGGTGCAGCCAACTACGAGCGCTTCGGCAATGAGTTTCCCCTGCTGATAAAATTCATCGACGCACGCCAGGACCTCTCTATCCAGGTTCACCCCAACGACGAGCAGGCTTGGGAACGCCATCAGTCAAAGGGAAAGACCGAGATGTGGTATGTTGTAGATGCCGACCCCGGTTCTAGCCTTCGTTCGGGATTCGCAAAGCAGGTAACACCCGAGGAGTACGAGGCAAGCATCGCCGACAACACCATCACCGACCTTTTGGCCGAGTATGACATTCACGCAGGTGACCTCTTCTTCCTGCCTGCCGGACGTATCCACTCTATCGGTGCAGGTGCCTTTATCGCCGAAATTCAGCAGACCTCGAACATCACCTACCGCATTTACGACTTTAACCGCGTTGATGCCAACGGCAACCCTCGCGAGCTGCATACCGAGCAGAGTAAGGCTGTCATCGACTATAGCGTGCAGGACGACTACCGTACACACTACGAGGCCGAGGACAACAAACGTGTCGAACTTGTATCGTGCCCCTACTTTACCACATCACTATACAACCTCACCGAGCAACAGAACATCGACCTTGCCAATCTCGACTCATTTGTAATTATCATCTGCACCGAAGGCGAGGGAATGATTACCGATAACAAAGGCGAAGAGATTCAGATGCGTCAGGGCGAGTCGATTCTTGTTCCTGCAACAGCAACAACGCTGAATATTGTCCCCAACGGCAAAATGAAGATTCTTACAAGCTGGATTTAATTGATACTCATTAGATTTTATTACTGTCCGATAAAAATAGAATAATCCCAAAAAGTGCTATTGACGGAGCTAATATTGCCACTTTTACAACAAAAATACTAACAAACGAGCGATAAATATGAAGTTCACTTCAATATTTTTCAAAGCGAGTGCAGTCTATTTTCGAGGTTACCTCAAAAATACTAACAAACGAGCGATAAATATGAAGTTCACTTCAGTATTTTTCAAAGCGAGTGCAGTCTATTTTCGAGGTTTACCTCAAAAATAATAAAGCAAGCCCATTTTTTCATAAAATCATAAGGTTGTTCATTGGTGCGCCGTATGAAAATTAGTAAAATGGTAGATGTTTTTTGGATTAAGTGCGAGGATGTTTGAGCGAAGCGAGTTCCGCAGCACCCAAAAAACATCGTGAGCATTTTACGT
>JAZNEI010000057.1:0-48661 GCA_045588485.1 Bacteroidaceae bacterium | reverse complement strand
AAAGAGAGCAATAAATGCGTAGAAGAGATAAAAGAGTTTGTTGAGAAGATGTCGGAGGGTTCGATGTCTTGCGAAGAGCAAAGTCTGTATAGAAATTTGCGAAAGTTCCTTAACCTAGGAATAGTCGCATACGATAGTAAGCGTGTCAGCAAGGGGCCTGATAGAAAATACTACTATCTGACAGAGCTTGGTAAGGAGTTGTTTCAGCACTTCGTTGAACGAAACATCAAGATATTTACAAAAGAATCCATTATAAACCTTTTAAATTAGTAAGTTATGAAAGCATTGACAATCAGATTGGGACAGTTTGCAATTTGCGCATTAGTTTTGACCGTGTTATTCCGATATGCTCTAAACTTATGCATCGAGGCGAACAATGTTATTGGAACAACTACCTGCTCCATTGTGTATGGAGGTTTAATGTTTCTTATCGGCTGCTATTTCGGAACTAAGGATGCTAAGGAGAATGAGGTGCACGACATTGGTTTCAGATACCATTTAGTGACCTACATTTTATGTATTGGTGTTGGATGTGGAGTTCATTATTTGGGATGGAATGCAGAGAGTCTGCAAGCAATGACCATTACCGCAATTTCTTGGGGAATAGGTCTTCTCGTTCATTTTATCTTCTATCTCATCGAACAACGCAAGACAATAAAAGGATACGCTAAGGACGAGATCTTCCAATAATATGACAATGGCGACTGCTCAAACGAGCAAAAATACTTTTGCCCCGCGGTCTATTAGATTTTTTCAAAAAAAACAGACACTTCTAAAAAAGTGTCTGTTGAAATAGTTGCTATGCTTCTTTAGAAAGGCAGGTCATCGGTCTCGTTCTGTGCACTGAAATCGGGAGCTGCAACCTTGGGGGCATTGACCTGGGGTGCTGCCTCGTATGGGGCTGCAGCAGGAGCCGGTGCTACACCACGCTCTACTTTCCATGCACGAATGTCATTGTACCAACGGCCATTGTATTCGCGTGCGTTGATATCGAACGATACGGTCATCTCCTCGCCTACCTGAATGTTGAACTGTGCTATCTTGTCGGCTCCAAAAACGTTGAAGCATATTTTACGGGGATACTGCTCATGGGTCTCAAGCACATATTCCTGCGTTTTCCACTCGTTACCTGTCTTTGATATGCCACCTCTCTCGGGCAGCACTGCGATGATTTTTCCTGTAATTTCCATAATTCAATTCAAATACTTGGCGAAAGTAATTCATTTCTTTGAAAAAAACGAGTAATCGTAGCTATTTTTAAGAAATAAAATCAGAATCTTTCTTTGTATTGAGTCCTCTTTTCATTATCTTCGCAGAATAATATGTACAATAAAAACATTGTGCGAAATTTGAATAACCGACATAAACAAATAAAAAACAAATACCATGAACTTTACAGTATCAAGTTCCCAGCTTTCGTCGCGTTTGCAGACCATCAGTCGAGTGATAAACTCAAAAAATACTATTCCTGTGCTCGATTGTTTCCTTTTCGAGTTGCGTGGTACAAGGCTTACACTGACTGCTTCGGACCCCGATAATACCCTTAATACCTCGTTCGATGTTATTGAGTGTTCCGAGGATTTTAGTTTTGCAATTTCATCAAAGATTCTTATCGACTCGCTGAAAGAGGTCTCTGAACAGCCTTTGCGCTTCGAGGTTAACAA
Source organism: Bacteroidaceae bacterium (assembly GCA_045588485.1). GTDB lineage: Bacteria > Bacteroidota > Bacteroidia > Bacteroidales > Bacteroidaceae > HGM04593. Next base: position 46,997 of record JAZNEI010000057.1, on the reverse strand, counting down.
AGATACTCTTGAACTTACAATATATTATCTTAACGGTAAGTACAGCATGGTCGGACAGAATGCCGATGAGTATCCCACTGCTCCTGTAATGGGCGAGGGTGCTGTGAAAATTTCAATACCTAACAGTGTGCTGGCGAGTGGTATCTCTTGCTCGCTCTTTGCGGCTGCCGATGATGAGATTCGTCCTGCAATGTGCGGTATTTACTTCGACCTTACTCCCGAGAATATTACATTCGTCGCATCGGATGGTCATAAATTGGCACGTTGCCGTGACTACTCGGTTACAGGTGCCGAAAAATCGGCATTTATTCTGCCTAAGAAGCCTGCTACACTGCTTAAGAATCTTTTGGGTAAGGATGAGCAGGAAGAGGTTATTCTTGAGTTCGACGGCCGTTTTGCCACATTTACAATGGGCGAGTATGAACTTGTTTGCCGTCTGCTCGACTATCGCTATCCCAATTATAATGCTGTAATTCCTCAGAATAATCCTCACAAACTTATTGTGGATAGAGCAGCGCTTATTGGTACACTGCGTCGTGTGGCTATATTCTCGTCACAGGTGAGCCTGATAAAACTGCATATTGAGAGTGGTAAGATGGTTATCTCGGCTCAGGATACCGATTTCTCTACATCGGCCGAGGAGAGCATCACTTGCAGCTATGACAGCGTTCCTATGAATATCGGTTTCCGCGCATCGCTGCTCATTGATATGCTTAATAATATTCCCGGACAGGATGTGGTTATTGAACTTGCCGATCCTTCACGTGCCGGTGTCATTGTTCCGGCCGAGCAGAAAGAGAATCAAGAGTTGTTGATGTTACTTTTGCCTGTGATGATTACAGAATAATAAAGTTTTTATTAATAGAAAAACTTCTGAAAAAGAGGGTGCGGCAAAATTTATATTTTGACACATCCTCTTAATGTGTAAAATGAACAAATAAAACAGACAAATTATGAAGCTTAATCTTAAGAACCCTATAATATTTTTCGACCTTGAGACAACCGGTGTAGATGTGTCGAAAGATCGTATAGTGGAGATATGCTATATAAAAGTGTGGCCGAACGGTAACGAAGTGTCGCGTACAATGCGTATAAACCCGGGTATGCACATCCCCGAGCAGTCGTCGGCGGTACACGGTATAAAGGACGAGGATGTAAAGGATTGTCCGCTTTTTAAGGATGTGGCAAAAGATATTGCCAATGATTTTCAGGGGTGCGATATTGCAGGATTCAACTCTAACCGATTCGACCTGCCGATGCTTGCCGAGGAGTTCCTGCGTGCGCAGGTAGATATCGACCTCAGTCGCCATCGTGCGATTGACGTGCAGGTTATCTATCACAAATTGGAGCAACGCACCCTATCGGCTGCATATAAATTCTACTGTGGTGCCGACCTTGTGAATGCCCATAGTGCGCTTGCCGACACTCGTGCGACATACGAGATTCTTCAGGCTCAACTCGACCGTTATCCCGATGTGTTGAAGAATGATATGGAGTTTCTTTCGCAGTTCTCGTCGTTCACGCGAAATGTCGACTTTGCAGGGCGAATGGTCTACGATGATGCCGGAAACGAGATTATAAACTTTGGAAAGTATAAGGGCGAGAGGGTAGATGTGGTGCTTGCTCGCGATCCGGGATACTATGCTTGGATTATGAATGGAGATTTTCCGCTGAATACCAAACAGGTGCTTACACGTATCAAACTGCGTGGAATGAAAAAGTAAATAATAGGACTTAATAACTGCTTCTTATAGTATGCTGAAAGGAAAGAGAATTGTGTTGGGTGTAACAGGCAGTATTGCGGCTTATAAGGCGGCGCTGCTTGTGCGTCTGCTTGTTAAGGAGGGTGCCGAGGTGCAGGTTATAATGACACCATCGGCTAAGGAGTTTATTACTCCGCTTACGTTGTCGACGCTCTCGGGTCGCCCTGTGTTGAGTGAGTTCTTTCATTCGGATAGCGGTGCCTGGAATAGTCACGTCGAGTTGGGCTTGTGGGCCGATGCAATGATAATAGCTCCTGCTACAGCATCGACAATCGGTAAGATGGCCGGTGGTATTGCCGATAATCTGCTTGTCACAACCTATCTGTCAATGAAGGCTCCCGTGCTTATAGCTCCGGCAATGGACCTTGATATGTATGCCCACCCATCGACACGGCATAATCTTGATGTGCTTCGCTCGTATGGTAATTACATAATAGAGCCGGGTGAGGGTGAGCTGGCGAGTCATCTTAAGGGAAAAGGACGTATGGAGGAGCCACAGAATATATTGGAACAGTTGAAAGAACGTTTTTTTCTTCCGGGGCCCCTTGCCGGTAAGAGGGTGCTGGTAACGGCAGGTCCTACCTATGAGAAGATTGACCCTGTTCGTTTCATTGGTAACTACTCATCGGGTAAGATGGGGTTTGCGGTAGCCAAAGAGTGTGCCTTGATGGGTGCCGACGTTACGCTTGTTGCCGGTCCGGTATCTCTGCCTACACCGCATCCTGCCATAAAAAGAATCGATGTCGAGTCGGCACGCGAGATGTATGATGCGGCAGTAGAGGCTTTCAAGGAGAGTGATGCTGCCATTCTCAGTGCAGCTGTTGCCGACTACCGACCATCGGTGCAGGCCGATAAGAAGATAAAGCGCACAGATGATAATATGACAATAGAACTTGAGGCTAATCCTGATATTGCGGCTGCTCTTGGTGGCAGTAAGCGCTGCGGACAGCTGCTTGGAGGATTTGCACTTGAGACAAATGATGCCGAGGTTAATGCTCGTCTTAAACTGAAGAAAAAGAACCTTGATTTTATCGTTCTTAACTCTCTTGAGGACAAAGGAGCAGGATTTGCGGTAGATACAAATAAGGTTACGATTATAGATAGCGAGGGGGCAGTTGAGTATCCTCTTAAGAGCAAAGCCGAGGTTGCACGCGATATTGTGTCGCATCTGGCACGGCTTTTTATGATTGTGCTGTTTCTGTTTGCCCCTATGAGTAGCTATACGCAGGAATTGAATGCTACAGTAACGCTTAACACATCAAAGGTCCAGGGTACCAATACCGAGGTTTTTACTGTTCTCAAGGATGCTCTTGAGGAGTTTATAAACAACCGTAAATGGACCGATTACACCTATGAAGAGCAGGAACGTATTGCCTGCAACTTTACATTCATAGTTGATGGCTACAAAGATGACGGCTCGTTTACCTGTTCGCTTATGGTACAGGGACTGCGTCCGGTATTCGGCTCATCATACTCGTCGCCGCTGTTCAAATATGAGGATAAAGGTATCAAATTCACCTATCAGCCATACGACAGGCTTGAGTTCAACGAAGATGATCTTGATAATAATCTGACAGCGGTAATTGCTTTTTATGCCTATCTGATTATCGGGCTTGACATGGACTCGATGGGTGAGCTTGGTGGAAGCGATTTTCTGAATATGGCACTGAATATTGCCAATAATGCACAGAATCTTGGTGATAGCGGTTGGCGTGCAGGAAGCACAAACAATAACCGTTATACTGTCATAGATGATTATATGAACGGTGCTATGGAACCTCTGAGACGACTCTATTACAGATATCATCGTTTAGGGCTTGACACAATGTTCAAAGATGCCGAAGGAGGACGTAAGGTTATAACCGAGTCTATGTCTATGCTGCAAGAGGCATATAACAACCGCCCTCTTGCATATATAACAAAGCTCTTTACCGAGTATAAAAAAGATGAAATTGCCAATCTCTACTCGTTTGAGGGTGGTGAAGCCGAGAAAAGAGATGTTGTAAAAATACTTTCCGAGTTGAATCCGTCGCAGTCGGAAACTTGGGATAGAATTCTTAAATCACGTTAAGAAAGAGGTATGCTTAAGTCACTTAAAATAGACAATTTTGCTCTTATCGACCATCTTGAGATTGAGTTTTCCAATGGCTTTTCGGTTATTACAGGAGAGACCGGCACCGGAAAATCGGTGCTTCTTGGTGCAATATCAATGATGTTGGGGCAGCGCTCAGATGCAAAGATGGTGCGTGAGGGTGCTGCACGTTGCACAATAGAGGGTGTGTTCGACCTTGCGGGGTATAATCTGTGTCCGTTTTTTGATGCAAACGACCTTGATTACGACGGAAAAGAGTGTATAATACGTCGAGAGGTCTCGGCAACAGGACGCAGCAGGGCGTTCATTAATGATACTCCTGTAACAGTAACTCAACTGAAAGAACTGGGTAACTCGTTGCTTGATATACATTCGCAGCATCAGAATCTGCTGTTGGGTGACAGGAATTTCCAGCTTGATGTCCTTGATACACTCTCGGTCGAGGGGAATGAGTTGAATGAATATGCAACTCTTTATAGCGAGTATAGAAATCTGCGTGGCAGGCTTAATGCGCTGCGTGAGGAACTTGATGCAAGCCGCCGCGACGAGGATTTTATACGCTTTCAGATAGGAGAGGTCGATTCGTTGCAGCTTCGCGAGGATGAACAAGAGGAACTTGAACAGGAGCAGATGGAGCTGTCGCATGCCGAGGATATAAAGGCGGCACTCTGTGGAGCGCTGAATATGATGGATGGCGAGGGGGAACATTGTGTCGTCCAACTGATACGCGATGCATCATCGGCGCTTGCGCGTGTGGCATCGCATTATCCGGCAGCATCGGAACTGGCCGATAGGTTAGAAGCAAATTATATCGAGCTTAAGGATTGCTGTAGCGAGATTGCAGGGCGTGCCGAGAGGGTGACATTCTCTCCCGAGAGGCTCGAATATGTCGACCGCCGTCTTTCTGCAATATATGACCTTCTTAAGAAGCATCGTGTAGATTCGCTTGGCGGATTGCTGGCATTAATAGAGCAGATGCGCGAGAAGTTACAACATATCGAGGGAAGCGACGATGAGATTGCCGAGTTGGAGAAAAGGCTTAAAAAAATAACCAAACAGGTTACTGATGCCGCTGCAAGGCTTACTGCAAAGCGACGTGAGGCAGGGGCAAGGCTTGAGGAGAAGATTACTGCAATACTTGTGAACTTGGGAATGCCTATGATACGCTTCGGTGTCGAGTTTACCGAAACATCCGATTTTACCCCACAGGGTAAGAATGTAGTGAGGTTTCTTTTCTCGGCCAATAGCATAAGTCCTATGCAACCTCTCTCCGAGGTGGCATCGGGTGGTGAGATGGCGCGTGTAATGTTGGCTCTGAAATCGCTAATAGCCGACACAGTGCAGCAGCCTACCCTTATCTTTGATGAGATTGACACCGGTATATCGGGTATTCTTGCCGAGAGGATGGGGCAGCTCATGCAAAAGATGGGCAGCAATAACCATCAGGTAATAAGTATTACTCACCTGCCACAAGTGGCAGCGCTCGGCTCATCGCACTATAAGGTGTATAAAGTAGAGAGTGAGGATGGTACTAAGACAAATATAATAGAATTGAAAGGCGAGGAGCGTGTGCGGGAAATAGCACAGATGATGAGTGGAGAGAAACTTACGTCTGCTGCTCTTGACAATGCTCGTCTGCTGCTCACAAAACCTATTAACGAGGAATAAAAGATTGATATATGGTAAACACTAACGAAATGATTTTTGGAGTACGTGCAGTACTCGAAGCTCTTGAGGCAGGAAAAGAGGTAGATAAGATTCTTGTAAAGCGCGATATTCAGAGCGAACTTTCACGTGAACTTTTTGCTGCCCTAAAAGGACGCACAATTCCTGTAGTGCGTGTGCCGGTAGAGAAATTAAACCGTATAACACGCAAGAACCATCAGGGTGTAATTGCGTTTATCTCGGCTGTAGAATATGCTCACGTCGATTCGGTCGTTCCTACTCTGTACGAAGAGGGAAAAGTGCCTTTCCTTGTACTGCTCGATGGTATTACCGACGTACGTAATTTTGGTTCGATAGCTCGCACCTGTGATTGTGCAGGAGTAGATGCAATTATTATACCGGCACATAACAGTGTAACGGTGAATGCAGATGCCGTAAAGACCTCGGCAGGTGCGCTTCATACATTGCCTGTGTGCCGCGAGAAGAATATTACCGAGACATTGCGTTATCTTAAAGAGTCGGGTATACGCATAGTATGTGCAACAGAAAAGGGTACAATGAGTTATACGCGCAGTAACTACAGCGAACCTGTCTGTATTGTGATGGGTGCCGAGGATACGGGAATACCTGTGGAGCATCTGCGTCTGTGCGACGATTGGGTCTCTATTCCTCAGTTTGGCAATATCGAGTCGCTTAATGTCTCGGTGGCAACAGGTGTTATTCTTTATGAGGCTGTACGCCAACGTCATCTGAACGAATAATTTCTTATTATGAGGATTTTAAATTTTATACTGTTTGCAGCTTTGGCAACGGGTACTTTGTTTGCCGCAAAAGAGTCCAAGGAGGTTGCAGCTGCACGTAAGTCGGTGGTTAGCATTCTTGTGTATAAGGACGGTACCCTGCTCAGGAGTGGTCTTGGTACATTTGTAGGAGACAAAGGAGATATTCTCTCCTCTTATTCTCTGTTTCTCGATGCCGATAGTGCAGTCTGTATCGACCCCGCTGGAAAAATACGTACTATCGAGCGCATAATAGGTGCCGACGATATATATGACTGCATAAAGGTGCGTACTGCGTGGGACAAGAAGATTCAATCTCTGACGATTGCTACTGATGCTGTTACCGTAGATACCCCGTTATATATGGTATCTTATGGCAAGAAAAAGAGTGGAATAGTAGAGCCGCTTACTGTATCAGATGTATCCGCAGTCTCGGGTATCTCTTATTATACTTTCAGCAATAAAATGCCCGAGAACTGTCAGTCGGCCCCTGTGGTTGATGCTTCGGGAAGACTTGTAGCTCTTATGCAGCCAGCATCCGAGATGGACTCGATACAGAGTTATGCTGTTGCTGCTTCGTTTGCTGATAATCTCTCAACAACTTCGCTTACATACAATAGTGCTGTATTTAGTCGTATAGATATTGCACGTGCTCTGCCGCCTACACAGAAAGAGGCGCTTACTACGCTCTATCTGTTGCAGGGATTTGCGTACGGAGATAAAAAAGAACAGTTCCTTAGACCTCTTGCCGATTATAACAGGGATTATCCCGAGAGTTACGAGGGGCATCTTATGCTTGCCGAGTATTATGTCATTGCTGATAGTGCTTTTGACAAGGCTCGAGATGAGTGGGATACTGCATTGCATATTGCTCCCGATAGTGATGATGTATATTATAATATATCAAAGGTTTATGTTAATGCTGTTGCACGCTATGCCAAAGATGATGAGGCTGCTGCAGGCTTAATAGAAAGTGCCATAGAGAACATTGATAAGGCCTTGAGTGTTAAGAATGAACCGCTGTATATTCAGCATAAGGCCGAATTGCTTTTTGTTAAGGGCGATTATACAGGGGCTTACGACTGTTATGTTGCTCTCTCCGGAACCAATATGAGCAGTGCCGATGTGTTTGCGGCTGCTTCGAAATGCAAGGAGGCATTGGGCGAGTATGACGAGGCAATTTTACAGATGGATAGTGCTATTACAACATTCGGTTCGCTGCCCGTAGAGCCAATGGCCCCCTATCTGCTTAATAGTGCTATGCTGAAACATAAGGCCGGTCGTGCTCGTGAGGCTGTACTCGACTTTAATAAATATGAATCGTTGCGAAAAGATAGGCTCACCGCCCCTTTCTACTATATGCGCGAACAGGCCGAGTATGATGCAAAGATGTTCCGTCAGGCGCTTGACGACATCGAGCGTGCTATATATATGGAACCAGAAGAACCTCTCTATTTTATAGAGAAAGGTCGTTTGTGCTACCGTGTGAAGATGGTTGATGAGGCTCTCGTTGCTTTGGAACGTGCAGTGGCGCTTGCTCCTGGGAATCCCGATGTCCACTATCTTATGGGTAGGTGTTATATGTCAAAAGGTGATAATGAATCGGCTAAGGCTGCACTCCTAAAGGCTAAGGAGTATGGACATCCCGATGCCGAGGCACGCCTTGCCGATATTGATAAATAATAAATTAAATACTATTATGAGACAGATATCTTTTATTTTGTTTGTGCTGTTTACATTGACTGCAACTGCACAGAGCTATACTATTAAGGGTAAAGTAAAGAATGAACCTGATGGCAAGCTGTTATATCTCATCGACCAAAATACGCTTCTTGCTACCGACTCAGCTGTTGTTTCCAACGGTTTGTTCGAGTTTAAGGGTAATGCGAATGACCAACTTCTCTTTGAACTTAAGGGTCTTGAAAATATAGGACGCGAGAAAGTGTATATATTCATAGCTCCCGGTAGCAATGTGTCGGTAGATATTACAACTGTTCCCCTCACTGTTTCGGATAATGGTGGTATGAACGATATATTGGCAGCATTAGATGCCGAGGTTGATGCTAAAGGTGCAGCTGTGAATAAAAGGATAAAGCAACTTTTGGACGAAGGAAAGAGCCGCGACGAGATTGCTATGATGCTTAACCCCGATGTTGAGGCTATTTATGATATTTATCGTAAGGGTATTGAGGATAATAAGGATAATATGGTTGGAGCGTATATCCTTGCAATGGCGGCTTCACAATTTTATAGTTCTTTAGCCGAGTTGGATGCTGTCATTGCCAAGGTCAAGTATTCTGATAGAATAGCTCATATTAAGAGAATCCGCGACAGTTATAAAGAGACAGTATCTATCAATCCTGGAGCAATGTTTATCGACTTTACAGGTTTTACGGTTGATGGTAAGCCTTCAAAGTTATCGGACTATGTTGGCAAGGGAAGATATGTGCTTGTCGATTTTTGGGCTTCGTGGTGCGGTCCCTGTAAAAAGGAAATTCCCAATCTCATAGAGTTGCAGAAACGTTTCGGTGGTGATAAATTCACAGTTATTGGTGTAAATGTGTGGGATAATGAGGATAAATTCAAGGCTGCGTTAGTGAGTGAGGGTATAGATTATCCTCAGATATTTGTACCTCGCAATAACAAGGATAATGCAACCGAGATGTATGGTATCAAAGGTATTCCTCAGATAATGCTCTTTGCACCCGATGGAAGGATTATAAAACGCGACCTTCGCGGTGCTGCGATGAAGGCTCTTGTCGAGGAGACTCTAAAGTGATATTTTTGCTTCTTACAATAATAGCGCAACGATGAAAAATCTTGCGCTATTATTGTATCCACTCTATTGTTATAACCTCGCTTGTCTCTTTGCCGATGCTGCAAATGGCCGATGGGCGCTCATTTACAAGCCACAGAATTTTATCATTAGCGTCGGTAACCACTAATTGTTGCTCTTTCTCTATTATACTGCGTTTGCGGTCGGTGAGATAGTCGCTTACGAGTTTCGTTCCTCTCATTCCAAAGGGGTGGAAGCGGTCGCCACTCTTTGTCGTGCGCAGAATTAGTGGCTGTTCTATCTTATTTGCGTCCAAGGTAGCGATATTTCGCTGTTTGGGTATATTGCCATCGAATTTTGCTGAACTTATCTTTAAAAGGCCGTAGGGAGTCTCAATCGTTCCATCGTGGGGTAGTGTGACTGCCTTGTCGAACCTTTTTGTCGGGGAGACTATAAGTAGTTTGTCACGGTCTTTTATAACCTCCTTGTCACTCCCGATATAGCGTCGTCCGCTGTTGCTGTCGATATTCTCTATAATATCATTTATTTGTGTACTATTAAACCCGTAGGGCGAAAGAATTTCGTGCAGCAAGGTTTGTGGTGCTGCCTCCTGCCTTAATCTGCTAATGTCTATTACATTGTCTGAGAGCACACGCTCAGTTGCTTGTACTATGGCTTGGTTGTATATCTTCTCGGCTTCGGCGATGCGCATGGCTGTCTCTGCAATGCTCTCTCCTATTGAGGGGTTTATCTTGGCCATGAGTGGCAGAATCTCTAAACGTATTTTGTTACGTGTATAGTCGCTGCTAAGATTGCTGCTGTCGGTTACATAATCTTGTCCTTCGTTATGAAGATACTGTAAGATGTCGTTTCGCCCGATGCAAAGCAGTGGACGGATGATACACCCGTTTTTAGGTTGTATTCCATGTAGACCATGTATGCCACAGCCGCGTATAAGGTTTAGAAGCAGTGTCTCGGCACTATCGTCGCGATGGTGGGCAACGGCTATGGCTGTTGCCGCCTGTTTGTTGCGTATTTTCTCGAAGGCTGTATAGCGTAACTCGCGTGCTGCCATCTCTATGGATATTCTATTCTCTTGCGCATACCCCTTGGTGTCGAATTTGACTATTTGCAGCGGTGTGTCCAGATTTCTGCACAACTCCTCGACGAAGTGTTGGTCACGTATGCTCTCCTCGCCTCGCAGGTGAAAATTGCAGTGTACAGCTATACAATCGTATCTCAATCTGCGCAGAATGTGCAGCAGTGCCACTGAGTCGGCTCCACCGCTAAGGGCTACAATGACTCTTGCTCCATCGCATAACAATGCGTGTCGGGATATATATTGGGCTATTCTGTGCAACATTGTTTGATATAATACAATACGTTGGTAACTGTTCGCAAATTTAGAAACAATTTTCAATAAATTCAAAACTGCTATTTAAATAATATTTTTTGCTGTGACAATATAGAAATATTATCTGTTTTTCTTCTGTTTTAGTGGTTATTTCCCTTTTTTATAGAAAAAAGTGTGCTCTTTTCTTTGCTTTTAGGAAAAGTGTTCCTATCTTTGCAAACGCTAAGCGATAAGCACGGCACGGTACCTTGGATGAGTGGCTTAGTCAGCGGTCTGCAAAACCGTGTACGGCGGTTCGAATCCGCCAGGTACCTCTCAAATAACCTCCGAATTTTCGGAGGTTATTTGTTTTGTATGGCTTTAATAACTATTTTTGTATTATTCTGATTATTCTATTATATAGTAGCAATATATTATGAGGGCAATAATTTCTCTTTTCATACTTTTTATTTTCTCTTCTTTTGCCTTTTCGCAAGAGACAGCTTCTGTTGTAATATCTAAAATGCAGGTCGTTGACTTGGGGTTATCGGTCGATTGGGCCGGTTATAATGTGGGTGCAACATCTCCCGAGGAGATGGGTAACTATTATTCGTGGGGCGAGAAAGAGGTTAAGAATAGTTATTACCGTTCGAGGTATCTTCACTATAAAGACAACCTTTTTGTAGACCTTGGAGAATCGATTTGTGGCGGAGAGTATGATGCTGCCACTGCTGCATGGGGCGATGGGTGGAGGCTTCCTTCGACAAGTGAGGTCGAAGAACTACGCGATGAATGCGATTGGGCTTGGGTGACATATAACGGTGTTGCCGGTTGCCGTGTGACAGGTCCGAGTGGAAACTCGATATTCTTGCCTGCGGCAGGAATTTTTTGGGGAGGAAGCAAACAGAGTGTTGGTGAGGAGGGTTGGTATTGGATAGGTGATTGTGCTGCTGACAAGGAGTGTGCCAAAATCATCTATTTCGATGCTATGCGCTATTCTCCCGATTTTCTCGCTGTAATGGATGTTGTCGACCCAATAACCGAAGCTAAAAGAATCGGTGGACAAACGATTCGTGCTGTTCGTGGGCATAGCGATGCTGTTGCTGCCGATGATTCTTTGCCTAACGACACAGTAAAAGGAGAATAATTATGGCCGATAACTTTCTCGAGAAGCGTCAGGAGGCTTACCGCGAGCAGGCGGCAAAGGGTATTCCCAAAAGGGTGAATTCTGTAATTAAACTTGCTGAGAGGAGTGTTACGCTCTCTTTTGATGCAGGGTATAAAGTGCGTGTCGACCAGCTCCAGAGGATTGTGTCGGCTGGAGAAACTATCGGTGGTGGAGCAGGCGTAGGCTTTCATGTGGTCTCTGACAGAGATAGTTTGCTTTTGACTCCTTTTATTGATGAGGGGTTGCGACATTCTCTTTCATACATTATTCTTGGTGTTGTTGATGCCGATAATGGTGGCTCGCAGTATGTTTTGCTTGGGCGCACTTTGCAGATGATGCTGTTACAGGCTGCCGAGATTGGTCTTGCTGCCGCCATAGTATCTGATTTTGATTCCAAGAGGCTTTCTGATACTATATCGCTGCCTTTTACTCCTGTGGTAATTATTGCCGTTGGAAAAGGGGTAAAATAAGAAGGCTATTAAAAGTGTCCTCAATAAAAATAGGCTGAGTGAAAAATCTTTTCTCTCAGCCTATAAAATTTATTTTTTCTTTTATTTATGCGTCAATCTTTGCATATACGGCATTCTTCTCGATGAACTCGCGGCGAGGGCCTACATCGTCACCCATAAGCATAGAGAATATATGGTCGGCCTCTTGTGCATCGCGTACTGTTACCTGCTTCAAGGTACGTGTCTCGGGATTCATTGTTGTTGTCCACAACTGCTCGGGGTTCATCTCTCCAAGACCTTTGTATCGCTGAATCTTTATATCCTTCTCGTTACCACCTGCAAATTCCTGTACAAAGGCGCTTTTCTCTTCGTCGTTGTAGCAATAGCGACTGACCTTACCTTTGCTGCATAGGTAGAGAGGGGGTTGTGCCATGTAAAGGTGGCCTCCCTCGATAATCTCGGGCATGTAGCGGAAGAAGAGTGTCATGATAAGTGTGCCAATGTGCGCTCCATCTACGTCGGCATCGGACATGATTATCACTTTATGGTAGCGCAGCTTATCGATATTGGCGCGTTTGCTGTCCTCGGGGTCGAGTCCGAAGCGTACACCCAAGGCTTGTATTATGTTGTTTACTTCGTCGCTCTCGAATGCTTTGTGCCACATTACCTTCTCTACGTTTAGAATCTTACCGCGAAGGGGAAGGATTGCCTGAAAGCGGTTCTTACGGCCTTGCTTTGCCGAACCTCCCGCCGAGTCTCCCTCGACAAGGAAAAGCTCGCAGTTTGCCGGGTCTTTATCCGAACAGTCGGCAAGTTTACCGGGCATTCCGCAACCGCCCATAGGACTCTTGCGCTGTACGCTCTCACGTGCCTTGCGTGCTGCTATACGTGCTGTTGCTGCAAGAATCACCTTGTCGACAATCATTTTTGCCTCTTTCGGGTGCTCTTCGAGGTAGTATGAGAGTGCTTCGCCAACAGCTTGGTCTACAGCTCCTGTTACCTCATTGTTGCCTAACTTGGTCTTTGTCTGTCCCTCGAACTGCGGCTCCGAGACTTTTACTGATACAATTGCTGTAAGGCCTTCGCGGAAGTCTTCGCCCGAAATCTCTACTTTTGCCTTTTCCAATGCTTTTGTGTCATCGGCATATTTCTTTAGTGTACGGGTGAGTGCGCGACGGAATCCGGCAAGGTGTGTACCGCCCTCTATAGTGTTTATGTTGTTTACATATGAATGTACATTCTCACTGTAGCCGTCATTGTAGATGATGGCTGCTTCGATGGGTATTCCCTGCTTTTCGGTGTTCAGATATATTACATCGGCTATCAGCGGGGTACGTGACTGGTCGATGTAACGGACGAACTCTTTGAGTCCCTCGGTCGAGTAGAATGTGTCGCGTTTGTATGAGCCATCGGCATCTGTTTCGCGCATGTCGCACAGTGTGATGGTAATACCGGCATTCAAGAATGCAAGCTCGCGCAGACGATTGGCCAGAATCTCGTATTTGTATTCTGTTACTACAAATATCGAATCATCGGGCTGGAATGTCTGGCGTGTTCCGCGAATGGATGTCTCTCCTGTGCAGTGGACCTGGTCGAGAGGCTTTCCGCAAGAGTAGTTCTGTTCATAGTGTTTTCCGTCACGGAAGACCTCGGTCTTCATGTGCTTTGATAGGGCGTTTACACACGATACACCGACACCGTGCAAACCTCCCGATACTTTGTATGAGTCTTTGTTGAACTTTCCTCCTGCGTGCAGTACGGTCATTACAACCTCAAGAGCCGATTTGTTCTCTTTTTCGTGCATATCTACGGGAATACCGCGACCGTTGTCCTGTACTGTGATTGAATTGCCTGGGTTGATTGTAACCTCGATGTGTGTACAATAGCCGGCCATTGCCTCGTCGATAGAGTTGTCGACAACTTCGTAAACAAGATGGTGTAATCCCTTCTCACTTATGTCGCCAATGTACATGGCAGGACGCTTGCGCACCGCCTCAAGGCCTTCGAGGACCTGTATGCTGTCGGCAGAGTAACTCGCTGCCTGACTGTTTTTTATATCTTCACTCATGGGGTGTTTTGTTTCTTAGTTTTTGTTATAAACAGCTCTCTGTTTGAGTCGATTCTGTGCTGTTTCTTGGGTGTCTGTTAAACCGAACAAAATTACAAAATAATGGCGTATTGTGCAAGAGCTTTTGTCAAAAAAAAGAGTATGTTAGGAGGGCCTTTTTAGGCTTTTTGGGGTGCGGTTTTATGATTGTTTCAACTGTGTTGTTTAACGGTGAAAAATGGCTTGAAAAAATAAATAAAAATACCTTGTGAATAACTTGAGGTATTGTAAAAACACAAAGGCCGGATGAAAATCCGGCCTGCGTTAGGTAAATATATGTTCTTGAAACTTAGGCTAATTTTGCAATCTTAGCGCAAAGACCTGACTTGAGGTTTGCAGCCTTGTTCTTGTGGATAAGGCCACGCTTTGCCATTCTGTCAAGCATTTTCTGTACCTCGGGGAACTTTGCAAGTGCCTCCTCTTTGTTTGTCATAGCGCGAAGGCTACGTACAGCTGAACGCATATTCTTTCCGTAGTAACGGTTCTGCAGATTTCTTTTCTCTGTCTGACGGATTCTTTTGAGTGCTGATTTATGGTTTGCCATCTCTTTAATTAAATTTTATCGTTTTTATTAGTAGCCCATAGGGGAATCGAACCCCTCTTTCAAGAATGAAAATCTTGCGTCCTAGCCGATAGACGAATGGGCCATTGCTTTATCTTTGCTCTTTCGAAGCAGTTAAAACACGTCATACTAACGCTAAAGCGACTGCAAAGGTAATGTATTTATTTTGAATAGACAAAGTTTTTGCTGATTTTTTTTGTTTCTTTGCGGTAAACCTCGAAGATTTGCCTTTGGGGTCGCAAGCGACACTCCTTTGTGAACCTAAAGGTTCAGTCGTCGCAAGCAACGCTTTTTTCGCGTTGCCGCTTTGAAATATTCAAGCAAGCTTGATATTATTTCGCTCGTTTGTTAATATCTTTGCCAGTGGATAGAAAATTTATTATGATTGAGAGCCTGAATGGTATAGTATTGCGTACGATTAAACATAGCGACACTCTTATGATTGCCGATATTCTGACACAATCACATGGCAGGATGTCGTTCCTTGTTCCAATGTCGCGTAGTCGACGTTCGGGTGTGCGTAATGTGCTTTTCCAACCTTTGTCTATGCTCACTTTCAGTGCTCCTGTCGGTAGGCGTGGTCTGAGCCGTCTTTCCGAGGTGCAGCCCTATTATCTGTACTCTTCAATTCCGTACGATGTATATAAGTCGGCTATAGCATTGTATCTTTCTGAGTTTCTATGTGCGGTATTGCGTGAGGAGGGAAAGAATGAGGCTCTGTTTGCCTATCTCGACTACGCTTTCTGTTGGTTCGATGAGGCGCAGGATGGTTACAGCGATTTTCATATTGTGTTCTTGCTTCAGCTAACTCGCTTCATTGGTATATTCCCAAATGTCGAAGGGGCACGAAAAGGTTCATATTTCGACCTTGCAGCGGGGTGTATAGTGAATGAGCACCCTTTGCATAATCAGTTTCTTACTCCCGACGATACAGTGAACTTCATAGAGCTTCTGGAGGTGGGATTCGATTCAATCGGTCGGCTTGCAATGAATAGAAAAGCGCGAAGGGAGTACCTCGCGCTTATCAATAATTATTACAGTCTTCATATACCCGATTTTCCTCTTCTGAGGTCGGCCGAAGTGCTGCGTGAGCTTTTCGACTGATTATCCTAACAGTTTCTTTACAATGCTCGATATTACTCGGCCGTCGGCCTTGCCTGCCAGCTGCTTGGTGGCAACGCCCATGACTTTTCCCATTTCTTGGGGTGTGCTCACTCCAAGGTCGGCTATAATGGCTTTTAGTGCAGCTTCAATCTCCTCCTCGCTCATCTGTGCAGGGAGGTATTTCTCCATCACTGCAACTTGTGCAAGCTCCTCTTCGGCAAGGTCGTTGCGTCCCTGACTCTGGTATAGTGCTGCTGATTCGCGTCCCTGCTTCACAAGTTTCTGTATTATCTTCATTGCAGTCTCGTCACTTACCGTATCGTTTGCACCGGGTGCGGTCTTGGCTTCAAGGAGCACTTTCTTTATGTTTCGCAGTGTAGCAAGTGCCACTTTGTCCTTGGCCTTCATTGCCTCCTTGATGTCATTGCTGATTTTGTCGAACATTTCCATAAATTCTCTTTTTTTAGTCTAAGTTTTCTTCTGATTCGTTACTTCTCTCTATTGTAGGCTCCACTATGTTTTCTTCCGGTTCCTCTATTAAGGACTCTTCGGGGCTTTCATCTCTGTTTGTGTAGGAGCTGAAAGATGATTTCAGGAACTCAAGGTCGCGTGTGGTACGTTTGTATGTGGGCGAGTTGTCTATGGTGTTGATGAAATCTTCGTCGTTTATCTCATCACCATTGAAGATATATATTTTGTGCTCCTGTTTGTAGAAGGCCTTTGCCATCTTCTGTAATTGTTCTTCCTCTTCTTTCTGTCTTCTCTCCTCCTCCAGTGTGAGCTGTTCTTCGGCCTCAATGACAGGCTCCATTCCCGGTATATTCTTCATTCCGAAGCCTGTTGCAAGCACTGTGACTTTTACCGAGTTCTCGGCAAGGGCAGCATCTTTACTTACTCCCCAGATAACTTCGATATTCTCGTCGGTAAACTGTTTCATAAATGAGTCTACCTCCTCGAGTTCTACGACTTTCATCGGAGTGTTGGGGTTGTAGTAGATGTTGAACAGTATTTTCTTCGACTTATATATATCGTTGTCGTTCAGTAGGGGCGAGTGCAGGGCCTTGTGGAAGGCATTGGCAACACGTTGGTCACCCGAGTCGATACCGTAGCTCATTATTGCCACTCCTCCATTCTTGAGTACCTTCTTTACATCGCGGAAGTCGAGGTTTATTTTGCCTCGGGCGGTGATAATTTCGGCGATACTCTTTGTTGCAGTGGTAAGAACTTCGTCTACCTTCAAGAAACCGTCCTCGATATCGAGTTCGGGGTATATCGTCAAGAGTCTTTGGTTGTTGATGACCAAGAGAGCATCGACGTGCTTTGCAATCTCGGTTACACCTTTGAGTGCCTGACGTATTTTCCCTCCAAGCTCGAAGCGGAAAGGTATGGTTACTATTCCTATGGTAAGCATACCTTTGCTCTTTGCAATCTCGGCAACTACGGGGGCTGCACCTGTGCCTGTGCCTCCTCCCATGCCGGCAGTGATGAATACCATCTTTGTTCCATCGTCGAACAGTTTTTCTATCTCTTGACGGTTCTCTAATGCTGCCTCGCGTGCCACATTGGGGTCGTTTCCAGCTCCAAGACCTTCGGTGGTCTTTACGCCCAACTGCACCTTTACAGGTATACGTGAGTTGTTAAGTGCTTGAATATCGGTGTTGCAGATTGCAAACGATACATTATGAACACCCTGGTTGTACATGTTCTGCACTGCATTGCTTCCTCCACCGCCTACGCCGATAATCTTTATTATTCGTGGCGCATCTGTGGGTATATTGAATCGGGTAAGTATCTGTGCCGATCCTTGTTGATTGCCGAGTTGCGGCTCTCTGTTCTCTTCTTCGTTCATGGTTGTATCGCTAATCTGTTATTCGTTTTCGCTTGTGGTGTCTTCCTCGTCATTGGTAACGTTGTCTATTAACTCTCTAAAGAGAAGGGCGAATCTATTGGGCTTGGGCTTCTGCTTTACTTTAGGCTTCTTTTCTGTAGCAGGTTCTTCTTCGATGTTACCTTGTTTGTTATTATCTCTTGCATCTTCCTCTTTCTCTACCTGGGCATCGGGAATCCTTTCGTTTTCCACAGGCCCGCCAAAGAGGTCGGTCTGGAACTGTTCGGGAGTGGGTTTTACAAATTCGTTGCAACAGTTATCCTTACCGTTGACAAGAAGGCCGTACAGTGTTGGTGTGATTGCCGATGCTGTAAGGCTTATTCCTTCGGAGCAAGTGTAGCTGTAATTCTCTTCAACTACCATGCGTATTTTGAAATTAGGCAGGCACTCGTCTATTATCTCGGTGATGTTCTTTAGTTTGGAACCGCCACCGGTGAAAACAACATTTGCTACTCTGTTCTCCGATTCTTCTATCTGATGCTTTACATTCAGCAGAATCTCGGACATACGTGCTGCAATAATCTGGTTGACAAGCTCGGTGTCGATGGCGCTGTTATCATCGTCGGTCGAGTTATATCCCTTGAATATCTTAAGTTGTTCGGCCTCTTTAAAGGGTATTTGTTCGGCGCATAGGTCGCGAGTTATATTGTTGCTTCCAATGGGTATGACAACTATTTTTCTCAGAAGGTTGTTTGTATATATTGCAACGGTAGTTGTGTCGGCACCTATATTCACAAGGGCTGTACCGCTGCTGCGTTCGGGATCGGTGAGAAGTATGCCTGCCTCAAGAATTATGGCATTGAAACTGTCTACAATTTTAACCTTGGGTATTGCAAAACTCTCTTCCAACTGTTTCATATACTGTTCTCTGAATAGTATATTCTGATAGTTGCACTCTAAGCGTCGTGTAGGCACACCCATCGGGGTGAGACTTGTATCACCGTTCAGACGCGACTCGAGGGGGATAACCTGTATTCGTTGATAACCATCGGGAACATTGAACTGTCTGTCGTTATCAAGTGCCATCTGGTCGATGATGGTCTGTGTAATCTTGGTATATTCGTCGAAAGAACGGATGACGGTTGATTTACGTGTCTGCATCGAGAGTCCTCCGAATGCAACATAGGCTTTGTCTATGGTGAGCTTGTCGAGCGAGGCCTCTAACCTGTTTATAAGACTATTGAGGCAGTTACCTGTCTCATCGACATTGCGTACCACTCCTTTTGATACAAATCCGTTGACCGGTTCGCTTGCGTATGCCATGATATTTATTCCCGAGTAGGTCTGTACTCCCACTGCGCCCGATATCTTGGATGAACCGACCTCTATTGCTACAATATAGTTATTTGTTGCCATATATTTTTTACTTTCTTGTTCCTATGACTTTCTTGTCGAATTCAATGTTTAGTTTCTTGTATTTGTTCCAACCTATCTTGTTGAGTCCATCTTTGTAGAACTTCATCAGTTTGTCGAGTTTCTCTTCGAGTCGCTCGATGCTTCCAATCTCAATGGTGTGGTTGCCGATGCGTGGAACAATTATAATCTCCTTCTTGGGAGTAAAGTATATCTGCTCTATCTGTTCGCGCCAAAATCTCTCTTTTTGCAGATACAGGGCTATCTGAAGTAACTCCTTATCGGCCATTGAACGGTCGATATTACCGCTTGCCACGGGAAGGTATATTGCGTTGTATACTCCTTCGATTATATATCCCTTGTCGTCGATATAAAACTCTTTCTCGTACTTGTCGAATACTTGCAATATAGGTTCCTTGCATCCTATGCGTATGCCCACAATGTTGTTGTATGTCTTGTAGCATTGGCAGTTGTCGATAAGTGTCGACTCCATTATACATCGTTCTATCTCGCCGCAGTCGATACTGTTCATCTCTTTACCCGTTGGGTCGAGTTGCCTCCCTTTAAGCAGTTTCTCTATGTTCTCTACTGTCAGTACCTTGTGGGCGTTTTGTGAAATGAGAATATCCACTCCCTGACATTTGGCTTCGGCAGGCTTTTCTGTCAGGAAGAATATGGCAAAGAGTATGTATATACCGAGTATTGCCATTATTGATATGAGTAGTATTTTCTTTAGCATTTCAGTATTTTAGCCATTTGTGGTACATCGCTCTCAAGGTCGCCTGCACCAAGTGATACAAGTACCTGGAAAGTGTCGCGTTTCTCATTGACAATGGCGAGCACCTCGCTTCTGTTGCATAGTCGCTTCTTGACACCGGGTGAGAGGCGGTCGTATATAAGGCTGCTCGACACTCCGGGGATGGGTTGTTCGCGTGCAGGATATATCTCGGTGAGTATAACCTCGTCGAACAGTGACAGACTTTGTGCAAACTCGTTGTAGAAATCGGCTGTGCGGCTGAAGAGGTGTGGTTGGAAAATAACACTTATCTTCTTGTCGGGGTATAGCTCACGCATCGATATTGCACAGGCTTTTATCTCATCGGGGTGGTGGGCATAGTCGCTCAGCAGCACTTTGTTCTCCTCTTTTATATGAAAATCGAAGCGACGGTCGGCTCCTGCAAAGCTTTTCATTCCGCAACGTAGCTCCTCGGCCGTTGCACCGCATATCTGCGCCATGGCCATAGATACAACACCGTTCTCAATGTTTATGCTCACCGGGACACCAAGCTCAATATCGTTTATGGTCTCCCATGGCGATACATAGTCGAAAATGATTGTTCCACCGCCTATGCGTATGTTGGTAGCGTGGAAGTCTCCTTTGGTACGTCCGTATGTATAACACTTCACTCCATTGACTGTGCGAGGTTTTACCTCTAATCCTTCGTGTATTATGAGGTATCCGTCGGGACGAATGCGCTCGGTGAACTGTGCGAATGCTTCGAGGTAGTTCTCTTTGTTGCCATAGATGTCGAGATGGTCGGGGTCGGCACTTGTTATAGCAGCAATATATGGTGTCAGCTGAAGGAAAGAACGGTCATACTCGTCGGCTTCTATCACTACAAGGTCGCTTTTTTCGCTTAAAACAAGATTGCTCTTGTAGTTCTTGGATATTCCACCAAGGAATGCGGCGCAGTCGATGTGAGACTGATGCAGCAGATGGGCTGTCATTGTCGAGGTCGTGGTCTTTCCGTGTGTGCCGGCAGCACATACTCCTCGTTTGCCTCGAGTTATGATACCTAACACCTCGGCACGCTTTTTTATAACAAAGCCATTGTTCTTGAAGTACTCCCATTCGAGGTGACCTTTGGGGATGGCCGGGGTGAAAATTATGAGCGTATTCAAGGGGTCGAGGCACTCTGTAGGTATGCTCCCGGGAGCCTCTTCGAAATGAAGTTGTGCTCCTTCGGCTATTAACTTCGATGTCAGTTCGCTGGGGGTACGGTCGTATCCTGCAACAAACTTACCTTCACTAAGAAAATAACGGACGAGGGCACTCATACCTATCCCGCCTGCTCCTAAGAAATAAACCGATTTTATGTTGTTAAGTTCCATTATTTCACTTTTTCGTTCTTACGTCTTGTCTCTTTCTCGATATATGCATCGGCTAACATAAGCACCTCTTGTGCTATCTGTTGCGCTGCATTCGGGCGTGCCATCTCAAGAATGTTCTGCTCAAGTCTTTTTAGCATATCATGGTCTTTCACTGTGGCTATGGCTGTGGGAATAAGTTCCTCTTTTGCCTTTATATCGGCCACATGTATTGCCGCCTGTTTGTCGACGAGTGCCATTGCATTCTTTGTCTGGTGGTCCTCGGATACATTGGGTGAGGGTACAAGTATTACAGCTTTACCCAAAAGTGCAAATTCGGATATCGAGCCGGCTCCTGCACGTGATACTACAAGGTCGGCGGCACTCAGTGCCTGTGCCATGTCAGATATAAAATCGGTTACAGTCAGGTTGTCGGGCTTACCTGCTTCGTTGATGCGTGTAAGCATCTCTTTATGGTATATTTTACCGGTTTGCCAAATGAAATGAACATCGGGATTGGCTTTTATTGTCTCGATGTTGGCAAGCACGCTTTCGTTCATGCTTCGGGCACCTAAACTTCCTCCGACAATAAGTACACATCGGGTCTCAGGCTCGAGTCCCATTGCACGCAGTGCCTCTTCGCGTACGGTACGGTTGCTCAGAAGTGTGCTGCGGACGGGATTTCCTGTCATCTTCAGTTTCTCATGAGGGAAGAAACGTTCCATGCCATCGTAGGCTACACAAATCATTTTGGCTTTACGTGCCAGAATCTTATTGGTTACTCCTGCGTATGAATTCTGCTCCTGTATAAGTGTTGGGATATTCATGCCGGCTGCCACTTTCAGTGTGGGTCCGCTGGCATAACCTCCCACTCCCACAGCAACCTGTGGCTTGAACTCTTTTATTATTTTCTTGGCCATTCTCTGACTCTTCAAAATGAGCCAAAGGACTTTCAGGTTTTTAAGCAGATTTTTGCGGTCGAATCCGGCAATGGGTAGTCCGACAATTTTGTATCCGGCCTCGGGGACACGTTGCATCTCCATTCTGTTGTCGGCTCCGACGAACAGAATCTGTGCATTTGGTTGTATTGCACGTATTGCGTCTGCTATCGATAAGGCCGGAAAAATGTGGCCGCCGGTACCTCCTCCACTGATTATTATTCTGTAATCCTGTTCCATGGTGGTTCTCTTTTTGTGTATTGTCAAGAGATTGCTTCTTTTTTAGCTTTTATCTCTTTTTCTTTATTCAGCCTGTTTACATAACGGCTTATACTAAGTATTATTCCAATGTACATACAGTTGACAAGGAATGATGTTCCTCCTTGACTGACAAGCGGCAGAGGCTGTCCTGTTACAAAGTTGCCTACGGTTATGTACATGTGCATAAAGGCCTGTATGGTTATGAGTATGCCTATCCCTATGGCAAGAAACGAAGCATACGGGTCTTCGCACTCTTTGGCAATCTTTCCGCAACGGTATAGCAGTATCAGGTAAAGTATTACTACAACAGCTCCTCCAACTATACCAAGCTCCTCGAGGATGACCGCAAAGATGAAGTCGTTATATGCATGAGGAATATAGTCGCGGCGTACCGAGTTACCCGGGCCACGTCCGAAAAATCCGCCTTCGGCAATGGCAATCTTGGAGTATATTCTCTGCTCCTCGCCCGAAATCTTTACATCTTTGGGGTTGGTAATCTCTTCGGCTTGGAATACACGCTCGAGACGATGTTTCCAGGTTATGACCTTGCTTCCTATCGGACCCGAATTCTTGAACTCCTCGGGAATCTGCAATAGTACGGCTATGCCTAATGCAGCGGTGATGATACCTGTTCCAACAAGTAGAGACATGTGTTTCCAGTTTACTCCTCCAATGAGCATCATTGCTAATGTTACAAGCATAAGAATGAGTACAGTAGAGAGGTTCTCGGTTATGATAAATGCCGAAGGTATGGCAACCAACGCAAGTATTGTAAGCATTGTATAATCGCCTTTCTTGTCCACAGCACGTGGTGCGAGTCCAAGAAAAGAGAGTGCCGAGTTATACGACAGGCGTGTACCATCGTCGCATTGTGCTCGTGTAAGTATTGATGATATAATCATTACTATGCCTAACTTTACAACCTCGAAATGTTGGAACTCGAATCCCAGAATCTTAATCCAGCGGATACTGTTATTGCGCACCACGCCTCCTCCACATAAGGCATATATCAACATTCCAATTCCTATGATATATACTATCTTGGTCATACCTTTTATCCAGTCGCTTTTCATGTTATGCATGAACCATACGACAAATACTCCGGCAAGTATAAATATCGAGTGTTTGGTTATGGGACCCCAATAATTATCGCTTGCAAATGTCTGGCGACTGCTGGCGCTGAATACCTCAATAAGTGAAAGTACGCATAAAATGAAGAATACACACCAGATTATGCGGTCGCCCTTGAATAGTCGGGCTGTTATTCCTCGGCTCATATCTCTACTCCTTTCTCTTTTAGTTTTATTACCTCTTCTTTAAACTGGCGGCCTCGGTCTTCGTAGCTTTTGAATAGGTCGAAGCTTGCACAACAAGGACTCAGAAGAACGGTCTCGCCACTCTTTGCTAATCGTGAAGCTGCTTCGACGCATTCGCTTGCCGATTTTGCGTCGGCTATTGGAAGACCGAACGAGTCGAAGAAACTGTGCAACTTACTATTGTCGGCACCTAAAAAAACGAGTGCACTGCATTTCTCGCGTACAAGGTCGGCTATTTCGTTGTAGTCGTTCCCTTTGTCTTTTCCCCCCAAAATAAGTACTGTCTTTGTCTTCATGCTCTGAAGCGCATACCAGCAACTGTTTACATTGGTTGCTTTAGAGTCATTTATGTACTCTACATTGTCTATTCGTGCAACACGTTCGAGGCGGTGCTCTACACCTGCAAAACTACTGAGTGCCGCACGGATTGTCTCTTTGCGTATTCCGGCTACGTTGGCCGATATTCCTGCTGCCATTGAGTTGTAGAGGTTGTGCTTGCCTGTCAGGGACATCTCCTCAAGCTCCATATTAAAAGGTGTAGGCTCGGTAAACAGGATGCAATGTTCGTCGCTGTAGGCTGCGAGTCCTTCGCGTTGACGCTCGGCAAAGGGATAGAGTTTTCCGTGTGGATATTTGTGAAGTTCTCTCTGTATTATGGGGTCGTCGTCCCAAAAGACAAAGGCATCGTCGGGCTGCTGGTTCTGTAGGATGCGCAGTTTGGCATTCACATAGTTCTGCATCGAGTGCTCGTAGCGGTCGAGGTGGTCGGGAGTGATATTTAGCAGTACAGCGACGTTTGCACGGAACTCGTACATATTGTCGAGTTGGAAACTGCTAAGCTCCACAATGTAGTAGTCTTTGTCGCCCTCGGCCACCTGTAAAGCAAGGCTGTTGCCTATATTGCCTGCAAGTCCCACGTTGATTCCGGCTTCTCGGAATATGTGGTATATCAGTGATGTGGTGGTTGTCTTTCCATTGCTACCTGTTATACACACCATCTTGGCTTTTGTATAACGTCCTGCAAACTCAATCTCTGAGATTATGGGTATACCGGCTTCTCGCACTTTATTTATCATTGGTGCGTCGTTTGGTATTCCGGGGCTTTTTATTACCTCTTGTGCATTAAGGATGAGGCTCTCGGTGTGTCGACCCTCTTCCCATTTGATTCCGCGTTCGTCGAGCATGCTCTTATATTTGTCTCCTATCTTCCCAAAGTCGGAAACAAAGGTGTCGAATCCAAGTTTGTGTGCAAGAATGGCTGCTCCTGCTCCACTCTCTCCTGCTCCTAATATAACTATTCTCTTCTCCATGTCTTACCTTATTTTGAGGGTCATCAGGGTCACTGCTGCCATTATTATTGTCACAATCCAGAAACGTACTGTTATTTTGCTCTCGTGCATGGGGCGCTGTGGTCCCTTAAGCAGATATTTACACTCTTTGTCGAGTTTGTTGTCGGTTATACTATAGTGATGATGCAGGGGGGCGCAGCGGAATATACGCTGTCTTATTCCTTTTCTCTTTCCACTTTTGAAATATGCAGTCTGTAGTATTACAGATAGGTTTTCCACTACAAAAATTCCACAAATAAGCACAAGAAGTATCTCTTTGTGTATAAGTATTGCTATTACAGCTATTATACCTCCTATGGTAAGACTGCCTGTGTCTCCCATAAACACCTGCGCCGGGAACGAGTTGTACCATAGGAAACCTATAAGGGCACCTATGAATGCAAAAGAGAAGATTACTACCTCTTCGCTTCCGGGCAGATACATTATATTAAGGTATTCGGCCCACCCGACGTGACTCGATACATAGGCGAGTACAGCCAGCGTGACTCCCATTATGGCTGCATTACCGGCCAACATTCCGTCCATTCCATCATTAAGGTTGGCACCGTTGGATACCGCAGTAACAATGAAGATGGTTATTACCACAAAAAATATCCATCCGGCGGCATTGGCATATTCTCCGCAGAAAGAGAACATTTCGCTATAGTCGAAATTGTGGTTCTTTATAAACGGTATGGTTGTCTTGTTGAGCTTTTCGGGGGTGCTGCGGTGCTGTACCTCTATCTGCTTGTTTACCTCCACCGATATGTTCTCTCGCATCACAGCTTGTGGACTCAGATAGAGTGTTATTCCTATAATAAGCCCCAAGGCTACCTGTGCCACTATCTTTACTCGGCCGGGGATACCGTCTTTGTTCCTCTTGAATGTCTTTATATAGTCGTCGATAAGTCCTACAATACCCAACCATACGGTTGTAATCATCAGGAGTATCATATATACATTATCCAAACGGCCTATTAGCAGGCAGGGGACAAGTACCGATACGATTATTATAATTCCACCCATTGTGGGAACGCCTTGCTTTAGGTTTGTGCTGTCTACCTCACGCAATGTCTCTGTAATCTGACGTTTGCGAAAGAAACGTATGAAGTACTCTCCGAATATGGTGGATATGAGCAGTGCAAGTACAATTACACTAAGGGCGCGGAACGACGTGTAATTGAAAAGACGTGCTCCTGGGAAATCGTATTGCTGCAATAACTTGAATAATTCGTATAGCATATATATAATAATGTATAGGTTGGTTATTATGCTTTAAGTATCTCGTTCAGTACCTCTTTATCGTCGAAGTGATGCTTTACACCTTTTACCTCCTGATAGTTCTCGTGTCCTTTGCCTGCGACAATAATGACATCGCCTTTCTGTGCGAGTGCGCATGCTGTCTTTATGGCTTCGCGGCGGTCGGCAATGGCTATTACGTTCTTTTGCTGGTCGGGGGTAAGCCCTGCAAGCATATCGTTTATGATATCCTGTGGCTCCTCGAAACGAGGGTTGTCAGATGTTATTATGACACGGTTACTGCCTCTGACAGCCTCTTGCGCCATAAGAGGGCGTTTGCCCTTATCGCGGTTGCCGCCTGCACCTACTACCGTTATTACGTTACCGCGTCCGTGCAGAACGTCGTTTACGGTGCTGAGAACATTCTTTATCGCATCCGGTGTGTGTGCATAGTCTACGATAGCCGAGAATCCCTCGGGAGAATGTACTGTCTCGAAGCGTCCCGACACCGGTTTTAATGAACTCAGCAGACGGAGTACCTCATCGGGGTCCTTGCCTAGTTCTACAGCCGCAGCAAATATTGCTAACAGGTTGCTCGCATTGAACCTTCCGGTGAGAAGGGTGCTGAACTCGCGGTTGTTGAAGTTGAGAAGCATACCGTCGAGGTGTATTTCGTTGATGCGTCCCTTGTATTCGGCCATCGTGCGCACCGAATATCTCTTTATGTCGGCGCGTGTGTTCTGTACCATTACAGGGCCGTTCTTGTCGTCGATGTTGGTTATGGCAAATGCATTGCGCGACAGGTTGTCAAAGAAACTCTTTTTTGCTTTCAAGTAGTTTTCCATCGTCCCGTGAAAGTCGATGTGGTCGCGTGTGAGGTTTGTGAAAATACCTCCGGCAAATTCAATATCACCAACACGGCCTTGTGCCAATGCGTGCGAACTCACCTCCATAAAGGCATATTCGCATCCTGCGTCGGCCATCTTGCCTAAAAGCTCGTTTAGAGTGATGGGGTCGGGTGTTGTGTGTGTCGAAGGATATGGGGTATCATCTACGTAGTTGCATACCGTAGAGAGCAGTCCGCACTTATGACCGAACTCGCGGAACAATCTATAAAGAAGTGTAGCTATTGTGGTCTTTCCGTTTGTACCGGTTACACCTACCAACTTCATTCGTTGAGTGGGATTTCCATAGAATGTAGTTGCTACTTTTCCTACTATCTTCTGAACATCGGGTACACTGATGTAAGCTACCGTCGGCTCAAGGTACAATGGCATTGTCTCGCATAGAATGGCTGATGCGCCGGCCTCCAGAGCCTTGTCAATGAATTGATGACCGTCGACCTGTGTTCCGCGCATAGCTATGAACATATCGCCCTGCTTTACCTTGCGTGAGTCGATATTTACACCTGTAATTTCTACCTCTTCTTTCGGAAGTACTATGCGTGTATACTGTATGTTACGTGTAAGTTCGGATAGTTTCATTTTCTTACTGTATTAGGGTTGGAGTGTTATCTTTACATGTGTTCCGTAAGTGGCTTTGTGACCGGGGGTGACGCTCTGTGCTATAACTCGACCGTGTCCGCTTATTGATGGGCGAAGGCCTGCTTTGCGCATTAGGTAGAGTGCATCTTTTGCTCCCATTCCAATGACATTGGGTACAGTGTTTTCGTTTATATCGTATACCTCATAGGCAATGCCGCTGCTGTCCTTTACCATTGCTCCCCAACTGGGCTGGTCAAGGTCGCTGCTTATGTTGCCGTTGCTGGTGTTGATATTCAACTCTTCGAGGATATATTCTATAGCTGTAACATTACCGCGTTTGGCAGTGGGCAAGGGGTTGTTTATGGTATCTTTTGCCGACGACAGTTCGCGTCTTTCTCTCTTTGCCATTATATTCTCGGCAATGCGCTTGAAGATGACTCCCGATGTCGTACCTCCGCCACCGAAAGAGCGTATGTTTTGCACGATACAGGTGTATTCAGGCTCCTCTACAGGGAAAAATCCACAGAAACTGAGCAGGTCGTACTTTACTCCGTCTATAACCTCGGTATCTACTGCTGTACCTGTCTTTCCCGCAATGCTTACTTTGCTCGAGCGTGCTTTTGCACCTGTTGCTCCTTTTTCGTTGACAACTGCCGATAAAGCTCGTTTTAGTGTTTCTACTGTATAAGGTTTCAGCATCTGCTCGTTTAGTACTTGTGGCGGAAACTCCTCGACAATGTTTCCCTCACGCATAACGGCCTTTACCAATCGGGGGGCCATGCGTTTGCCGTTGTTGGCTATTGTATTGTAGAATGTAATTATATTCAATGCGGTTTGCGCTGTGGCATATCCGCGAGACATTGCCTGTAGGTCGGGTGCCGACCAACCTTTGCTTGCCGGTGTTCTGTAGTATGGTGTGCCCTCGCATAGCAGGAGATTGTAGTTTTCTCTCATACCGAACTCCTTTAGCTTGTCTGTGAAACGCTCGGGGTCGTTCTTGTATGCATTATTTATAATCTGTGCCATACCGGTGTTTGAGGAGTTCTGTATTATCTGAATAATATTCTGATACTCGCTCTTAGGGGTTACCGAGTCGGTTATTCTTCTTCCATGCATCATGAGATGTTTGTAGCTCTTTACCGAGTCTGTGGCTTCTATTCTGCCATCTTCAAGGCCTACGGCAAGTGCAATGGGCTTGAATATCGAACCCGGTTCGCGAAGGTCGGCAAGTGCATGATTGGGTGTCTTGTTGTTCTTGTTCTGACGGAATGTCTCGATATAGTGTGTACCACTCTCGTCGAGCGATAGGTTTACTATGGCCTTAATATCTCCTGTCTTTACCTCCATCAATATAACCCATCCGGCACGCGAACCAAACTCGGTGAGTCCGTCGCGCAGTGTCTTCTCGCAGATGTCGAGCATCTCTACATTCAGGGTCGTCTGTATGTCCATACCGTGAGTTACCGGTATGTCCACAATCTCCTTCTCTTTTTCGGTGTGCATGAGTCCGGGTATACCGCTGAGGATAGAGTCGTATTTCTCGTCGAGACCGTGTCTGTCGGCTAATACCTTGCCGTCTTTCTTCGATTTTGCAAGTAGGTTGTAATCGCCCAATGTGCTGTTTGCAAGTGAACCGAAGAATTTCTTTCGATATTTATACTCCTCTTTCCATAATCCCGAGATTACGCTTTTCTCTCGCAGAATAGGCAACTGTGTTACTTTGCGGTATTGTGCATACGATATGTAGAGCTGGTGGTCGGGGCACAGAGGATACTTTTTCTTGCCGAAGCGTCCTTTGCGTCCTGTCTTAAAGTCGGTGAGTCCTCTTTTCAGATGCGACTCGAACTCGGCTGCTGTCCACGTTGGCAGAATCTTGGAGAGTCCTTCGCAAAGAGGGCTGAGGTCTTTGTCCCATATCGAGTCTTTCAGAAGTTTTGTCTCTTGTCTTTCGCTTTTGCTTAGATTGTAATTAGTTAGGTTGTCGAAGTCTATGTAGAGCTTATATTTTACAAGATTGCTGACCATAAGCTCTCCTTTGTCGCTGAGAATGTCTCCGCGACGGGGCTTTATAGGCTTGTTGTATACCACGGCATTCTCGGCAACGTCAAGCCAGTATTGGCGCTCAAGGGTTGCTGTCATGGTAGCTTTGGCAATGATTATCACACCCCACAGAACAAACACGCAGACGAGCAGCACATTGAATCTGAATATTATATCTTTTTTGTTTTTGAACATTTCCATAGTTTGCTTATTCTATTGTGATAGGTGGGTTGCTTGCTGTTTTAAGTTTGCTTTGGTATTTGTTTACGTAGTTCTCAATGTTTGATTGCCTGCTCTTTTCCGAGAATTCGCTCTGTTTGGTAAGTAGCATATATTTTGCATCCAAAAGCTCGGCCTTGAGTTGTTTTATATGTTTGCACTCTTGGCGATAGGCGTAACGGTTGCTTACATAGATGAATGAGTAGAACACTATAAGCAGCATTAGCCAAATATTGTTAAGGAATAGTTCGCTGCGCAGTGCTTTTCCGCTGAGCAACTGTCCTAAAATGTTGCCTCTCTTTTTCTTCTTTTGTTGGGGCTTTTCTTCTTGGCTTTTCTTTTCTTGAGTATTTTCTTGGTTGTCGCTCTCTTTCATAATATTCGAAATGTTCAAATGATAGAAATATTAGTTTTTTATTGCTATGCGCAGTTTTGCACTGCGTGAACGGGGATTTATCTGCATCTCTTCTTCACTCGGTAGCATCACTTTCTTTGTCTCGAAAGGCGATGTGCTGCGTCCGAAAAAGTCTTTTTCAATAACTCCGTCAATATTGCCGCTTTTCATAAAGTTTTTTACTATACGGTCCTCTATTGAGTGATACGTTATTACTACCAATCGTCCCCCCGGCTTTAACAGCTCTTTTGCCTGTTCGAGCATCTCTTTCAGACTCTCTACTTCTTGGTTTATCTCTATGCGCAGTGCCTGAAATACTTTTGCCATCTCTTTTTTCTCGCGTTGAGGAGGACAAAAGGGCTTTGCCGCTTCTATGAGGTCGCTCACTCGCTTGAAAGGCTTTTGGGAGCGTTGTTTGACTATTGTTGCTGCGAGCTTGCGACTGCAGTTAAGCTCTCCATATAGCTTGAATATGCGTGCAAGTTGTTCCTCTTCGGCTGTGTTAAGCAACTCGGCAGCTGTACGTCCGCCTCGTTTGTTCATACGCATATCAAGCTCCGAGTCGAAACGGAACGAGAAACCTCGTGTCTCGTCATCGAAATGATGTCCCGATACTCCCAGGTCGGCCAATAGAGTATCTATGCCATCAACTTCGTGGTAACGCATAAAGTTGTATAAAAAGCGGAAATTGCCCCTTACGAAAGTGAAACGCTTATCGTCGGGGGCATTCTTCTCGGCATCTTCATCCTGGTCGAAACTGTATAGGTGTCCTTTCTTTCCTAAACGGCTTAGTATCTCTCTCGAGTGTCCGCCGCCGCCAAATGTGACATCGACACATATATCGTTACTGGCAATCTGCATCCCATCGACGCTCTCTTTAAGCATCACCGGTGTATGGTAAACTAATTCTTCGCTCATTGCTCCCTCCTTTCTGCTTCTTCTTTCTTTGTATGGTCGGCAGCCATAATCCTTTCGAGTTCCTTGCTGAACTCTTCGGGTGACATAAACGGCTCTTCGACTTTTTCTTTAGCCCAAATTTCTATAGTATCGTCCATTCCAATGAAACGTACCTCCTGCTCTATGTTGGCAAGTTCGCGGTAGCGCTTCGGCAGAAGTATTCTGCCATTGCCATCAATAGACAGCTCCTCTACATTTGCCACAAATGTGCGGAACAGCATCTGGCCGTGGGCGCTCCAACGGTCGAGCTTTGCTCTCAGTTGATCGAGCAACTCGTTCCAAACGCTTTCGGGGTAGAGGACCAGGCAGGGCTGATGCGGGTCTTTACGCAACATAATCTTATCGCACGCTGTTGTTTGCAGGGTACGACGAAAACAGGCCGGCAAGAAAACTCGTCCCTTGCTGTCTGTTTTTGCTTCTATGTTGCCTATAAAACGCATATTATACTCTAAACTAATATATTCGCTTCAAAATTACACAATTCCCCACAATTCCCCACAATAAAACATGAATTAATTTCTTCAAAGTTTTCAACAATTTGTTAATAACCTATTTGTTTGAAAATAAATCCATTGTCACAGGTGTCTCTCGATGGTTTTCAGGTTGCTTATAAAGGGCAGATAAAATTTTCGGCATCTTCTTTCTTCTATAATTTGCACTTTTTTTTCTGCAATAAATTAAAAATCGTTACTTTTGTCGTGTAGGTGGTGGAAAGTGGAATGTGCTTTTACTACTATAGAGTGAATCGTAATTTTAAATCTATCGAATATGAGAAATCTTTTTCAAACAATTCTATTGTTCTGTTTTGTGCTGCTGCTCCCCTCGGCTGCGATGGCTCAGAAAAAGGCTGTCGAGCGCGGCTATAACGCTATTACAATCGAGCAGTCGAAAAATTATGTTGAGTTTTTGGCCGATGATCTGTTGCAGGGTCGAGATGCAGGAAGGCCGGGTGGTTACATAGCTGCACGTTACATAGTCTCGCTACTTAGGGAGTGGGGAATACAGCCATTTTTTGATGAGGGCTATTATCAGCCATTCGAGGCGGCACAGATTGTAACTCCTGTGCGTAACAGTTGGGAGATTAACCCCGATTCAATTGCCCGAATAAAGGAGGTGGGCTTTTTCCAGACAAGAACAATGAATAATATTCTTGGTGTTATTCCGGGTGAACTTGCCGATGAATATGTCATTATCGGTGCTCACTACGACCATTTGGGCTTGCAAGGCGATGTCTTTGTCGACGGACTCTATAACGGTGCCGATGATAATGCATCGGGAGTATCGGCTGTGTTGCAGATTGCAAAGGCTATGGTGGTAGCAGGCGAGCGCCCTCTGCGCACGGTTATCTTTGCTTTTTGGGACGGTGAAGAAAAGGGGCTTCTTGGATCCAAATACTTTGTAAAGAATTGGAACGAACCCTCTCGTATAAAGGCCTATATGAACTTTGATATGGTAGGTCGCGGACCGGTCGATAATCCTCGTTATCTGAAGTATTTCTATACCGAGGCTCATCCTGCATTCGGCGAGTGGTTGCGCGAGGATTGTAAGGAGCGTGGCTTCTCTTTTGAACCCGATTACATTGCGTGGGACCGTCCCGTAGGTGGTAGCGACAATGGTTCTTTTGCGCGTGTAGAGATTCCTATTGTTTGGTATCACACCGAAGGCCATCCCGATTATCATCGTCCATCGGACAGTGCCGAGAAAATAGACTATCCTAAGTTACTCGATATTACCCGTGCGGCCTATCTTTGTGCATGGCGTATGGCAAACGAGAAAGAGTACTGATAAACTTTAAGCTAAATATAAACTCGCCGCAAGTACCAGATTCAAGTGCTTGCGGCGAGTTTGTATTATTACGGGTTAACAAATTTGTTTTACTTTGCCTTTTTGGGAAGGAACATATTAAGCAAAATGCAACCCAATATTGCAGCGATAAACGAACCGCATAGGATACCCAGTTTTGCTTGTGCAAGAAGCTCAGCGCCGCGTCCTGCAAGAGATGCGTAAGAGAGGTCGGCGATGAAGATAGATACTGTAAGTCCGATACCGCACAGAGCGCAGATTCCCGAGAATGACTTCCAGTTGGCACCGTCGGGGAGTGCTACAATACCCAGTTTTACTGCTACCCAGGCAAAAAGGAATACACCTATTAATTTACCAATTACAAGGCCCGACATTACAGGCATTCCTACTCCTGTGAGCAGGCTGCTAATATCCATTGCCGACAAGTCAATGCCGATATTGGCAAAGGCAAATACGGGGATAACAATATATCCAATGAGTGCGTGCAGATTGTCTTCAAGGTCCTGCAAAGGACTGATAAGGCGGTCGGCTGCCGACTCTACGCTTTTAAGACGGTTAATTTGCTCGTGGGTGAGAATGACGGCACCTTTTCTGCTGTTGTCGATAACAGGGAAATCGGCAAGGTTCTTGCGTATTCTATCGAGGTAGAATCCTGTTCCTTTCTCAAGTGTCGAGGGAATGCAGAATGCTGTAACTACACCTGCAATTGTTGCGTGGATACCCGAATTAAGCATCGCATACCACAGCACAAATCCTGTTATAAGGTAGAAGAACTTATGATGTACTCCAGCTCTGTTTGCAATGGCCATAATAAGTACGCATATTGCCGAGAGAATAAGGAATGTCGTATGAAGTTCCGATGTGTAGAATAGTGCTATTACAATGATACCGCCAAGGTCATCGGCTACGGCAAGCGCTGCAAGAAAAACTTTCAGTCCGGTAGGTACACGTGTGCTGAATACCGAAAGTACACCAAGCGAGAAGGCTATATCGGTAGCCATGGGGATAGCAATTCCTCGCTGAAGGTCGGGGTCATTGGGGCATAGCAACCAGAATATAATAACTGGTACAATCATACCTCCGCATGCACCTATGATGGGGAGCATCGCCTTTTTGGGTGATGAAAGCTCGCCAACAAGAAACTCGCGTTTAATTTCCAATCCGACCGAGAGGAAGAAGAGGGCCATCAAAAAGTCGTTTATAACCTGCAACAGTGTCATATCGTGACCATTGTGGCTGAAGAGGTTGAAACTGCCGATAGAAATGCTTACTATATTCTCCCATAGGCCGAAATACCACTCCTTGGCCGAGCTGTTGGCAAGAATAAGTGCTGCAACTGCACTTATGATAAGAAGTCCGCTTGCTGTAACGTACTTTTTTATCATGCTCTTAAAACTATAATTTGCCATATCTGTATAGTCTGAACGTTTTTTATAATATTTTGTTTATAAAATGTTTTTATTCTTCGGGGGTGAACATGGGGTCCCATGCAGGGAGCTTTGTAGGCTTCTGCTTCAATACGTCAAGCACCTTTGCGGGGACATATTTCTTGTCAACCACAAGTCGGAACATGTATTCGTCGAACCACTCATCGGTCATAATTATTGTGCCCTGATGTCCCGAGCTTGCACCCCAACTGTTCTCTACCTGCCATTTGATGGGTTTACCATCTTTGTCGAGGTCTACTGCCTTTAGTGTCATGGCGTGCGATGAACCGCTGTCGAAAGTCATGATGCGCTCTTTCTTGCTCATACCAAACTCGGTACCTAGAAGTGTTTCGTACTCGAAATTGTTAATGTCGAGCAGACCGCGTTTGCTGTCGAGGTACTTGCCTACATCGCATGAGAAATACATCATTACGTTGTCTTTTATCGAGGCTATTGCCATCTGTTTGATATCCTCCAATGGCAGGTTGACATATAACCAGTTGTGGCCGTCGTATGTGTGACGGTCGTACTCAATCTCGTAGCTCTTCCAATAGGGACGGGTGGGGTCGTTCATAAGCATAACATAGTCGTTCTGAAGATCCCAACCGATAAACTCCTTGTAGAAACTCTGAGGTGTGTAGGTCTTAGGCTCTACACGTTCGCTACCTGTTCTTTGTGGTGCCCAAGTGAACTCGGTGGGGGGAACGCCGTAAACTTTAGCAAGCATCTGGTAAACAACCTTCAGTTGCTCTTTTTTCATATTCTGAAGCTCTTTCTCCTTTGCTCCCTTGTCGGATGCGTCTCTCAGACGAAGGCCAAACTCGCGCAATTTACGCTTTAGAAGGTTATTGAATGCTGCGGTATTGTTGCTTGTATATGTCTCTTTCATTACACTCTTGGGCACGATACCATATTTTGCTACAAGGTCGGCAACACCTGTAAATGTTCCTCCGTCGCTCAAGGGGTTTTTGAATAGCCACTCTACTGTACGGTCGTCAAAGGGCTTCTTGCGTGTGTCGATTATTCCCTGCAAGAAGAGGTTCGATTTCTCTAATTGGTCGAAGAAGAAATTGTAGACCTGAGAGAACTCAAAAGCGCCCAATTTCTGTTCGGCAATCATCTTGGCACGCATCACATTCATTCCGGTGAAAAGCCAACAGCGTCCCGAAGACTCCTGGTCGCTTATTCCTTTTGATTCCACACTGTTGCTGAAATAGGTGTCCATCTGATACTGATTCTCGGGGTTCATTGCCAGTGTGTTGACGTTGTTGTTTTTCATCACATGCTGCAATGCCTTCTCGGCACCTGTGGGTTGATAGCTTGCGGCAAGCTCTTTTAACATCTGTGCATCGATGCTGCCGTTGTTTTGTGCAGTTGCTGTAATTGCGAATAGCATAGTAGCTATGCAACCAACTGTTTTAAGGTTGATTCTCATACTTTTTATTTTTTTCGGTTTGTTTCGTTATAAATAATTCGCGAATATAGGTATATTTTGTGAAAAATCAAAGTTAGTGTTCTTATCTTGTTATTTTAGCTTAAAGTACTTTCGTTAGAGCATTGTGTGCAGTATTTCTCCAGATCTTTGATGAAGGCGAGTGCTGTCTCTACGCTTTTTACATTCTCTACGACGATGCACATACGGTGGTTGTCGTTGCTCAGTGAGCAGGGGAACTGTGTGCTGTTGGCGAAAAGCAGGATATATCCCATTGTGTCACTTTCGTAAAATGCTTTGTTGTTCTCGTCTACAAAAAAGAGTCTCATTTTACCGCCTTTCAGGTATATTTTTTCTATTCCGAACTCCTGTGCTTTACGGCGCAGTGTTACCATGCGTATTAGTTCCTCGCCCTCATTGGGGATTTTTCCGAACCTGTCTATCATACGTGTACGGAATTGCGCAAGGTCACGCTCGTTGGTTATCGAGTCAAGCTCGCGATAGAGCAGGATGCGTTCGTTTCCGTCGGGGACATACAAAGGTCCGAAGAATAGCTCGAGGTCGCTCTCGACAACACAGTCGCCTGCAAAAAGGGAATTTTCGTTCTCTTCTTCCTGAAGGATATC
Organism: Bacteroidaceae bacterium; assembly: GCA_045588485.1. GTDB lineage: Bacteria > Bacteroidota > Bacteroidia > Bacteroidales > Bacteroidaceae > HGM04593. The sequence goes on along the minus strand of JAZNEI010000057.1, from coordinate 10,406 downwards.
GGCAAACTCCTCGGTCTTTAGCTCGCGTACTGCTTCGGCAAGTACTTTCTGGTAGGTCTCGTAACCAAGGTCGGCGATGAATCCGCTTTGTTCGGCACCCAAAAGGTTGCCTGCACCGCGTATGTCAAGGTCTTGCATTGCGATGTTCATTCCACTGCCAAGCTCGCTGAAGCTCTCTATCGCTTCGAGTCGGCGGCGGGCTTCGCTGTTCAGCAGGTCTCGTGGCGGTGTGAGCATATAGCAGAATGCCTTACGCTTGCCACGACCGACACGCCCGCGCATCTGGTGCAGGTCGCTCAATCCGAACGATTGTGCCTGATTTATTATTATGGTATTGACATTTGGTATATCTATTCCGTTCTCTACGATAGAGGTGGCAATAAGCACGTCGTAATCGTGGTTAATAAAGTCGTAGAGTCTTTTCTCTAATTCTTGCGGCTCCATCTGACCGTGTCCTATACATACTCGGGCATCGGGAATGTGCTTATGTATAAGATTCTCCAGCTCGTGCATATTCGATATACGGTTATTTATGAAAAAAACCTGTCCGTTACGGCTTAATTCGAAATTTATTGCCTCTTTTATTATATCGGCATCGAATGTGTGTATCTCGGTGTGGATAGGATAGCGGTTGGGTGGCGGTGTCTGTATCATAGAGAGGTCGCGTGCGCCCATTATAGAGAATTGGAGTGTACGCGGAATAGGTGTTGCTGTCATTGTGAGTGTATCGACATTCACTTTCATCTGGCGCAACTTCTCTTTTACGGCCACACCGAATTTTTGCTCCTCGTCGATGATGAGCAGGCCCAGGTCTTTGAATTTTACATCTTTTCCTGTCAGTCGATGGGTGCCTATTACAATATCTACCTTTCCGTCTGCAATATCTTTGAGTACTTGTTTGCTTTGTGCTACACTGCGAGCACGGCTGAGGTATTCGATGGTGCAAGGAAAATCTTTTAGTCGTTCCTTGAAAGTAAGATAGTGCTGATAGGCCAATACGGTGGTTGGTACAAGCACAGCTACCTGCTTGCTGTCGGTGGCGGCTTTGAATGCAGCGCGGATGGCTACCTCGGTCTTTCCGAATCCGACATCTCCGCATATAAGGCGGTCCATAGGACGTTTACGTTCCATGTCGCGTTTAACCTCGTTGGTGGCTTTGTGTTGGTCGGGGGTGTCCTCGTACATAAAACCTGTCTCTAACTCGGTCTGAAGGTAGCTGTCGGGAGAGAATGCGAATCCCTCTTCTTTGTAACGTTGCGAGTATAGCTTTATGAGGTCGCGGGCAATATCTTTTATCTTTTTCTTGGTGCGCTCTTTCATACGCTCCCAGGCACCTGTACCCAACTTGTTCACTACGGGTGGCTCGCCCTCCTTGCCTCTGTATTTCGATATTTTGTGCAGATTGTGTATCGATACAAACACAACATCGTCATTTTTGTATATGAGCTTAATTGCTTCTTGTACGGTGTTGCCATTGGGGATGCGTACAAGCCCTCCGAATTTGCCTATTCCGTGGTCGATGTGTACGATGTAGTCTCCGGTCTTGAACTCTTTTAGTTCTTTCAGTGTTATAGCTACCTTTCCGCTGCGTGCACGGTCGCTTCGCAGTTTGTAGTTGTGGAAACGTCCGAATAGCTGATGGTCGGTGAAGAAGAGTGCATGAAGGGTGTTGTCGATGAACCCGGCGTGCAGAGTGCGTCCAACGGGGGTGAATGTTATCTGTTCGTTACCTCGTTCGGCGAATATTGTCTCAAGACGCATTGCCTGACGGCTGTCATCGGCAAGAAAATATATCTTATACCCTTTTTCAAGATAATCGGCAAAGGCTCTCTCTACAAGGTCGAAGTCTTTGTGGAAGAGGGGCTGAGGCGTTGTGTCGAAACAGACTTTTATCCCTGTCTCAAGATGTGGAGCGCGAAACTCCCAATGGCGTACTGTGCGTATGTAATTTTCCAGTTCTATAGCCGATATCAGGTCGGGCATTTGTGGCTGTTCTTCTTGCGAGAGGCGGGCTTGCAGTGTGAACCCTTCGTTACGTAATTTCTCTATACTGCTTTTTACAAACTCGATATCTTTTGTAACGAGTATGCAGTTCTTTGGCAGAAAATGAGTGATTGGGACACTGTTGCTGCCGCTTATCTTTGGTACTATGGTTGCCTCCTCTATGCGTTGTTTCGATAGCTGGGTATCTACCTCGAAGGTGCGTATGCTTTCTACCTCTTTGCCGAAAAAATCGATGCGGTAGGGTAGTTCCGACGAGAATGAGTATATGTCGATGAGGCTTCCTCTTACGGCAAACTCACCCGGTTCATATACATAAGTAGTCTCCTTAAATCCCAGCGCATATAGTTGTCTTTCAATATCATCGCGGCTGATTCTGTCGCCGACGGTTATTGATATCGTCTTTTTCTCGAGTTCGCTTTGCGAGGCGACCTTCTCGGCAATGGCATCGGGGTGGGTAATAATGGTAAGTCCCTCGCCTCGGCGACGGCTCGTGAGCCGACTCATTACTTCGGTTCTTAAAATTCTATTGGCATCGTCCTCGTGACCATATTTCATTGCACGGCGGAACGATGATGGGAAAAAAAGTGTATTTTCTTCTCCGCACACCTGTACAATGTCATGATACATATATCCGGCCTCTTCGACATCGTTCAATATAACCATGAACGTTTGTCCCGGGAGACGCTCCTTCAGCCCCGATAGTATAAGTGCCGCAGCACTACCCGTCAGGCCATCTATAAGCACGCTTTTCTTGCCGCTTTCGTCGCGTAGTTTCACAAGAGCATCTACTCCCGGGTGCGCCGAATATATCTTTTGTAATTCCTTTGCTTCCATTGTCGAGTACAGTGTATATTCGCTGTGAACAGCAAAATTATAAAAAAATAGGACTCATTCGCTCTTTATTGTATCTATTAGGGTTAATTTTATATAATAAAATTCATCTTTTCGACTATTTTTTGTCTCTTATAGGGTGAAATGCTCTCTTTTTTCGTTATCTTCGCAAATTGAATAATTGTAAATCATGGTGAAAAGCGATAGTGTAATTATTATACCCACTTATAACGAGAAGGAGAATATTGAAAAAATGATTCGTGTGCTGCTGGCATTGGAGCACTCTTTCGATGTGTTGGTAGTGGATGATGGCTCGCCCGACGGAACGGCTGCAATAGTGAAAAGGCTTATGACCGAGTTTCCCGATAGAGTCTTTATAATTGAGCGCTCGGGAAAGTTGGGGCTGGGTACTGCATATATAACAGGTTTCAAATGGGCTTTGCAGCAGGGATATGAGTATATATTCGAGATGGATGCCGATTTCTCGCATAATCCCGATGATGTGCCTTTGCTCTATGAGGCTTGTGCTAAGGATGGATACGACCTCTCGGTGGGTAGCAGGTATGTAACGGGTGTGAATGTGGTCAATTGGCCTATGGGACGTGTACTTATGTCTTATTTTGCATCTAAATATGTACGTTTTGTGACAGGGCTTCCGGTGTATGATACTACTGCGGGATTCAACTGTTATCGCCGTCGCGTATTGGAGACGATAGACCTCGACTCTATTCGCTTTAAAGGGTATGCGTTCCAGATTGAGATGAAGTTTACAACTTACAAGTGCGGATTCAGAATAAAGGAGGTGCCTGTGATTTTCGTAAACCGTGTTCTTGGCGAGTCGAAGATGAGTGGCGGTATTTTCAGTGAGGCTCTCTTTGGCGTTATAAAACTGAAATGGAGCAGCCTCTTCAGGAAGTATCCTAAGTATGACAAGACTAACAGATAATATAAAATGGCTTTAGAAACTAATATACAATTCGAAAAGGTGCTGACTCTGTGTCGTGAGTTGTTCGAAAAGAAACTTTACGATTATGGAGCTTCGTGGCGTATAATGCGTCCCTGTTCGCTTACCGACCAAATATATATAAAGGCAAAGCGTATACGCAACCTTGAGACGGGTGCCGAGAATATGGTTGGCGAGGATATAAACAGCGAGCTTATCGGTATTGTCAACTATGGCATAATTGCCCTTGTGCAGTTACAATTGGGCTATTCGGATAATTGTGATATCTCGCCCGAGGAGGCATTGGAACTCTATAAAGAGAAGGCTCGTGAGGCATTGGAACTGATGAAACGTAAGAACCACGATTATAACGAGGCTTGGCGAGGAATGCGTACAACCTCGTACACCGACCTCATCCTCACAAAAATCTGGCGTACTAAACAGATTGAGGAACTCGATGGCGCTACAAAGGTATCCGAGGGTGTTGATGCCAACTATATGGATATGATTAATTACGCTGTATTCGGACTGATAAAGAATGGTGTTGTCGAATAAAAAAAAGGCGGTAACAGCGTTGGCGGTAAATATTGCACGTTTATTGTTGGCGGCGGTGCTTCTGGTCTCGGGCTTTGTAAAGGCTGTCGACCCGATGGGATTGTCGTATAAATTGGGCGATTATGCTGCGGCTTTTGGTGTTGTTACTATTGATGACGGTTGGTTGCTCTTTGCTGCCACTATGCTCTCGGCTGCCGAGTTTGTGCTTGGAGTATTGTTGCTTATGGGGGTATACAAAAGAGTGGTCACAGTTCTTGTCTTTCTCTTTTTCTTGTTCTTTACGCCATTTACATTTATTTTGGCTTTATGGAACCCCGTGCGCGACTGCGGCTGTTTCGGAGATGCCTTTACGTTGTCGAACTGGGCAACTTTCGGGAAGAATGTGGTACTGTTCCTTTTTGCCACGTTGTGTTGCTTCAAGCGTCGTCTCTTTGTGCGCAAGGTGAGTCTGGTGAACCGTTGGATGGTGTTGCTGTTTGCGATATGCTATATATCGCTTCTCGAGGGGGCAAGTCTGGTGCATCTGCCGGTGGTCGATTTTCGTCCATTCTATGTAGGTAGTAATCTTAGAGAGGCGGTCGAGGACATTCCTGCGGTGCATAAATATATCTATAGGTTCGAGAAGGGGGGACAAGTGATGGAGTTTGATGAACTTACATACCCCGATAGCACGTGGAACTATCTTGGTAGTCAGAGTCTGACTGTGAAAATGGGAAAACCTGCCAAGGTAAGCGATTTTGCTTTCCTTGATTCCGAAGGTGAGGATTACGCTCAGCAGATACTTGCCGATACAGGGTATGTGTGTATGGTGGTGATGAGCAGTATAGAGAAGGCCGATGAGAGTCGTGTCGACAAAATAAATGATATGCACGACTATTGCATTGCAAAAGGTATTCCTTTCTATGCGGCTACATCGTCCGATGAAGATATGGTTGAGGTGTGGCGTAAACGCACCGGTGCCGAGTACTCAATCCTTTGGGCCGATGAGATTATGCTTAAGACTGTGGTACGTGCCAATCCCGGTATGTTGCTGATAAAAGATGGTGTGGTTGTTGGAAAATGGAATGTTGCCGACCTGCCGCCGGTTGAGAAGTTCTCTCAATCGCAGACGGGAATGCCCGACAGGGCAAAAAGTATATATAGCTATATTCGCGGATGGAAAAGATGGGTCTTCTTATTTGTTGTGCCACTGTTTATTATTCTGTTTATAGATGTTGTGACGGCTGCGGTAAGATGGATATTGCACTACTTCGGGCGTGACGAAAGTGTCGAGGAGGTGTCAGACAAAAGTGACGATGGGGCTGAAGCAAATGAGGATAACAATAATGATACTATTGATTTAAATAACAATACAAACCTTTAAAACAAAAAAATTATGAGAAAGAAAATTGTAGCAGGTAACTGGAAAATGAACCTGAATCTTCAGGAGGGTATTGCACTTGCAAAGGAACTTAATGAGGCTCTTACAGCCGATAAGCCCGACTGCGATGTTGTAATCTGTACTCCTTTTATTCATCTTGCATCGGTTGTTCCCGCTGTTGATGCATCTATCATCGGTGTTGGTGCCGAGAACTGCGCCGACAAGGTTTCAGGTGCTTATACAGGTGAGGTTTCAGCTTCAATGGTGGCATCAACAGGTGCTCAGTATGTAATTCTTGGCCACTCGGAGCGTCGTGCTTACTATGGCGAGACCGAGGCTATCCTCAAAGAGAAGGTACAGTTGGCTCTTGCTAACGGTCTTACTCCTATCTTCTGCATCGGTGAGGTTCTTGAGGAGCGTCAGCAGGGTGTTCAGAATGAGGTTGTTTACAAGCAGCTTGCAGGTTCACTCTATGACCTTTCGGCCGAGGATTTCTCTAAGATTATTCTCGCTTACGAGCCTGTATGGGCAATTGGTACCGGTCTTACTGCAACTCCCGAGCAGGCACAGGAGATTCATGCTTACATTCGTTCTACCATCGCCGAGAAGTATGGCAATGAGGTAGCCGAGAATACTCCTATCCTCTATGGCGGTAGCTGCAAGGCTAGCAATGCTAAGGAACTTTTTGCTAATCCCGATGTTGATGGTGGTCTTATCGGTGGCGCATCGCTTAAGGCAGCCGACTTCAAGGGTATCATTGATGCTTGGAAATAATGAAGCGACTGTTATCTATAACATTTATCATACTCTGTGCCCTGACAGTGAGGGCACAGAGTAATATTGTCAATGAACTGCAACGCGATGTTCAAGGACAGGGTAAGGTGCGTATAATGCAGCCTCAGAAACTGATTAATCTTATGGGCTCAATGACTCAGCGTGTCAATGGCAAGCCCGAAAAGGTCGAAGGATACCGTGTAATGGTCTACTCGGGAAACAACTCGCAGACTGCACGTGAGGAGGCTAACAAGATGGCAAAATACATGAGAGAAAATTTCCCCGGTGCCGAGGTGTATGTGGTATTCGAGTCTCCCATGCGCTTGTGTCTGTATGGCGACTATCGTACACGCGAAGAGGCCGAGGCGGTAATGTATCGTCTTAAAGCCACAAAGAAGTTTCGCGAGATTTCCGTAAGGAAGGGAATGATTAATCTGCCTTATTGATATAAGAAACCATCTCGAGTTTATAAGAAGTGATATATTTATAGGCGCGATATAAATTTAAACTGCTTCTAAAATAGTTGTAGTAATATGGAAGAGAATAGGGAAAAGGTAATTGAAGGGCTTATGGAGTGTTGTGGCAATATGCTGCAACTCATTGGTGAGGACACCCGACGCGAGGGCTTGTTAAAGACTCCCGAGCGTGTGGCGCGTGCACTGCTTGATACAACTGCAGGATATAACGAGGACCCGAATGCAATATTGCGTAAAGCTATGTTTAAAGAGGATTACAGACAGATGGTGATAGTTAAGGATATTGATTTCTATTCTCTGTGCGAGCATCATATTCTGCCATTTTTCGGTAAGGTGCATGTGGCATATATTCCCAATGGCTATATTACCGGCCTTAGCAAGATTGCCCGTGTGGTTGATGTCTTTGCCCGTCGTCTGCAGGTGCAGGAGCGTCTTACATTGCAAATTAAAGAGTGTATTCAAGAGACGCTTAATCCGCTTGGTGTTATGGTTGTTGTCGAGGCGCAACATCTGTGTATGCAGATGCGAGGCATTAAAAAGCAAAATTCGATAACTACTACTTCGGACTTTTGTGGTGCTTTCAACCAGGCAAAGACAAGGGAAGAGTTTATGAATCTTATTCACAACAGATAGTTTCTTGGCTTTGTTTCACGAACAGGCTCTTGCCTATTAGTGGACTTACAATGCTTTTATATTGAATAAGGCAGGCTGTTTCATCGTGGTGGAAGGCTTGCTTTTTCTTTTTTAGGTTACAGATTCACTGCCGATGCACTGAAACCATATTGCCGCAACTGATTATTTAATGCCTGCTGTGTCTCTTTTAGAAATTTGAAATTCTGCATTACCTCCATCGCTTGTTGGCTGTCAGCGACTACAGCAGGGTCTTTCAGTTGTGTCATTGTCTGTTTTAGAAGTTCGTCGATGATGCTTTGCTTATAAGCAATGGCAAGGCGTGTTGTCTGCTCGAATAGTATTGCGCTCTCGTTGCGCAGCTCGGTGTTGTTCTCACTGAACATCTTGCTCAGCATATAACGGTCGCTGCACAACTCGGCGGCAAGAGTCGATATTTCGGCATCGGGATGTGTTTGGAAATGTTCCTCGGGGCAGAAATCCTTGTCGTTGCAGTGTTCGGCTGCTTCGTCAAATATTCTTTTGTATAGGGGATGCGTAAATTCTATTCCATCGCCATGGAACGAGAAGTGCAGATGTGATATCACACTCTCTCTGAATGTGGGTGTTCCGTTCATTCGGTCCTCGGGGACGGTCAGCATCTTTCCTCCGTTACGCAATATATATTGTATTATCGCGCGTTCCTTATTATATAGGGGATTCTTCTTGCTATCGTCTACAATGCTTTGCTGTAATTCGAGTTCCTCTTGCTGTGGAGCAGGGGACTGTCGGTTGTAAGTTGTAGTGTTCTGTAGGCTCTTGTGACGTTCTTCGGCTCTTTTTATGCGAATTTTAGCTGTTTCGGATACAAGCAATTGCTCGCTTACTTTCAGCATATCGCTACAGCGCTTTATATATTCGCTACGCAGTATGTCGTTGGGAATTACGGCAATGCTTTTTACAATATCGCCAATTAAGCCGGCGCGTCGTACCGGGTCGTCGCCAACCTCGTTCATGAGAAGGTTGGTCTTGAACTGTATGAAATCGACGCTGTTTCGCTTCAGATATTCTTCGAACTCCTCGGTAGAGTGTGATTGTGCATAGCTGTCGGGGTCCTCGCCATCGGGTAGAAGCACTACGTTAATGTTAATCCCCTCTTCCAAGAGCATATCTATTCCTCGAAGCGATGCTTTTATTCCGGCTTTGTCGCCGTCGTACAGTAGGGTGATATTGTTTGTAAAGCGGTGGATAAGTCGTATTTGCCCTGTTGTGAGCGAGGTGCCCGAGGAGGCTACCACATTCTGTATACCGGCCTGATACATCGAGATAACATCAAGGTATCCCTCGACGAGTATGCAACGGTCGTGCTGCATAATGGCTTGTTTGGCGAAATAGAGTCCGTACAGATGGTCGCTCTTATGATAAATCTCGCTCTCGGGTGAGTTTACATATTTTGCCGCTTTGGGATTATTCTGTAATATTCGTCCGCCAAATGCGACGACCTTACCTGATATTGTGTGTACGGGGAAAATTACACGTCCCCAGAAACGGTCGACAAGGCGGCCGTCGTCGGTAGAGTAGCATACACCTGTCTTTGCTATAAGCTCGGCGTTGTACCCTTTTTTTATGGCTGTGGTTGCAAAAGTGTCGCGTTTCTCGGGTGAATAGCCCAACCCGAACTTCTTTATTGTCTCGTCGCGCAGACCTCGGCGGCGCAGGTAACCAAGGCCTATTGTCTCGCCCTCTTGTGTCGTGTGCAGTGTCTCGACAAAAAACTGTTGGGCATATTCATTGATTACAAACATGCTGTCGCGCATACTTTGGGCCTGACGCTCTTCGTCGGTTAGTTCGCGCTCTTTAATTTCTATATGATATTTCTTGGCCAGCCAACGCAGAGCATCGTGGTAGCTCATTTGCTCGTGTTCCATAATAAAGTGTACCGGCTTGCCGCCTTTGCCGCATCCGAAGCATTTATATAAATTTTTGGCAGGGGATACAGTGAAAGATGGTGTTTTTTCATTGTGGAAAGGACATAATCCAATCATATTCACTCCGCGGCGGCGCAATGAGACAAAGTCTGATACCACCTCTTCAATCTTGGCGGCATCCATAATTTGTTCTATGGTATTACGGTCTATCATATATAATAAGGAGCATTCTTTTTAGTAAACGAGGTAATTTGTTTTTTATTTTAGCCGTTGCAATGCACTTTTTGAAAGACTATTTTGAGCTTTTTTATAGAAAAACGATGCCTGCTCCGAAAAAAAACGAGTGTAAATCCTGAAAAAAAGTAACAGAATTTTTACCTCTAAACTGAAATTTTGAGTTTTTTATATGCTTTTATTCTATTTTTGAGCAAAGGTAGACAAAAAAATATATATAGCAAAATAGAAACTAAATCACTTTAATATTACTATAACTGAATAAAAATTGATAAATATGACACTATAAAGTGTAAAGAAAAAAGAAAAAGTGTATTTTTCCGAAAAAAAAGTTGGAAAAAGTTTGGTGGTAAGAAAAAAAGCTGTACCTTTGCACTCGCTTTCGGGAAGCAACACAGCGACCCACGAAAGCAAAGACGATCCTTGACAACATTCCATACAGACAAAGCAGTACAACATGTCTTTATAGTTTTAATGAAACTATAAAGCATAGAAAGTAAGGAACTTTATATTGAAACCGTCAATCGTTTATTTTTTTGACGATACGATTCTTTTTTATAAATCGATTCTGAGCAGCAATAATCAAACAGACAATTTGTACCTTTGGTACATACACTTATAAAATTTACAACGAAGAGTTTGATCCTGGCTCAGGATGAACGCTAGCTACAGGCTTAACACATGCAAGTCGA
>JAZNEI010000056.1:0-3815 GCA_045588485.1 Bacteroidaceae bacterium | reverse complement strand
ACGATATAAATTTAAACAGCTTCTACTAATTTTCATACGGCGCACCAATGAACAACCTTATGATTTTATGAAAAAGTGGGCTTGCTTTAGTATTTTTGAGGTAAACCTCGAAAATAGACTGCACTCGCTTTGAAAAATATTAAAGCAAGCTTTATATTTCTCGCTCGTTTGTTAGTATTTTTGTTGTAAAAGTGGCAATATTAGCTTCATCAATAGCACTTCTTGGGATTATTCTATTTTATCGGACAGTAATAATAAAAAAAGAGGGCTTGGGGTTAATCGCCCAGCCCTTCAAGATACTTGAACCGCCTGAAGAATTTGCTTCTCTTGTTCCTCGATTTCATTACAGGAATGTGATAGCTTTCGTTTCCTTTCTTGCGGATTTTTATAATTGCTTTAAAAACTTTATATAGGAAAGCTAAAACAAGTATAGACCCAATTATTATCCAAATCATAGCTCCTTTATTAAAAAGTTAGTATCTAAGAATCTTCTCTCGGGCTCTAAAATAGAAAAAGGAAACGAGAAAACCAAATTTTGAATAAAAGTTTTCAAAGTTTTTATATCAAATAGCGCTTTTTATATCTGTTCGCACTTTGCTAAAGTGGTGTTTGTTATAATATAAGTCCGTCGAGAAGCTTCAGGTAGATATTTATTCCTTGCTCTATTTCGCTTGCGAGGATAAACTCGTTTGCAGTGTGCGAACGGGTCGAGTCGCCCGGGCCTATCTTTAGTGTAGCTATGCTAAGCAATGCCTGGTTCGAGAGGGTGGGCGAGCCGAAGGGTTTTAGTCCAAGCTCTACGGCACGTTGCACTAATGGGTGCTCGGCAGATATGCTCGAGGAGTTTAGGCGTAGTGAACGGGGTGTAACATCCGATTTCATGTGTTCTTTTATTATATCCAGCAGTCGGCTGTTGCTGTAACATTCGTTACTGCGTACATCCATCACAAATGAGCAGCTGTCGGGTATTACATTATGTTGTGTACCTGCGTTAATCTGTGTTACGCTCATACGCACGTCGCCAAGCAGTGGCGAGCTTTCGGGATATTTGTAGCTGCGCAGCCACTCGATATCCTGCATTGCTTCGTAGATGGCATTCTTGCCGTTGTTACGTGCAGCGTGGCCTGCGATGCCGTGTGCAACGCAGTCGAGTACCATAAGTCCTTTCTCGGCTACTGCCGGTTGCATTGAGGTTGGTTCGCCTACAATGGCGCATGAGATTGGCGGCAGCAATGGCAGTACGGCTTCGATGCCGTTCTTTCCCGATACCTCCTCCTCGGCCGAGGCAAGGAATATTATGTTGTATTTCTGTTCGCTCTGGCAAAGGGTATAGAATACCTGTAAAAGTGCAACCAATGAACCGCCATCATCGTTGCTGCCAAGGCCGGTGATGCGGTCACCTTCTATCTTTGGCGTAAAAGGTGGTGTGCTCCAGTTGGCAACAGGCTTTACGGTGTCGATGTGTGCATCTAGGAGCAGTGTGGGACGGTTGGCATCGAAATTGGGTGAGACACACCATATATTATTGATATGTCGGCGTACATCCACTCTGAAAGGGGCACCTCGCGCTATAAATGTCTGTAAGCGGTCGGCAGCATCGCTCTCTTCACGGCTCGTCGATGGCGTACTGATGAGTACCTGTAGCAGTTCTATTGCCTGTTGTAGTTGCTGTGGTGTAATATTCATACTGATGTTACATTGGATATAAGAATCCTTATTCGCACACGAAGTTACGAAACATTTTTTATATTGCATACAAAATAGCTCTCATTTGTGCCGAAAGGTTGTCGCACTTCTATCTAATCTCAAATAAAAGTTGTATCTTCGCGGCCGGAAACTAAAGATAAAGAAGAATATATGATAACTTCCGACCAATTAAAGGATATTAAAGACAGGACAGTGGCTCTTAAGCAGTATCTCTCGATAGACGAGAAGATTATGCAGGTTGAGGAGGAGCAGTTGCGTACACAGGCTCCCGGCTTTTGGGACGATGCAAAGGCAGCCGAGGCTCAGATGAAGAAAGTTAAGGCGCTACAGGCTTGGATCGAGGACTATAAAGAGGTTTACAATCGCACCGAGGAGGTTGAGATTGCGATGGAGATGTATCGCGAGGAGATGGTCGAGGAGAGCGAGGTTGATGATGCATACACTCGTGCGTTGACAGCTATCGAAGAGCTTGAACTTAAGAATATGTTGCGTCAAGAGGCCGACGAAATGGACTGTGTGTTGAAGATAAACTCGGGTGCAGGTGGTACCGAGGCACAGGATTGGGCAAGCATGCTTATGCGTATGTATATGCGCTGGGCCGAGGCTAACGGCTACAAGGTGGCTGTTGCCAACCTTCAAGAAGCCGAGGATGCAGGTATAAAAACCGTAACTCTTGAGCTTCAGGGTCCTTATGCATACGGCTATCTTAAAGGCGAGAACGGTGTGCATCGCCTTGTGCGTGTCAGCCCCTATAATGCACAGGGTAAGCGTATGACCTCTTTCAGTTCTGTTTTTGTCACTCCGCTTGTCGACGACAGTATTGAGGTTGTTATCGAGCCGGCACGTGTGTCGTGGGATACATTCCGAAGCGGTGGTGCCGGTGGACAGAATGTGAACAAGGTCGAGTCGGGAGTACGTCTGCGCTATCAGTATAAAGACCCATATACCGGTGCCGAAGAGGAGATTCTCATCGAGAATACCGAGACTCGCGACCAGCCCAAGAACAAAGAGAATGCTATGCGTCAGTTGCGTTCAATTCTTTATAACAAGGAGATGCAGCACCGCATGGAGGAGCAGTCGAAAGTCGAGGCTGGTAAAAAGAAAATTGAGTGGGGCTCACAGATTCGAAGCTACGTATTCGACGACCGTCGAGTAAAAGATCATCGTACAGGATACCAAACATCGGATGTTGGAGGTGTGATGGATGGTAAGATAGATGGCTTCATCAAAGCTTATCTGATGGAGTTCGGTGGCGAGGAGTAAACAGGTGTTTTATGGCAGTAGAGATTGAGAGAAAATTTCTTGTCGAGGGAACCGAGTATCGCCGGATGGCATATAGCAGCGACCGCATTGTGCAGGGTTATATTTGCCGCCATGATGGGAACTCGGTGCGTGTACGCATACGTGACGGACGGGGCTATTTAACCATAAAAGGTCCGTCGTTGGATGGTGGACTCAGTCGCTACGAGTGGGAGCGCGAAATATCTCTCTCCGAGGCTGAGGAGCTGTTGCAACTTTGCAGGGATGCCAAAATAGATAAGCGTCGCTATCTTGTAAAATGCGGCAATCACACCTACGAGGTTGATGAGTTCTACGGCGATAATGAAGGGCTTGTGGTTGCCGAGATTGAACTTTCCGATAAGAACGAACCATTCGAACGGCCATCGTTTTTGGGAAAAGAGGTTACTGGTGAGGCGCGATATTACAACGGACACCTCACACGTTTCCCTTACAAAGATTGGCCCAAACGAGCGAAATAATATCAAGCTCGCTTGAATATTTCAGAGCGAGTGCAGGAAATTTTCGAGGGTTACCTCAAAGATTGGTAAAAGAATCAGCTTCTAATAAAAAAGTTACCCTTATCGGTTCAAACCGATAAGGGTAACTTTTTTATTAGGCTATTTCTTATTATTGTTGTCCGGTAAAACTTTTTCAGTGTCTCATTTAGTAGCTGTTTTAATTTATATCGTCAAGTTTTTTATAGAGCAAAAATTGGATGTTTATTTATATTTTAAGGGCGCATAGCGGGCTATGTAACCGCAAAAAAGAAACAAACAGGCATTTTTGAATATAAAAAACGACGAAACCGTCAGCTTCTATATGAATAT
>JAZNEI010000055.1:0-52276 GCA_045588485.1 Bacteroidaceae bacterium | reverse complement strand
CTTATTTTTTTATTACGACTACCGAGGGTTTCAATGAGTAATAGTCGCACGTAGCACAGCTGAAAGTTGTGCCGTGCGGGATACGGTTGCCACGGGCAACATTGAAACCCTCAATGGGATGGCCCCAAAGGGGACAAATACCCTACTATAAAAACGGCCTTTATAGAAATCGTAAATAGGTCATGCACAGTGTAGCCATATGTCACACCGCGTGGGTGGCGCTTGCGAAGCAACTGCGATTAGGTCAATTATTGCGAAGCGATGATAGAGGCCATTGTTTAGCAATGGTCACGCGAAGTGCTGCAAAGTAGCACCGCGTGGGTTGCGATTGTCAAAGACAAAAACAATGGACTCAATGGGATGGCCCCAAAGGGGATAAACATTTTAATATAAAAATGGCCTATATAGAAATTGTAGCAGTTAGTCGCACGTAGCACAGCTGAAAGTTGTGCCGTGCGGGATACGGTTGCCACGGGTAACATTGAAACCCTCAATGGGATGGCCCCAAAGGGGACAAATACCCTACTATAAAAACAGCCTTTATAGAAATCGTAAATAGGTCATGCACAGTGTAGCAAAAGGTTACACCGCGTGGATTGCGGTCGCGAAGCGATTGTAATTAATTCAATGGGAGTTGCCCGTAGGGCAAACATTAAAAATCAACAACTTACAACCGCCTCAACATTTATATACACACGGATTCAGATTTTTATAATTTAGGTAATTATATGGCAATTTACTCAATGTTGTCATTTGACGACCCTTATGGGAGGAGAAATCTCAATAAAGGATTGAATAGATCTCTCACATGCGTTCGAGATGACAATCTTTCGTTCGAGATGACAATCTGGGTAATTATATGGCAATCTTTCATTCGAGATGATTCTTTACATATTGTGTAATTTCATATATAATTGCCATAATTTATATCGCCCAACCTGACAGATTCTCAGATTGGGCGATAGTTCTAATAGGTTATTACTTCTTCTTGTTTGTAATGGCATCAATTACCGCTATTGCCGTTACATTAAGAATATCCTGTACCGAACTCTCGAAGTCGATGAAATGGATTGGCTTATTAAGTCCCATCTGAATGGGTCCTATAATCTCGGTATCGGAGCTAAGAGCCTGCAACATTTTATAGGAGCTGTTGGCAGCACTTAAGCAGGGGAAGATAAGCGTATTGACATCTTTGCCATAGAGACGCGAGAACGGATATTTACTGTCGCGTAATTCGCGGTTCAACGCTACGTTAACCTGCATCTCGCCATCTATCACCCAATCGGGATGTTCGTTGTGAAGCCTCTCTATGGCAGCGTGTACATCGCCGGCACTACCACCCTTATCGCTTCCGAAATTACTATATGATACCATTGCCATTACAGGCTCGTGATTAAAAAAGTGGAGAGCTTTCTCGCTCAATCGGGCAATATCGACAAGGGTATCGCAATTGGGGCTTCGATTTATCAGTGTATCGGCAACAAAATATGTTCCTTTCTTCGAGTTAAGTATGTGCATTGTTGCAAAGTGGTCGAAACCCTCTTGAAGACCTATCACCTCTTTTGCAACCTTAATAGTATTGGAGTATTTTGTATATAGACCTGTAATAAAGGCATCGGCATCACCTGTCTCTACCATCATCATTCCAAAGTAGTTGCGCTCGAACATCTTATCGTTGGCCTCTTCGAATGTGTATCCCTCGCGCTGACGTTTATCGGTGAGGATTCGTGCATAGCGTTCGCGACGAGCTGCTTCACGATCGTGACGCAGGTTCACTACCTCGATTCCATCGAGACTGAGGTCGAGTTCTTTGGCGAGCTTTGCTATACGCTCGTCGTTACCAAGAAGAATGGGATAGCATATACCCTCCTCTTTTGCTTGCACGGCAGCTTTCATCATCGATGGGTGTACACCTTCGGCAAATACCACACGCTGAGGGGCGGTGCGTGCTGTATCGTATATCTGCTGTGTGAGTTTCGACTCGCGTCCCATAAACTCGCGCAGATGCTCTTTATACTTATCCCAATCGGTAATAGTCTTGCGTGCTACACCACTCTCTATTGCGGCCTTTGCTACTGCTGCCGATACCTCGGTAAGCAGACGTGGGTCGACGGGCTTGGGAATGAAGTAGTCACGTCCGAATGTAAGGTTGTTAACCTGGTAAACCTTGTTGACAATCTCTGGGACGGGCTGCTTGGCAAGGTCGGCAATGGCACGTACAGCGGCAAGCTTCATCTCTTCGTTTATGGCAGTAGCTGCGGTGTCGAGTGCTCCACGGAAAATATAAGGGAAGCCTATGACATTGTTTATCTGATTGGGATAGTCGCTGCGTCCTGTACTAATAAGAACATCGGGACGACTTGCCATTGCCTCTTCGTATGATATTTCGGGTACAGGGTTGGCAAGAGCAAATACTATGGGGTCGCTTGCCATTGAACGCACCATATCTTTTGTTAGTATATTTCCCTTTGAAAGACCAAGGAAAAGGTCGGCTCCAACAATAGCCTCTTCAAGTGTGTGGACATCGTCGCGCGTGGTGGCAAACTCGACCTTCTCGGGTGTCAGACGCTCGCGTTTTGTATTTATAACGCCTTTACTGTCGAGCATCACTATATTCTCTTTTCTTACTCCCAATGCAACATATAATCGTGCACAAGAGATTGCAGCTGCTCCCGCACCGTTTACAACCACCTTAATTTCGGAGATGCTTTTACCGTTTACCTCAAGGGCATTGAGCATTCCTGCTGCCGAAATAATAGCTGTTCCGTGCTGGTCGTCGTGCATAACAGGAATATCGAGTTCCTCTTTCAGTCGACGCTCTATTTCGAAACACTCGGGTGCCTTTATATCTTCGAGGTTTATTCCTCCGAAAGTAGGAGAAATTGCCTTTACCGCCTCGACAAATTTATCGGGGTCGCTCTCATCGACCTCTATATCAAAGACATCTATTCCTGCATATATCTTGAATAACAGTCCTTTTCCCTCCATTACAGGCTTTCCACTGAGCGCACCTATATTGCCGAGTCCCAGAACTGCTGTTCCATTTGAAATAACCGCAACGAGATTGCCTTTATCGGTGTAACGATAGGCATCCTGCGGGTTTTTCTGAATCTCGAGACAAGGCTCTGCTACTCCGGGGGAGTAAGCCAGCGAAAGGTCGGTTTGTGTAAAATAGGGTTTTGTAGGTACTACTTCTATTTTTCCTGGACGTTTTCCTTCGTGATAACGAAGCGCATCCTCTTTTGTTATCTTAGCCATAATTCTTTCTTATTAAATTGTTACTCCCTCGACCCCTACACCAAAAAGGGCAAAATCGTATTTTACTGGGTCTTCGGGACATAATATTGATAGTTTTCCAGTAAGTTGTTCCACCGTACGACGGTCGTTTGCCTTGCGTTCGATGAGTCCTAACGCACGTCCTGTACGCGATACATGTACATCGACAGGAATCATGAGATTGGCAGGGTCGATATTCTGCCATATTCCAAGGTCGACGATACCATCGCGTCGGCATAGCCAGCGTAACATCATGTGAAGTCTCTTGCAGGCCGAAGCCGCCTTACCCGATTGTACCACGGGATTGGATATGTGTCTTGTGGAAACGCCTTCATTTGCCCGTGCCAACGTTTGACGCAGATTATAGATACCATCCCAAGTGGTTGTCTCACTGGTGAAGAGCGACTCCATCGAGGCATAATTAT
This sequence comes from Bacteroidaceae bacterium, assembly GCA_045588485.1. Taxonomy (GTDB): domain Bacteria; phylum Bacteroidota; class Bacteroidia; order Bacteroidales; family Bacteroidaceae; genus HGM04593. Next base: position 48,575 of record JAZNEI010000055.1, on the reverse strand, counting down.
TGTATATATCCTGTAATCCACGACAAAGATATTTGAAGTCTCGCACGAAGAATGTACGATGGATATTCTTTGAGTCATCGAGCGATTGCCACTCGCCGTTCATGATAAAGTCGTATGGTCTGCCGCCCATTATATCAAACAGCATCCTTTTTCCAGAACGTATTATCATAGTACGATTACCCCAGGCTATTACCGAGGCAAGCAACGCTGCAATCTCGATATCGCGCTTATCGCCGAATGCATGAGGGAACTGTACCGGATCATTGGCAATAAACTCTTTTGTATTATATGCTATCACCTTCGCATCCAGGAATCTCTTTAACTTTTCCATATTCTCGAAAGGTACTTTATATATTATTTACACGTGCCACCCTGCCGCCATAGAAAAAGTTGACGATATTGGTCGCTGCAAATTGCGCCATCTCGCGCCTGCCATCGGCCGTTTGTGTACCAATGTGTGGTGTAAGAACTGTATTGTCGAGTGCCAATAACTCCTTTGTAACAGTATCGTTGAACTCGTACACATCAAGACCGGCACCTGCAATTGCACCACTGCGTAATGCTTCGACAAGGGCTTTCTCGTCGACCAAAGGACCACGTGCCGTATTTATGAGAAAAGCCGAGGGTTTCATCTGTGCAAGTCGTGTAGCATCGACAATATGATATGTTTCGGGGGTTAGCGGAGCATTTACTGAAACAACATCCGAGCTGCCGAAAAGTTCGTCAAGAGAGACATAGCATGCTGAATATTGCTGCTCTATATCAACAGACAGTCGATTGCGATTGTTATATACAATCTCCATTCCAAATGCAGATGCACGTTTTGCAACGGCCTTACCTATGCGTCCCATACCTATGATTCCCAAACGTTTACCGCTTAACGAGGTACCAAGATTTTTCATAATACCTTTTATATAGTTACCTTTACGTTGCAGTTTGTCGAATGAGGTTATTCCTCGCATTATATCTAACATTAGCCCCAATGCAATATCTGCAGTGGGGTCTGTAACGGGGTCGGGAGTATTGGCTACGGTTACACCATGTGCAGTAGCCTCGGTAACATCGATATTATCGAATCCTACGGCAAAATTTGCAACAATCTTCAATTTGCCGGCGACATCAAACAATCGTTTATCGACCGGAAAGTTCCACATCGATAGAAGAGCATCATAATCGCCTATAACATCAAGTACCTCGTCGTAAGTAAAACTCTCTACACCGGGCAACGGCATTGTCACCTCGAAATCTTTAAGAATTTCGCGGTAGAGTTCACCGAAGATATTGTATGTTATAAGAACTTTCGGCTTCATTTCAAAGTTTTTAATTTGCTGCTAAATAGGCATCGAGTTTTTTCATTGCATCGAGCATGGCCTCATCAACATCCTTACGTGCAGGTGCCAAAGGCAGACGCAGATTATTACCCATCTTACCTTGGTGTGCAAGCAATGACTTTACTCCCGCAGGATTACCATCGGCAAAAAGCAGCGTACACACCTGTGAGAAAGCATCGTCAAGTGCCTTGGCCTCATCGTGCTTACCCTCCATCGCAAGGTGAGTCATACGAGTAAAGGCGGCAGGATAGGCATTGCCGAATACGGTAACAGCACCTACTCCACCCACTTTTATAATATCACAAACGAGTCCGTCGTCACCTGATAAAACATCAAAGCCCTCGGGGGCACGGTCTACAATCTCCTTTATCTGTGCAATATTACCCGATGCCTCTTTTACTCCTGCAATATTGGGACACTCATTGGCCAAACGTATAACGGTATCGGGAAGGAGGTTCACTCCTGTACGTCCGGGTACATTATACATATATATGGGTAACTGAGTTGCCGCTGCCAAGGCACGGTAGTGACGGTAAAGTCCCTCTTGGCTTGGTTTATTATAGAAAGGTGTTACCGAGAGAATAGCATCTACTCCTGTAAAGTCCTCGGTGAGAAGCTCATTTATCAAAGACTGTGTACAATTACCTCCAACGCCCAAAAGAATGGGTAGACGGCCCGCAACTTTATCTATGACGCGCTTTCGTACGTTGCGTTTCTCCTCAATGTCGAGTGTCGGAGTCTCGGCTGTTGTTCCAAGAACACACAAAAAATCGGTTCCTTCGTCGAGTTGTGTCTGTACCAAATTGTCGAGTGCAACGTAATCAACTTCACCCGTTTCTGTAAAGGGGGTAACAAGAGCCACTCCCATACCTGTTAATCTTCTTCGCGTCATAAATTTCAAATGTATATTTTATTTCAATAATATTATTTACTATTGCCAAACAGCTATAAACAGCTTAATATTTTAAATTTGCTGACAAATTTACATTATTTTTTGCCAACAACAGTAATTTTCGCAGATATTTATTTAATTTTTATAATATTTTATCATTTAGCAAGCATAGCAAGAAATTCCTTTTCATCAACTATGCGCACGCCCAGTTTCTGAGCCTTTTCCAATTTACTGGGGCCCATATTATCTCCTGCCAGTATAAAACTTGTTGATTTGCTTACACTTCCGACGTTTTTACCACCGTTTTTCTCTATCATATCTTTGTACTCGTCGCGCGAATGTTGCGAAAAAACGCCACTAATGACAATACTTTGTCCTTTTAGCAGTTCGGTGCGTCCTTGCATAACTTCATCATCAAGCTCAAGTTTAACACCTGCACTGCGCAGCCTCTCGACAAGATTGCGATTCGACTCGTTGCCAAAGAATCCGACTACAGCTGCCGCTATGCGCTCTCCAATCTCGTCTACCGCAATCAACTCTTCAATAGTGGCACCCATAAGCGCATCGATATTATGAAAAGCACGTGCCAAACGCTTGGCGACAGTGACACCAACAAAACGTATACCAAGAGCAAATAAAACACGCTCGAATGGAACTTCTAACGATGATGCTATTCCCGAAACAATGTTTTCGGCCGACTTTACACCCATTCGTGGAAGGAACATCAGGTCGGCCGAGTTTATGGAATAGAGATCGGCTACATCTTTAAGCAACCCAAGAGCAAAAAGCATCTCGATGGTCTCGGGACCCAATGAGTCGATATTCATAGCCTCGCGCGAGACAAAATGCTCTATTTTTCCTTTCAATTGTGGAGGACAATTTGTATTATTGGGACAGTAATGTGCAGCCTCGCCTTCGACGCGCATCAATGGTGTACCGCACTCGGGACAGGTTTTTATAAACTGCACTTTGTCGCCTATGAGCAGACGAGAATCGAGGTCGACACCGGTTATCTTCGGAATAATCTCACCACCCTTCTCGACATATACAAAATCACCTATATGAAGGTCGAGTTTCTCTATTATATCGGCATTATGCAACGAGGCACGCTTTACCACAGTTCCCGACAGCTGCACGGGGTCGAGATTGGCAACCGGAGTAACTACACCCGTACGTCCTACCTGATAGGTCACCTCGTTGAGACGGGTTACTGCTCGCTCGGCTTGGAATTTATAAGCAATGGCCCATCGAGGCGATTTTGCCGTATATCCAAGATGACGCTGCTGGCGCAGAGAGTCGACCTTAAGGACAATGCCATCGGTAGCAACAGGCAACTCTTTGCGCAATGAGTCCATGCGGTCGATATAATCGAAAATTTCTTCTAGTCTCTTGCAACGGCACATTGTATCGGAAACTTTGAATCCCCACGAAGCTGCCGCCTGCAAATTATCATAGTGTCCGTCGGCCGGCAGTTCCTCGCCAAGAAGATAATAGAGATAAGCATCGAGACTACGCTGTGCGACCACCGATGAATCCTGCAATTTCAGCGTTCCCGAAGCCGCATTACGCGGATTGGCAAATAGTTGCTCACCTTGTAAGGCTCGTTCGTTGTTCAACCGTTCGAATACACTCCAGGGCATAAGTACCTCGCCGCGAATCTCGAACTCACGAGGAAAAGCATCACCTTTAAGAACAAGCGGAATGGTGCGTATTGTCCTGACGTTTGCAGTTACATCATCGCCTTTCTCGCCGTCGCCACGTGTTACCGCCTGTACCAGTTTTCCATCAATGTATGTAAGGGAGATAGATGTACCATCGAATTTAAGTTCACAACATATTTCAAAGTCCTCATTCAGAGCACGACACACACGTTCATAAAATTCGGCAACCTCGCTTTTAGAATATGTATTTCCGAGTGAGAGCATCGGATATTTGTGTGCAACCTGACGAAACTCTTTTGTTATATCGCTTCCTACACGCTGAGTAGGAGAGTTTGCATCGAACAGATGTGGATTGGCATCCTCTAACTGCTGAAGTTCGCGCATGAGAGAGTCGAACTCAAAGTCGCTTATAGTAGGGGCATTAAGCACATAATAGTTGTAATTATATTTGTGTAACTGTTCGCGCAGCTCAATGATTCTTTCTTCGGGGGTCATATAGTCTCTTTTGTTGAATGTATCAATATTACAAAAACAGTGCTAAGGTACGAAATTATCACGAAAAATTGTAAAAAACGGCTGTAATAGGGATAAAAAACAGCCGTAACGTCTTTTGTTACGGCTGCATATTAATAGAACAGTTCATCATCAGAAACTACTCCATGTAAATGTTGCCAATAACAGTTTCTGCTTGTAAATGGTTATAAATTTACCCGAAATATTATATGTAGCACCCACACTCTTGTCGGCCTTTACATATCCTGTACCCATATTCGAGAATCCGGCTGCTTCGAGTGCAGCGCAATATGAATTCCATGCCTGCTCATCTACCTGATAGACAAAAGTAGTAGCGTTACCTGTCTGAAGAAAACCCATTGCATTATGTTCGAATACGGGGAAACCCTTCATCACAGGTGCTATACTCTCCTGCTGTTGGGCTGTGAGTGTTGTCATTGTATAACCATTTTTAACAAGGCTACTGTTAACCGACTTAGCTGTGCTGCACGATGTTGTAACAAATGCAGCGAACATCATAAGAACGACTGCCGAAAGTGCAAAAAATCTTTTCATAATTGTATTAAATTTTATTAATTATAGCAATATCTATTTTGTTTGCGAAGATACACATTTTTACTTAAATCATCTATGTAAAAGTCTTATTTTTACCAAAAACAATCTCTAATTCTGCGCTGATAATAAATCATCACCATTTAAACTCTTTGAAGTCTCTGCATCTGAAGGTGCATTATCTGCTATATGCCCGAGTAATTCTGCCGATATACCCTGCATAGGAAGATTATTCGCCGCCTGCTCTTCATTACGTTTTATTGCCTCAAGAATTTTCTTGGCAAATGGATAACTGCTATTCTCGAGCATTGTCTTAACATCAAGAGCCTGAGCTTGGAATAACTGCATCAAGAAATCGTTTGCCAACATCTGATAGGCAGGTGTGTTATACCCTTCACTAAGAGTAAGGTCGAACTCACAGTTGCGCACTTTCTGTGGTGAGTACCAGTGAGATTCTTCGGCATATTCATTACCTGCTATTTCAAGATAGCGTTCATCGGTATAATATTGCTGAATCATCTTTAGCAGTTTAGTATCTCGACGACGACGAAATGCCCGGAATCCATCAAAAAGGCCTCGTAAATTCAATGAAGCATTCTGTACCTGCTGGGCATAGAGGCTCGCCGGTGTGCCTGCCTTTGGTGCCTGTCCCTGCATAGCAGAGTTTACACCTGAAATTTCATTTATTAAACGTAATTGCAAGTTCAACAGTTCAAAATCTCCTGCTACTGCTGCACCGCTATTATATTGGCGCACTACACCATCAATACTTTGACCAGGCTTTAGTTTCACAAACAGAACTCCGTTGTAGCGAACATACTCATCTATAACCTCTTCGCGTGACATACTCTCGAAAGCCTCATCATCCACAACGAGTACACCCTTTGACGATGTTCCACGAATAAAGTCTATTAGTGTAGCAGTGCGATTGATTGCCCTTTGTTGATCGATGAACTGCTCGACGAAATTACCTAAACGTCCCTGTATCATGGGGTAAAGATGAAGTACATAATTATGTTCACCGTGCCAATAGGGACTACGCCCCTCTTGCAACACATCGCCCATAGGCGACATATAACGGTAGTACCAATAACGTTCGATTGCAAATTCATACTCTATTCCAAGAAAATCATCATCTTCTACTCCACTCTGCAAAGCATCTTCGCGACGACGAAGATTAACTTCCTCGAGCAACATACGACTATCTTCATTATAAGGAAGATAGCCCCAAGAGCCTTTCAATGTATCGTTCCAACGATAGACATCGCGCGACTCCAACTTCCACCCAAGAATAACTCGACAAAGGTCGTTGCGCGATGGTGAATAGAATGTCAATCCTTTTGTCTCTTCGCCCTGCATTGCACGGCTATCGCTGTACTTGTCACATATATTTCCATAAATCTCAATAATACGTTTCTTCTCTTCGGGATTGTGTCCAAAATGAGAAAGAACATCGTCCAAAGACATATCGAACAGCTCTCCTATGCAAGTAATATCCCACATACGTACGTCCTCGAGATTCGTATTGAAGAAAAGTCGAGAGGGATTGACTGCGTATACCCATACATCGCGTTTATCTTTTGAAGCATTCAATCCATACTCGATACGCTGTGCTGTCATTCCTCCGTTAAGCAGCAGACGCATGGAGTCGGAGTCGATTTCCTCTAACTCATTTATGTCATGAACATATTCTATTGCAATGGACATCATTTCACCAAGAGTAGACTCTTTAGTATCACGTGCCACACAAACCGGACGCATAAGATTCTGCCGCAACTGTCCATCAATATTATTCAGGATGGGCGCAATCATATTATTTTTAAGCGGAACCTTACCATTTTTCTTTATCAGTTCTCCCTCTGTTATATAAGCTGCCGAATCGGGGTCACGCACATAGTCGCCCCACTGATCACCATAACTATACATAAGGCTCCGCCGCAGTTTGCGGCGGGCCTCCTCGAGAGAGTTCCAACAATTGGCACACTCGTCCAAAAAATCCAAGGCCGAGTCTGTACGAGATTCATTGCACTTCTCTACTGCAGAAGGTGCAGGCTTCACTCTACGATTAAGGAACTTATTCATATCATTACAATTATATTATTTACCAAACATTCCTTTTTGAAGTTCGTCTATTCTTCTCGAAAGTTCTTTTAGTTTCTGTTCTGTTTCATTATCAACTTCTCTTTCGGCATGCTTAGGCTCTTTTTGGGTTTTAGTACGTTTTTTATTCCTATTCCTTTTGTTGTTATCCTCGGTTTCGGTATAATGTTTTTTGTCTATTGCAAGGTCATTCATAAGATATTCCTCCAACTTTGCATCACTATCAAGGACATCCAAAGGAATATCATCCTTGGCATAATAATTATCGGACCCCACTCCATAAGCATCGTTATATTCATTTTGTATCTCTTCGATGCTACGTCCATTTAGCGGAGACTTATATTCGGGAAGTTCGTAGTTGGGCACGCCCGATACTATACCTCGCATCTTCTCAACCTCGCGCAAAGTAATTGCATCGTTATCACGGGAAGAGTTCTTGATAACCTCATTAATCAAATCAATAGGACCACCCAGGAACTCTTTAAGCTCCAAGCTATTAATAGCATAGTTTCGAAGTTTGGTTCCATTATTATCGAGCCATCTGAAGTTGTTATTTTTCTTTAGAAAACTTTCCTCATTAGGATATGTATCTAGAAAATCCTCAATATTAACACCGTACCGCATCCGAAAATTCTCTTTTTCATAAGGTCGAAATGAGTCTCTTTTATACTTAATCGTAGGGTAACCAATGTCATGTATTGTATACATTGCATCATTATAGCCCATTATGGCATCATTTCTAGTCTTTTGCTTATCGATTGGCCTTAGTGTTACTCCTTCGGCATCGTGGACAATATGCTGCATAGTTAGGTACAGCTCATTTACAAAATCCGGGTCGGCAAATCCTTTTTTGTCTATAAGAAGCCTTTTATTTTCGGCATCATAAACCGAATAACGATCTTTCAAATTACAGAATGTAACAGGCATTTCTGCAATTTCGGGATAGGCCTTGAATAGTGTCCAATCGTACATTATGTCATTGACCTTTGCTGTACCATCGTATATTGTTGCTACCTGACGACAATCCTCTAAAATACTATTCTCTTCCTTTGTTCGCTTATGGGGTAGTTTAGATGCCAATTCTTTATACAAGACAGCCTTCTTAGGATCGTGTAGACGTAATGTACGATAAACATAATCATATACTTTTACATTATCCAATATATCGGTACTACTCCTTAGCCAAATATTATCATCATTCTTCTTCCAACCTGTTCTTTCCTCGATACCATCTATATTACGTCCAAGCGAGTGAAGTTTCAGGGCATCATCATAATATCTGTTATTATAGTATGGAGTCTTGCCTAACTTTTCCAATCCCTTATGCCCATAATCGCGATATCTGAATCGGCTATAATCGACATCACCGTACATTCTACGTTTAAAGTCGTGGAATCCTTCGTTTAGTCCTTCCATATTCGGATTACGTTTCATATCTCTTATATAACGTTTGAAAGCTACTTGTTCGTTGTTATATCCATTATCTCTACGTGCAGCTGTTTCAAACGGACGGAAAGCTTCACTCCGGTAGCTATCGTATTGTCGTCTTTTAACCATCGCATCATGATGACGACGTATGAGTGAGAGAAGGTCTGCTTCGCTCAGTTCGCCACTATAAAGATTGTAGCGCTGTAACATCTCGCGTATAAAATCGCAGAAACGTTTGAGGATATTCCGCTGCTCGGGTGTATTGTTTTCTACTCGCTCGGTAAGGATAGCAAGATACTCATCGGCACCGGCATGATGCGACCTTCCCTTTCGCTCGGCCTGATAATCGATAGCGGCACGTACCTCATCACTTCCGCGTCGGTAGACCTCCTCGAGAAAATCATAATAATAGTAACCGAAAAGTTCGGAAAAGCCCTTATGTCCTACAACCTCGTGCAACACCGTTCTTCGAACCTCGGCTATATTCTGGTTGTTGGGAAGATTTATTACAACCTTTCCTGTTCCATCATCGAACCATCCGTATGAACGCACTTTGAAAAAATACTCAGGGTCGGATGTAGAGATCTGACTCTCGTCTGTTATGACCTCAATATCACTACCCAGCTTATCTCCCATACGTTGCACTTCAATAGCCATTCGGTCGATATCCTTTGGAGTGTGCCTATTGTTATTAGTATTCCACACGTATGTATCATCCCAGTCAGCCGGTTTGTGAACACCATCGGAAAATATGCCGAACTGCTCGGTAAATGTAGGTATAGAGCCTTCGTTCATTTTTCCGCCGGTTCTTATTATCATATCCTTGTAGTCACGTTCTTCCTGCTCTTTAAGTTCTCTGTTTCCTAGACCCGAATATCTGTTATCAATTTCAGAAAGTTCGCTAATTTGTTCATTAGAAACACCTGAATGAAGTTTTCTCACCTCTTCGGCCATTATCATCTCGTATCTGTTAAGAGCCTCATTTTCGGCTTTCGAACAATAATATGTAGGCTTATTTATTGCACTGAGCAGACTACCCTCATTAAGATTGTACTCCTTCTCGAGCGACATACGGAGAGAGTGAAGCATCTGTCCCACCTCGCTGTCGGAATAGTTGGAACGATGCAAAATTTCGTCGAGCATGGCTTGCTCTTCACCTGTTATCTCTTCGTTACGCGCTTTACGATACATTGCATCGGATAGTTTATCGACATCAGCACCTGTTTCACGGGCATATATTCCTGCCTGACGGAAAAAATTCTGCGAGTCGTAGCTCTGCATTAATTCTCTCTCGTGCGATGCTATTCTGTTACGGCGCAACGAGCCTATCCTTATGAAATAAGCACTTTTCAAATCTTCGCGGCTATTGCACTCTACTGTTTCAAGCGGCTGTCCCTCGGCATCGAAAGTAGAGAAAGTAAATCTTCCGTTTCCTTTGTCTTCTACTTTATAGTCTACCGGTTCGGGTGGTATAGAGGAGAGTTTGTTCTCGACAAGGTAAAGGAGTTTTGAACGTGTAGAGGCCGAAAGTCCCGAAGTAGACATAAGTTTTATGTAATCCTCGCGTACCTGCTCGGCAGCCTTTCCGCTACCTTTTTGATAGACATTCAGTGATTTTTCTATATTAGCGACAAACTCATTAGGGTTCACACCGGTAGCAGCCAATTCTCCGGCTTCGGGCGCAGAGAATCGCAGACCGCTTTTAAGCCGTCCCACCGTATTCAGTTTCTCGGAAGCGCCTGAAGGTCGCCAATGAAACATTCGCATAGCAATCAGTGTAGCCGCACTCTCGCCAAAATCGTTTACAAGGTCGATAGGCTCGACCTCTACCCCTGCAAGAATTTTCGAAGCCTCGGTCGAGGCTGTAAATACAGCCGACTCGGCACCCAATATTCCGGTTGAAGCAGCAAAGCGCTTACCACCTGTAAGTCCACGAGACACGTGACGTAAAGGCGTACCCACCGCACCTAAAGCAACACCCGTTGCTGCACCTTTTCCAAAAGCGGTTGCAGCGTCTGAAAATTCGGGTTGTTCACCGTGCAGAATATCATCGGCAACGCTGTGTGCAGCATCGTAGGCACCAAGAGTAAGCCCCTGTGTCATCGAACTTTGCAATATTTTTGTCTTTAAACTGCCAAGAATGGCATTCTTTGCAGTTTCCTCGGCCATTTCACGTGTCACTCCTTTTGAAGCACCGCTTGCGAGCATCTTATTCACAGCACGGTTCACTGCTATATTGGTAGCTTTTCCTGTAAGCATAGAAGCAGCTGTCCCCAATCCGGCAAACAGACCACTATCGAGCAGTAATCCACCAACACCGGCAGCCAATCGCTCGCCACTCGAAGGCTTATAATTCTCCATTGCAGCATCATCGATATAACGGTGCGAAGCCCCTTTATATCCATAGTGGCGCATATTGTTGAGTGACCCTGCGAGCGAATTGCGTGTAGCCTCTCTGAGCAGATATTCAGCACGACTTTTAGGTGTCTTTTCTTTAGCAATATCATTTATTGCCCTCTGACGTAAAGCCGGTTCAAGAACCTGTTTACGGTATTCGGCAGCATCTATACCTGCATAAGCAGCATAACGCTCGGCAATGGCATCGAGACCTCCATCATCGGGGAGTGCCATTGTGCGTTCAACAGTTGCCAAAGGGTCGGTTTCTTTGTTCATATTCGAGAGTGCAAGTGAAGGGTCAGCGCCCGACACCCAAGCATAGCTTTTATATGCCTCTACTCCTCTATTATCGGCCTCTGCACGTTGTTTGCGCAAATTCGGTGCAAATATTTCGTCATAGTAACGACCAATGGCATCATCTACCACATTGGGCGACGTAACATACTGAAAGCGTCGACGCTCTTCGCTGTCCTTGGGCACAAGATAGTTTTTCTGCCTCTCTTTATAATAGGCATTCATATCCACTCTTCCCAAATCGTCTAGGCGTTTCTGTGCTTGTTTCATCTGCCACTCGGCAACACGCATATTATCGGCAAGCCCTGCCACATACTCTCGGTCTTCGGCACTCATACTGCCGTCTGTTCCAGCCATAAGATTGATTCCCGACCCTCTCCTCTTGCTGCCTGAAGACAACAAGTCATAGTTTCTGTTTTCTCTTTTCATAGTAAATTGTTTGTAATTAATCCTTATTCTTTTTTCTGAATACTCTTCCCCAATGCGAAAGGGCACTATTTGCCGATGCTACATCAGCAGCGTGTCTCTTGGCAAAGCTCTTTGCATAACCGGCAAGAGCAGGCTGTTGTTTACCTGCAGCCGGTGTCGTCTTTTCTATCTTTTCAGGTTTACTCCCATCTATTATGTTATTGAAAGCAAGTTCGGCCATAATAGCATTATAGTTACGGTGCGCTGCAGCACTATTCTCCCGCGCCTCATAGAGTCTGCGGCTCTGCGGTGTTGCAAGATTTGTTCCCATAGCGTATCTTGCGCCTTTACTACGCGCATACATCGATGCCAAATTCGTCAAGCTGTCGGCAACCAACATTGCAGAATGTCGACGCTGTGCATCCTTCTCCTTATTTTTCGCTAATTCAGCTATTGAAGCTAATCTTTTCTTTTCTCTCTCGTACATAGTATATATTTTTAATACTCTTTACCCCATTTGACTCCCAAAAGTGCATTATTAAGCAACCCGAAGCCCTGTTCGGCAGCTTGTGCGCCAGCCTGTTCATGCATCCGAAGGTCGGCCAATTGATTATTGCGCAAGGCCGACATATTCTGTTGATGCATAGAGTCGACCCTGCTTTTGTTTGCACTGTCCTGCGCTGCCAATCTTGTAGCCACATCACCGAGTAATTCTGCCGCCTGACGGTTGCGTGCAAGTTCCAGTTCGGGTGTTGCACCATTTACAGCAGTATATCCTCTATTCTGCTTGCTTCGTGAACGCAGAGTATTTTCGACTCTTTTTATGGCCGCTCTTGCTGTTGACGTATTCATATAATCGCCATAGTAGTTACGTTTGTACCACGCCGACTCTGATGCCTTTGCATCATTAAGTAACTTTTTTTGCTTACGTGCAGCCCGTTGCGAGTCGAACATTCCTTTCACTCCCGACGCAAGCCCTATTGCAGCACTTGCGCCTCCGATAATTCCACTTAATAACATTTTTTTCAGTTTTAAAATTTCTCACAAAAGAAATACAAAAGGAATCGGATTGGGTTGCGATATTATCACTAATAGATTGCTTTACAACATTATAACAGAATCACAACCTTAAGAAAAACTATTGATGATATATTTGCACATTACATAAGCATAAAACCTATACAACTAAAGAACTATGGCAAAGAAGAACATCAACAGAATAACAATAAACGATGTACACAACGAGACACTTGCACTGTTCCATCGTCTTATACAAAGATTAGAGAAACTTACACACGATTGCGAGGACCCAGGTACAATCAACCAAGCACTGAAGACCACAGCCGACTTTCTTGTGAAACTTAATAAAGAAAAGGAGAACGATGAAGAGAATCTTGGCATTCTATTGCGTCAAACATTGAATGGTGTAGAAAGCGATTATCCTCAATAAAATGCCTATTAGCTATAAAATCAGAAGTAATATTTAAACCATTTAATTTATATCACAAAACGCACAATACGGTTTCTGCAAGAAAATATTATTTAGAAAGTTAAACAGTTTCTTTAACAATTTCTGAAAATAAATGCCTACCTTAGCAAAGTTCCTAAACATTAAGATATATAATTATGGCTATAATAAAAGAGGTGCGCGGATTTACTCCCAATATAGGCAACAACTGCTTCCTTGCAGAGACAGCAGCAGTGATAGGAGATGTCACCATTGGTAACGATTGTTCGATATGGTATGGTACAGTGCTGCGTGGCGATGTAAATACCATAACAATCGGAAACAAAGTTAATATTCAGGATGGTGCTGTTGTACACACCCTATATAAACGTTCGGTAACAAAAATAGGAAATAATGTATCTATAGGACACAATGCCACAATACACGGTGCCACGATAGAGGACAACTGTCTCATAGGAATGGGTGCCACCGTGCTCGACAATGCCGTTGTCGAAAGTGGAGCCATTGTAGCCGCCAATGCTCTTATAACATCGGGGATGCGTGTCGAACGCGGGTGTATATATGCAGGAGTACCGGCAAAAAAGATTAAAGAGGTAAGCCCCGAACAACAGAAAGAGATTGTGGAGCGCATTGCCAACGATTATGTAATGTATGCCTCGTGGTATAAAGAAGAATAAAAAAGTTTTTTCCTTTACTATTTACCGCAAGCAAACAATACAAGTAACATCAATGTAAATATAAACAGATTGAGCGCACTCTTTCCAAGCAGAGGATTAAGTGCAGAACCCTGACTGCGTACAATCCTGCGCCATGTAGCTATGTGCATTAATAAATAAACAGAAGGAACCAAAAGTGCCCATAATGGTAATTGAATCCAAAGAGGAGTCATTATCCCCATTGCCAGCACTCCCGAAACCAGATAGACACGCCCCATAACTTTGCGTCCGAAGAGCACAACCGTAGTACGTTTGCCAACAGCCTCATCATCATCCTTATCACGATAATTATTTACAACAAGCACGTTGGCCGCAAGAAGTCCAACTGCAATAGATGTTGTAAGCAAAAGAGGTAATTCCATCCATCCTCCTGTTTGCAGATAACATGTAAAAGTAACAGGAATAACCCCAAAGAAGATAACTACAGTAATATCTCCAAGACCATGATACGATAATGGATAAGGTCCTGCGCTATAGGCAAGAGCAAACAGCAGAATGACACACCCTACAAAAACGAGCCAAATGCCACCATAGAACAGTAGCATGCAACCGATGAAAGCAGCAATACCTAACATAAGAAATGTTGCACGTTTCATATCCTGCGGTGTAATATCGCCCTCAGTCACGCCACGACGGAATCCTTCGCGTCCCTTACGGTCTACTCCATTCTTGAAATCATAATACTCGTTTCCAAAGTTAGAAGCTATCTGTGCCGATAGAGCAAACAACAGACAGAGCAGCGCAGGAACAAAAGAAAAACCATTCTGCCACAGTGCACAGCCGCACCCTGCAAGCACGCCGGCAATACTAACAGGCAATGTACGCAGACGCATCGCCTCAATCCACTTTCTCATCACTCTGTTTTTCTTACTTTATACCCACATACATACGACACACACCAAATGTAAAAGCTTTGTGTTTTACCACGCCAAAGCCGGCCTCATGCATCATTGGAATAAACTTATCGGGAGCAGGAAAATGCAACACCGACGCAGGAAGATATTCGTATGCGCTACGGTTACCCGACACCATCCCTCCGATAGCAGGAAGGATATTGAGAAAATAGAGTTTATAGAACCAACGTATAACAGGATTTGAAGGAATAGAAAGTTCAAGAATAACCAATTTACCCCCTGGCTTAAGTACGCGGCACATTTCTCCGAGTCCGACGGCAAGATGTTCGAAATTACGTACACCAAAACCGACTGATATACGGTCGAATGTATCATCGGCATAAGTAAGCGCCTCACAATCACCATACTCCAATACAGCGTTAACATTGGCCGCGGCAATCTTGTCACGTCCCACCTTCATCATACCCTCGGAGAGGTCTATTCCTATAACACGACTGTTCGCTACCGCTTTTCGTGCAATCTCGATTGTAAAATCTCCTGTTCCGCAAGCTACATCAAGAACAGTCAATACCTCATTCGTGTCAACAATCTCACGTACAGCCTTTCGCCTCCACCCTTTATCAATATTCAATGATAAAATATGATTCAGTTTATCATAATCGGGAGCGATATTATCGAACAGACTCTTTATTTTATCTTTTTTAGCCATAAACAAACTGATTATTTTGATTTTCTTATTACAAGGAGATAGAGTAATAATATAACATTCATCAACAATGCATATATTATTGCAGGAATAGCCATTTCACCATTATTGAAAATAAAAGGAGAGGTTGCAATTGCTATTGCCTGAGCAGCATTCTGCATACCCACCTCTATAACAATGGTACGACGTACAGCAAGTGTAAGACTACCAATACGAGAAAGTAACGAACTGCACAACATACTTATTAAAATCAGTGAAGCACACGCCATACCCGTAAGAGCAAAATTATTAATTATCTCTTGCGTATATTGCAGGAAGAACAGAAAAGCAAGGGTCATAAGCGCCGGAAAAGCCAATTTATTCAATACCTTGCCAACCTTAGCAGCTAATACAGGCTTAAAATGTCTGAACAACCATCCTACCGACAAAGGCACAAACAGAAGCACGATATTTTGTACAAGAAGTTTGCCTACAGGCAGTTCAATGGATACTCCTGCATTATGAGAAACAATCTCCGCGATAAGTTCCATTATCAAAGGAAGCGTAAAGAGTGTGAGTATACTACTTACAGCAGTAAGTGTTACCGATAGAGCAACATCTCCTTTAGCAAGCATTGAAAAGACATTCGATGAACTTCCACCCGGACAACAGGCAATGAGTACAAATCCCATAAAATAGACAGGAGGCATATCCAGCAACCAAGCAAGCGCAAAAGCAATAAGAGGCAATATAACCAACTGCCCTACCATACCAAGAGCTACCGCCTTGGGATTACGAATAACATTTATAAAAGCCTCCTTATTCAGTTCTGTTCCAAGAAGAAACATTAGCACTATAAGGATAGGCATCACTATCCATATTGTATTCATCTGTAATTTTACGTTGAGCCTTTTACGTTGAGCCAACTATATCGGCACAAACCCTTTTATGCTAAAAATTAAAAAAAGGAACTCAAATGAGTTCCTTTGTGATCTCGGCAGGGTTCAAACCTGCAACCTTCTGATCCGTAGTCAGATGCTCTATTCAGTTGAGCTACGAGACCGTTGTTTTTGTTTGACGATGCAAAGGTACGGCTTTTTTTCTAACCACCAAAACTTTTGGCACTTTTTTTTCAAAAAACTTCATTTTTTTTATTTTTCATCTCGGATTATTCAATAAATCGCTCGTTGAACATAAACCATCCGAGGGTTAAGCCTGCATTTACACCATTTCTCTTCGAACTATAGTAATCGACATAACCGCTAACTGTAAGTGTCGAGAAGCGTGCAACTGCTGCTATTTCGGCGATATATTGAAAATCGCTAAAGCGCTTCTTACTAAAATAGGCCGAGCCATCACTTCCCTCCTTAATCTTACGATAAGGTGTGAAGCCATAGAATCCTGCACGAAATTGCAGGAAATTATTCATCTTATATATTGGTGACACACCACCTGCTATAAATTGATTGGCACGGAAAGCCGGGTCGTAGTTAAACATACAGCTCATCGTAGGTACAAATGCCCCTGCCTGCATCATAGAAGCCTGGTAAGTTGAAGATAGTCCACGTGTAGAATAGAATAGGTGAACATTTGTCCCGATAGTAAAAAAACGGTTTATTTCGAAGTGGTCCTTGCGGTTATAAGACATCTGAAGCCATGAGAGTCGTCGATGGCCGTTCCTCTCTTGTTGGTAGCTGCTGAACCGTTCTTTACCCACAAAGAATTGCGCACGTATCGACTCGAACATTCCACTTGTCGAATAGACCCTTGAGTCGAGCGTATTTCCCTCAAACTTTATAGAGCCACCAAAGAGACTGATGCGGTTGGTGTCAAACTGCGGACGGTCGAGATTGATAATGTTCGATGGCAGATATTGGTCTTTTATATTACCGATACCCATTCCAAACTCTGCTTTCTGTCGAAGCAGAAAGGGAAAAACAATCTTCATCTTCACAAACATTTCGCGCTCGTGGTTAAGCGCTATGGGATTCTCCTTTGCGAAGATATATTTCATATTATAATAGTCTATTGTAGAATAGGAACCTATGATTCTTAAAGAGAGAGGCACCTTTGACGCAAAGTCGACACGCGACGACAACTGTACGTTATTATAAACCTTTCCCAACTGACCATCCAAAATAAACTCTTTCGAATGGTTGTTAAGATTGCGGTAATGCAGACCAAAGTATATCTGATTCGAGTTATCGGTTGAAATGGCACCACCCATCTTTAGAGTGAATGGTGGATTCATTTCTACATCAAGAATAAGAGTATATGTACTGTCCTGCGGATTAAAAACGGCACGCGGTGTCATTGCAGAGATTACATTTCCCGATAGCAGACGGAAATAGGCACGTTTACAATCTTCAAACGTAAAAATGTCCTTACCATCGGTGTGGAACTCACTCTTTATATACTCTTGCTGGTCGGGGTCGACTCCACTAATCTCAATCTGTTTAAAACGCAACTCGGGCAGACGGCTGCGGAATAGAGTTCGTCTTTCAGCCAACTGCAAGCTGTCGGTGCGACGATGAGGAATGAGCTGTTTTATAGAATCCATCATTTCGATGGTTTTTTCATAACCGTAACCCGATACAAGGTCGAGCTTGTCAAAATCGAGTAACAGAATCTTACTCAGTTCGGTATCCAATATAATCCCTTTACCGGGAGGAATATTATATCCGCTGCGCGAAGTAACAAGATTCTCAATTTGGCTCATCATATCGCGTGTATCAGGAAGAGGAGCATTCTTACTGACAATGCTACCTATAATTACATCCGGATTAAAATCACGCTGCATTACATCTACGGGGAAGTTATTGTATATTCCTCCATCATACATCAGTATGCTATCCTTTTTTATAGGCTTAAAGACAAACGGGTAGCTCATCGAAGCACGTACAGCATCGCCCAAGTCACCATCTTTAAATATCAGCTGTTTCTTGTTGTAGATATCAGCAGCAACACAACGGAAAGGAACAAAGAGTTTGTCGAAATCACCGTCGCAAAGAGTAGTATACTGAGCATAGGTCTGCATAACACCCAAACTCATTGGATTTGGATTTATAAGTGTGATAGATGGTTTATATAAACGCAATGAATCTTTTACGTCGAAGTTTATTCCAAGAAGATCGGGTACCTCATTATTACGGCGAAAATAAAACATATAATTCGCATCCATAGTTCCTGTGTACCACTGCCTAAAATCGTCTGAGGCAAGAATGTCGTACATCTCCTGCGGTGAATAGCCCATTGAGTAAAGTGCAGCCACGATAGCTCCCATAGAAGTTCCTGCTACATAATCTATAGGTATATTATTCTCTTCCAAGGCCTTTATAACACCAACGTGCGCAAGGCCTCGGGCACCACCACCGCTGAGGACAAGTCCTACCTTCTGAGCACATAAAAATGAAGGCATCAAAAGGAGAAACATCATTATCAAAAAAATCTTTCTCATACCGATTAGGCAAAATATCTTCGCAAAGTTAATTTTTTGATACGATACTTTATCATTAATTGTTTTAAAAAGTTTTAAGATGATTCCAATTACACCTATTTAATGATTAATAAAATTGGGAGGATATGCGATTTATCACATTTCCTCCCATTATCCCGATAATCAAAAATTGTAATTATATACAAAATTACACAATATGTAAAGAATCATCCCTAATGAAAGATTGTCATATAATTACCAAAATTGTCATTTCGAACGTATGTGAGAAATCTAATTAATTCTTTATAGAGATTTCTTCTCCCACATAAGGTCGTTAAAATGACAACCTTGTGTAAATTGCCATATAATCACCAAAGAAATTATCACTTAATCATTACCTTTTTCACCGAGTTTCCGCTTCTTATAATGTATACGCCCTTTGAAGGCTTCTCAACTCTGCGACCAAGGAAATCAAATATCTGCATTACGGGACCATCGGTAACAACCGCATCTATTCCTGTAGGAAGAATTGTTACATAAACAAACTCGGAAGCTTCGCTTACATCGTTACCATCTACTGCCCTAACACAGATACGGTATAGGGTATTAGCCTCGAGCGATGTAAATTTATAAACGTTGCTATCGGCTGTAACGGTCGTTACGTGCTTAACAATATATTCCTTACCATCAACAGTCTCGGTTGTACCAATTCCTTCGGTTAGTTTATACAACTCAACATTATATTGTTTGGCATTCTCAACCTCGTCCCATTTTGCAATGAATCCCTCATCAGTAATATTACTTACCAGCACATTGGTTGGAGTATCAAGTCCTGCCAGGAATGAAAATGTCACAACTCCGTCCTTATGTGTTATATTTGTAATAGGCTTATTCATATAGCCGCCGGTAAAGACTTTTGCCGCCGGAGAAGAGGTATTTGTAAGCTCGGTATTATTTGTAACACCTGGCCAAATGTCTCCTTGCAATCCTATGCGATACTCGGCAGTTGTATTGGAATCGTAATAGGTTGTTAGTTTACCATCTGCGGGGATAAGTGTAAAGCGTTGATGCGACTTATCATTGTTCACCGTGTTCCTATACCATGCCGTATAGAGATAGTCGACATGAGTAATCAGCATTCCCGAGTTGAAAATATATCTATCCCACCCCTCTTGCTGACGATTCTCTAAGATATAATACTCGTTTGGGTTTTTCTCGTTGACAATTTTATATCCGCTACCACCGGCTGTAATCGCTTGCATTGTATAATCGCCTTTTTCATGAAGTTCGATAAGAGAACGCCAACCTACAAAATCGCGCTCATATGCACTATAACCGATGGGTACATATCCTTCGGCATTATAGCATCCATAGTCCATAAGATCCCAGTAGTCCATTCCAAACGCAGGGATTGCATTCTCTGTATCGTAGAAATCAGGAAGACCGAGACAATGCGAAAATTCGTGGCAGCAAGAGCCGATTCCCGATAAGTTTACACCATATCTTGATTCGTATTCTGCATTCAATGACAACTCGCTACTGCAAGCATAGTTATCTATTTTCACACCATCAAGAGTAATAGAACCTTTCTGCGACGATAGATACCACTGATGCGGCCAAATGGCATCTTCTTCGGCACCGGCAGCCTCGGAATAACCTGCATAGATACAATATAGGAACTCAACATCACCGTCACCATTATTATCAAAGATACTGAAATCCATTGAGGTATCTAATTTATTGCAAGCATCGATAATCATCTGTTGGGGATTCTTATCATCACCATTTGTCTTATTTCCACCATAGTAAGACATTGGATTATCGAGGCTGACAATTTCACTGACAACGAAATTCGGAGTAAAGATACCGTCGGACTGAGCGATAAAATAGTCGCGCAAACTGCCAGGAATCTCTTTAGTAAAAGGATTCTTGGGACCGGAATAGTTCTCGGCATTGAAGTTATCGTCTACATCTTTTCTGTCAAATGTGAACTTATAGTCGGAGAACTCTACAAGAATTACCGGTACATTAATCTTGCCCTCGGGGAGTATCGTACGTGCTCTATTGCGAGGCTCTTTAAAACGCCGCGAACGGTCGGCTGCTATCTTAGAGATGTTCGCATCGAGACCATTGCGACGAATAGCAGCAATATGAGCAGCCTCATCAATTGAACGACTATCGAGGTTATGAGCAAGTCTCTTGGTACTTACAAGAACACCAGATGCATCGGGCTGTGCATAACAGTAGTCGCCATTAGCCTCGCGCACCAAAGGAAGTCCATCGGCTGTTGAATAATAATGAAACGCCTCGTCACCTGTAAGGTATATCACAAGTTCGGTTCCGTCCGATTGCTTCACCGTCTTTGGAGCGCGACGTGCGGGGATAGCCATCGAGCTTATCACAAAACAAAGCAATGCTGTAAACAAAAGAAGTTTTTTCATCGTATTTATTATTTTTTGTTATCAGATAATAAAAGTACAAAATAAGCCTAATTTATCGACCGCAAAATTACAATCTTTTATAACAAAAAACAATACTAACAATTAATAATAAATATTAAAGACTTATTTTGTTCGACGATACTCACCAATAATATTCGCAATAAAAATCATAATTATACCTACAAACGATAATGCAGCATTAAGGCCAAAAGGGAAACGTTGGACACCTGCAGCAACCCATTCCTGCAAATTATCAATGATAAAAGGAGCTACAACAATAGCAATATAATTCATTGCCATAATTATAGCGAGAGCAAAAGAGCTGTTACGCGGAGCAACCGCGGCTGCACGATCATATAGATAGGGCTGCGCTATTCCATACCCTATTCCCGTGATAATACAACCGATGGCAATGGTATATACCGAGCCATAAAGATAAACGAGCCATAGTCCAAAGCCGATAAGAGCAAGACAATACTGCGCGATATATCCTTTCATAATACGCAAAAGCGATGGAAGAAAGAATCCGGGGAGCATAATTGCAAGAAAAAAGAGCGCGGTAACTACACCGGTACTTCCACTGCTGAGTTTATACTCACCCATAAGGAACGGAAGGTTGAAATTTATTACAACAATAAGATAAGTAATAAAAAAATAGTAGGCCGAATACATCGCAAGAGCACGATAATCGGTAGCAGGAAGCCTCTTATCAGTTGTAGCACCCGATGTATCGGACACACTCTTCTCTTTCGAGAGAAAAGGAACAAGTATTATTGATATTGCAGGCAACAGATAAACCACAAATGGCAAACGCCATTGGATATTAGCAAGATAACCGGTGAGCGCAGTAGCAATGACAAGAGACGCATTTGTTATAGCCGAACTGTAACCAAATTGTCGCGTTCGATATTCATCCACGAAATAACGTGAGACGAGCGCCGTTGAGAGTGGTATTATAATACCCGACCCCACACCAAGTAATACACTGACAGCAATAAGCTGCCACACAGCAGCACAAAAGAAATACAGTATACCACTTAATAGAAACAGCCATAGTCCCCAAAGAAGTGAACGCACAAACCCCACCCTCTCGGCCAAATGTCCCGAGAGCAGAACAAAAGGAATAATCAGTAACGAGGGGAGCGAAGTTAGCATCTGTAACTCCATTTCTGTTGCTCCCGGAAAGACTTTGGTGAGCTTGTCGAGTATTGGCGACACCGCAAGTCCCGGCAACGATGTAAGCGCCGACACCGACCATATTGCAAAAAGTGCTTTCAGGGTGATAGTACCCTTTCCTGTCTCTATCTTCATAAGTTTTTTACCTTGGAACAACAGATAAGGATATATTGTTTAAATCATTCTCAATACGAGACGAGCACATTTCCGTCTAATCTCTCTTTTAAGATTATTTTAACGGCAACTACTGAACCCACATTGCCGCTTATCTGTTTCTAAGGGCATAGAACCATAATTGTAGTACCCTAAAAAGAGAAAACAATGAAAAGAAACGAAACAGAGAGAGAGACAACGGTAACAACAGCTGTGTTTGGTTCCGAAGAGATGTTACAATCGGCTCCTGCGGAGCGTATTCCCCAACACTCCACTACCCCCGAGATTGCCTATCGTATGGTAAAGGACGAGACATACGCTCAGACGCAACCGCGCCTTAACCTGGCAACATTTGTCACCACATATATGGATGGTTACGCCACAAAGTTGATGAACGATGCCATAGCTATCAACTACATTGATGAGACCGAGTATCCTCGTGTGGCGGTGATGTGCGCAAAATGTATCAATATGATTGCCAACCTTTGGAACACCCCCGAGCAGGCAAAATGGAAGACAGGAGCGTTGGGAATAGGTTCCAGTGAAGCCTGTATGCTTGGTGGTGTTGCAGCATGGCAACGCTGGAAACAACGCCGACAAAAAGAGGGCAAGCCCACCGATAAGCCCAACTTTGTAATATCATCGGCCTATCAGGTTGTGTGGGAGAAATTTGCGCAGCTGTGGCAAATTGAGATGCGCACCGTGCCTCTTACAAAGGAAAAACTGACACTGTGCCCCGAGGATGCCATTGCCCTTTGCGACGAGAATACAATATGTGTTGTTCCCATTATGGGTGTAACGTGGACAGGACTGAACGACGATGTCGAGGCGCTCGATAAAGCACTCGACAAATATAATAAGGAGACAGGATACGATATTCCCATCCATATAGATGCAGCATCAGGTGGTTTCATTTTACCATTCCTTGAGCCTGAGAAAAAGTGGGATTTCCGTCTTAAATGGGTGCTCTCTATCAGCACCAGCGGCCACAAATATGGTCTTGTATATCCCGGTCTTGGTTGGGTAGTGTGGAAAGACAAGAAATATCTCCCCGACACAATGTCGTTCAGCGTAAACTATCTTGGTGCCGAAATTTCGCAGGTTGGACTGAACTTCTCGCGCCCCGCAGCACAGATATTGGGACAGTACTACCAATTTATCCGTTTGGGATTCGAAGGGTACAAGGCTATCCACAGTAGCTCTATCGAGATTGCAAAGTATCTGCATAGTGCCATCGGCAAAATGAAGCCTTTCCGCAACTACAGCCCCGAGGTAAACAATCCCCTTTTCATCTGGGAAATGAAACCCGAGTATGCCCAGAAGTGCCATTGGACACTGTATGACCTACAAGATAAACTTAAACAAAGCGGTTGGATGGTACCGGCCTATACTATGCCTGCCAACATTGAGGATACAACTGTGATGCGTATTGTTGTGCGTCAGGGATTCAGCCGAGATATGGCCGACCAGCTTCTCACCGACATTGCAGGTGCTGTTGCCGAACTTGACAAGCTGCAATATCCTACCACCACACGTATTGCAGCCGATAAAAAGGAGAAGGTAAAGGGTAGCGTATTCACCCACACAGGAAAAGGGAAATAACAGATAATATCGTTTCGAGTATGATGAATGGTATTTCAAAAGAGCGTATGAGAAGCCTCATCGACGAGGCGTACGAGAAGTTCAAGGACGATAAGACGGGTAAAAATGCCGATTATATACCTTATCTTGCCCGTGTCGACAGTAAACTTTTTGGTATTGCCGCCTGTATGCCCGATGGCGAGATAATAGCGGTGGGCGATTGCGACTACATATTTGGAGTAGAGTCGGTGTCGAAGGTTATGACTGCCATTCTCATACTCGAGCAGTATGGTGCCGACACTATCCTGCATATGATTGGCGCCGATGCAACGGGAATGCCCTTTAACTCAGTAATGGCAATTCTGCTCGAAAAGAACCACCCTACCACTCCGCTTGTCAATGCCGGTGCAATATCGGCTGTGAGCATGGTGCGTCCTGTGGGTAACAGCGACGATAAGTGGAAGGCGATAGTTGACAATATCGAACGTCTGTGTGGCGAAAAGCCACGATTGATAGAGGAACTTTATAAATCGGAAAGTGTGAGCAATTTCAATAATCGCGCAATCGCTTGGTTACTGAAACATTATAACCGTATATACGATGACCCCGATATGTCGCTCGACCTCTATACAAGGCAGTGCTCGCTTGGAATCACTGCAAAGCAACTTGCCATCTGTGGCGCTACTATCGCAAACGGCGGTGTAAACCCCGTCACCGAAGAGAGAGTCTTTGAAAAGAGGCTCGCTCCCAAGATTACCGCAATGCTTGCAGCCGTTGGTTTCTATGAACACACAGGCGACTGGATGTTCACCTCGGGACTACCGGCAAAAACAGGTGTAGGCGGTGGTATTATGGGTGTACTGCCGGGGAGATTCGGCATTGCCGCCTTTGCTCCGCCACTCGACGGCTCGGGTAACTCGGTAAAGGCACAAAAGGCTCTGCGGTACATAATGAACAGATTAGAGACCGGAGTATATAATGGTTGTTAGAAGTAGTGCTTATATTTTATGATAATCGGTTTCTACCTATTTAGGTGGTAACCGATTATCATTTATTCCATAATTACAAGTCAGGAACTAACAAAAAATGTCAAATAATAGGGATTCTGAAAAATATCGCTTATCTTCGCAGATAAACAACTTCTAAACTAAATCTTTTATGAAAAAAATCACAGTGCCCAAAATAGTTCCTGCGTGCAGTTGCACCGATGAGCTTGAGAAAATTTTCTCAACCCTTGAATCTAATGCAATTGATTGCTGTAACTGGCCTAAGGATTTTCCTTATACTCCAAAGGCGGCTTTTAAATTGTTCCACGATGGCAAGAATCTTTATATTAAGTTTGATGTAACCGAGAATGATATCCATACTCTTGTCACCGAGGACTTTGGCGAGGTATGGACCGACCCTTGCGTCGAGTTCTTCGTATCGCCGAGTGGCAATATGGACTATTATAATTTCGAGTGTACCTGCATTGGCAAGATGCTTATGGCTTGGCATCCACAAAACGAACCAAAGGAGAATGCTCCTCTTGAGCTACTCGATACAATTAAGCGTATCCCGTCGTTGGGTAGCGAGAATTTCGCTCTTCGCGAGGGCGAGAACAGTTGGAGCCTTATCGAGATTATCCCTGCAAATGTACTCTTCCGCAGCGGTATCGACAGTTGGAGTGGCAAGAGTATGCGCGCCAATTTCTATAAGTGCGGTGACAATCTTCCTACACCACATTTTATCTCGTGGAACGCTATCGACTGGCCCGAACCAAGTTTCCACCGTCCCGAGTTCTTCGGCGAGCTTGTTTTTGAATAATTGGCAACTTAATAAAACAGTGGGTCGCAATTGATATATGCGACCCACTATTTTATACTTATAAACGAGAGATAATTATCTCTTCTTACTTGTCATAATAGAGAGAATCATGCTATCGGTCTGTTGCATTCCCTGCGAGCCAATAGAGGTTAGGTTGCGGATAGACTTATCGACATCATCGTCAACGATACCCTCTAGCGAGGTTACACAGCGGTGCTCCTTTGCCATCACAGCCGAGAACATTGCTGTAGATACAGCACTCGCAAGTTTAAGCGCGCAACTGGGCTTTGCTCCGTCGCAAATAACTCCCGTAAGATTGGCAACCATATTCTTTACCGCCATTGCAGCCTCGGCGTAACCGCAACCCATCAGATAGGTTATACCGCAGCTCGAACCTGTTGATGCCACTACACAGCCGCATAGTGCCGAAAGACGGCCGAGGCTCTGTTTTATGTATATCACGGTAAGATGACTGAGTACAAGCGCACGAATAAGTTGCTCTTCGCTTGCCTTTATCTCCTCGGCATATACAACCACGGGAAGCGTAGATGCGATTCCTTGATTACCGCTACCCGAATTACTCATCACCGGGATTTTTGCTCCACCCATGCGGGCATCGCACGCTGCCGAGGTATAAGAGACCATTCGGGTGAATGTCGTATCACCAAAAATTGCCTGCTGCGGAGCAGCGCTGATAGTACGTCCCAAACAATGTCCCCACTCCCCTTTCAAAGACTCTTCGGCAACAGCTTTATTAAGGTCGCGTGCCTTTAGAATAAAACGAAGTTCGTCTATTGGAGAAGCGGTTGCAAACTCCCAGACCCTCTCGAATGTAAGTTCGATGCTATCTCCCGAAGCAGCCACTGTGCCAACAGGAGTGCATCCGTCGTACAAGACCTCACCATTATGCTCAATATATACAAAATTGGTGTGAGCGCCTGAGATTATTACTGTGGCACTATCATCACCCGATGCCACAGCAACCTCGATATAGAGCATATCACAAGCTCCCTCTTTAAGAGCAATCTTGATGCAACCATCGTCTATCATACGACGGCCCTGCTCTACAGCCTCGGGTGTCGTATCCTTAAGCACCTCAAGGCTATACTCGCTGCGACCGACGATAGCTCCAAGAGCAACGGCAATTGGAAGTCCTATCATTCCTGTTCCGGGGATACCTACCCCCATAGCATTCTTAAGGATATTGGGACTGAGGCGCACCTCGATGCTCTGCGGCAGACGGCCTAATGTCTCCACCGCCTTGGCGGTACACAGCGAAACGGCTACCGGCTCGGTGCAACCCGTTGCAGGTACCACCTCACGATTGATAAGTGCTATAATCTCTTTTCTTGTCTCTTCGGAAAGCATAATTTTGTCGATTAAATTTTTCGATTCAAAGGTAACGGTTTTTTGCCGATTTTAACCACAATATACAAATTATTTACTTTGGCAGATTGGTATTTCGTGTGTCTCGAAATAGCCATTATATAATCGCAGAGTGTCGTAGCGCTCTTCGTCTGTAGTATTCGCGTCGTACGTCAACGATACATATGCCACGTTTGGTTGCAGACGCACCCACTCTCCCGAAGCTAATGAAGCGGTATAGGTAGTAGGATGAATTATAAACGCAGCCGTATCACCGGCTTCAGCTGTCAGAGCAAATTCCTTAGGGTTCACGGCAAAGCGGTCGAAGCGTCCGTAAAGAGGAACAAGACTCTTGACTGTTGCCACTCCGAGAGAATCTATCGACTCGACATAAAGCGAAGCAAAAGTGCTCCCTTTATCGGTTATATTACAAGCTATATACCCCTCACCCTTGCGCAACGATGCACTACTCTTATGCCACCCTACACGCGGGATTTCAATTATATATCCCACACCCTTACACATCCCCACAGATGCGAAACGCAGGCTATCGCCATAGAGTCCCAGAGTATCGTCAACAAAAATTGCAGTATCGAAGATATCAATATTTATTGCCGTTTCTCCCGGAACGACCTTGAACGTCTGTGTACCTGCAGGGTCGACAGGCAGCTGGGGTACAGAACTGTTGCCGCTATCCGACGAACAGGCGCAGGCAAGCGGCAACAGAAAAATTAATAGTTTGCTAAACAGTTTATGCATCATTAAATAAGTGTGAAAGCCAGTGTGAGACCGGCCATTACAATGGCAACCATACTCATAAGCTTAATAAGGATATTCAGACTGGGGCCCGATGTATCCTTGCAGGGGTCACCAACTGTATCACCTACAACAGTCGCTTTATGAGTATCGCTACCCTTACCACCAAAGTTACCCTCCTCGACATATTTCTTAGCATTATCCCATGCACCTCCTGCATTGGCAAGGAATACGGCAAGCAAAAATCCGGCAGACAGACTACCTACAAGCAGACCAATCACACCCGGAACACCAAGAACAACACCGGTAATGATAGGTGCCGCAATTGCCAAAATAGAGGGAACAATCATCTCTTGCTGAGCACCAAGAGTGGAAATCTCGACACAACGAGAGTAGTCAGGCTCGGCCTTACCCTCGAGGATACCCTTAATTTCGGTAAACTGACGACGAACCTCACCAACCATTTTCTGCGCAGCACGACCTACAGCATTCATAGTCAAACCACAGAAGAGGAAAGCCATCATAGCACCAACAAAGATACCGCATATTACCATAGGATTCATAAGCGTTACGTTGAAGTGCTGCATAAAGTCGAAGATATTGGCCTGCATAAGAGGAACACCGTTTATAAGGATATCGGGCGTTGTACGCTCCATAGCAATACGAATCTCCTCGATATATGATGCCAAAAGTGCCAATGCAGTAAGCGCAGCCGAACCGATGGCGAAGCCCTTACCTGTTGCAGCAGTTGTGTTACCAAGTGAATCAAGGGCATCGGTACGACGACGCACCTCGGGTTCCAGACCGCTCATCTCGGCATTTCCACCGGCATTATCGGCGATAGGACCGTATGCATCTGTAGCAAGAGTGATACCGAGTGTAGACAGCATACCCACAGAAGCAATGGCGATACCGTACAGACCAAGTGAAACATTCTCGGCCGAAGTATCGAAGCCTGTTGCACAAAGATAAGAGAGGATGATTCCTACAACTACCGACAACACAGGAACAGCTGTTGAGAGCATACCCAGGCCCATACCCGAAATAATAACCGTTGCAGGACCGGTCTTACCTGCCTCGGATACCTTACGTGTAGGAGCATAAGACTGCGAAGTATAATATTCGGTTGAACGACCGATAATGATGCCAACCAAAAGACCGACCACAACAGCAAACGACAATCCAAGCCAGTTCTCAATGCCAAGAGCATAAAGAATACCGAATGTAGCAACTACGATTAAAGCAGACGACAGGTTCGTACCACGTGAAAGAGCACCGATGAGGCTCTTTATGTCGGCATTCTCCTTTGTCTTTACCGAGAAGATACCAATGATAGAGAGTACAATACCGACAGCAGCAATAAGCATAGGAACAAATACCGCCTTTGTCTGCATAGCACCACCATCGGCGGCAAAAGCAGCAGCACCAAGCGCAGCTGACGAAAGGATAGAACCGCAATAACTCTCGTATAGGTCGGCTCCCATACCTGCAACGTCACCTACGTTATCACCAACATTATCGGCAATAGTAGCAGGGTTACGTGGGTCGTCCTCGGGGATATTATACTCTGTTTTTCCTACAAGGTCGGCTCCAACATCGGCAGCCTTTGTATATATACCACCACCTACACGCGCAAAGAGAGCCTGTGTCGAAGCACCCATTCCAAATGTAAGCATTGTAGTAGTAATGATACAAAGTTTCATTCCAGGACTGCTAAGTTCTGCGGCATTAATACAAGCATCAAGAATAAGATACCACACCGAGATATCGAGCAGACCAAGACCCACCACAATCAGTCCCATAACCGCACCACTGCGGAAAGCCATACGCAATCCCTGGTTCATCGACTGACGGGCTGCATTGGCAGTACGTGCCGATGCGTAGGTAGCAGTCTTCATTCCCAAGAATCCCGACAATCCGCTGAAGAGACCACCTGTAAGGAAAGCGAAAGGCACCCACTCGTTTTGAATGTGGAAAACGTATGCCATAACAGCAAATATCAGTGCCAAAAGAACAAAGACAATGGTAACAATCTTATATTGCTGTTTAAGATAGGCCATTGCACCTTTACGAACAGCCTCGGCAATATATGCCATACGCTCGGTACCTTCACTCTCTCGTTTCATCTGCTTGTAGAAATACCAAGCAAATGCCAATGCCAACAGCGAAGCTGCCGGCACAAACCAAAATAGTACATTATAATCCATAAAGAAAAATTAATTAGTTAAAGTTTTATTTTGTGCGATATAATACGCATTATATGGCAAAAATAAATATTTGTAATTAATTTACAAAAAAAATGAACAAAGAGTGTACATCGTACTATTATTTTATAGCTGTAATACTACTCCTCGGCTTTTATAGAGGCTAAACGGGTGCCGAGGAGCATTACGGCAAGAGCTACGAAAAAAATCCACTTAGGACGTTCTCCTAG
The DNA here is from genome assembly GCA_045588485.1 of Bacteroidaceae bacterium. Lineage (GTDB taxonomy): Bacteria > Bacteroidota > Bacteroidia > Bacteroidales > Bacteroidaceae > HGM04593. The sequence goes on along the minus strand of JAZNEI010000055.1, from coordinate 18,128 downwards.
AATGAGCATCGAGAGAATGACACCGATGAATGGTGCAACGGCATAGTAAGCACTTGTTCGTGCTGCGCAAATATAACACAAATGAGCGAGAAGTAAAATTTATTCCTCCATTTCAGAGCAATTGCAGTTTTCTAAAACTGTTTCTTACCCTCTGTATCAGATTTATCGTTAAAAAAGAGTGCTTGCATCAACGACCTTATATATTTATAAATACGTTCTACCATAGCAGCCTGAGATACAATATCAAAAACACTTTTTGCCACCCTTGCCGCAATGTGCGCAGGCTCGGTCAAGTTGAGAAGTTTTTCCCAATGCTCAGCCACCCTTTTATCGGCATCTTGCAGTTGTTCACATAACTCTTTACGAGCCTCGCACAACTGCTCCATAGTGGTTATATTGCTGTAATCGTTACTCTTCATTCTCTGATTCATTATTCAATTCTGTTTCTTTCTTAAATAGCATTTGACAAAGTACTCTTAATACTACTCCTGTAAAATAGGGGCGACATAAGCGATACAAGATAAAGGAAAGTAGCACTAACAAAGCAACCATAATAAATAGACTCCATACAACACCCACCAACGGGACTAACAACAGAGTTATAGCCACAAACATAAAAGCCACTGCAAAGAATACAGGTAGTGCAAGTAAAACAAATGTCAGCACTGTCCCTAAGATTTTAGATGCAGCCTCAATCATCTGAAGCTTCATACTGTCTATGCGCAAATCGACACAGCGGCGTACGTCACGAGTAAATTCATTGATGTTATCTTTAATTCCATCCATATTTGTTTTATATATTGTTATATAATTTGCTCTTTCGGTATCGAAACAGGTCTTTTAAGCTGTTTTTTTACTAATCACCCAAAAATAGGAAACAGTTTTTTTGAGCTATTCGTTACAAAATAATTATCTTCGTGCCGAGAAGCCATACAATGTAAACCGTCTCTAAAACCTAAACAAAAAAAGTATGAAAAAGTGCGCCTATTCATTAATATTATTTATTGTATTCATTATGATTGCCTGCTCGGACAAAGGCAGCAAAAGTGGAACGAGCGTAATACACAATAGTCTCAATATGAATGAGCCGTTAACGTTTGCCGTTATCGACACCACAACTAAAATCATAATGGACACATTAGATAGCAACTCGCCTTATTTCGATATAAAAGTATCACTTCCATTTGCAAATGGAGAGACAACCGTTGCCGGTAATATTAACGCAGGAATTATATATGCAGCTTTCGGACTCGACAGCATGGCACCACAAACAGCGATAGACACTGCAATTAACTCGGCACGCAGCGAATATCTGGCACAACGCCCCACTTACATAAACGAAAAGAGCATAGAACGCTCGCCAGCATGGTTCAATTACCAATTTTCGGTAAATGGCAAACAGAGCATTGGATACAAGGAGTGCATCAATTATTCAATGGTAAACTACTCTTATATGGGCGGAGCACACGGATTAGAAAACAGCATACTCATTAATTTCGACAGCAAAAGCGGAAAAGAGATAAAATTAGCCGACTTTTTTGTAGAAAACTATGAAGAGCCACTGACAAATCGGCTATTGGATGCGTTAGGCAGACAGCTTGGTGTTACAACTATCGAGGAGATAAACGAAATGGGATATTTTGATATAGCTTCACTCTACCCTACCGAAAATTTCCTTCTTGCACCCGACAGTATTATATTCATATACAACAGCTACGAAATTGCGCCATATAGTATGGGTATAACAAGAATCGCTCTTGGATACAACCAAATAGAGAACCTCATAAAATAAACACCAAAGAAAAAAGCGAAATATTGCGATAAGGAGAAAGTATCCTGATTGTCTGTGAGTTAGGTTTGGAATCCAGTGCATTGCAGAGGTTGAAAAACAACCTTTTGGCAAAGCTAAGCACAAGTTGAGTTCCCATATCGTTACCGGACAGTCAGGATACTTTTTGTTGGTAAGGTTTTAGTATTCAGCGATTTGCAATATTTTGCATACCCTCGGATAACTCACTAAGAAGTAATTTTGTAAACAAAAAATTAGTGAGTATGAGAAGTACATTTAAGATTCTCTTCTATGTGAAGAAAGGTAGCGAGAAATCCAATGGGAATCTTCCGCTGATGTGCCGTCTGACCGTTGATGGCGAAGTAAAGCAATTCAGTTGCAAGATGGATGTTCCACCTCGTTTGTGGGATGTGAAAAATGGTCGTGCTATGGGCAAGAGCCTCGAAGCACAAAAAATCAACGCTGCGGTTGATAGAATCCGTGTGCATGTAACCCGCCACTATCAGGAGCTGATGCGTAATGATGGTTATGTTACAGCCGACAAACTCAAAGATGCCTATCTCGGTATCGGAGTCAAGCAGGAGACACTGGTAAAACTCTTCGAGCAACATAATGTTGAGTTTGCAAAGAAGGTAGGACACAGCAGAACCAAAGGTACATACTCTCGTTATCGTACCGTATGTAATCACATCAAGGAGTTCTTGCAACATACCTATCGCAGAACGGATATTCCGTTGAAGGAGTTGAATCTCACATTTATCAACGACTTCGAGTATTTCCTCCGCACCGAGAAGAGTTGTCGCACAAATACGGTTTGGGGCTATATGATAGTGCTTAAACATATCATTGCCATAGCCCGTAATTCGGGACAACTGCCATTCAACCCCTTTGCCGGATATATCAACAGCTCCGAAAGCGTTGATAGAGGCTACCTCACCCGTGATGAAATACAACGGATGATGGATGCTCCGATGAAGAGCAAGACACACGAACTTGTGCGAGACCTCTTTATCTTTTCGGTATTTACGGGCTTGGCATATTTGAGAATAGGGCAATGTGCCGTTATCACGCAAGGTCTGCAATGTTCGTGGGCTGATGTTGAGCATAATGCACACATCCTGATTATCCAACCACGTTCTTTGGCTCATATCACCGTAGAGGGTACAGAGCTTCTCCATACGGTCTGCAAAGACCTCGAACTTCGAGAGCATAGCCTCAAATGTTCTTGCTTCAATGTTTACAACTTCCATAAATCTATATTCTTTAATTATACATAATTTTCTTGTTCCGTTGGTGTTCCCACTGCAAATAAAAGCACGAAAAATCATACTACAATGGGCGTGTCTATACGTGTCATAGACTGACATATCATTGCATATTCGGTGCGATAAATCGCCCCACTAAATCCATTTGTATTCATCATTACAATCATTTTTCTTTTCGCTGTAATTCCGTTTTCTGAGTGACAATGATAGTGCAAGCGAGTGAGTGAAAATTTATTTTCACACGCAACGAGCACAGCCTATCATCGCGACAGCAAAGAAATATAGGAGTAATCATACCTCAATGGTTCATCAAGCCTGTTGCAGTATCTGGCACAGTTCGTGGCACTTTAACCGCCTATGCTAATGGCTATACTTATATATTAGGTATAGTCATCACACCTATACACTTAGTTTTATTAAAGCGATTGCCCGTTTCGGATCTTGTCCGTAGCATTGACGTTTGTCAGACCGATGCTTATCCGTCTGCTAAACTTTTGCCCCAAACAGCCGAAACGGACAGCCTCTAATCAGCTATAACAGGATGGCCGACATACCGACTCCCGAAGTCTCGGTAATCCGTATGTCCTCCATCGAAATTAAGGTCTTAATTGCTTCAAATTAAGCTTTTGTTCCTGATTTCTTCCCAACCCAAAATATTGGAAGAATTGGGCATTCGTCACCGTTCGTTCACCTTCCTAATGAGCAGAACTATACTTAATTGCCTAACCGAATCCAATCGTTTCATTGCCTGAACTATACACACTTACTTTGCTCACAACAATTGGTCAATGTGCGCACAGAGACCTGAGTGATAAGCAAAAAAATTGCAAATATGAAAAAGACCGAATCAATTGAAAAAGACGCTTTGACTGAAATGATGAGTCCGAGCGTATCGCCATCGGCAGTGAAAGATGCCGAAGTTAAAAAGAGTGTTGAAATGGCATTGCAAGATTTTACGCCAAAGAATCGTATTGCAGACTCTGTAATCGATGAGGAGGCAGTAGCCGAGCCACAATCCATTATAGAAGTTTCAACCATTACAGAGGAGCCACCCATCATCCAACGCAGGGTAAGCAGCAAGCAACGCAAGCTTTCATTGGAGGAGTACCGCAGCACCTATCTGAAAGTACCCGTCATCAAAGACCGAAAGCCGGTATTTCTCAGTTGTGAGGTAAGGGACAGGCTCGATGATTACGTCCACAAACTCGGAGGTCGAAAGATGAGTGTTTCGGGCTTATTGGAGAACATCGCCCGTCAGCACATCGACACCTATGATGCCGACTTTGAGCAGTGGAGAAAGTTATAATGCAGGGCTACATGCCGTAATGCCAGCCCTACCGCAGGGCGGCATTCTGGAGGGACTGCATTACGGCTTTCCCGCAGTCTCGAAAGCCTGAAGTACCGACCACAGTCTGTTGGTCACTTATGACAATGAACGGTTGCCAATCGAATCAGAAAAAGCAATCGGAACCATCAAAAACCGTCAATGATGGTGGAAGCAGCAAGATCTTAGTCTTGGGGTGTAGCGAGGTTATCTTTCGGGATGCCGAAAAATGTCGTACAAGCCGCCATTGCACCCGAAAAACCTCGCTCCACTCCCAAGTGGAGGCAATCCGCTCCCGATGGTCGCAGATTGTGAAAAGCCAAATTGAAAATCAAATTAAAAGTAAAAACTATGGTAAAGAATAAGACAAAAACAAAACCCAGAGGCAGACCTCAGGTAAGCACCCTGAAACGCCTCACAAAGTCGGTAACGGTGAAGTTCTCGAAGCCCGACTATGAGAAACTACGTCATCGAAGTAAGAATGCCAACTGCACGCTTGCCGAGTACATTCGAGACGCAGCCTTTGATGCTCGAATGGTAGCCAAACATTCTACTGAGGATGCAGCCATAATTCGCGACCTTACGGGTATGGCAAACAACCTCAATCAGCTTACCAAGCTATCGCATCAGACGGGATTCTATCGCACAAAGAATATAGTGATGGAATTACTTGCCAAGTTGAAGGAGGTATTAAGCGACTACAAAGCCGAAGAAAGGAGGGGCGGATGATAGGTAAAATCAAGAAGGGAAAATCCTTTGGTGGATGCATACGCTATGTGATGAGAAAGGATGATGCCAAAATCATTGACTCGGACGGAGTGTTGCTCGGAAGCAACAGAGAAATGATTGATAGTTTCAACTGTCAATGCCTCTTAAATCCGAAAATTAAGCAACCGTTAGGACACATTGCACTCAGCTTTAAGCCTGAAGATGCACCACGATTAAGCGAAGAGTTTATGGCTAAAATCGCATTAGAGTATATGGAGCTGATGGGCATTAAGAACACCCAATTCATCTTGGTAAGGCATCATAACACCGATAATCCGCATTGTCATTTGGTATATAATCGCATAAACTACGATGGTAAAGTAATCTCTACGCAGAACGATTTTAAGCGTAATGAGATTGCAACGAAGAAGCTGAAAGACAAATACGGATTGACCTATGCAGAGGATAAGAGCAAGACCAATGTGAAGAAACTTCACGATCCTGAACGGGTGAAGTATGAGATTCATAATGCTGTTAAGGCTGTATTGAAACGAAGTCGGACATGGTGGGACTTGGGTAACCAACTTCAAAAACAAGGCATTGGAATGACCTTCAAGATTAACCGCAGAACGGGTAAGAATGAGGGCTTGAGTTTCACCAAAGACGATTACACTTTCAAGGCTTCCGATGTCAGCAGGCAGTTCAGCTATTCAAGACTTAACAAACAATTAAGTTGGGATAAGCCGAAAAAGCAGACAGAGATTGAGCTTAAACAGCAACCAATAAGGCAAGAAGCAGAGCAAAATTACAGTGTTACCGACAGCCTTATTGAGAGCAATGGATTGGGCTTGCTGACTCCATCGGATGCTCTACCAGAGGATGAGCAACCACCTTCTTGGCAGAAACAAAAGAAGAAGAGGAAGAAAACCAGAGGTTTCAAACTCTAAATAACCCAAATGTATAATCAATTAAATTGAAAAGATATGAGTAACAGAAATTTTAATAACAACGACCACGAGTCGTTTATGGAAGGCATCTACGGATGCTTGGAAAGAATCGAAACAGGTATAATCGAATTGCAAAAGGCTAAAACAAGTGATGTTAATCCCGCAGTCCCTAATGTGGATAACACTGCATTAGTTCAAGAAATTAAGGCTCTTGTTGAGAATGCTACAGGTGCTAATTGTAAGTACACAGAACGCAAGATTCAAGAACTTACAAAGACTTTGAGTGAAAACCTCGGTGTTGTCAATGACAATGTAAAAGGTGTTTCAGGTAAGAATAAGCCCGATTTTGTAGCCATTCAAAACGAGTTTGAGAACCTTAAAAAGTTGACAGCCTCACTTATACCGATGATTGAGGAGTCCAAAGTTCTCCATAGAGAGAATGACTATAATTTCAATTTAAACTTCAATTCCAAACTTGATTGGTTTATGCTTACACTCAATACTATTGTCATCGCATTCTTAGCGTCTGCATATTACTTTGAGTTGCAGCGAAACAAGGATGAAGAGGATGATTATCTCAAATACCGCTATATCAAGATGAAAGGCGATGCTTCGGCAGAGCAGATAGCGACATTGGAGTACATCTTCGAACTTAACCGTAACACCGAAGCAATCGAGCAGATGCGTGAAGATGTGGAGATCTACGAAGAGGCTGTACGCAAACAAGCAGCACTTGCTGAGCAAGCAAGGCTCAAAGAGCAAGCGGCAAAGGCACAGGAGAACAAAGCCAAGTCCATCAAGGATAAGCAACAGCCAAAGGATAACCCTTAAATCGAAGAATTAAGGAGATGGCGCATATTAGAATTACAGTAAAAAGAGAGTTTCAATTGCTGTATATCCCGTAGCCGTTATTTAAAGAGCCCTCCCTTAAGCAATTGAGAGAAGGCTCTTATTGATCATCTTAAATCATTTATCACGCTTATGGCAACAATTAAAGTAAAACTACGCCCGTCATCAGTCGTAGGGCGTGCAGGAACTGTATATTATCAAGTGACTCATCGTAGAGCAACACAACAGGTAACAACCAATATCCGATTGCAGCCTGACGAATGGGATGCAATAGGTGAACAGGTTGTTGTAAGTGTTGCTGACAAAAGCATTATTCAGAATCGTATAGATAGTGATACCGCATTACTGAGGCGCATTGTCAAAGACCTGGATAGTAGTGGAGTAACCTATTCGGTTGGAGATATTATCAAACGCTACAAGTCTCCAGAATGTCATGTGTCGGTTTTGGACTTCATGAAGAATCAAATACGATTGATGCGTAATGCCAATCGCTTGGGAACAGCCCTGAACTATGAGAAAACGATGAAGAACTTCGCCGAGTTTCTGGGCGGAGTCAATTTGCCGTTTTCGGCAATGACGGAACAAATTATTGCTGACTACAATGCCTTTCTCGTACAACGAGGAATGGTACGGAACTCTATTTCATTCTATATGCGTATAATGCGAGCCGTTTACAACAAGGCGGTAAGACAAAAACTTGTTGAACAATCACATCCGTTTACTGAGGTTTATACTGGTATAGATCGTACCCGCAAGCGTGCTGTGTCGGAATCAGTAATATCACAGTTGTATAAACTCAATTTGGCAGAAGGTACTCCTCTTGCACTTGCAAGGGATATATTCATTTTCAGCTATTGTACTCGTGGAATGGCATTCGTAGATATTGCCTATCTGAAGAAAGAAAATATTCAAAACGGAGTGATATGTTATGCCCGACGCAAAACGGGACAATTATTGAGTGTGCGTATAGAGCCAAGTATTCAGCGGATAATTGACAGATATTCATCGGCATTATCGCCTTATGTTTTCCCTATTTTGACTTCTACGGACACAAAGGAGGCATACGAAGAGTATCAAGTCGCAATCAACAACCATAATAGACAATTGAGACGATTATCAAAAATGTTGCCTGCTGGTTGCAAATTGACATCATACACTTCTCGCCACAGTTGGGCTACCGCTGCGAGAAACCATAATGTTCCCATTTCTGTCATCAGTGCTGGTATGGGACACACATCTGAACAGACAACGCAGATTTATCTAACAATGTTGGAAAACTCGGTGATAGATGATGCCAATCAAGGACTTATTATGTCATTGTTGGAGTAGTTCCACAAAAGAACTATGATACGACCGCAAAAATAAACAAAAAAGTTCAAACTAATGTGGAAATAGACAATTATTTTTTCTTTAACAATAAATTAAATGACCTTATAGAATGAATTTACATTCAATGAGTTATGGAAAAGTTTTCATTTTAACGAAACAAATCGTTTTCTTTTGCTCGTTTTGTAATTTTATATAAATCAGTTTGCTATGATTAAAAATGTTATAAAAGTATCAGTAAACGATTTTGCATAATATTTTAAATCAAAAACTTACGAAACACTCATAGTTCTTTTGTGGAACTATAACAAGATAGAATGGAAAATTTTATAGAAATTAAATAAAACGACTATATGAAAACGATAAAAATTGGTCGCGGAACAAACAATGATGTTGTTATAAACGACAGTGTTGTTTCTACTTCTCATGCAATCATTACCGTGTCAGATTTTGGAGAAATCTCAATCGAAGATTTAAACTCCAAGAATGGAACTTTTGTTAATGGTAAAAGAATTACCAAAGCTGTGCTTACATCATCTTCGACTGTGGTGTTGGGTAATCATTCTATTGATTGGAAACAAATAATTCAAACTGCTAAAAGTAAACCAGCAAAAACACCTATAAGTTTTCCTCATGATATTGTTGAGAAAAAATTGATAGGTAGAAATCCTATCTCACAGATCAGATATTCATTTGATGATGTATCTGATAAACATGCGTACATATGTAAAAAATCAGATGGGGAGATAGTCATAATTGACAACAATTCGACGAATGGAACTTATGTCAATGGTAGCAAAATCACCTCTCCATATGTATTGAAAAAGGGAGATAATATTACTATTTCCAATAAACACCCTTTGAATTGGGAGGCTGTATATCCAGTTAAGCCGAAGATAAATCTTAAACCTATTATTTCTATAGCGGCATCAATCGTTTTGGTCGTTGGTATTTTAATATTGCAGCCATGGAAATGGTTTGATAAAGAGTGGAGTGAAATATATGCAGAGCACAAGAATGATGTTGCATTGATCTATGTGAAGTCTGCTTATATTGCTACAGTTCAAGGAAGGCCTCTCAGTACATATCTCAATGGCTATAACGAATTAGATTATTGCTATTTAGATGAAAAAGGTGAAATATCTTCTGGTATTGCCCGTAGTACAGGTACGGGATTCTTTATCTCTCCTGATGGCAAAATGCTTACAAATAGACATGTTGTAAGTTGTTCTGAAGAAGAAAAGAAGAATGAAGAGTATGTTAAAAGAGCTATTCAGTCTGTTTTGCTTCAGAATGATTTAACAAAATTGGCGGCAAATGTAGAAGTTAATTATACTACACTAAGTGTTGGTATAGTTCAAAACGACACATACATTGATAACGAAAACAACCTAATACCTTGTACAGTCCTGAAAGTTAGTGACAAGCCAGAGCTAGATGTCGCTGTTTTGCAGACGAATAGCAAATCAATCCCGGCAGGATCTACATATGTTGATTTATCTAAATCAACTCCAACTGAAAAATTATCTGTGGGATATGAAATATGCACAATTGGTTTCCCTAAATCATTTATCATCGGTCAGACCTCAGTTGGCCTTGAGGCTAACAATCAAAGTGGAGAAATAACACAAGAAAGAGGTGTATACGAGTATGGTCATAACATTACAATTCATCAAGGGGCAAGTGGTTCTCCTGTATATGATAAAAAAGGAAGATTTGCAGGAATAATCGTGTCTGGTTTTCTTGGTATTTCACAAGGCTACAACCATGCAATTCATCCATCTCCAGTTATTGAATTTGTTGAAAAATCATATTAAAATATAAATATTTAAACATCAGAAAGCTATGGCAACAAAGAAATGTGCAAACGGACATCTTTATGATCCGGCAATTTATGGTGACAAATGCCCATTTTGTCCTTCACCTACAGGTTCAACAAAAGTAAATACTGACTTCCAGGAAGGACTCGGTACAAAGGTGCTAGGTGGCGATGAACCTAAACCGACTGAAACTATTGGTATTAATGGGAATGATGCAGCTGGTGGCGCAACTGTAATACGCCATGTCGGTGGAACGGCAACTGGTGAAACAGGAGTCAGTGAAAATAGACGCTTGGTTGGCTTGTTAGTATCTTATAGTGCTAATCCTACAGGTGAAGTATACAAAGTATACGAAGGTAGAACTACGATCGGACGTGACCGTACATGCGACATTCCTTTCCCAAATGATAGTCATATGTCTGCTAAGCACTTGTTAATTCAATATGTAGAAGCAAAAGGTGCGTTTAGAGCACAAGAATATGATAAAGGTTCTGCAAATGGTAGTTATGTCAACGGACAGGTGTATGTATTAGGAGATGTAATTGATCTCAAGAATAACGATGTTATAGTTATTGGAGGTACTAAATTCATTTTTCTCGCTATCCCTGAATTTTAATAATTCATACTAATAAATATAGTATATGAACGATAATTATAATTATTGTCATGTTGTAGGCAAAACCGATGTAGGTCGAAAAAGAGCTGCAAATGAAGACAATATGTACAACACCATTACACAGAACGGTCTGGTTTCTGTTGTTTGTGATGGTATGGGAGGACATGTAGGTGGTGCTACAGCCTCTAAGATAGCAGTTTCAACAATAATTGAGAACCTCAATAATGTCTATTATGATGACCCAAGAATTGCTATTGGAGAATCTATAGATAAGGCTAATAGAGCGATTATTCAAAAGACTATAGAGCAGCCAGAATTGGCTGGCATGGGTTCTACATGCGTACTATTATTAGTTCGTAGTGGAAAGGTATATATCGGCCATGTTGGAGATAGCAGAATTTATTTGGTCAGAAGTAAAAGGATTGTACAGCTAACTAAAGACCATTCGTATGTTCAAATGCTTGTAGATTGTGGTGAAATCACAAAAGAACAGGCTGAACATCATCCTAGAAAGAATGAAATTACGAATGCACTAGGAATACCCAATATGTCACCTGCTACAGTTGCCGACGATGCTATTATTCCAGAAGCTGGAGATTGTTTTGTTCTCTGTTCAGATGGCTTGAGCGGAATGATATCAGATGACACAATTTGTAAGATTATTAGTCGTCAATCTGAGATGAATGCTCAGGAGCGAGTTGACAAATTAGTTGCATTGGCCAATGATAATGGAGGTGTCGACAACATCACAGTTCAACTTGTAGAGTTTCCTGTATCTCCCAATGTTGTAACCGATGAAAAGAAGTTTCCAACTTGGGCAAAAATAACTTGTGTTATTTCTGTTTTGTTAGTTCTCAGCGTTGGTGGGTATTTTTGGTTACGAGAAAAGCCATCTGAAGCAGATGACAATAAACAAGCTGAAAATGCAGAGCAAGTAGCTAACCCACGTTCTACCATCAATTTAGGTTCTATAGATTTCAAAAAGAATAAGAAAATTATAGAGTTCGAATTTACTGATTCTAATTTGAAATTCATTATCAACAATGAGGTTATATATACGGAAAATGTAATATTTGAACCTACGTCATTGGTATTAAAAACAGAAACAGAATATATAACAAAAACGGCGACTAGTGATAATCGTAAGCTATGGCTTTCTTTCACTGATAAGATTCCTGGAGAAATTATTGAAATTAGCCTTACAACTATAGATAAAACTGAGGTCTATAATTATAGTATTGATGTAAAAAACACTGAGAATAAAGGCGGGTTATCAATTCCTAAAGGAACTATACCTCAGCAGGGTTCTAAAAGAGAAGAACCGAAGAAAGCAGATTCAAAGAAAGAAGAGATTGTAGCGAAAGTTGATACTGTTCATGTTCAATTTGAGTATGACAAACTTGAAAAGGGTTCAAAACTGCTTCTTAATTATTCAGCCAAACCTACTCTGATTTTTAATAAAAAAGAGGAAAAAGTTAAATCTCCTGTATTGGGAGAAGTTTTGGATGGACTTACGTACGATGACTTGTATTGGAATAAGGATTCTAAAAAAGGTCAATTCTCTTTTACTTTTAAAGGTGAGAGCTCTGATAGTCAGCATATATTGGTAATCCCGTGCTCCGTTAAAGGTTCTGAAGATCAAGTTATTATATCAGTAAAATTAGTGCCTAAGAAGAAGGAAAATGGTAATGTGACGCCCATAGAAGAAAAGAAGAAGGATAACAATATAGAACTACAATCAGCCTAATAGCGATTAATCTAACCAGAAAATCTATTCATTATGAATGACTATAAAATTATTCGTGAAGTAGGTAAAGGTGGAATGGGGTGTGTCTATGAATCACTTGATTCAAGCAATAATAAGGTAGCCCTGAAAATGATGAGTGCCAAAGCTGCGGCTCATCCGGACTATCGTGAAATGTTTGATCATGAAGTGCGTTCATTAAGAAAACTATCACATCCATCCATCGTAAAGATTGTTGGTGAACCTTTCTCTGATGAAGGAGGCAATCTATTTTTACCGATGGAATTTGTTGAGGGGAAAACGATCTCTCAAATTGTACAAGCAAATGGTGCTTTTAACGAACAAGAAGCCATATCTATTTTTATAAAACTTCTTGATGCATTCTCTTATATACATAATAAATCATGTATTCACCGAGATGTAAAGCCTTCCAATATAATGATAAGGCCAGATGGTTCTATTTGCGTCATAGACTTTGGTATTGCAAAAGATAGTAAAACAAGTACCGGTAAAACTATCGGTAGAGTTGTTGGCACTGATGGATATATGAGTCCAGAACAGGCCAATGGGTACAACATAGATACGCGTACAGACATCTATTCATTAGGATGTTTACTACATTATATGTTGACAGGTACTCATGCAATACCTAAGCAGTCAAATGATTATGACACTATATGTGCTATTTTGGAAAATAATTTCCCTCTAGTTTCAGAAAAGGGTTTCACTGTTAGCGATAAGACACAAAAAGCCATATTGACAGCTGTTAATAAAAATATGACTCTTAGATTCCAAACCACAGAGGAGTTTAAAGCTGCATTAACAGACAAGGCTATTTGTAGAATCTCTGTTGGACGTTCTAATTGTGACATTACCCTATATGGCGAGTATGTAAGTAGCCACCATCTTGATATCATTTGGGAACCTCAAAATGAAAAAGGTTCCTCATATAAGGTGACAATCAAGGATCATAGCACTAATGGAACAGGAGTTAATGGCAGAAAGATAAAAAATGAATCATATTCTTTTATGATAAATCAATCTGTAAAATCCCTGATGAATGACCCATCTTCGTTACCACAGGTTATGATTGCAGGATTGGCTTCGCATGTTTTAGAGTGGAAAACTGTCTTAAATATCTTATTTGAAAAGATGGATCTTCCTACATCTATTATTGATGAATACACTGGTGATACGGATGTACATGGAGGATTAGTAGAGCCATCTAAATCGGAGGACATTACAGTTGGATATGGCATTCTGTGTTTTGTGATTCCGATTGCAGGATGGATTCTTGGAGCTGTATGGAAATCAGAGAATCCCATCAAAGCTAAGTCAGCTAACAAGTTAGCATGGTATGGCTTTCTGTTTAATTTGGTCATGTCATTTTTATCTGGTATAATTTCAACTGCAATTCAATGAAAACAATAACAATAGGAAGAGTAGAGTGTGATATTATCATATCTGATAGTAGCATAAGTCGTAAACATGCGACTATTTCGTTAGTGAATGGTCAGTATGTTTATAATGATATAAGTAAAAACGGTACAACTATTAATGGTAGAGTTTACCAGAATGAAAAAGTTGTGATTACTCCAGGCACTCCAATATACTTGGCTAATAAGGTACCTTTACCATGGGCTCAGATATTAATGTTGTTGCCTAATTCGCCAGTAAAGGTGCAGGGTCATCATAATCCATATGAGTATGAAACTGTAGTAGGTCAAGTCCCAGTTAAACAAGAGGAGTCGATAGGTGCTGGTTGGGGAATATTGTCGTTCTTATTCCCTATAATCGGCTTTATCCTCTATTTTGTATGGAAGGATACTGCTAACTATAAAGCAAAACAAGCTGCTAATATTGCTTGGATTAGTATTGCAATAAGTTTTGTAATTGGATTTATAAGTGGATTAACTATGTAAATGTCAAATTCTAAAAATACATCTCTATATGATCGGGAAAGAAATTTTGAACTACACCATCGTCTCGTTAGTTGGCAAAGGAGGAATGGGTAGCGTATACTTGGCAGAACACAAGTATATCAAACAACAAAAAGTTGCCATTAAGGTTATTAACGGCAACATGATTAATGATTTTACTCGCCAACGACTTGCAGAAGAAGCTGATAGGTTAGCCAGAATGAACCATCCTAATATTGTACATTTCATCAATTACCACATTGATGAAGCTGGCAGTATATATCTCATTATGGAGTATGCAGATGGCCATAGCTTGGAAGATTATATAAAGAATGTATCAGGTTTGATAGTCGAGGAAAAGATATGTTCATTCTTTGAGCCATTATTGGATGCGTTTGATTATGCCCACAAGCATAAAATTATCCATAAAGATATCAAGCCGTCTAATATCATAATAACAGAAGAAGGCACTCCAAAAATCCTAGATTTTGGAATTGCAGCCCTTTTGGATGAAGGCGGTGAGTCTAAAGATAAGGATGTCATTATGGGTACACCGTCCTATATGAGTCCGGAGCAGGTTAAGGGCGAAAGTTTAGATCAGAGATCAGATATCTATTCTTTGGGTGTATTGTTGCATCAGATGCTAACAGGAAATCCCCCTTATGATACAACAACCTTAACTGAACATGAAATTTACAAGCATGTTGTAGAGGATAATCTTCCAAGAATGAAGACATATTATAAGTATGTTTCTGATAAAGTTCAGGTTATTGTTGATAAAGCTACAAGCAAAAAGGCAGAATCAAGATATCAGTCATGTCAGGAATTTAAGAAAGCTCTTCATAATGCCATATATCCACCTAAAATATCAAAGGGTGTGAAAGCGATGATTGCTGCTGTGGCTGCTGTGGTGGTATTTGGTGTGTTCTTTATTTGGGATTATAATCGAGTAAAAATCTCCTACTATAAAGATTATGTAGAGCAATGGAGCATTCCACAGGGTATTGGCAAAATCTCGTCTTCTGATCGCGAACATACTCATAGAATGTATCGATTTGAGTACAAAAACTATAAACTGCAAAGAGTATCGCATGTTAATAGCTTAGGTACAATTATTCCTGATACAGAGTCAGAAAGATATGAAAGACCTATTGATATTATGTTCTATTATAATGATGACAATCATTTGAGTAGAGCTAAGGTTATGGATAACAATGGTCAAGTCTTATATATCAAGTCATATAACGAGAAACTCAATACAGTAATATTCCAGTTCAATGATGAATATGGAACAGAAAAGACTATTGGTAGTGAAACTGTTGGTTATGTAGATGCTTTTGCTTCTAACCAAAATAGAGGTAAGATTTCAAGATACTTGTTGGAATATGATGAGAATGGCTATATTAAAACACTTCGTTATGCAGGTTTTCAGAATATCTATGTAAGTGATTCTCACGGCATTTATGGTAAACAATATGTAAGAGATGATAAGGGTCGAGTTATAGAGGAAATGTATCTTGCTTATGATGGTTCTCCTAAAGCGACTAAATGGGGTATGGGTAAGAAGCTCTTCTATTATGATGAAAATGATAATTGGATCAAGTCAGTCTATCAAACTATAGACGGACAGCCAGCTTTGGATGATACTGAAGGAACTGGAATATGCGAGAATGTATATGATGAATATGGCAATTCGGTTGCTCAATATTTTAAGACGTCTGACGGAGAATTAATGATACCAGGACGTCAAGGATGTGCAGGAAGGCTTGTTGAATATGACGAGAAAGGATTTATAAAAAAGCAGTCATCCGTTGGTATTGACGGAAACATAGAAATTAATGTAAGTGATGGAGGATATGCTTCTGTTGCATTAGAATGCAATGAGTATGGTTTCTATAGTGATATGTCATTTTTGGATGCGTCAGGTAATCCATGCGTAACAACACAAGGAAATGCATATGTGAAAATAGTTACAGATAGTAAAGGTAATGAATTAGAGAGATGGAATTATAATCTTAACAAAGAACTTATTGCTAATACTGAAGGTTATGCTGGACTTAAAGCAGAATATGATTCTCTAGGTCATATGGTAAAGATTGTATATTATGGCGAGAATGGCGAGCCTTGTGAAACTAACTCAGGATATGCTGGTTGGACCAATGAATACAATGCAATGGGAGATTGTATAAAGCAATCTAATTTTGGAACAGATATGCAGCCTACTACAAGTAATGCTAATATTTGCTCAGTTGTAATGGAAAGAGACCTTAGAGGTAATATTACAAAAATGTCATATCTTGACGAAGAAGGTAATCTGACATTGAGCAATGAAGGTATTGCTATTACAGAGTACAAATATGATGATAATGGAAATGAAATTCTTAGACAATTCTTTGATAAAGACAATAAACCTACAAAAGGTTATATCGGGTTTGCACAAAAAGCATATACATATGATGATAAAGGTCATATGCTAAGTGAGAGATATTATGATGTAAAAAATGATCTTGTACTTGTAGATGGTATCGCAGGCAACAACTACAAGAGAGATGGTCATGGTAACATCATAGAGGAATTCCCTATCGGTATCGATCAAAAAATGGCAAAAGGAAGATTAATGGTTCGTTATGCATATGATGATAAAGATAATCTTATTGAATTCGCTGTTTTTGACGCAGAAGGAAAACCTACGACAAATTCAAATAATATTCACAAGTATACTCAGAAGTTCAACAATAGAAATCAGTGTATAGAAACTTGTTATTATAATACAAAGGGAGAATTAACATCCTACTCAAATCACAACTATTGCATTGAGCGTTCTGAGTTTGATGAAAAGGGACAAGTTGTTAAAGTGTCATATTTTGACAAGAATAATCAGCCAACTATTTATTATGGAGATAATGATGGCCATTATTCAATTCGCACTATAGAATACGACCAATATGGAAGGACAATAAAGAATTTCTATTTTGATAAAAATGGAATTCCTACAGACCCCAAAGTGATGGTGCCAGAAGCAGCGTGTGATTATGACAAATGGGGAAATATGGTTTATGTAGCCTCTTGTGATGGTAAGGGTAACTTAATCATGAACCCTCAAACAGGATGGTCTTACATGAAACAAGAATATGATAATAAAGGCAACGTTTTATGGACTGCATATTTCGATAATAAGGAGAAACGAATGCTTTGTAAAGATGGTTATCACAAAGTCATGAGGACATATACAAATAGTAATAATACGGAAAGCATCTCATATTTTGATGTCACCGAGAAGCCAATGCTCATTAATGGCTATCACAAGGAAGTACATAAATATGATGAGAATGATCTCTGTATTGAACAAGCTTGTTTTGGTAAGACAGGCAAACCTATTGACTGTTCTGCGGGCTTCCATAAAGTTGTTTTTGCATATAATAAGGATCACAGTATTAGAGACCGTAAGTACTATAGTGCCTCAGGAAAAATGCTTTTACATGAACAATACATTAATGATAGCTGGGTCAAAGTAAAGAACTGGCAGAAAGATGTGTCTGATTTTGCTGATGAATTACCATTAGATTTGGGAGAAGATGCAGGCAACTTGGTTATCCAATCAGCTAAAGTTATAGGCTCGTCCAGAGTTGAGATTGTAATGGTTGCACCTAAATCAAAATATGACATGGCAAGTTCAATGATTGATGCTTACAAGCAACTTCTCACTGCATTTACTGAGTATGTTAAGCAGCAGTTAGAGCTTCCAAAGAATGTTACTGTAAAAGGCATATTGAAAGATAGTAAAGGTAGAGAATTGTCAACCGTTAGCAGATAACTAAACG
>JAZNEI010000054.1:0-63990 GCA_045588485.1 Bacteroidaceae bacterium | reverse complement strand
TATTTCACCATCGACACGAATATTTGGATATAGATTGTGCATCAGGTTTACAGCACGCAGCAACGTACTTTTGCCGCAACCCGAAGGTCCCATTATGGCGGTGATGGTATTTCGTTCAATGGCAGCCGATACATATTTTACTGCCATTGTCTGCTTGGTATATGATACGCAAGTCTTATTAAATTCAAGTATAGGGGTTACTGATTCCATTTCTTTGTAAGATATTTAGCTGTAAGATTCAATGTAAGAACAAATAATAACAGGAAGAGTGATGCACCCCAAATAAGTTCCTGAAGGTTGGGGTCGTTAAAAAACTCCCATATAAGCAGAGGCACTGCCGATATAGGCTTGTCAACCGCAAAACGGATAAATGAACAGCCGAGTGCAGTAAACATAAGTGGAGCCGTCTCGCCGATTACACGCGAGATTGCCAGCAGAACACCGGTAAAGATACCTCCGAAGGCGGCGGGAAGCTGTACTTTTAGCATTACTCGGGCGCGATTGCCTCCAAGTGCCAACCCTGCTTCTTTAAGTGATGCAGGCAGAATCTTCAAAGTCTCCTCGGTTGAACGGATAATAAGTGGTAGCATCATAATAAAGAGTGCCACGCTACCGGCGATGGCCGAGTAGCCCTTCATTGGAACTACCACCCATATATAAACAACAATACCAATGATGACCGAGGGGGTACCTTGCAGCAGGTCGGTAAGATAACTCACTGTTTGGGCGAATCTGTTTTTGGGATTCTCTGCCAAAAATGCGCCGCATAAGATGCCCACAGGAATTGCTACAACAGCAGCCATGCCAAGCATCAATATTGTTCCTATAATTCCGTTTGCAATACCGCCGGGGATTGGCTCACCGGCTTCAATGGCTTTCATTGCTTTATATGCAGTAGGGGTTGGCTCGGTAAAGAATGACCAAGAAAGTTGGTCGTAACCACGAACAAATACCTCGCCCAAAATGGCAAACAGTGGGACAGTCGTAAGGGCTGCCAATAGACATACTGCCCACAGCAACGCTTTATCCTTTGCCAAACGATTTTTAATTTTCAACTTATCCATAGGTTATGCTATTCTTGCGCGTTTAATCATTATTTTGCCTATCAAATTAATAAATGCCGTAATCAGGAACAGTATCAAGCCTATGGCAATTAGCGAGGAGAGTCGCAAATCATCCGCCTCTCCGAACTGGTTGGCGATGATAGAAGCCATTGAGTTGCCTGTCGAGGTGATTGAATCGGGTATGTTGTTGGTATTGCCAATGAGCATCGTCACAGTCATTGTCTCGCCCAAAGCACGACCTATGGCCAAAATATAGGACGAGAAGATACCCGAGCCGGCAACGGGGAACACCACCTTGCGAATAACCTCGGCACGAGTCGCCCCCAAACTGTATGCTCCCTCTTTCAAATCATTCGGTACCATCTTGATAAACTCGGCACTTAGCGAGGCGGCATATGGAACAATCATGATGGCCAGCACCAATGAAGCCGTGAGAACACCTGAACCTTGTGGTGAAATATTGAGAGATATAATCAAAGGGCGCAATGTGTAGAATCCCCACAAACCATATATTATTGAAGGAATACCTGCTAACAAATCTGTTACAGTGCTTAATATGGCAGCAATGCGTGTTCCTTTGAAATACTCACCAACAAACAGTGCAACAGGTAGTGAAAATGGTATGCAAAAGATAAGTGCCAACAGAGTAGTCATCAGTGTACCTGTAATGAATGGTAATGCTCCGTATTGTTCGGCTCCATCGGTATAGCTCCACTCCGAGGAGGTTAGGAACTTGAAGAATCCAAAATGTTCAAACGCTTCGTATGCGTCAGTGACGAGGGCGTATACTACGCCCCCGCACACTATCGGCATTATTAATGCAGCTGCGAACAATATAATTCTGTACAATTTATCGTTCATAGCGTTTTGTTATTGTAATATTGAGATTCCGTTATATGTAACGCTTTTCAAATTTGTCATACTCAACTCCTTAGCCTTGGCTGGTAGCGGAGCATAATGCACCTCTGAGGTAATCTTTTGTGCCTCATCCGAGAGGATATATTTCAAAAGGTCGAGTGTTGCTGTAGCCTGCTCCTTGGTACGGTCGGAGTAATTCTGCTCTTTGTATATAACAATCCAAGTGAAGGTCGAGATTGGATAGGCACCGTCAGAATCAGAATTTGTAATTGAGCAGCGAGTATCGGCAGGAATGTCACCCGATGCGGCAGCCGAGATTGTTGACGATGATGGCAGAACAAATTCACCGCTTTGATTCTGTATATGGGCATAAGGAATTTTCTGTGCAAAAGCATACTCCGACCCAACATAACCGATTGTATTCTTTGTTTGTTTAATCACACCTGCTACACCGGGATTCCCCTTCGCTGCCTGCCCCGATGGAAAGTTAACAGATTTGCCCACACCATACTTATCTTTCCACATGGGGCTGACCTTTGTAAGATAATCGGTGAATACAAATGTTGTACCCGAGCCGTCTGAACGATAAACAGGGATAATCTTCTCCGATGGGAGTTTGACGTTAGGATTGAGTGTTGCAATACGCTCATCGTTCCACATCTTAATCTCACCGGCAAAAATGTCTGCGATAATCTCACCCGATAATTTCAACTCATCAACGCCATCGAGGTTGTAGGCTACAACCACAGCGCCCATACAGGTGGGAATATGTACTACGGTAGCCATTTCTGCCATCTCCTTATCCGATAGGAATGCGTCGCTACCTGCAAAATCTACAATCTTGTCACGAAGGTTTCTTACACCACCTCCCGAGCCTATACCGCCGTATGCTACTTGGTCGCCACTTACTTGTCCAAACTGTTCGAAAACCACATTATAGAAAGGTAGTGGAAATGTTGCACCTGCACCCGAAAGTTCCTGAGCTCCACGCTCTCCATTGTTTGCGTTACTGCCACAAGCTGCAAAAGCAAGGGCAATCGCTAATGTCATAACTGATGAAAAAATCTTTCTCATAATATTTATGTATTAAATGTTTGAACAATTATAATCCGAAATAGCAGTTAATGAATGCGTAGTAATCATTCTTTGCACCATCAGCTTTGGGCATGCTCATTCTGAAATTAGGAGCAATCTTTACATACTTACCGAGTTTGAATTGTGCACCGAGGATTGCCGCCTGCTCGTCTTTTGCGATGTTCCAATCGTCTTTAGAGTATAAGTCGTCGAATCGTGCGTAGAGGTCAGAAGTCTTAGACAATTTAACCGAAGCAAATATAGAATAACCGTTTAGGTCGGCACCATCTGTATATGAGGCGTTCCACATATGGTTGTATTCTGCTCCAATCGTAAACTTCTTGTGTTTGTATCCTGCAAATGCTGCAAAGTTTGTGATATCCTTCTTGCCCTCTTCTCCACTCTCGTTCAGACCACCATAGAGACGAATCTGAAAGCCATTGATAGGGGTAAGCGTTATGCCCAAGCCGTAATTAAGACCGTCGTTCTTTTGAATTTTCTTGTAGCCTTCACCGTTGACAATAATTGCATCAGCAGATACCCAGTCGGCAAACTTGTAAGCCACAGAAATTCCTAGGTCGGCGCTGCTACCAAACTTATATTCATCTTGAAAAGATTTCATTATATAACGATAGCCCCAGAATTTCTCTTGAAAGTTGAATTGAGTAGTTGAAATTAAACCACCATTGAACGTTAATTTATCTTTTTTCCAAGATATCATAGCGTTTTTGATGTAGGCGATACGCTGATAATCGGAAACATCACTCGACTTGCCAATATCCATCACTCCTTTAACAGAAAGACCATTCCCAAAGTTGTACTCGTAGCCCAGATAACTGCGCTCCAGGTCGAAGCCTCGGTCATCATTCTTTGCTCCAAAACCTGTGTGAAAATTTCCAAACACCTGTACAACTGCTTTGCCCTTAGGCTCCTCTGTCTTGACATCTTGCGCCTGTACGCTAATGCCGATGCAGGCTAAAAAGCCTGTCAAAATTACTTTTGTCTTCATTCTCTTTTATTGTTTAAAATTGACACTGCAAAAGTATCGGGAAAAGGTTTCAAGAATATTTCAAAAAAGTTAGGGATTCATTAAATGATAGATATAAAAAAGTGTTACCCTTCACATACAAAGAGTAACACTAACCTTATTAATTATATTTATGTAAAATTGTTATTTGCGTATAAATGCTCGTTCGAGATCTTGTGATACATTTATCATAAAGTCGCCCATATGCTCATACTCGTTGACAAGATCCATATAATAAACGCTTGTTTGGTAGTTTTTACCATTGTTTTCAATATTCTCTATAACTGCATCACGAAAATTATTCCGCAGAGTGTTGAGATTCTCTTCGGTGCTATATGCATTTGCAATATCAACAAGTTCACCTTTATGAGCCGCTATTAGATTCTCAATCATAACATCGTATGCCATATTTACGGCATCGGCCATTAAGTTGAGATTTTTTATTGTCTCTTCATTAAAATGCTTATTATGCATATTCTTTCTTGATAGAATGCGGCTGATAGCCTCACCCGAATCTCCCAACGACTCTAATTCGCCGATAATCTTATACATAGCCTTTATCTTTACAGATGTGCTCTCGCTGATTTCCTCGGCAGACACACCATTGAGGAATGTCGCTATCTCATACTCGATGCGGTCGGAAATATCTTCATATTTAACAAGTTTCTTCCTCAACTCCTCAAATTTGTCAGTATCGGCTTCATTAATTGCATTTTGTGCGTAGATAGCACCTTTTTTCGTGATTTGTGCGAAATGGATAATCTCGTTAAATGCCTGCTCTACCGACAATTCGGGAGTCGCTAATGGACCTGCCGAGATATATTGCAAGCGGAAAATATCCTTTTCCCGGTTCTTCGGAGCTGCTATAATCCAACTAACAATCTGGGCGATTTGCTTGGTAAACCAAACCAGTAATAGCGTGTTGGTTAAATTAAATAGCGTATGTAGCATCGAAAGACCATACAATGCAGCTGTACCTTCAGCCGTGTTTGAATCTGTTACCATAAATCCATCAGCAGCAGGGTTGGGCAGCCCAAATACAACTTCAATTACAAGGCCAACCAATTGTAAGAATGGTCTATAAAGTATAAGTGCCCAAAGAACACCAAATACATTAAATATGGTGTGCGACATTGCAGCACGTTTCGCCTGGGTATTGCCTACCGATGCGGCGATATTTGCTGTGATAGTAGTACCTATATTCTCACCCAATACCATAGCACATGCCATTTGGAACGGTATCCATCCCATACTTAGCATAATAAGCGTAATGGCCATTGTTGCCGATGAGGATTGCAGTACAAGGGTTAATATCGTACCGAAGGCAAAGAAGAGAAGCACAGACCCGAACCCATGCGAAGACCATGTACTGACAAACTCCAGCACTTGTGGGGTTTCCCGCAAATCGGGCACTGAATCTTTCATAAATGAAAGACCAAGAAACAAGAGGCTGAAGCCAACGATTAGTTCTCCGATATTCTTGCGCTGGTCTTTTTTAGAGTTAGAAAATAGAAAGCCCAGCAACATTAAAGGCACCGCTAAAACTGATATGTCGGCCTTGAAGCCCAACCACGATACCATCCATGCCGTTACGGTTGTACCAATGTTAGCTCCCATAATCACCCCAATGGCTTGAGTAAGGGTTAGAAGTCCGGCATTAGCAAAACTAACTACCATAACGGTGGTCGCCGATGAAGATTGAATAATGGTTGTTATGCCCAATCCTGTCATCACTCCCTTAAAAGGGTTTGATGTCATAGCCGACAAGAACCCCCTTAACCTTTCTCCTGCCACCTTTTGCAGACCCGAACTCATCAGGTTCATTCCGTAAAGGAACATACCTAACGCTCCTAATAATGTAAAGATTTGTAATATTCCCATAAGATATATAAAATTTCAGTTGCAAAATAATTATGAAATTGTTTCATAAATGTTTCAAAATAATTAGGTTTTTGTGAAACATTAAAGATGAAAAAATATTACATTTTTGTTAAATCTTTCAATATGTGTTACAATACACAAAAAATCAGAGTAAATTTGTCTTTCAATTATATATAGAGAGAATGTATGGTAACAAATCGTATATTGATTGTTGATGATGAGGAAACCTTATGCGAGGTCTTAAAACTAAATCTCGAGAATGAGGGCTATAATGTGGATATAGCTTTTAGTGCCGAGCAGGCACTCGGTTATAATCTAAATGAGTATTCTCTCATTCTGCTCGATATTATGATGGGTGAAATCAGTGGTATAAAGATGGCAAAAATGCTGAAAGCCGATGTTGCGACAGCCGATATTCCCATCATATTCTGTACGGCACGTGGTACCGAAGATGATATGATTATGGGGTTGAACCTCGGTGCCGATGATTATATTATGAAACCCTATACTATTCGCAATGTGATTGCCCGAGTCAAGAGTGTTCTGCGGCGTACATCATCAAATAAAACAGTTGCCAGACCTGCAGAAAAATCCAATGTCCTGCAGGTAGAGGGATTGAAACTCGACCTTGAATTTAAACGTTGTACTGTAGATGGCGAGGAGGTAAAACTTGCTCGCAAAGAGTTTGAGCTATTGGTCTATTTGGTCTTGCATCGTGGAAAAATCTGTTCCCGAGAACAGATACTGAGTCGTGTGTGGAGCGATGAGGTTGTTGTGTTAGACCGCACCATAGATGTCAATATCACCCGTTTGCGCTCGAAGATTGGAGCATACGGTTCGTACATTGTAACCCGTTCAGGTTTTGGCTATGGCTTCCGAGATTAAAATGTCGTTTCATAAACGGTTGTTTCTGATGTTGCTTGCATTCTCGTGGGCAATTGTGCTCAGTTTTATAGGATTCCAATATCTGCGCGAGAAGGAGTATAAATCGGAGTTCTTGAATGCTCAGCTCCAACAATACAACCGCTATCTTCTCGATACCGTCGAGGAGGGATTGCCGTATGAAGATTATATTGCTACCCACGACAAACCATTTGATGAATTACGAATATCTATTATCGCTCTTTCCGGTGCTGTGGTTTACGACAATACCATATCGCTCGACTCACTCGATAACCATCGGGAACGTCCTGAGGTTGCACATGCTTTGGAAAAAGGTCAGGGATATAATATCGGCCGGCAATCGGCAAGTGACGGACGCGAGTATTTCTACTCGGCTACACGAGGTGAGAGGGTTGTTGTACGAACAGCCATTCCATATTCAAATACACTGTACGACCTGCTCGAAGCCGATTGGACGTTTCTTATAGCTATGATTTCTATCAGTCTCGCCATGAGTATATTGGCATATTTTTCCACTCGCAGGCTAGGCAAGGATATTGAGCGCGTAAATTGCTATGAAGCCGAACAGGAGAAAAATCGTCTCAAACGGCAGCTTACAAACAATATTAATCACGAATTGAAGACCCCTGTCGCATCTATTCAGGTTTGCCTCGAGACATTGCTGTCAGGGATTACATTGAGCGAGGAGAAAAGGCTGGAACTTATAGAGCGTTGTTATACACACAATGAGCGTTTACGTCGTCTGCTAAGTGATGTATCGCTTATTACTCGCATGGAGGATGGAAGTGTATTAATTAGCAGGGAACCTGTTATAATAAACGAAATAATAAACGAGGTTGCCGAGGAACTGAATGTCATGCCCGAAGAGGAACGATTGACGCTGCACACGGATTTTAAAGAGAAGGTTACGATAGAAGGAAATACATCGTTGATTGGCTCGATTTTCAGCAATCTGACAGAGAATGCCATTACCTATTCCGAGGGTAAAAATATCTATATAAAACTACTCGAGAACACTGAAGAGCAGGTCAGTATCCGCTTCGAAGATGATGGGAAAGGTGTCAGTAAAGAGCAACTGCCGCGACTTTTTGAACGTTTTTACCGTGTCGATAAAGGACGTTCACGTCAAAAAGGGGGTACAGGACTTGGACTTGCCATTGTAAAACATGCTGTGCAGTTTCATGGTGGAACTATTACGGTGGTCAATCGTCCTAATGGTGGGTTGCGATTCGATTTCTCACTTAAGAAACTTACAACTGTCCGCTAAGGACTCTTACTACCACTTGCTCTATCATCCAATCTTCGCCTGTGGGGTCGTAGCTTTTCTTTAGGCTTGCACCGAACAGCGAGGCAAAAGAGTTATAGAATGCAGCTTTGAAACTTCCCATGAAAAGGCGTACCAGCTCGTATGCATTTTGGTTGCACTCGCGGTCGACAAGTTTAATAAGTAGCTTGCCTTGTCTCAGGGTGAGTCTCTTCATCTTTGGTGTGTATTGCTTTTTAAGTCCTTTTTCAAGCTCTTTCAGATGCCGCTTTTTTGCCTTTTCATCGGGCATTTTCTGTATAAGCTCGTATGTCTCAATTATTATTGTGCGTATTTCGGCTGCCAATGGAAGTGTCCTTTTAACGTCGCGTATAAGGCGGTTGTATTCTTTTTGTTGACGTTTGCTCTTAATGGGAGCATAGGCATAATATGTAGGCAGATTAATATGTGGAATCTTCTCGCCCAAATGAATGCTTTGCCCTACAATGTAAGATTTTTGTGGTTGTATGGCAATCTCTTCTTGTGCTTCAATTCTTAGTGCAAAAAGAAGCAGTAGTAGAATGTATATGATGGCTTGAGCGTTTTTCACACTGCGAATATATAGGAAAAAAGAGTATTTTGTATTACTTATTCGGTTAAAAATCAAAAATAGAGAGCGTAAATATGATAAAAAGCAGTATCTTCGCAGAATATTTCTCGAGTGTGCTTTGTTGGCACCTCTTTAGTATGAAAAACAATATTTTATGAAAGAATTTATTAAGGTTCTTAAAAGGTACGTTCCCCCCTATAAGAAGTACCTTGTGATGTCGCTTGTCTTTACATTGCTGTCTGCAGTGTTGAATGTATTCTCATTTATGGTTATTATCCCTATTCTTGAGATTCTTTTTAAGATGAAAGAGGCGGCACATGTCGATTATATGCCTTGGAGCGAGGCTTCGTTCGACAACATTCAGGATGTGGTGATGAATAATGCCAACTATTATCTCAACCATCTTATCGAGGTGCATGGTGCATCTATGACGCTGCTTTACTTGGGTCTTTTCCTCATTTTTATGACTCTGCTAAAGACTGCGGCCTATTTTGCTTCATCGGCATCCATCATTCCCCTGCGTACAGGTGTGGTGCGTGATATACGCACACAACTTTATAACAAAGTGGTGTCGTTGCCTCTAGGATTCTTCTCTAAGGAGCGAAAGGGCGATATTATTGCACGTATGAGTGGTGATGTCACCGAGGTAGAGAACTCTATCGCAAGTTCATTGGATATGCTTATAAAGAATCCTATTCTTGTTGTAATCTACTTTGGCACATTGCTTTATATAAGTTGGGAACTCACTCTCTTTACAATATGTGTAATTCCGGTTCTTGGATGGATTATGGGGCTTGTAGGACGTAAACTCAAACAAAAGTCTCTTGCTGCCCAGACAAAACTCAGTGAGACAATGTCACAGATGGAAGAGACGCTCGGGGGATTAAGGATCATAAAGGCTTTCCTTGCCGAACAAAAGATGTCGGGCCGCTTCCTAAAGGTGAGCAACGAACTGCGTAATGCCACTATGCGTGTGACAATGCGCCAGGCGATGGCACACCCGGTGAGCGAGTTTTTGGGTACAGGTGTCATTGTAATTGTGCTGTGGTTCGGAGGAACACTTATTCTGGGTGATAATTCGCCTATCTCGGCTCCGGCTTTCATCTACTATATGACAATCCTCTACAGTATAATCAACCCACTTAAAGAGTTCTCTAAGGCTGCTTATAATATACCTCGCGGATTGGCTTCGGTTGAGCGTATCGACAAGATTCTGAACACAAATAACCCGATTACCGACCGTCAGGGTGCAGCTTCAATCAAGGAGATGGAAAAGGGAATAGAGTTTCGAGGACTCTCTTTCTCATACGATGGCGAGAGGAATGTACTTACCGATATTGACCTCACTGTAGAGAAAGGAAAGACTATTGCTATTGTAGGACAGTCTGGCTCGGGAAAGTCGACTCTTGTCGACCTTATTCCCCGTTATTATGATGCAACGAAGGGTTCTATCCTCATCGACGGCATAGACGTAAAAGATATGTCGGTGAAATCGTTGCGTACACTGATAGGTAACGTAAACCAAGAGGCTATTCTCTTTAACGATACATTCTACAATAATATAACGTTCGGAGTCGAGAATGCTACAATGGAGCAGGTAATAGAGGCTGCAAAGATTGCAAATGCGCACGACTTTATAACGGCTTCTGAGAATGGATACGATACAGTGGTGGGCGACCGCGGATGTCTGCTATCGGGTGGTCAACGTCAACGTATCAGTATCGCACGTGCTATCCTCAAGAATCCTCCTATTCTTATTCTTGATGAGGCTACTTCGGCTCTTGATACCGAGAGTGAACGTCTTGTCCAAGAGGCGCTTGAGCGTCTTATGAAGACCCGTACAACCATCGCTATTGCGCACCGTCTGTCGACAATCAAGAATGCCGACGAGATTTGTGTGTTGATGGAGGGACGTATCGTCGAACGTGGAACTCATGAGCAGCTCTTGGCACTCGACGGAGTGTACAAGCGTCTGAATGATATGCAGAGTCTCTGATATTATGGTGCAAAGTGTAGGTGTCTTCTGTGCAGCTTCCGAGAATATCGACCGCAGATACTTTGAGTGTGCCAGCGAGGTAGGCTCTCTTATCGGGCGTATGGACCTGACACTCGTCTATGGCGGTGCAGCAGCAGGGCTCATGGAGGCTACGGCAAAGGCGGCAAAAGTGGGTGGTGCTCATATAATAGGTGTAGTGCCGCAGGTGCTCATCGAGCGTAATCGTGTAAGTAATTTACTCGATGAACGTGTGGTTACTGCCAACCTTAGCGACCGTAAGGACGAAATACTCGGACGTAGCGATGTTCTCGTGGCGTTACCGGGAGGAATAGGTACTCTTGATGAGATTTTCCACGTAGCTGCAGCTGCTACAATAGGCTATCACAGCAAAAAAGTTGTTTTGTATAATGTAGATGGATATTGGGATTCGCTTCTTGCTGCTCTCGAATATATGCAGAAGAGTGGGTTTGTTCGTGGCGGTATTGATAGCTTTTTTTTGATAGCCGATGATATTAATGGATTGAAAAGTATATTTGAAAATATATGAGAAAGATTATAGGAATAGGCGAAACAGTACTTGATATTCTTTTTAAGGATGGTATACCGGTGAAGGCGGTTCCCGGTGGCTCTACCTTCAACAGTATGATCTCTTTAGGACGTATGGGGCTTAATGTCTCATTTATCAGCGAGGTTGGAAACGACAAGGTGGGCGAGATGATTCTTAAAGCGCTCGAAGAGAGTGGGGTGGATGCATCATCGGTGTGCAGTTTCAATGATGGAAAATCGCCTCTCTCATTGGCTTTCCTCAACAGTAACAACGATGCCGAGTACCTTTTTTATAAGGACTACCCCAATAACCGCCTCGAGGTTGAATTCCCTCAAATAGATGCCGACGATGTGGTTGTTTACGGCTCCTATTTTGTTCTTAATCCGGTACTGCGCAGCAAGACTAAGGCTTTTCTCGAGTATGCACGTGAGAGAGGGGCAATTCTGTATTACGATGTGAATTTCAGGAAGAACCACATTACAGAGCGTGTGAAACTGGGCGAAGCTATAATAGAGAATCTTGAATTTGCCGATATAGTACGCGGTTCGACCGAGGATTTCGACAATCTGTACAGCCTTACCGATGCCGATAGCATATACAAACAGAAAATTAAATTCTACTGTCCCAACTTTATATGTACCCGTGGAGGAGGCGAGGTTACTCTCTTTACGAGGGCCGGGAACAAAAGTTACTCGCCCAACAAGATCGAGGTTGTGAGTACAGTGGGTGCCGGTGACAACTTTAACGCCGGTGTTGTTTATGGTATTGTCTCAGGTGGTATCGACCGTGAGAAGCTATATAGTATGTCGCAGGACGATTGGGATAAAGTGGCGCAGTGCGGCCTTGACTTTAGTGCACATGCTTGTACCATGCTCGATAATTATGTGAGCAGGGAGTGGGCCGAGGAGTATAAGAAACGCTCATGATGCTATTTTGCAACCTGATTTCAAAAACTTTATGATAATTTTGTATCGGATTAGGATTGTTCCGGGTCCGATACATTTTCTATATTAAAAAGCCGAACATCTTATAAACAAACAGACACGATGATGAAACGAATTTACAGTTATATCTTTGCAGCTTTTGCAGCTTTTGCTGTTGCTGGTTGCAGCCATTCACACGAGGGGCACTCACACTCTCATGAAAGTCATTCTCACGAGGGGCACTCACACTCTCATGAAAGTCATTCTCACGAGGAGCACTCGCATTCTCATGATGGTCATTCGCACGATGCTCATGCGCATGGAGAGCACTCACATTCTTATGAAGCTGATTCTCATAAAGAGGAGAATTCTGCCATTCTTCACTTTGCAAAGGAGCAACAGGGTAAAATAGAATTTGCAATAGAAAAAGTCGAGGAGTCCGACTTTAACGGGGCTGTAAAGGTTGCAGCGCGTGTGTCGGCTGCACCGGGCAATGTTACTACAATAATAGCAACCAATGCCGGTCGTCTGCATTATGTCGGCAACATAGTCGAGGGAAAGAATATACGTCAAGGCGAGCCGATATTCTCACTCGATGGCAGTAATGTAACCGATAATGATGCAGCAGTGAAATTTGCCGAGGCCGAGAGTAACTATCAGGTGGCAAAGGCCGATTACGAGCGCAAAGTTTCGCTTTATAAGGATAATATTGTGTCACTGAAAGAACTGCAAGCTGTTGAGGCTGCTCTCAGACAGGCCGAGGCGCACTATAACAGCATGAAGAACCATTTCAGCAATGGAAAGATGGTGCTAAAAGCACCTATGGGCGGATACATATCAACTCTTTTCGTCGATAATGGCGAATATGTTGCGGCAGGAACAGCTGTGGCTGCCGTACAACGTAGTGGCGAGGTAAATATCGAGGGCGAGCTGCCTGTACGCTATGCATCCGGACTCTCCAATATAACATCGGTAAATATCGAACTAAATGATGGCACTGTCTATTCACTCGACGAGGTAGGCGGGCGTGTCGTGGCTGTCGGACACTCGGCAAATGGTTGCAGCATGGTGCCTGTGACTGTTTCGGCTGCAAGATTAGATGCAGTTGTACCGGGTAGTATAGTCACATTGCATTTGGCAATGTCGTTGAGGCAGGGCGAGGCGAAGCTCGTGGTACCACGTACTGCTTTAATCGAGGAGATGGGTGTTTTTTATGTATTTGTACATAGAGGTGGCGACGCTTTTGAGAAACGAGAGGTGCGCATCGGTACTACCGATGGCAAGTATACACAGATACTCAAAGGGTTGCATAAAGGCGAGGCGGTAGTTACTAAGGGTGCTATCTCCCTTAAACTGTCGCAGGGTGCAGCGGCACTCGACCCTCATGCCGGACACGTACATTAATTTACGAATCAAGAGCTTGCAACTATGCTGAACCGAATTATAAAATTCTCACTCGACAACCGTCTGCTGGTGCTGTTGGCTGTTGTCCTTGTAACGATAGGCGGAATATACTCTACACGTAGTATCGAGGTGGACGTATTTCCCGACCTTACTCTGCCCACGGTAGTGGTGCTTACCGATGCGCATGATATGGCACCCGAGGAGATTGAACGCCTTGTGACATTCCCGATAGAGACGGCTGTAAACGGTGCTACCGATGTAAGACGTGTACGCTCGTCGTCGTCGCAAGGATTCTCGTTTGTGTGGATTGAATTCGATTGGGGTACCGATATTTATAAGGCGCGACAGGTTATAAGCGAGAAACTTGTTGCAATAACAGGCGAATTGCCCGATGGCATTATGCCCGAGCTTGCTCCCCAATCGAGTGTCATGGGCGAGATACTTTTCATAGGTATGCAGTCGGATACAACATCTATGATGGAGCTGCGCACTCTTGCCGAGTGGGTGGTAAAGCCCATGATTCTTGCTACCGGAGGTGTCTCTCAGGTGACTATAATAGGTGGAGATTACAAACAGTATCAAGTGCTTGCCGATGCTGTCAAGATGGATATGTACGGTGTTACAATGGCCGAACTTGAGGGCGCTGTCTCTGCAATGAGTGTGAATGTGGGCGGTGGTGTTGTGCGTGATTATGGTAACGAATATAATCTGCGTGGAATGGGACGCACAAACGACCTCGAGGAACTTGGGCACACTCTTGTGAAGATGAATGGCGATGCCCCTGTATATGTTGCCGATGTTGCCGATGTTGTCATAGCACCTGCCGTAAGACAGGGTTATGCATCATTGAACGGCAAGCCATCGGTTATTCTTTCTGTCTCTAAGCAGCCGAACATAAATACTCTTAATGTAACCGAAAATATCGAACGTAATCTTAAGGCTGTAGCAAAGTCGCTTCCCGCCGACGTTACACTCGATACAAGCATATTCCGTCAGGCCGATTATATCCATTCATCGGTAAATAATGTGGGTAAGGCGCTCATCGAAGGTGCAGTGTGCGTAATATTGGTGCTGTTTTTGTTCCTCACAAGTTTTCGCACCACTGTAATTTCAATTGTAGCCATTCCGCTATCTTTGCTTGGTACGATGATTGTGCTCTATCTGCTTGATATGGACATAAATACAATGACTTTAGGTGGTATGTGCATCGCCATAGGTTCATTGGTAGATGATGCTATCATTGATGTCGAGAATGTGTATAAAAGGCTTAGGCAGAATCACGAGCTTCCCAAAGAACAGAGACGCTCTTCTTATGCGGTTGTGTTTGAGGCATCGTCCGAGATTCGCTCCTCTATAATACATGCCACGCTTATTATAATGGTGACTTTTATGCCGCTTTTCTTCCTTAGCGGACTCGAAGGACGAATGCTTAAGCCCCTTGGTATTGCCTATCTTGTGGCACTTTTAATGTCGCTTGTTGTGGCAATGACTGTTACTCCTCTTATGTGTAAGATGATACTCTCGAGCGACAGCTATCTTAAGCGTGTCGAGAAGAAGAATTGGGTCGACCGTTGGTTGCTTAAGAAATATTCTCTCTCTCTCGATTGGGCTATATCACGTTCACGCTATCTGATAGTAACTCTTGCACTGTTGTTGGTGCTCTGTTTTGTTCTGTTTATGAATATGGGTCGTAGCTTCCTGCCCGAGTTCAACGAGAAGGCACTTACTATTGCAGCAGTATCGCGTCCCGGTATCTCGCTCGAGGAGTCGCATAGCATTGGTGCTACTATCGAGAAAGAGCTTCTTTCTATTCCCGAAGTTACAAGTACCGCACGACGCACAGGACGCGGTGAGCTTGACGAACATTCGCAGACTGCAAACGGTGCCGAGATTGACGTTAACTTTATCCTCGGCGAACGCAGCAAAGAGGAGTTTCTGAAAGACGTTCGTGCGCGTCTGGCTTCTGTACCCGGTGTAGTGACATCGGTGGGACAGCCTTTGGAGCACCGTATCGACCATATGGTGTCGGGTACACAGGCCGACCTTGCCATAAAAATCTTCGGTCCCGACCTTAACCGCCTTTTTACCACAGGAAATACCATAAAGGCTCTGCTTGGTGAGTTTTCTAATGTTGTAGATGTGAACGTCGAACAGCAGGTCGAGACACCTCAGTTGCAGATTCGTGCCGACCGTCAGCGTCTTGCCTATTATGGCATAACAATGGAGCAGTTTAACTCCTTTGTTGAGGCTGCTTTTCCCGGTAAGAAATTGGGTGAGATTTATGAGCAGGAGCGTAGTTTCGACCTTATTTTGCGTCTGAACAGCGATTATACACAGAGTGCCGATGGAGTGAAACGTGCGCTTATCGACTCTCCAAAGGGTAAAGTGCCTCTCGAAGAGGTTGCTGCAGTTGTTTCGGCAGGTGGTCCCGGCAGTATCAGCCGCGAGAATGTACAGCGAAAGGTCGTAGTTTCGGCCAATATAACAGGAGGAGATGTGGCCGGTACTGTTGAGCGCATTGCCGACTATCTCGAGAAGGAGATTGCGCTCGAAGAGGGTTACCGTCTCGAGTACGGCGGACAGTTCGAGAGTGCCGATAATGCTTCGCGTACATTGTGGCTCACATCGCTCGTGGCGATAGGAGTTGTATTTGTGCTTCTGTACAGCGAGTTCAAGAGTGCTATGCTCTCGTTTGTGGTGCTTCTTAACCTGCCTTTAGCGCTTATCGGTGGTGTTATTGCAACCTTTATATCATCGGGTGTGGTAAGCATTCCCGCAATCATCGGTCTTATTACACTTTTTGGAATTGCTACACGTAACGGTATATTGCTTGTGTCGCGTTACACACATCTGCGTGCCGATGGTACCTCGCTCGAGGAGGCTGTGCGCATCGGTTCGGCCGACCGTCTTACACCTATCCTTATGACTGCCTTTACCTCGGCATTGGCGCTTGTTCCTATGATTTTGGCTGGCGACGAGTCGGGTAACGAGATACAGAGTCCTATGGCGATTGTCGTGTTGGGAGGATTGCTTACATCCACTCTGCTGAATGTATATATTATTCCTATTGTTTACCGTTGGTTACAACGTCGCACCGCCTAAGAAACTGTTTTTATTATGCAGAATATACCACAAGACCCTATGATGCTGTTCAGCTTTGTTAACATGAAGCTGCGTGACGAGTACCCTTCGCTCGACGAATTGTGTGCAAGCCTTGACATAGAGCGCTCTTGGCTCGAGGAGAAGCTGGCGACATTCGGCTTTGAATATAGTGCCGAGAATAACAAATTCTGGTAACTGCGGTGCCTGTTACTCTCGTGTATCGGCACCCCACATCATTTTCTCGTGCAGATTCTTTATGAAAGAACTGCCGTTACAACGGATAAGCCTCTGTTTATAAGGGGCTTTTCTTATTGTAAGCACATAGTTCTCGGGACAGCTCTCGTTGCGCCCGTCTATTGCTATAAGGAAATTATGGCTTCTACTGTTTACTTTTATTGTCACCTCGGTGTCGTCATTTACTACAATGGGACGTGCTCCAAGGCTGTGCGAGGCTATGGGGGTAAGAACCATTACGCCTGCATCGGGGGCTATTATAGGACCGCCTACGCTCAATGAGTAACCTGTTGAACCCGATGGCGTTGCAACAATAAGTCCATCGGCTTGGTAGATTATGCTGTCGCTCCCGTTAAGGGTAGTGACGAGTGTCATCATTGAAGAACTGTCGTGTTTCATTACTGCAATCTCATTCAGTGCGTACGGATAATTGCGCAACACTCCTTCGCTTGTTTTTACCTCTATTATACTGCGCTCCTCTATTGTAAAATTGCCATTATGCAGAGAGTCGATGCTGGTCTCAATCTCGGTATGCGATACGTATGTGAGAAACCCCAACCGGCCCCCGTTGATACCTAATATCGGTATGCCTTTATTACCTACACGGCTGGCTGTACGCAATAAGGTTCCATCTCCTCCGTAACTTACAACAAAATCGGCCGAGAATTCGTTGTTATCAATAATCTCGACATCTTTAATATGGTGCAGATTGTTATTGGCAAGAAATTCATAGAACGGGCGGTCTATAGCTATTGTGTCGCCACGACGCTCAAGAGCCTCGAAAAGCATTGCTATATTCTCGCTCTTTCTTGTTTGATAACTGTTGCCGAAAATTGCAAATTTCATATATAGCTTGTTAATCAGTGAATAAACCAATGCCATTGACTATTTATGATTACCATCAATAGTCAATAATACCCCAAAAGGCACATTTGCTGCGAAAATAGCGATTTTTACAGGAATTTATTCTATTATTCCTTTATTTTGTGCTAATTTTGTACCGAATTATGCAATGTGAAGAATTATTAGAAGTTTACAGATGACGAAACTTAGTGTAAATGTTAACAAAGTGGCAACAATAAGGAATGCCCGTGGGGGCAATACTCCTAATCTGTTGCAGGTGGCAAAGGATTGTGAAGCCTTTGGCGCAGATGGAATAACTGTTCACCCCCGACCCGACGAAAGACATATCCGTCGTGCCGATGTTCCGGCTCTGCGTGCCGTATTATCAACCGAATTCAATATCGAAGGATACCCCTCAAAAGAGTTTGTCGATTTAGTGTTAAGAGTAAAACCTCATCAGGTGACACTTGTCCCCGATAAGCCCGACCAGCTTACATCCAATCATGGATGGGATACTGTTGCCGAGCAGGAGTTTTTGCGTGATATCCTTAATGATATCCGCGCAGCAGGAATACGCAGCTCGATATTCATAGATGCCGATATTCGTATGGCCGAGTATGCGGCAAAAGCAGGTGCCGACCGTGTAGAGCTGTACACCGGTCCGTATGCCGAGATGTATAGTAAAGACCGCGAGAAGGCTATTGCGCCTTTTGTCGAGACTGCATCACAGGTGCGCCGCTTGGGAATAGGACTAAATGCAGGACACGACCTCAGCCTCGAGAACCTCAAATATTTCAAGGAGAATATTCCTTGGCTCGACGAGGTCTCTATAGGACATGCGCTTATATGCGATGCTCTTTATATGGGTCTGAAAGATACTATTGCGGCATATAAAGATTGTCTGCTTACTATAAAAAGATGAAAAACATAAAATAAGATATAAATATGAAAATGGTGTTTGCACAGGCAGCCGAGGCTGTAGCATTGGCACAAGACTCGGTGATGAGCCTTACCGAACCGGTAGCCGATGGAGTTAATGTGTGGGAACTTGCTGTAAAAGGCGGTTGGATTATGATTGTACTTGCACTGCTTTCGGTAGTGGGTGTGTATATCTTTATCGAGAGATTCACCACACTGCGTAAAGCTGTTAAACAGAATCCCCGTTTTATGGAGCGTGTACGCGACAATGTTAAGGATAATGACATAAAGTCGGCGATGAACTACTGTATGAACGAGGATACTCCTATGGCTCGTGTCATAGAGCGCGGACTCAAGAATATAAACCTCACTGCAACAGCAATACGCGAGGGACTCGATAATAGTGCAAATATCGAGGTAGCTGCTCTCGAAAAAGGTCTGCCCATCCTCTCTACCATCGCCGCTGTAGGTCCCATGATAGGTTTCTTGGGTACTGTGACAGGTATGGTGAGCGCATTCTGGGAGATGGCAAATGCCGGAAATAATATAGATATCTCATTGCTCTCCGGTGGTATATACGAGGCAATGGTAACAACTGTCGGTGGTCTCATCGTCGGTATCGTTGCAATTTTTGCCTACAATTTCCTTGTTACAAGAGTCGACAAGGTGCAGAACGACCTCGAGAGTGGAATAATCTCGTTTATGGAGATTGTTCACGAGAAGAAAAATATTTAAAAAGCACCATTTCAACGCTGTTTTATGATTAAGAGAAAGACAAAGGCAATAGATACATTCTCGATGTCGTCGATGACCGACATTATCTTCCTGTTGTTGATTTTCTTTATGATTACGTCGACAATGGTGACACCGAATGCCATCAAGGTGCTGTTGCCTCAAGGTAGCCAGCAGACATCGGCAAAACCCCTTGCAAGAATAATCATCGACAAGGAATTGAACTATTATTCGGCGTTCGGTAACGAGGATGAGATGCCAATAGCTCCCAACGAGATAGCACCGTTCCTTATCAATTGTGCTGCAAAGGAGCCGCAGATGTATGTTGCGCTATATGCCGACGAGTCGGTCCCCTACCGCGAAATAGTCAAGGTGCTTAATATTGCAAACGAGAATAAATTCAAGATGGTATTGGCAACACGCCGTCCCGATAAGAGATAATGAATAAGCCGACAAAGGAACAACTCTACGGTGCAATAGGAACAGTATTGTTTCATATTGTTGTGGCAATAATCTTGCTGTTAGTGGTGATTAGTCGCCCAGTTCAGGAAGAGGAGGCCGGTGTGCCTGTTGTTATGGGTAATACAGTCGCGGCGGCAGGCGATGCCTACCAATATACCGAGGTCGCACCTGCACCGCAGCCTGCACCGACAGCAACGATACCCGAACCGTCACAAAGCAATCAGGAACCGCTTGTTACACAGGATGATGAACCTTCGGCGCAGTTGCCAACAGCCGACAAACCCAAAAAGGAGACAAGTGAGGAACCTACCGAGGCCGAGCTAAAAGCACAAGAGGCCGAACGACAGCGTCAAGAGGCCGAGCGTGTGGCACGTGAGGCTGCCGAGAAAATGGCGGCTGCTTTTGGTAAAGGCTCGACAATGAGTGACAGCGGAAAAAACAGTGAGGGAAAAGGCAACGAAGGTTCGCCACAAGGTAACGAGACGACAGGAATAACAACAGGTGTCGGAGGATATGGTAATTTCGATCTTGGAGGCCGTAATCTGGCGCAGAGAGAGTTGCCTCGCCCCGAATATAATGTGCAGGACGAGGGTCGTGTCGTAGTTACAATAACGGTAAATCCCGAAGGACGTGTGATAAAAACCGCAGTTAATTCCCGAACGAATACAACAAACCCCGCGCTGCGTCAGTCAGCACTTAAGGCAGCCTCGCAAGCAGTGTTCGAGCGTGTCGATGAACTCACCAACCAAACAGGAACAATAACCTACTATTTCAAGCTCAAATAATAATGCTTGCAGGGACGATATGTTAATCGCCCGAAGAGTAGTGGTGTATAAATAAAATAGATGCTAAAATATAAAATAGATTGAATATGAATAAGATATACCTTTTCTTGGCCGATGGCTTCGAGACAGTCGAGGCGTTGGCACCGGTGGATGTTATGCGACGTGCAGGGCTTAATCTTACAACAGTATCAATTATGGGACGACGCGAAGTGCTCTCGGCACAGGGTGTCACCGTGCTTGCCGATGCGCTTTTCGAGGAGTGCTCGTTCTCGGATGCCGATGCGCTTATCCTTCCCGGAGGAGGAGAGGGTACCGAGAATCTTTCGGCTTGTGCCCCTCTTCGTACCGAACTTGCACGTGCAAACAGCGATGGAAAACTCATTGCAGCCATCTGTGCTGCTCCAATGGTGTTTGGTCGCATGGGAATACTTGCAGGACGTAAGGCAACCTGTTATCCCGGGTGCGAGGCCGACCTTGGCGAGAGCTACACTGCAACGGCGATAGAGCGCGATGCCAATATGATAACAGCTTGCGGTCCCGGTGTCTCATTCGACTTTGGCTTTGCCATAGTCGAGTATTTCTGCGGAGCAGATATGGTGACAACCCTACGTTCACAAATGCAGTTCGACCGATGAAAAGATATATTATTGTTGTTGCCGGAGGCAAAGGGCAACGTATGGGCGGACCACTCCCCAAGCAGTTTCAGCTATTGGGCGAGCGACCGGTGATAATGGTTACACTCGAGAGGCTATATGCCATTGATAATACGCTGAAATTCATTCTCGTACTACCTCTTGAATTTATAGCTCTTTGGGACGAACTTTGTGCAAAATACGATTTTAAACTCCCTGTAACTGTAACCGCAGGAGGAAATACCCGCTTCCACTCGGTGCAGAACGGATTGTCTGTTATCGAGGATAAAGAGGAGGCTCTTGTGGGTGTACACGATGCAGTACGTCCTTTCGTGTCGCAGAAGGTACTCGATGATGCCTTCCGTGAGGCTTGGATAAACGGTGCAGCAATACCTATGATTGATGTTCAGGATAGTCTCAGACAGATAATAGGCGCGGCAGGTGCAAGCCAGGCTGTTCCTCGCGACCGTTATCGTCTTGTTCAGACACCTCAGGTGTTCCGTCTCTCTCTGTTGCGCAATGCTTATTCACAGCGTTATGTCGAGGCATTTACCGATGATGCTTCGGTTGTCGAGGCTATGGGAGAACGTGTCTATGCTGTCGAGGGTAACCGCGAGAATATTAAACTTACCACGCCATTTGACATGATGGTGGCAAAGACTATTATAGAGACATATTCTAATCAACCGCTTTAATGCTCGACCTTGCAGCAAGAAGCATAAAATATCTTCCGGGGGTGGGCGAGCAACGTGCTTCACTGCTTGGCAGAGAGTTAAATATACACTCTCTGTACGACCTATTATACTATTTCCCGTATAAATATATCGACCGTAGCCGTCTCTTTACAGTGGCCGAGCTTACCGGCTCGATGCCGCATGTGCAGTTGTGTGGCGAGATTCGCAGCTTCGAAGAGATGGGCGAGGGGGCTTCCCGACGTATCGTGGCACATTTTACCGATGGTACAGGCTTTGTCGACCTCGTTTGGTTCCGAGGACTCAAATATCTGAAAAACCGCTTTAAATTGGGCGAGAAATATATCGTATTTGGTAAACCATCGCTGTTTAACGGCAGAGTGAATATAGCACACCCCGATGTTGATGTTGCCGAGGCATTGCAATTGAGCACTATGGGATTGCAGCCCTATTATAATACAACCGAGAAGATGAAACGCTCGGGGCTTAATTCGCAGGCAATGGCTAAACTTATGCAGAACCTGTTCTCCCTTGCAGGGCCGCTTCTTTCCCCCGAGACCTTACCACAATCGATAACCGTCAAGCATAGGCTCATGCCGCTGTCCGATGCGCTTCGTGTTATTCATTTTCCAAAGAATATGAAGGAGTTGCGCGAGGCCGAGTATCGCCTTAAATTCGATGAACTTTTCTATATCCAGCTAAGCATCCTACACTATGCCAAGGACCGTATGCAAAGGTATGTCGGCCATAAATTTTCTAAGGTAGGAGAGATGTTCAACCGTTTTTATAGCGAGTGTCTGCCGTTTAAACTTACCGGAGCGCAGAAACGTGTGGTAAAAGAGATACGCCGTGATGTGGGCGGCAACCATCAGATGAACCGTCTGTTGCAGGGCGACGTGGGTAGTGGAAAGACGCTTGTAGCGCTGCTCTCGATGCTTTTGGCAAAAGATAACGGCTATCAGGCTTGTCTTATGGCACCTACCGAGATTTTAGCCGAGCAACATTGTGCTACCCTGTGTCGTATGCTTGCCCAATTACCCATTCGTGTAGAACTGTTGACGGGTAGTACGAAACAAAAAGATCGCACACCCATTCTTGAGGGGCTTGCCGATGGTAGTGTAGATATTCTTGTCAGCACTCATGCGGTCCTCGAGGATACGGTACAGTTCTGTAACCTCGGACTTGTGGTGATAGATGAGCAACACCGCTTCGGAGTTGTCCAAAGAGCAAAGATGTGGGCCAAGAGCAATATACCGCCGCACATATTGGTGATGACAGCAACACCCATTCCCCGTACCCTTGCCATGACTTTGTATGGCGACCTTGATGTCTCGGTAATCGACGAACTGCCACCGGGGCGTAAACCTATCGATACACGGCACATATTCCGCAATCGAGCCGATGAAATGTACTCTTTCATACACCGGCAGATACAGCAGGGTCGTCAGGTCTATGTGGTATATCCTCTCATTAGCGAGAGTGAGAAACTCGACCTGAAAAATCTTGAGGATGGCTATCGTCAGTTGTGTAATATCTTCTGCGATTATCGTCTGAGCAAACTGCATGGTAAAATGAAACCTAAAGAGAAAGAGGATGAAATGCGCCGTTTCGCCTCGGGTGAGACGCAGATTCTTGTCTCTACGACAGTTATCGAGGTGGGTGTCGATGTGCCTAATGCCACTGTGATGGTAATTGAGAATGCCGAACGCTTCGGACTCTCGCAGCTGCATCAGTTGCGTGGACGTGTGGGACGTGGCGGCAATCAATCCTACTGTCTGCTTGTCACCGATGATAAACTATCCGAGGA
The DNA here is from genome assembly GCA_045588485.1 of Bacteroidaceae bacterium. Classification (GTDB taxonomy): domain Bacteria; phylum Bacteroidota; class Bacteroidia; order Bacteroidales; family Bacteroidaceae; genus HGM04593. The sequence continues at coordinate 40,253 of JAZNEI010000054.1, read as the reverse complement.
TACCCGTAAACGAATGGAGATTATGACAAGCAGTAACGATGGCTTTGTCATTGCCGAGGCCGATCTTAAACTGCGTGGTCCCGGAGATATTGAGGGCACAAAACAGAGTGGTATAGCTTTCGACCTTAAAATAGCCAATCTCGCACGTGATGAACAGCTTATGCAATATGTCCGTGAGGTGGCTCGTGAGGTTATTGAGGCCGATCCTTTGTGCAATAATCCTTACTATACTGTAGTGTGGGAGCGTTTGCGCATAATTAAACAGAATAATAATTGGAATTGGGGCGCAATTTCATAGGGTGTTCACCGGTAATCTATTCCCGTTATTCTGTTGGGATAATATTCTATAATGTTTGCTCTTGACAAAAATAGGAACTCTCTTTATGAGCCTATTTGGTTGTTATAATTAATTAAAATGTAATTACTTGTAGAATATTATGTTAAATTATTTCTCTATGTTCCGAAAAAGTTGTAATTTTGCATCGCAAAAACTTAAGGAGGCTTTTATGCCGGAATTTACTAAACTATATACATTATAATTGGGGTCTTTTGAGACTTCGAAATAGGAAATAATCTAAAAAATATCAATCTGATGAAGAAAATTTTATCTTTATTTATGTTTGTGTTGTGCTTTGCTATGAGCACAAATGCGCAGACCGGTGGAACAGCCGGTAACCTTGTGTGGAACATTGAGTCAGGCGTTCTGACTATCAGTGGCGAGGGTGAAATGAATAATTATAAAGCTACAACTGCTGCTCCCTGGTCTGGTAAGGGATATACTTCTGTAGTTGTCGAGGAGGGTGTAACCTCAATTGGTAATTACGCATTTTATAATAATAAGAGTCTTGTATCTGTTGAAATACCTTCTACAGTAGAGAATGTTGGTGCACAGGCTTTTGGTGGATGTACAGGACTTGTTTCTATTTTTAAGTTCGGAGTAGGTTCTTGTACTGTTGCAAGAACTGCTTTCAATGGAATTAGTAATAAGTCAAACATTACTTTGTATTATGAATTGGGCGCTTCCGGTTGGGCCGATTTGAGTAATGCTGTGTTTTATAAAAAGGCAGATGTATTGATGTGGGTGCTTAACGCAAATGAGCTTACAATATATTCTAATTCTGTATACAATAAGGGCAATTTTGATGGAATTGAAGATATGCAGGAGGTGTTGTATGATGTTGTTACTATATCGTTGAATGAGGGAGTTGATGCACTTAAAGTTGAAAATGGCTTACTTCTCTCGGCTGATGGCACTAAACTTTTGCTTGCTCCTAATGCAGAAACAAAGGTTATTATCCCTTCTAATGTCTCATATATTGGTGATTATGCTTTGTATGGATGTTATGACGTGGAAACTGTTGAGGCGCAAGCTGTAGAGGCTCCTGAGCTTGGTAATAGTGTTTTCTCGGAAGACATAGCTTTTATGACAACATTGTATTTGCCAAATTCAACCTCAAGTAATTATGCCGCTTGGCTTGATGTTTATGAGTTTTTAGAGGTTATAGAGGGCGAACTCCCCACAAGTGGTAGCCTTACAATTGTAAACAATGCAGGTGAAGGCTCTTGGGAGTATGATGCAGCGACATCTACATTGACTCTCAGAGGAAATGGAATGATGGAGAATTTGGAAAAAATGCCTTGGAGTACCTTCAAAATTGAAACAGTCGTTATTGATGGCCTTTACAGAATCAGTGATGGTGCTTTCGCCTTTTTAAATGCAAAGAACTTTGTCATTGGTGCAGATGTTATGGAAATTGGTTATGAGGCTTTCTATGGAAATGATGGCGCTATGTTTACATTCGCAAACAACGCTTATATTGAGGGTGCCGGTATATCTGGAGACAGTAAAAAGATTCTTGTAATTGAGGAGACAAATCGTGGTTCGTATTGGGCTGCCGATGCATTGATGACAGAGAATACAAATACTTATGACAAGGTTACTGTAAAGCGTACATTCAACGCCGGAGCATCGGGTACAATTATTCTGCCGTTCAATTATACCAACAACAATATTGGTGGAGGTAAAGAACTTAGATTCTATGAGGTAGATAGAGCTACTGGCGAATCGATTATATTTGAAGAGGTATCGGAATTGGAGGCAAACAAACCTTATCTTTGGATTAATCAAGGTAAGGTATCTATTTCGGAACTTAACAGCCAGGAGGGTCTTAAAGTGACACTGGATGCAGAAGGAATGGGAGGAGAGTTAAAGACTACAACCACTGATGGCGATTGGACAATGATAGGTACTTATGTCGAAACAAAGGTTGTTCCTGAGAAGCCCGGTGCAGATTCTGATATATGGCTTTATACAAAGGGTGTTTTCAAAAGTTATGCCAATGGTGTAATTGTAGACCCTTATCGTGCATATTTTAAAGGTAGGGCATACAGCGATATTTTTAAGGCCGACAATATAAACGGTGAGCGCTCTTTCAGCGTTAAACTTGTAAATAAGGATGGTGAGACAACCTCTATCGATAATGTTACCATAGATAACGACGGTGCGATCAATTTTGGTGGCGATAATACATATTACGATCTTAGCGGTCGTCGCGTTGTAAATCCCGTAAACGGAATTTATATCGTGAATGGTAAGAAAGTTATCATCAAGTAATATAAACTTATATAATATAATATTGATAAAAAAGAATTAGTTATGAAGAAAATATATGAATCACCTTGTATTAAGGAGAGCAATGTTGTAGTAGAGAGTATCGTTGCTGCCAGTGTTAATGCCGGTTTCGATAAAGATCAGTCTACAGATATAGGCCGTGCAGAAGGAAAGCGCCAAGATGGCGATTGGGATAATATTTGGGGCAACTAATATTTTATAGAGCTAAAGGGTTTCAGATTTAGTAATCGTTGTAGCACACATACTGCGTGCTTTTGCAATGATTCCTAAATCTGAAATTCTCTGCCTATAAGTTCCAGCTTCTATTGCTATTGATGAAATGGCGGATGCTATTTTGCTGTCGTTTCTAACACGCAAATAATCCGCAGAATTTCTATATGAGGAGTACTTTCTCTTTGAAACTCCTAATAGTCTTAATATAAAGAACGTAAAATGTTGAAATATTTACATTTATCATTGGTGTTGATACTCTGTACTTCTTCTTTTGCGCATGTTCCACAAAGCGATTCAAAGAAGAGGAACAGAGAGGAGTCTGTTACATTTAAGGATAGAATAAGCATACATACAAATACTCTTGCCTGGGTGCTTATGACACCCAATATTGGTTTAGAGTATGATTTTGTGCATAATAGTCGCAAAAAAATATCTTTTCTTGTATCGGGTAAATATAATTGGCAGATGAACCAGAAATTCGATTCTCGCTATTTATATAATGTGGCAGGTGCACGAGCCGAGGTACGATGGTACTTCAGAACGCGAGAGTTAGGTTATTTAGGCGTTGAACCCAGAGAGAGAGCCAATAAAATGGATATTTTCTCTAATGAGGGTACATACTCCGATTTTGCCGAGACTGATACTGCTATCAGCAGGTGGCCCGAAGATGTAATTGTAGATAATTGGGAGAAAGTTAAAGTTCGTGATACAAAGGGATTTTTTAACCGACTTCTGGCGGGTCGTCGTCTTGTTACAGCACGGCAGAACCCAAGGACTCACAGGATGTATTATGTGGGTCCTTATGTCGCATATGATAACTTCAGTATTAAACTCAGCGATACAGGTTATCAGGGTACAGCCATAGGAGCAGGTCTCTCTTTGGGTTATACGACACCTTTGTATTTATATAATAATGGTAACTCAATCGACCTTGAACTTGGTACATCTCTTGGTGTTGCAGGTGTAGAATATGATAAGTTCGGGTACAATAGTGATGATAAATGTTATATTCACGAAGGAGAAGCCGGTACCAAAATTCTACCAATGATATCCGACCTGCGTCTTGCGCTTGTCTACCGTTTCGACCCTATCAAGAACCAGGCATACGATGTCGATTATGATAAACTGGTAAAAGAGAGGTATCATTTTGCTTTAAGGAAGGCCTATATTAAGGAAAATCGAGACTTTTTCATAGTTGATTCTTTGAAGAGGGCTTATTCCGAATTCAACAGAGAGGTATTTGCATATAATAAAAAGGTTAAGGAGTATAATAGAGAAATACTAAAGCATGAGAAAGTCGATTCGGCCGATTTGTTGATAGAAAAGGCTCCTTTATTCGATTTTGTACGTGTTCCTGCTAAACTCCTTGATTTTGGCTCAGATAAATTGTTGCCGAACAAGAATATAAACTCTATAGAGGAGTTAGATGTAGAATTGTTAACACAAATATCAAGAGACTACAAACAGATAGATGAGTTTGAGAAACGTTATAGTACGTCGGGTGTAACACCGGTGGGTAAAGTTATGTTAGATACTTATAACTCACTCTTCTCTAACGAAGACTCCTTAAGGCTTGAGAAGAAATCATACTATGAATATCTTTTAAAAGTTGTTTCTGCCATAAACTCAAGGGCAATAAGAAATCATAATACAGCAGTTTCTGTAAAAGCAGATGGGGCTGCAGTTAGTGATACTTTGGAAATTTCACGAATAATAGGACTTGATGTAGAGAAAGGTCGTCTTGTCAAGAATCAGGATATGTTTGTAATGAAAAATCCGGTAGACTTCTCTCTTTCTATGAATGATGTAGTTGAGGCCGAAAATATTGGCAAGATAGAATTCATTAAGGAAAAATACGGTATAATATTGGATCTTGGACAAAATGAGGAGGTCGAGGATGAAAAGGATGGCGAACCCAAGAAAAAGAATGTGAAAGAAAAAAAGAAAAGCACAAAGAAAAAAACAGCAAAACAAAAACGCAATAGCAAGAAATGATAATTATGAATAAGATTTTTAATAAGGTTGTATTGTTTGTAGTTGCATCTTTTTCATGTATTGCTTGTACCGAGGTCGACTTATGCCAAAATGAGGAGCATCCTCATATGGGAGTGGTAGAGATAAGTTACAAATGGAATTCAGCAAAGGTAGATAATAATATGGTTGTAATGCCTTATCGCATCGTTAATGAATGGAGTTGTGTTTATATCAGTTCATCAGATGGTGCAACAGGACATTATATCAGCAATAACCCTGATGCTGCTCTTACTGACAACATTTTCAAGGTAAAAGCAGGCGAATTGCGTTTTCTTTCTTTCAGTTACGATGTAGAGAATAAAGGTTTCTCGTACATGAATGCTTTGTCCGAAACTGCAATAAGCAGAAACAGTGTTGCAGTGGAGTATAAAGCATATACGTTGGATAATCCTATAATGAAGGATGCTTACGGTGAGAATATATCGGAATTAGTGGATTCAAGATTCAATTACATATTGAATGGAAATTTATTTACACCTATTTACAGCCACTATACAGGTGTGAAAGATATTACTACCGGAGTTAATTTTGTAGAGTTTTCCCCGAAGAATATACTTGATAACTATCAATTCAATTTCAATATTTCGGCAAAAGATGTGACTGTCGATAAGGTTATTGCCCAGTTATCGGGTATTCCTTATAGATATAATTTTACAAAAGAGAGTCCTGAGGCTGACTCTATAGCCACTGTGCTTTTTGATGTAAATAATGTAGGTGCATCGGAGTATTTAGGAAATGCTATTATAACAGGCCTGCTACGTGCCGATAACAGCAAGGACTTAACCGGTACAGGAGTATTAAGTCTGGCAATCTTTGTAACAGATGCATCGGGTGAATCAAAAGTATATAAGGTGTCTACAAATCTTTATAATTATATTCCCGGTTTCGACAATCTACTCTATGGTAGTGACCGTGAGTTTAATATTGATGCGCCTATAGTTATAACTAATAATGGCCTTAATGTATCGGTAGCTTCTACGACAGGGGCTGTGTGGTCAAAGGTATTATAATTATTGCTTAGGTGGTATTGGTTCAAGAAGTTTAAACATTATGAAAAAAAGTCTTATAATAGGAATCTTTATGCTCGTCTCTCTTTGTGCAAATGCACAGATGATTACCGTAAAGAGTGATGTGGTAAAAGATATTGCAATGATACCAAACTTGGGTGTTGAACTTGTGGTTGGTGCAAGGCATACTCTTGGAGTTCAACTGTTTGGTGCCTCGAATCCTTGGGGAAAGGATGTAGAGCTGATTGGTGTCTCACCTCGTCTTCGTTATTGGATTAGCGGACGACCTTTTGCGCAGTTCTTTGTTGGTGTAAATGCACAATTTGCTAATTACGATATTCTATGGTCCGAAACCCGATATGAAGGAAATGCTCTCTCGGGTGGTCTTGAGGTTGGATACTCATTTAATCTTTCGCAACGCTTTGCTATAGAATGCTCGGGTGGAACCGATCTTAAGTATTATGAGCATAAAGAGTATAAGATAACCGACAGTTTCCATAATTATGGCGAGAAAGCAAATGCTTACGGGGCAATCTTGACTCCCCGTTTCGAGATTTCTCTTGTATATGTGATAAGATAGTATTTATTGAAAAGAAAAAAGACTGGATATATGCGTTTTTTAAGATATTTTGTACTTCTGCTTGTAGCTTCTTTGTCGTTGAGTATAACGGCACAAGATAGAAAAGTAGTCATCAAATATATGCTTGGTGATAATGCTATCGTCGCCAACTACAAGCTGATGTTCGACTCTACATATATATATACATTTATATCTAATAATGATGCACGAGAGGCTATTAAAGGTTTGGCCGAGGGTAAAGGAAATTTCAATCTTCAGGCCGACTTTGTGAAACAAGGTCGTTTTTTCAATGATTATTATCTGCTTAAGGAGAATATCAAACTTGAATCGGATACTACTGTATGGGGATATTCCGAGAACTACATAAATGGTTATAGTACCGATTCTACCAAAGTAATTAAGTATAGAGAGGTTAGTTTCATTCTTAACACATCGAGCGAGGTAAAGTATGTTGCAATGTTTACCCCAAACGGTGCACCAAGAGACAAAGCCTCGGGTGCAATTATTTATGAAGATAACGAAGAATCCCTTGGAGTATATTCTACGTTGATAAAAACGGTATCGCCGACAATTAACTTTGAAATTAAGACTAAAGAGGCGGTTATAATTGATGTTCGCCCCGATAATCTCCCAACTCCTATTGCTCCAAAGCCTGCTGAGGAGCTGGGTAAGCTATATTCAAGAAACACCTATAAGATTCCGTATCGTGTAAAACCTAATTATCGTATAGTTGCTCAACCTGTTTGGTACGATCGTATAGATGTAGCCGATGAAGAGAGCGATACAGTATTTGCATACGGTAAGCCGGTATATCTCGATTGTGGTGAGTTTGCACTCACGCAGAACAGAGCTATGGACTACAATATGTCTAATGACAAATTGTATAGTTATGTCGATACATTGGAATATCATTATTTTATCTCTCCCAATGTATATCGTATCGATTCTTTATGGTATGAGGTACGAAAAAAAGTTGTAAAGGCATCTGTTGTTCCAACTGATAGAGATAATTTGTTACGTGTATTCCCCAAAGACAAAAAACTATTTAAACGTTCTGACTGGCTTAGTCTGTTTTCTGACAGTGTGGCTTGCGATTCACTCCGTAATGTGTATATAGGGTTCCTTGCAGCCGATACAGCATCGAGTAGCCGTAGTATATATTCACATCTTATCGATACTGTAAGAAACCGAATTGCATTGTCGAGTAATCGCGATACAATATTTGTAGAGACGTATGAGGTGCTTACAGGACATGACCCCGACGCATTCCATCCATATCCTTCGGGACTTCTGCTTGCGGTTGAGGACTATAACACTACTTATATATCGGATACAGAGAAATATAAAGATAATGGTGAACGTCGAAGCCCTTGGAAGTTTCTCGATTATGCATACCGTCAGTATCTTCCCGATTCTGCAACATTCTATGTAAAGATGAAGGACCACTCTTATGGCCGTTCCGACGAGCTTCGTCTTAAATATAAACAGGGACGAGACATTCTCGAAAAGGATACAATTAACGATATTCAGCTCGAGAAACTAAGAGTAACTTTTGAATCGGTAATAGACGAAGCAAACGGTACTATAGATACTATTTTTATAACAGGACAGGCATCACCCGAAGGCCGAAGACACAGAAACCTTTTGCTGGCCGAGCAGCGTGCAGTTGATGCTATAAGACGTATACGCCAGATAACATCTCAGGGACGCATACCGCCTTGCAAGTTGGTCGTTGCTCCTTGGGACTCTGTAGTTAAGATTGCAAGAGCCGAAGGACAGAACGAAATAGCCGATTATATACAAAGTGTGATAGAACAGCATCCCAATGATAATACCGAAAAGCATTGGAATATCATCAGTAGTCGTTACTCGGCAAAGGAGTTAGAGCCTTATCTATCGCCTCTTCGTACAGTGTACTATAAATACACTGTAAATGTACGTGGACAGCTACCTGCCGACAAAATTCTTGAGAAATACAATGGTGGCATTGATAGCATATCATCGTTCAATCGTGGTGAATATTTTGTCCTGTTGAATCATCTGGACAATATGAAAGAGCGTGAAAAAGTAGCAAGCTTAGCCCTTGAAAGGACACGTGATACAGGCGATGAGATTGCCATGCAGAATCATGATGGATACTGGGTTTATGCAGCAGTACATCTTGCCAGCAGCTACATTGCAAGAAACAACTACGACCTTAGTGTCTTGGAGAAATTTATCGACGTAGATGCAATTCCAATGGCTCAAAAGGATACAGTTGTACTCGATTATAAGTCTCCTGAAATAATCAACTATGATAATTTCAGGAAAAGCGGCTTTGTGCTTGATAGTAATGGAACTTACAGAATATCGGCCAATAACTCCGATACAGGAGAGACTGAAACTATGTATCTTAGCGCAGGAAGTGTTGAGGAAATTTTAAGCTATCTGAACAGAGGTGAGGACCCTCGTAAAAATAATAATCTGATTAAGTATCCTGTTCTGAACTCTTATCGTGACTCGGTATCATTCTATGGTTCCTCTTCGGATGAAATGTACATCCAACGTTCTGTGACTCCCGATGAAGACACAATTAGATTTAAAAAGGGAGAGTATATGTTCAAGGACGAGCCAATAAAGGATATTGAGACAGGAAATGTACGCGCATATATGAATGCTCCCGTCGTAGCGGCCAATCAGCTTATAATGGCTATAAAGAATCCCGGTTCTCGTTGGGCAGAGGATATATGGATGCTTAAAGGCATTATTGAGCAGGATAAGGAACATAGGTATGATACTTTGGCTGCTATTGCCAGTTGCGTTACAGGAAACATCAAGAACAATGATGCAAAGACTATGGAGCAACGCAGTATTGTCGAGGGAACCTCGGCTATAAATAAAGTAATCCTTAACCTTTTCTTGGATGATACCGAGATTAAAGGTGGCAAGGAACTAGATATTGCTCTGGAAACCTCAAGATTGTTGCCCGATAATAGTGAGGCCAATTATTTGAAGGCAATAATATATAATAGAAAGAACGATGAGGAACCCGGTAATGATGATTATGCGTTGAGCGTCGCACAGAATTATCTTGCAAGGTCATTCTCACAAGATATATCCAAGATATATATTGCAAGCAATGATTATGAGTTGTTGAGTGGAAATGGTGAGATTGTAGATATCGCACTTACATCTTGGGAGAGAGGCAGAATCATGGCAATTGACTCTACGGCACTATCTGAAGCTGATATAGCTTTTCTTAACTACAAGACAGCCATCAGTGAACTGGATAAGAGTAAAAGAGCAAGGAGTATGTCAAAAGCTCGTCTTGCGATGTATAAGGCTTTAATATTAGATGCAAACTACTATAATATAATTTCGGTAAGAATGAAAGGTCTGCAGAAAGGATTGAAAAAATCAAAATCTGGAAAAGAGCATCTGCTCGAAGGACTAAAGGATATTCGACATTCTTATTATGAGGCAGTTACCGGCAAACAAGATGCCACATATATTAAGGCCCTGAAAGAAGTAGAAGATTTGAAAAAGAAATTTAAGTAAGAAACTCATATAATCGATAAGATTAAAATACTATATGAAGAATTCATTTATAAGATATGTTTTGCTTTTTTGCTGTATGGTAATGGTAACACCATTCAGCAAAGCATACGGTTCTATATCATCCGATAGAGTAAGTACTCTGAAAAGTGATACTTCTATGCTGCATAAGAAGATATTTAGAGCTAATGAATATGGTCATAATGCTCTTGATATGCTTCGACAAGGACGTTATCGCTATAGTGATGCTGTACCCTATTCGAACAGGGGCTTCTTCTCGCATCTTTCTATTGGAGCATCTTTGGGTGCCGATTTTATGCTGCCTCGATACAATTATGATTACAATCCAACATCAATGTGGGGGTTGAGTATAGGAAAAGAGATTAATAGAACCAATATCTTGAGCCTAAACTTTCTGTATGGTAAGAGTGAGATAAAGAGCGATGATGCATATTTCTATCGTTATGCCATACAGCTGAATCACTATTTTAATTTTACAAGGTACTATTTGGGTTATAATCCTTATCGTGCGCTTGAACTATCTTCAATGATAGGTGCCGGATATCAGTTTGGTGATGTTTACGAAAGGGATGTTACGTCGCCATACTTTACTTTGGGTCTGAAAGGAGATATTCGCTTAGGTAAAAAAGTGAAACTTGCAATAGAGCCATATATCAATGTAGGTGCCGAGGGGTATAATGGTGCCGAGAAGGAGTATTGGTACTCTAAGTATAATATATCGTATGGTGCGCGTGCTGCTGTTAACTATACATTCAGCAACGAATTGAATGGTATTATGGATACTATTCCATTCTCACGTAATTATATGTTCGTTACTGCCGGTCTGCAGAGTCTTAATGCAAATATTGATTTTATCAATACACTTGCACCTACTTTAGCAGTCGGTTACGGTCGTTGGATTGGACCTAGATTCGCTGTTCAGTTAAGTGCCGGATGGTCGGCTGGAGGATGGCAGAGGATTGTTTCAGAAGATGCCGAAGGTAATAATCAGTATACTCTCTACCCAAAAACACAATACTTTTTTGGGCGTGCCGAGGCTGTGTTCAATCTCTTCTCGGCTCTAAAAGAGGAAGGTATGCGAGGATTCGCGCTTGATGTGATGGGAGGTTATGAGTTCGGAAAACTTTGGAAGTACAGTACCAATCTCAATGACCAATACTCTAAAAACTATGATGGTATCACTGCTGCTTTACGAATGAAATATTACCATTCTGACGGTAATGCATTTTATTTTGAACCTCGTGTGACTTTTGCCAATTATGCAAAAGCCGGAGAGGGGCACTATGCCGGTGTCAACTATCGTAACAGCGATTCACGCTATAGCCTGGCTCTTGGTATGGAGTATGGCAATCCGGCTATGGATGGAAAAGGGCGTATAATTGGGGAGGATGATGAATTTAAACCAAAATTCTCTTTTATTGCAATGATGGGCCCCAACTATATATTTAACCGTGAAGCGTTCAGTGGTGGAACAAACATAAATGGTTCGTATGCTATTGGTTTGGAGTATCAACCATTCCGTCTCTTTGGAGTACGCGCCATGATGGATAATTCGGTTTATAGTTTTAATGTTCCTGTGACCGAGAAGGGTGAGGTTAATGGAATTTCAATAAAGAGTACCGGTATATGGGAAAAGAAGTATTATACTCTTAGCGGAATTTTTGATTTGAAGTTCGACCTGACCAATATGTTCTATGGATACAATAAGTATCGTAAATGGAATAGTGCTTTATATCTTGGAGCTGTAGTGAGCAGTCAGGAAAAGGTTAGTGGTAAGCATGTAGATGGACCTGCTGCTATTGGAGATGTTGAATTTAAGAATGTCAATGACGGAAAGACTTTTGTGGGTGGGCACGTTGCTTTCAATACATCTTATAAACTGAACGATTATTGGAAATTGTTTGGTGAGTTGGATATGAGTGTTTATGACAATAGCTTTTTTGTCGATAACTCGGTAGATTTTTATCCTGTTCGCGCATTGGCTTTCCGTTTAGGTTCGAGCTACTCGCTTGATGCTAATGACGTATTCGATGCTGTACGTAGTGCAGGTGTAAGTTCGGCAAATGTTATTAGTAGATTTTATAATACAGTTACCGACGACGATGATATACCTTTTGCAAATGATTATTTCTTTATTTCGGCCGGTATTCAGAGCGTTTATGCTTCAATGAAATTCAAGAACACTATTGGTCCTGCACTCACTTTGGGTTATGGACATTGGTTCTCGAAATATTTGGGTTATCAACTCTCGGGTGGTTGGTCGGCCGGTGGTTGGTATATGCCGGATTATAATAAGATACCTAAGCAGCAGTGGGCCTTCGGTCGTGCCGAACTTATGGTAAATATGCTTAGAGCACTGAACAGCAGTACGGGACGTGGCTTCTCAATGACAGCACTTGCCGGTGCCGAGTTGGGTGGAGTATGGAGATATAGAAATACAATTGCGGAACAATCCTCGGCAGGATATGGCGGTTTTACCGGTGGTATACGTTTAAAATATCACACACTTGAAGGAAAAAATATTTTCATAGAACCTCGTCTTATATACGCTAATTTTAAGGACGAACAGTATGTCGGCACCGAGCATTATGATCAGTTGGTAACACGTTTTACCCTATCTGCAGGTGTTGAATTTGGCTCACCTTATAATTGTGGAGCCGGTTCTTTGGATAAGCCGGAGCCTGAGGATGAGTTTGTTTCCAGGACTTCTGTATTTGTGTTGGCAGGACCGAACTATGTCTTCAACCGTGAGGCTTATGTCGGTGGTACCAATCTGAATGTTTCATATGGTATAGGTGCCGAGTACCAGCCTTTCAAACTATTCGGAGCACGTGCTATGTTCGACTATTCTGTATATGGTTTCAACAAACCCTACTCTTATAAAGGCTTAGCTGGTGGCGTATTAAAAGATGGTAAAGGAATATGGAGAAGGGACTATAATATAATTAGTGCGATAGCTGATGTAAAATTTGACCTTTCGAACATGTTTTATGGATATGATATGAAGCGTCGTTGGAACAATGCTCTTTATTTAGGTGCTGTGATTAGTCGTTACGATGATATTACAACCGAATATATGGATGGCACTAAACCTGCGGAAAAGATTAATATAGACAACAGACACTCTAAAAAGACTTTTATAGGTGGTCATCTTGCATTTAATTCTTCTTATCGTATAAATTCTAATTGGAGTATTTTTGGTGAGGCCGATTTACGTGTGTACGGAAACGATATTATATATGATAATTTGGTAGATTATAATCCTGTACGTACATTGGCACTACGCCTTGGAACAAGCTACTCACTTAATACCGATGATGTATTGACCTCGGATGAATCTGATATTCCTTTTGCTCAGAACTACTTCTTTGTTGCAGGAGGTGTGCAGAGTGTTTATGCAACAATGGATTTTAAGAATACTCTTGGTCCTGCTCTTACTTTGGGTTATGGTCACTGGTTCTCGAAGTACTTTGGTTATCAACTTTCGGGTGGATGGTCGGCAGGAGCATGGTATAAGGACGATGAAGAGAAGTATCCTAAGTCGCAGTTTGCTTTTGGTCGTACCGAACTTATGATAAATGCTATTAGGGCATTGAACGAGAATTCCGGCCGTGGCTTCTCATTAACAGCGCTTGCCGGTGTCGAGTTTGGTGGTCATTGGAGATATAGAAATACAATGGATGACCAATCTTCGGCAGGATATGGCGGTTTTACAGGGGCTTTCCGCTTTAAATATCACTCAAGTGAAGGCAAGAACCTTTTTATAGAACCTCGTCTTACATATGCTCATTTCAAAGATGATTTTTATGAGGGAACAGAACATTACGATCAGCTTGTAACACGTTTTACTCTTTCGGCCGGTATTGAGTTTGGTTCGCCCTACAATTGTGGTGCCGGATCATTAATTAAGGCTGACGATGAGTTTGAGCCTAAGACTACTCTATTTGCAATGGCAGGTCCCGAGTATATATTCAATCGTGAGACATACGGCAAGGAGGTGAAAATGGATTATTCGGTAGCATTAGGTGCCGAGTACCAACCCTATAAGAATATTGGTTTCCGTGCTATGCTCGACCTTGAGAAATTTACATTTACACAGCAGGGTAAATTCACCGACAATAAGATTAAAGCACTTTATGACAAGGATTACACCTATCTAAATGGTATAGTTGATGTGAAATTCGATATGAGTAACATTATTTATGGTTACGATAATGAGCGTCGCTGGAACACTGCGCTGTATGTCGGTCCCATTGTAAGTACTTGTGTCGGTCTTGATAAAAGTTTCACTAACGATGAGGTTAATCCCGAGTTAGAAGGCTATAAGTTTACTACCAATAAGCCCGATAATGTGAATGTTGGTCTGCATACTGCATTCAATGCAAAGTACTCTATAAGCAAGAGTTGGAATATTTTTGGTGAGGCCGATTTGCGTTTCCACACAAATAAGTTCATTACAGAGTATGCTGTTGACTACAATCCTGTAAGAACTTTAGGTTTCCGTTTGGGTGTTTCATATAATATAAAGTAAAAGACTATGAGAAGATATAATATGTTTGCGATTTTTGCATTGCTGTTTTTTGTCGTGCCGGTAGTCAAGGCCGGTAATGTGATGCCTGCTTATGTCTGTGATGCAGTATTGGATACAGTTGTGGCTTCTGTGAAAGTCGAAGTGTCCGAGGTCTCCGACTCTTTAAAAGAGGCTATGAAGCCCAAAAAGAGAATTCTGGTAGACGGAAAGAAGTATGGAACAGTCAAGGGTATAGTTACATATGAAAAAGGTGATGCTTTAGAGAATGCTAAATTGGAGTTTGTCTCGGAGGATGATATTATAATAACAACCTCCTCGGCCGATGGTACCTTTTCTGTTGAACTTATAGCGGGCGAGTATGTTTTGAATGTCTCTTATCAAGAGCAGAAGATAAAACCTGTCAATGTAAAGGTAAAGGCTGGAAAAACCGTTGAAATCAGCAAGGATAAATTAGAGTTTGACGCAAAGCTGCTTTCCCAATTGGATGTCACCGCCAAGCAAGGTAAGAGACTTATGGGAGTTACTATATGCGACCTTGCAAAATCTCCATTGATAAATGCGGAACTTCACATATATGCTCTGCCCGATATGCGTAAAGCTGCTAAAGTACTTTACAGCGATTTTAATGGAAGGGTCGAGACTGAACTCCTTGTTGGAGATTATCTGTTACGTCCATATTATCTCGGCAGAGAGTACGATGACATCAGATTGACAATAGCAGACGCAGATGCTTATTTGGATGATATTGTTATAAACACGGTAAAACATCTTAATCCGATTGAGCGCATGACAACAAAATCGCGTGACGCTTTAATCTCCTTGTATAAGAAAGAAATAGGCACCGACAAGTCACGTGAAAATTACAGACGTGTATATGAACATTGGAAAAAGGCATTTTGTGCACGTCCCGACAGACATCTGGTACAGTATCTCGATGGTATTGCAATACTTAATGCTTCGATAAGTGCTGATACAGTTCAAAAGCGTTACGACCGTTTGAAAATGTACAATGAGGTTCTTATGGACATTTTTGAACTTGCTATAGTCAATATAGATACACTCAACAGTCAGATATCCGGCACAGATACTCTTACTGTGGCTAAGCTGCGTGCTCAGCAGCTCGAATATCTTCGTGCAAATTGGCAGTTGGATACAATAATGAATAGTCCTATAGTAACAAAGGATAATACAGTTTATAAGAAGAACGAGTCGAGCTGGTATAGCAATATTGTCAAGGATGGCAAGAATGAGGAGATTAATTGGGATAATGTCCTCTTTGCTAATGATATAATGAACACTAAAATCTATAATATGACCCGTTCTATTGTAGAATCGGAGGATTTGCAGTTAGAGATGAAGGATATTGATGCTTTTGCTAAGACTATGTTCTATAAGTTCCGTAAGGATACTATGCGCGTAGGTCTTCCCAAAGCACGACAAATATACTCGTCAGACACCACATTGGCTTTTAAAAAGGCACGAAGCATATTAGCTGCTGTAAAACCCGATGAGATGTTAGGCACAGGTGCTAATGCAGTATCAAAATTGGATTATTTTACGAGTGTATACCAACGAGGTATAAATAGAAGATTCTCAGAGATGGCCTCTTGGGTGGTAGATTCTAAGGATATCGTAAGATTAGTTGAAGTACTGGAGAGGCGTTGGAATACCGAAGGCGATACTGTTGTCGATCAGATTCTGGCCAATAAGGTAATTGCTACTAACAAGGATTATCTTCCTGCTATGAACTTATATTATAAAGCGCTACGTAATAAGAACGAGAAGGAACATACATACGATAGAACGCTTAATATTATAAACAGGGCAGCGGCATTAAAACTCTATAACGATGTAGTCAGCTATGCCGAGGAATTGGTTCTGACCCCCGAATTCCAAGAGGAGAGTGGGTATAAGCAGGCTGTTATGTATTTGCGAATAGTCGATGCATATACTGGTATAAACGGTTCGATGAGACAGAAATATCCACTCATTATGAAGGCAATTAAGGCTTGTCCCGAGTATTCCGATCCCTATTATTATAGAGCTAATTTGGTATACTCTTCAAATAGGAAGGCTGGAATATCATTCTGTGTAGCTTACGATCTTTATGCCGAGGCTAAACAAAAAAGAACTTTAATCCCGGAAGATAGTGATATTAAACCGATATACTCAGTAGAAAGGATTCAAGAGCAAATGAACAAGTGTATTCAGTACTTCCCCGAGTATTCCGATGAGCACCAAAAAGGTTCGTTCTACGAAATTCATGAGAGGACAACTATCGGTGGTTATAAAGTTCATGTAGGACCTGGAAGAAAACTTACTATACCCGGTGTAGGAGAGTTTAAAACAACTCTAAGAGCAATAGAAAGAGAGTCTAAGGAATAACTCGTATAAACACATCTTCTGTCCGCGCATTGTTATTACAGATATTCGAAATAACAATGCGCGGCTTAATATTATCATCTTACTTTATATTTCTCCTTTTTTATATCTTATAATATAACCATCTGCATTATAAATTTCTTTAATTAACTAATTTATAATGTTTTTTTTACTACCTTTGTAACTTGCAAGTCGTATGTCACTTGCAAGATGCAAAACAATGCAGCATCAACAACTCTAACTATATCCGAAAAACTCATTTATTATGGAGAGAACTCTAATCCTTATCAAGCCCAATGCTATACAGCGTGGCATTATGGGCGACATTGTAACACGTTTCGAGCGTAAAGGCCTTCGCATAGCAGGTCTTAAGATGATGTTCTTAACCGACGAAATTCTGGCCGAGCACTATGCTCACCTTGTACAGCGTCCTTTCTATCCCTACTTGAAGGCTTCGATGCAGGCGGGTCCTGTTGTCGCTTGCTGTCTCGAGGGTGCCGAGGCTGTCGATACAGTGCGTCAGATGGTTGGTGTGACAAACTCGCGTAAGGCGCTTCCCGGTACTATCCGCGGTGACTTCTCTATGAGTGGCGAGCAGAATGTTGTTCACGCTTCCGACTCGGTCGAGAATGCTCTTATCGAGATTAACCGCTTCTTTAAAGAGGGTGAATTGTTCGACTACGAGTGTGCTGTAACCCATTTCGAGTATGGTGGCGAGGAGACGCTGAAATATTTAAACAAATAAGGGGGATAGACAAAATTTATTTTGTCATTCCATTGCGAATGCAGAAATTATCCGCGTTTATTGCAAATATTTGAACAAGTAATAAAGAGATAAATTTGAAAAATCTGTTAAGACCTATAGTAGCATCGGCTGCACTTTTTTGGGCAGCTACGGGGGTACAGGCGCAGGACTTGCTTGCTGCCCAGTCGCCTCTTGACAAGCAGATGGCATTTGTCGACTCTATTGCACTAAGAGATATGCTTCTTAACGAGGCAAATATGTTCCCGGCAGAAGAGCTTTACGACGAGTGGTCGAATGACCATGTCCGTTTTAAAGCCGAGTTGCCCGATTCGTTCCGTGTCGACCTTCGTGGTTTTGCAATGCCTACAACAAATACCAAGATAACCGATATATTCGGATACCGTCCTCGTCGTCGCCGTGTACACAACGGTATTGACGTAAAGGTTTATGTTGGTGATACCATACGTTCGGCTTTTGATGGAAAGGTGCGTATAGTAAAGAATCAGGGTCGTCGTCGTGGCTATGGTAAGTACCTTGTAATACGTCACAATAACGGCTTGGAGACTCTTTATGGACACTTGTCAAAGTGGCTGGTTGTAGAGGGACAGAATGTAAAGGCTGGACAGCCTATCGCGCTTGGAGGAAACACGGGACGCAGCAGCGGCTCACACCTGCACTTCGAGACTCTGCTTGCAGGAAAGAACCTTAATCCTGCGTTGATGTTCGACTTCGAGAAGCAAGATGTTACAGGCGATTTCTACACCTACCGCAAAGGAGTCTATCAAGAGATTGACAAGAAGACTGGTAAGATTATCGAGAGTGCCGAACCTTTATACCATAAGGTTCGTAAGGGCGAGAGCCTGTCGGTTATAGCACGTAAGTGCGGTGTACCGGTTAACACCCTCTATCGACTGAATAAGCTTACGTCGCGTTCGGTTCTGCGAATAGGTCAAAGAATAAGATACAGATAAATACAAAAAATAATCCGGAAACCAAGGTTTTCGGATTATTTTTTGTATTTATGCACCTATATGGTGTTACATTTTGCCGTTTCGTTCGTTTAATATATAAAGAGTATTACTATGGATAGGATTAAAAGATTAATGTTCAATGTACTGCTGCTCCTTCTCTTCTTGTTGGTTACAGGGTGCCACCACGATTCGCATTTCCTCGAAGATAGGATTGTGGGCCGATGGGTGAGCGTAGAGGAGGACTATTACACTTACATCGAGCGCACTCTGACCTTTACTGCCGATGGTAGCTGGTCGGGTACAGTGCGTATCGAGGACAATTATGGCATTACAATGGATACCGATATGGGCATTTATGATATTCGTCACGATGAATTGCTGCTCGAATCATATATATACGATAATATACAGGTGTATGGCATCGAGATACACAATAATCGACTCTACCTATGGGATGATAGCGGCGAGACTGTATATCGTAGATATTGAGATGTGCAGATAACATAAGCAATGCTCAGAAACCAATTAAAAGGCTTCGGAGCATTGCTTATGTTTTATTGGAACTAATCAGTATTTTGCAACTTTTTTTATGATTTTGGGTATATCGGTGTTGTCGATGAGTCCCTGGAATTTGTCGGCACCTCTACCGATGGCAAAGAGAGGAACGAATGTGCCCGAGTGGTTGCCGCTTGCCCACGACACAGCTGCCGAGTAAGATACAACCTCTTTGGCATAGTTTGCAATTATACGCATCCAGTTGTCGCGCATCTCCTTGTCGTTGTCGGGGCGATTAGCAGCCTGTAGCAGACTTTTCATCTTCTCGGTCTGTTTCTCATCAACTGCTGCCTCTTTCCAAAGTCCCATATTCTCGCTGAGAATCTCTTTTAATTCGTGCCATAAGAGTTGTTTCTCGTCGGCCGCTGCAACGAGAATCTCTTCGAGGCGGTCTTCGCTTACCTTCTGTCCCGATAGTGCTTTCAGATTCAATGTGTATGAGCCTTTGAAGCCAAGCACAATACCACCGGTCTCGTGGTCGGCTGTAACGATGATAAGCGTCTCCTGTGGGTGTTTCTTGTAGAATTCGTATGCCACCTCGATGGCAGCGTTGAAATCCATTACCTCGTGCATCATTGTAGCAGCGTCGTCATCGTGTGAAGCATAGTCAATCTTGCCACCCTCCACCATAAAGAAAAAGCCTTTCTTGCTCTTCTTTGACAGGAAGTCGATGCCGGCCTCGGTAATCTGTGCAAGGGTAAGGTCGTCGGCTGTGCGGTCTATTGTGTAGGGTATCTGTGTAGCAACCTCTTTCTGATAAAGCATCATCTTCTCGGCATTGCTCTTTGCCTTGTAGTCGGCATATCCGCGTGCAATGGCATAACCTTGTGCCTTGGCATCCTTGTAAAGCTGCTCGCGTTCTGCGTCGCTGCATATGGGGTCGCCGCCGGCATAAAAATGATAGTCGGCAGTGAGCATCTCACGGGCAATCTGTGGGTAGTAGTTACGGCTCTTCTGGTGTGCGTAGAAAGCGCCGGGAGTGGCGTGATTGATGGGTACTGTGGTCGACAGTCCAACGGCGTATCCTGCCTCCTGTGCGGCTTTTGCAACGCTGTATACGGGTGCTCCGTCGGGGGTTACTCCCAAATGACCGTTGTTGGTCTTGTTGCCTGTTGCAAGGGCTGTTCCCGATGCTGCCGAGTCGGTGACTCCGTTGCTTGCCGAGAATGTGGTTACAAAGGCTGTTGTGGGGAACTGTGTAAAGCATAGCTGTTGCGGACGGCCTATTACGCCTTGCATCTCGCCTAAATAAAGTTCTGTTCCAAGTACGTGCGAGGGACCCATTCCGTCGCCGATAAAGTAGAAAACATACTTGGGACCTTTGCCTGCCGATACTGCTATTGCTACAAAAAGCAGAAGCAGTGTGAAAATACTTTTTCTCATATTGCTATTTGTTTAAAGGTTATTCTGTGGGGTTACCTACTTTTCCTATAAATAAGATATTGTCTGTTTGGGTGTCAGTTATTATATAAAGGAAAGGACGGTCGAATCTCACCTCTATCGGTTCGCTTGTAGGACGCATTGCCAGCATTCCTATCATAACAGATGTAACTGCTGCAGCCTCGGCACCCTTTTCATCTATCTTCAGATAGGTCTTTTGTAGTACATCGTCGATATACAGCGGTACCTTGCTTATACCTTTTAGGTTGGCTTTGTTGTTGAATGCATTGGTCATTCCCAATGCTCTGAGACTCTCTCTGAGGCTTGTGCTGTACTCGGTCTTAAAGCGTGGAAGATAGAGTCTTACTCTCTGACTATGATTCATTCCATTGCGCAGGGTGTCGTAACTCGATGCAAGGTGGGTTACAGCTTCACTTATACTCAATCCTTGACGTGGCAGTACAAACCATACATTCAAATTGCTGTTCCTTATCGGCATTGATACCATTCTTAGGTTGTCGTCAAGGTTGTATGATGTTGTAAGGGTCTGTTGCATCATCTTTACGGTTGTAACGGTTCCATCGGCTTTTGTAAATGGTGCATCGGCTGTTGCGCTCTTATTGAACTCATCCTTCCATTGTCCTTTCAGGTAGAGAGCATTTATGAGTATCATTCTGCTGTTTTCGTCGAGTCGGTCGAGTATCTTCTCTATCTTGCCGTTGGTTTTGTGTGAGCACCAGTCGTTTATTGCAGATAGGGTACCGGCATCGAACGGTACGTTGGCAACCTCGGCATCGTGGAACATCTTGTTGTCGTTAATGAATTTCTCCTTTACGGGCATATTCTCATTAACCCAGATTGAGTTTGCCGATGAAACGATAGTGCCGCCATCCTCAGATGGTGCTTCGTAAAATACTTTGTTGTTAAGTGAAGCTAAGTCCTCGCTGTTCAGGGTCGCCAGAATCTGTTCGAGAGTCTTCCCCTTAGCGCCGTTGGCTACCATTGCAAGGGCGCACTCGGCACTTGCAGGCGATATGCAGATATTTTCATTTGCATCGTTATTGCAGATGTGCCCGAAGAGTGTGAAGGCGAAACGGTCGGTTCTCTTCTCTCTCTCTTTCTTTTTTATTTCCTTACTTATTTCGGACTTTTGTGCTATATGTCCTGTATTTGCAACATTGTGCTTTGAATTAATGCTGCTCTCTGCCATACTATCTGTTGCATCCTTTGCTGTTGCGCAGGATGCAAGCAGAAGTGCTGCGTATATCAAATATCTGAACTGCATTATCTTAAACCTCATTTAAAAAATAAATCGGTCCATATCGTTATAGAACGCAAGGATAAATAGTCCAAGCAGAATGAACATACCAACCATTTGTGCACGCTCCATGAACTTGTCGCTCGGCTTGCGGCCGGTTACAACCTCTATAAGCAGGAACAACACGTGTCCGCCATCCAATGCAGGGATAGGCAGTATGTTCATAAAGGCAAGGATGAGCGAGAGCATGGCTGTCATCATCCAGAAAAGATGCCAATCCCACATAGGTGGGAACATGCTGCCTATTGTGCCGAACATTCCAACCGATTTTGCGCCCTCTTTAGAGAATATGTACTTGAAATCGCTGACATATCCTTTGAGTACGTTGCAACCATAAACTATACCTGCGGGGAACGACTCGAAGAAGCCGTATTCTTTGGTTATTGTGGGATAATCGGGTATTCTGAAGTATATGCCCAACATTCCTATGCTGTCGACCTTTGCCGATAGAGTGGTGAGGCTGTCGCGCATTACGGTTACTGTTAGCGCTTTTCCTCCTGACTCCTGAAGCTGTTGCATCGCAACTCTTAGTTTGTTGTTTGTCTGTGCCTCTTTACCGCAGATGCTGATAATCTTGTCGCCTGCCATAATTCCCAACGCCTCGGCTGCAGTTCCGGCAACTACGCTGTCTACAACGCTTGGTGTAAGGAACTGCATGAAAGGCTCCTCTTTGCCCATGTTCAAGAGACCGAACTCCTCGGGGATGGCAATATTGGTTTCACTGCCGTTGCGAAGCACTGTCACTTCGCGGCTGTCGGCTATGGCACGCAGAAGGTCTACATCGCGGCGGTGTACATCCTTGCCATCAACGCGAAGCATAATATCTCCATCGACAAAGCCCAACTGCTTGGCCTCTTGGTTAAATTCCATTCCGTATGTTGCTTTCTGAATATCGGTGTAGCTCTCTCCCCAAGTGAAGAGGACCATACTATAGATAAACAGTGCAAGAATGAAATTGAACAAGACACCGCCAATCATAATGAGAAGACGCTGCCAGGCTGGCTTCGAACGGAACTCCCAAGGTTGTGCAGGCTGTTTCAATTGCTCGGTATCCATCGATTCGTCTATCATTCCCGAGATTTTGCAGTAGCCTCCCAATGGTATCCATCCTATTCCATATTCGGTATCGTCTTTAGTGGGGGGTAACTTAATGAGTGCTTTGTCCTCTTTTTTGCTCAGTCGTGAGGGAATCATAAAAAGCGAGATTCCCCAATCAAAGAAAAGATAGAATTTCTCGACTCTTACCTTGAATATCTTTGAGAAAAGATAGTGACCGAACTCGTGTATTAGAATCAGCAGACTGAGTGACAGTATCAGCTGAAGCGCACGTATAAAAAATATTTCCATTTTACTTGTATATGTTTTGTTATTGTTATGATTATATCCAACTTTCTGCCATCTTGCGCACCTCGGTATCTGTTGCGATATAATCGTCGAGTGTGGGTTTGATGGTAAAGTTCGCACTTTGCATGGCTCGCTCTATGAGACGGCTCATGTCGGTGAATTTTATGCGGTCGGCAAGGAAGGCTGCTACGCAGACCTCATTTGCTGCGTTTACTACGCAGGGCATATTGCCGCCCATTGCCAGCGCATCATAGGCGTGGCGCAGGTTGGGGAAAAGCTCAAGGTTGGGCTTCTCGAAGGTCAGCTCTCCTAATTTGCCAAAATCGAGTCTCTCGAACGAGGAACTGAGGCGGGTGGGGTACGACAGGGCATACATTATGGGCAGGCGCATATCGGGTGTGCCGAGCTGTGCCTTTACAGCACCGTCGTTAAATTGTACCATGGAGTGTATTACCGATTGTGGGTGTACAATAACCTCAATATCCTTGGCCTCGATGCCAAAGAGCCATTTTGCCTCCATAACTTCGAAACCTTTATTCATCATTGTGGCCGAGTCGATGGTAATTTTTGCACCCATACTCCAGTTGGGATGCTTCAGTGCCTGCTCCTTTGTCACCTTCTCCAACTGCTCGGCTGTGAATGTGCGGAAAGGGCCTCCTGATGCAGTGAGTATCAACTTCTCTATGCGGTTGAACTCTTCTCCTGCAAGGCATTGGAATATTGCCGAGTGTTCCGAATCGACAGGCAGAATAGGCACTTTATGCTCGTTTGCCAAACGGGTGATTAACTCACCGGCTACCACCATTGTCTCTTTGTTGGCAAGTGCTATTGTCTTGCCGGCCTTGATAGCCTCTATTGTGGGGCGTAGTCCCGAAAAACCAACCATTGCAGTTACAACAACGTCTATTGGCTCAGATTCTACAATCTCGCATATTGCTTCGTAACCTGCATACACCTTTATGGGAAGGTCGGATAGCGCATCTTTCAGCTTCTCGTATTTTGTCTCGTCGGCAATTACCACTGCGGCGGGATTGAATTTGCGTGCTTGCTCGATAAGCTCGTCTACGCGGCTTTTGGCTGTCAAAGCATATACGCTGAAACATTCAGGATGTTCGGCTATAACTTGCAGTGTCTGTGTTCCTATAGAGCCGGTAGAGCCTAAAATGGCTATCTCTCTCTTATTTGTGTTATTCATGTCTGTATAGTGTGTCTGTAATATTTTAAAATGCTATATAAATGTTGGGGTCGAGCGCCTCGCCTCGGTGCCATAGCTCGAGATGCAGATAGGGCTTGCTGTGTAGCTCTTTACTCTTTTCCTCTGCATCCTCGTCAATTGTGCTGTTGTCACCAAGTATTGCTATTACGTCGCCGGCAGTGACTTTGTCGCCTACACTTTTCAGTAGTCGGTAGCAACTGCGGTATACCGAGACAAGCTCCTCGTTATGCTGTATGGCTATTGTGTAGCCGTCATTGGCTGTGTAGTCACTCATTATTACGGTTCCGTCCCAAATGGCGAGTACGCTCTCGTTGGGATTCTCGGCAATGTCTACTCCATAATGTCCCTCCTTGGGGTTGAAATGTTTTATTAGCATTCCTCGTGTGGGGCGATGGAAACTGATACCTTGTAACGTGCTCACATTGCTTGCGTGTGAGATAAGGTTATAACGTTCGTGTTCTTCATACTCTTTGGCAAACTCCTGCTCAAGAGCTGTTGCATCGATAGGGTAGTCGGTGGCGTATGTGAATGGAAGCGTGTCACCTTTTGCGGTGGTGTCGATTGCAGTCTCTATATTCCCTTCGAAAATGGCCTTTACATTGCTGATGTATTGTCCCTGCTTGTCTACCTCGTTCTTCAGTGAGTCTATTGTAAGTGCATAGTTCACCAGCTTTTCGCGTGTACGGTCGCTGACGTATCCGGGCAGATATTCCACAACGGGCGTAAAGACAAGGATAAGATACACCACACCTATCACTAAAAGAAGTGAAAAGAAAAGCGACAGAATTACCCACAATGGCGATACGTAGAATCCGAATACATTCTCGAATTTGTTCTCGTTATGTATAGTGAGCCTGTACTTTCGTGTGAGGCTGCTCTTGAATACTCTTTTTTTCTTATTCTCTTTCTCCATGATTCGGGGATAATTAGATTATACAAGCCCTTCGGGGAGGTTGAATGTTATATGGCGCTTTTTGTGGTCGATGTTATCTATTAGCTCCTCTTGCGCAGGGACAAGTAGCTCTTCTTTGCCATTGTCAATGACAAAGAGGGTGTTTATTGTGCTGTCGTCGACATCGACAATCTCACCCAACTTTCCTATCCTGCAATCTTCGGCTGTAAAACCTCTGAAATAGCTCCAACTGTAGTTGTTGCTCTCCTCGACCCATTCGCGTGGAATATATACTTCGCGGTTTGTGAGGAAACGCACATCTTCGGCACTCTCCATCCGTTCTACTTTTACTATAAGTGTGTCGTTGTTCTTGCTCTTCTTGTACTCAAAAAAGAACGGAACCAATATACCGTCGATGTCTACCGCCACAAAATCGCACTCGTCGCCAAGTGTGAAGCTGTCGCCAAGAAGCCCTATTTCGCCTTTTGTGCCATGGGGCTTCAGGAATTTACCAAAATATGTGAATTCGTCTCTCTTTAACATCTTTTTCTTATGAACGGGTTATTTTTGCTCCAATCTGATTCAGACGCTGTTCGAGGTTCTGGTATCCTCTGTCAATTTGGTCGATGTTGTCGATGCGGCTCTGTCCTTCGGCGCTCATAGCCGCTATGAGCAGGGCAATTCCGGCACGTATGTCGGGCGAGCTCATTGAGCGTGGACGCAGTTTGAATTGGCGGTCGTGCCCTATGACTATTGCGCGGTGAGGGTCGCACAAAAGAATCTGTGCTCCCATGTCAATCAGTTTGTCTACAAAGAAGAGACGGCTTTCGAACATTTTCTGATGGATGAGTACGCTGCCTTTTGCCTGAATGGCAGTCACAAGGAGCACACTCAAAAGGTCGGGGGTGAGTCCCGGCCAGGGAGCATCGCTGATAGTCATTATTGAACCGTCCAGAAATGATTCAATCTCGTAATGGTCTTGCGAGGGGATATATATGTCATCGCCCTGCTGCTCGAAATATACTCCCAAGCGTCGGAAACTATCGGGTATTATACCCAAATTGCCGAATGATACATCCTTGATGGTTATCTCGCTTTGGGTCATTGCTGCCATTCCAATGAAGCTGCCCACCTCAATCATATCGGGAAGGGCACGGTGGCGGCAGCCTCCCAAAGATACCACTCCCTCGATTGTAATCAGGTTGCTGGCAATTCCCGAGATTCTTGCACCCATTTTGCAAAGCATGCGGCACAGCTGTTGTATATACGGCTCGCAAGCAGCATTGTAGATTGTAGTGGTGCCTTCGGCAAGGGTGGCTGCCATAATTATGTTGGCGGTACCTGTTACCGATGCCTCGTCAAGCAACATGTAGCAACCTTTCAACTTGTCGGCCTTTATGCGGTAGATTCCTTTCTCTTCGATATGATGGAATGTTGCGCCTAAGTTTTTCAGACCCAAAAGATGGGTGTCGACACGGCGGCGGCCTATCTTGTCACCACCGGGGGTAGATAGTGTTGCACGTCCAAAGCGGGCAAGCAACGGACCGATGAACATCACCGAACCGCGCAGACGGGCGCAGCCCTCGATGTATTCGTCGCTCTCAAGATAGTCTATGTTTATATTGCGTGCCTGGAAAGTGTAGCTGCCGGGGCCGTTCTTGGCGACTGCTACACCCATATTCATAAGTTGTTGTATCAGGTTGTTTACATCTGCAATATCGGGGATATTCTCTATCGTAACTTCCTCCTCGGTAAGCAGAGTGGCGCAAATCTCCTGAAGAACCTCGTTCTTTGCTCCTTGCGGAGTGATGCTGCCTTGCAGTTTGTGTCCTCCTTCTATAATGAATGATGCCATAATATTCTTTTTGTGTTTAAGAAGCTTTTTAGAACTTTTTCTTGAAAACTTTTTTGCGTTTGAGCTGGTTGCGGTTCTGGTAGTCGCTTTTTGTCCCACCCAGACGTATCTCACCTTCGCTAATATCTATTTTACCTTCTGAAAGGATGCGTAGGTCTTCGAAAATGTGCTTGTCCTCAACGCCGTCCTTGTTCCACGATATATAGTTCTTTTTCATCTGAATGAGGATAAGCTCTATAAGGCGGTCGCGCTCTTCGCCGCTTTCCAATGTGCATGCATGCTCGACCATCTTTTCGACTATTCTGCCGTAGTGTCTATGCGAAATTTCGCCTTTTTGGTAAGGAATACGTGCCGGTGGCTCTGTAAACTTCTCTTCTTTGATAACATCGACGGGGTAATCTATATCAAGGGAAAATCCCGACATTATGGCAAGGTGATCCCATAGCTTCTGCTTGTAGTTGGGTAACTCGTTGCGAAGGTTGGGAAACATACTGCTCATTATCTGTACTATTGTCTCGGCACAACGTTGGCGCTCATTGCGGTCCTCGATAGTCAGTGCGTGGTCGACCATTTTCTGTACCGAGCGCCCATACTCGGGCAGGGGGAGTCTCTTTTGCTTGGTATTATATTCCATCATAGCTCTTTAGAACTTTCTTTTCAGATTAGTTTTTTGGGTTGTGTGGCAATGAAATCTTTCAGGTAGAATGGCTCGAAATAGGCGATGTCCTCGAAACGCTCATCGAGAAAGGCACGCTCGGCAAGGGGCATCATCCACTTTGCCAAAGGATTGCGGTGTCCGGTGAGGAAGTGGGCATTCGGGTGAGAGATAATCTCGCGGCACTTTTCGGCACCGTTGCCAAAGAAATAGACAGGGGCTTTATCGAGGTACTCGGCAAAGCTGTTACTATCGACTACAACGGCGCTTGTAGGCATTACAACGCCCAGCGCCCTATCGTAAACTGTGGCATAGACCTCGGTGCGACGAGCGTCTATCATTGGGCAGAAAAGTGCCTCGTCGGGAATCTCGTCGTTGAAAAGTACGGGTACGCACATTATGGCTGTGGTAGGTAATGCGATAAGCGGTAAATTCCGCCCATAACATACACCCTTTGCAGTGGAGGATGCTATTCGCAGGCTTGTGTAAGAGCCCGGACCGCAGCTCAGTGCCACTGCTTCAATTTCTCGTCCTCTCTCATCGGCGTACGATATTGCCTCCTCGACAAATGGGGCAAGTACCTTTGCGTGTGAACGCTCCTCGTTGTTCTTTTTCTCGAAAAAAACATCTCCATCTTCGCTCAATGCTACTGAGCAAATTTCGGTAGATGCCTCTATATGTAAAATTACTGCCATTGTTCTGTAATTTGTCTATGGTTTATATAAACTTGGGTACAACTCCCCAATTTAAATTGCGTGCAAATGTACGAATTTAAAGTGTAATTTCTATAATAAATAATATTTTTTAATATAAGTGTTTTCCAATCTGCAACTGTCTAAAATGCTCTTTGACTACAATTTTGTGCAGTATGCGTCTTGTTTGCCGATATTTTTCGTATCTTCGCACCATAAATAAAAAACAGTTATGATATACTCGATGACCGGTTACGGCAAATCCGTAGCTCTGTTTCAGGATAAAAAGATATGTGTAGAGATTCGTTCGCTCAACGGTAAGGCTATGGATCTTACCACCCGTATGGCACCGCAGTACAAGGCCTACGAGATGGAGATAAGAGCAATGATAACAGGTCGTCTCGAACGTGGAAAGGTTGATTTTGCACTTTATATCGAGCAGGGCGAGAAGGGTGATACTCCCTCACTGAACGTTGCGGTTATGAAATCCTATTTAGAGCAAATGAGGATAGCTTCGGAAGCAACGGGTGTTGCTATGCCCGAGAATCTTATGGAGATACTCCTGCGTATGCCCGACGTTGTTGCCCGTAAAGAGGTGTATGAGGTAGGCGAAGATGAGTGGTCGGTCGTTCGTGCAGCGGTAGAGAAAGCAATAGATGAGTTGATGGATTTTCGTCGTCAAGAGGGAGATGCTCTGTCAAATAAATTCCGAAAGAATATTCAGCGCATAGGCGAACTGCTTGCATCGGTAGAACCATACGAGAAAGAGCGTGTCGAGAAGATACGTGCCCGTATAGTCGATAATCTGCAAAAGATGGTGGGTGTGAATTACGATAGTAACCGTCTTGAGCAGGAACTCATCTATTATATCGAAAAACTCGATGTAAACGAGGAAAAACAGCGCTTGATCAATCATCTTGGATACTTTGTTGAGATTATGGATGGTTCTATCGGACAGGGTAAGAAATTGGGATTTATTGCACAGGAGATGGGGCGCGAAATTAACACACTGGGCAGCAAAAGCAATAATGCTCAGATGCAGAATATCGTTGTTATGATGAAGGATGAACTTGAGCAGATTAAGGAGCAGGTTCTTAATGTGATGTAAAAATATATTACTAAATTTGTTTTTATTATGGCTAAGGGTAAACTTGTTATATTTTCGGCTCCCTCGGGTTCGGGAAAGTCTACTTTGGTAAATTACCTGATGGAGCAAGGATTGTCGTTCGGCTTCTCGATATCAGCAACAAGCCGCCCTCCTCGCGGTAACGAAAGGGATGGCGTAGAGTATTTTTTCTTTACTCCCGATGAGTTTAGCGCAAAGATAGCAGCCGATGAATTTGTCGAGTATGAAGAGGTGTACCCGGGTCGTTTTTATGGTACGCTGAAGTCTCAGGTCGAGGAGCAACTCGAGAAGCAGAATATTCTTTTCGACGTAGATGTGGCGGGTGGTCGTAATCTGAAAAACTATTATGGCGACCGTGCTCTTTTCATATTTGTTCAGGCTCCATCGATAGAGGTGCTGCGTCAACGTCTTGTGGGGCGTGGCGATACTGCTCCCGAAGAGATAGAGAAACGTCTGGCAAAGGCCGAGCAGGAGATGACCTATTCACAATATGCCGATGAGGTGATAATAAACGATAATCTCGAGACAGCCAAGGAACAGCTGATGGCTGTTGTGAAAGGGTTTCTTGCCAAGTGATGGCATGTGAATTATGAAACAGAAAGTAAGAACGATTATTTTCGGGGGCAGTTTCGACCCTATTCATATAGGCCACACTGCTCTTGCTGCCGAGGCTTTGCGTCAGCACCTTGCCGATGAGGTGTGGTTCATGGTCTCTCCCCTTAATCCCCACAAACAAGGACAGCAGCTTACTCCCGAAGAGTCTCGTCTTGCTATGGTGCGACTTGCAATAGAGGACGAACCGCGTTTCAAGGCCTCGGACTTCGAATTTACTCTTCCTCGACCGTCATATACATTGCACACTTTGCAGGCTCTTGAGGAAGCATATCCCGAGCGCTCATTTCGACTGCTTATCGGTGCCGATAATTGGGAGAAATTCGACCGTTGGTATCGAGGAGACTTAATTCTTGAACGTTATAGTATAGTGGTTTATCCTCGTGATAATGAGGAACAACCTGAACTGCCACAGGGAGTGACCTGGCTTGCCTCTGAACTTTATGACATAAGCTCTACACAGGTGCGTTTGATGGTTGCCTCGGGTGTCGATATCTCGAGATTTGTGGTTCCAAAAGTAGCCGATTATATAAAATCGAATAAATTGTACAGATGAAAAAGAACCTTTTGATTACACTTCTATCATTGTTTTTTGCGGTCGTTGCCCGTTCACAAGAGCCTGTTACAAAATATCCCGAAATGAGTGATATCCTACAGCAAGTATTCTGTGATTATGTTACAGCCGAAGCCGAGACAAAATATATCTCGGGAAAACACGGACAGTATGTGGGGCAGCTTGTAGATAATGTAATATATGGTTGGGGTTATTATCTCACCGACGATGATGCGCAGACATTCGGACAGTTTCGTAATGGCAAACATATCTTTGGAATAACGATGATGAGTGGAATCGCCCGTGTCGGTTCCGAAGAGCACTATGTCGAGTACGACCTATCGACAGGAAAGATTGTCAAGATGTGCAATATCGAGGGAAATGTGAAGTTGTATTACCCGTTTACCGATACAATGGAGGCAAAATCGCCATACGGCTTCTATAAAATAACCTATTCTAATGGTGATGTCTACTACGGCGAGACATTTGAGGGTCGTCGCCATGGCTACGGTGTCTATTATTGGACAAATGGCGACTTTTGGTATGGTAAATATGTGAACGGCTACCGTCAGGGCTTCGGCGCTCTGTTTAAGCCCGACCATAAGGTTTTTTATGGTAAGTGGATAGGTGACAGAAAAGTAGAGTGATGGAGTGTTTGTATGGCTCAATAAGAGGGGGTATCCTGCGTGTGATACTCCCTTTTTTTATGCTCTTTTTGCAATAATAATCGTAAAAATAGGTGTAAACTGTTATTTTTTTATGTAAATCGGCGATTATTTTAGAAAAATAATAGGAAAATACAACAATCTTTGTACTTTTGTAATTCTCAAAATAGAAATATTAATAAATGTCATTATGATAGCTGTTTTAAAGAACGGAGTTACAAAAGCTCAGCGCGACAATCTTGTGAAATGGTTAGAGTCGCAGAATGTAAGGGTACATATATCCGAGGGAGAGGTGCAGACTGTTCTCGGTCTTATTGGTGATACAAGTAAAATAGATATCGACCTGCTTTCGGGTCTCGAGATTATTGCCAATGTGACACGTATTAGCGAGCCTTTCAAGAGTGCCAACCGTCGTTTTCATCCCGATGATACTGTCATTGAGGTTGGTTCGGGTGACAACAAGGTAAAGATTGGTGGTGGAAACTTCTGTATTATGGCAGGTCCCTGCTCGGTTGAGTCGGAGGAACAGATTCTTGCCATTGCACAGTCGGTAAAGGCTTCCGGTGCAAATATGTTGCGCGGTGGTGCCTTTAAGCCCCGTACCTCGCCCTACGATTTTCAGGGACTGCGTGCCGAGGGTTTGCAATTGCTTATAAAGGCTCGTGAGGCAACTGGATTGCCATTTGTTACCGAAATTATGAGTGCTTCGCATCTCGACCTGTTTGCCGATGTGGATATTATTCAGGTGGGTGCGCGTAATATGCAGAACTTTGAGCTTCTGAAAGAACTTGGACGTTGCGATAAGCCCATCTTGCTTAAACGTGGAATGTCGGCTACGCTTAAAGAGCTTCTTATGAGTGCCGAGTATATAATGTCCGAGGGTAATGAAAAGGTTATCCTATGCGAGCGTGGTATCCGCAGCTACGACAGCTACACACGTAATGTACTCGATCTTGCCGCAGTGCCTGTACTCAACGGTCTGACCCATCTGCCTATAATCGTTGACCCCAGCCATGCTACAGGCGTTTCGCGCCTTGTGCGCCCCATGGCTTGTGCTGCAACAGCATCGGGTGCCGACGGACTCATTATCGAGGTACACAATGACCCCGTCCATGCTCTTTGCGATGGTGCACAGTCGCTTACTCCCGAGCAGTTTGCCGATGTGGCACGTCGTGTCAACGAAATTCGCAGTATAATGAGTTGGTAATAGAAAAATGAAAATAGGAGTCGTAGGTTTAGGGCTGATAGGAGGTTCGGCTGCTAAGGCTTTCAAGGCGGCCGGGCATTCAGTGTATGCTTTTGATATAAATAGTACAATCGTAGGGTATGCCGCCCTTGAAGGAACCTTGGACGGAGAACTCTCTGATAAGAGGCTGGCGCATTGCGACCTACTGTTGCTTACTGCAACACCGCAGGCGGTGATAGGCTATCTTGATGCTAATGCAGCGAAGATATCCTCTTCGACTCTTGTGATAGATTTTTGCGGAACCAAACGCTTGGTTTGTGAGAAAGGTTTTGAACTTGCACACAAATATGGCTTCACCTTTGTAGGTGCCCATCCGATGGCAGGCCTGCAATATTCGGGGTACAAATACTCCCGAGCCAACCTCTTTTCGGGTGCATCGCTCATTGTCGTACCACCTGTGCACGATGATATTGCTCTGCTCGACAATGTGAAGAGGATGCTTGCACCGTTGCAATTCAAAAAATATGTGGTAACAACATCCGAGTTTCACGATAGGATGATTGCCTACACGTCGCAGATGTGTCACGTTGTATCCAATGCATTTGTGAAAAGTCCCTCGGCGCAGTATCACCGTGGGTACAGTGCAGGCAGTTTCCGCGACCTCACCCGTGTGGCAAGGCTGAACGAGGCTATGTGGACCGAGCTTTTCCTCGAGAATCGGGAGAATCTTCTTACCGAGATTGACCATCTTATGAACTCTCTGGCCGAATACCGTAAGGCTATTGCCGATGGCAATTCTCAGGCATTGTGCTCGCTGTTGCACGACGGATGTATTGCCAAAGAGGGAACAGAAAAGTAATTATATTTATGTCATATACTACAATACACGTTGAGGCTTCGCGCAGTTATGATATTCTGATAGGGCGCGGAATATTGGAAAACATTGGTACAATGTTACGTCCCATTGTGGGCGATTGCCGTTTGGGGGTACTTACCGATAGTCGGGTAGACGAACTATATGGCGAGAGACTCATCTGCAATCTTACCGCAGCAGGATATGCTGCCGATAAATTTGTTGTTCCTGCAGGAGAGGCATCGAAATGCGCCGATAATCTGCTTGAGTTTCTCAACTTTCTTGCCGATTGTAAACTTACCCGAAGTGATGCCGTGATTGCCTTTGGTGGCGGAGTGGTGGGTGACATGGCCGGACTGTCGGCAGCACTCTATTTGCGAGGAGTAAAATATATACAGATTCCAACGACACTGCTGGCTGCGGTCGATAGTTCGGTGGGTGGAAAGACAGCTATTGATATTCCGGCAGGAAAGAATCTTGTAGGTGCATTCTATCAGCCATCGTTGGTGTGTTGCGATACTGCACTTATGGATACGCTTAAGCCTGAAATTTACCGTGATGGATGTGCCGAGGTTATAAAATATGGTGTTATTCTCGATAAGGCTCTCTACGACAGACTGCAGGAACCACCTTTCGACAGAGAGTCTGTGGTCGCCCGTTGTGTCGAGATAAAGCGTGATGTGGTGCAACAGGATGAATTTGACAACGGAATAAGAGGACTGCTAAATTTCGGTCATACATTCGGGCACGCAATAGAGAAAATGAGCAATTTCGAGGTCTCTCATGGTGCTGCCGTAGCAAAAGGTATGGTTATTGCTGCACGTATGGCTCCATTGTGCGGATTGTGCAATGTAACAGATGAACTCTCGCAACTTCTTTTGCGTTACGGTTTCGACCTTTCGTGTCCTTATAGTGCAGATGACCTTTATGATGCTATCCTCTCGGACAAGAAACGTCGTGGAGGGAATATAACAGTAGTTCTGCCAAAGGCTATCGGAGATTGTACTCTTGTAACGCTTACGGTCGAGGAACTATATGATAAACTTAAACAGATTCTCAGATAGAATCATTGATAAAAGATGGATATAAGGCTCAATGGAACATTATCGGGCGCAGTAACACCACCGCCCTCAAAGTCGCAGGCACACCGTCTGCTCATCTGTGCGGCTCTGGCAACAGAGCCTTGCACTATCGTGTGCAGTGCCTTGAACGATGATATTGTGGCGACAATGAACTGCCTGAATGCTCTTGGTGCCGATATAAGATATAGCGACGGTGTCTTTACTGTCGCACCTGTAAAAATACAAAAAGGGGCTACACTGAATTGTGGCGAGAGTGGCTCTACACTCCGTTTTTTGCTCTCTGTGGCTGCCGCCCTTGGAGCCGATGCAACTTTCATTGGTGCAGGTAAACTGCCTCAGCGTCCCAACGGCGCATTGTGCGATGCACTCTCGCAGCACGGTATACTGTTCGAAAGGCATAATCCCGATACTGAGCTTCCTCTCACCTGTCGTGGAACACTTATAGGCGGCAACTATAAACTTCCTGGAAATATCTCCTCGCAGTATCTTACAGGCTTGCTTTTCGCTCTGCCTATTTTGGACCGGAACAGCACAATCGAGATAACCGATGGTCTTACAAGTGCCTCGTATGTTGATATGACGCTTGATGCAGTGCGCAGCGCAGGAATAAGAGTATATGAACGAGGGGAAAAATACGAAATTATGGGTCGGCAGAGATATAATCTTCCTGCTAAGACGACGGTCGAGGGCGATTGGTCGGCCGCGGCATTTTGGTTGGTGGCAGGTGTTGTGGGCAGCCGTCCCATCAGTGTGAAAGGTATGAAGTACGATTCGCTGCAAGGCGACCGTCGTATAGTCGACCATCTGCGTAAGATGGGTGCCTTTATAGATGTTACAGCCGATGAGGTGGTTGCCTTACCGTCGCAACTCTTTGGTGCCGAACTCGATTGTATGGATACGCCCGACCTGCTTCCCATTCTTGCCGTTGCAGCGGCTGCTGCCTCGGGTAATACACAATTTTATAATGTAGGACGTTTGCGATATAAGGAGAGCGATCGTCTGGCAGCCATGCAAAAGACGCTTGCAGCCTTTGGGGTGGCATCGTTTATAGGCGAGGATACATTTACAGTCTATGGTGGAACACCTAAGGCAATAACACCTGTCGATAGTTTTGCCGACCATCGTATAGCAATGTCAGCAGCGATACTTTCGACAATAGCCGAGGGTACAACTACGCTCCTCGGTGCCGAGTGTGTAGCAAAATCATACCCCCACTTCTACGAACATTTCGAGGCGCTTGGGGGCAATGTCATGAGATGATTATTAACTGAAAAATATATAGCAATGGATTTAGAAGCATTACGCAAACAAATTGATGATATCGATACCAATATGTGCGACCTGTTTGCACGACGTATGCAGGTAGTGACCGATATTGCACGATATAAAAAGGAGAATAATATGGTGGTATATCACCCATCGCGTGCAAGAAATGTGTTGCACAATGTCTCGAAACGCCTTGGCCCCGAGTTTGAGGGCTACGGCCGTACACTCTACCACACAATTTTCGACCTGAGTGAGTCGTATCAGACACGTGTTCTTGCCGAGGATTCCGAATTCTTCAATAAGATAAAGGGTGTCACTTCGGTGCCTCCTGCTCCTTTCCCGAAACGAGCATCAGTGGCTTGTGCAGGATGTGAAGGCTCATACGCTCATCTGGCAGCCGAACGTCTGCTCGACCTTCCCGAGATTATGTATATGAATAACTTCGAGGGGGTGTTCAAGGCTGTGAGCAGTGGACTCTGCCGCTTTGGAGTGTTGCCTATAGAGAACTCTATTGCAGGTTCGGTAAATGCCATTTACGACCTTTTGTCAGAGTATAATGTGAGCATCGTTCGCAGCGTGCGCCTAAAGGTCGACCACTCGTTGCTTGCCCATCCGGGAACCAAACTCGAGGAGATTCGTGAGATATATTCGCATCAGCAGGCAATCAGCCAATGTTCCGATTTTCTGTCGACACTTCAGAATGTGCGTATAATCCCTGTTGAGAATACCGCCGAGGCTGCAAGAATGATAGCACAGTCGGGCGACCGTACAAAAGCATCGCTCTCTTCGCGTCTCTGTGCCGAATTGTACCATCTGCAACCTCTTAAGAGTGCTGTACAGAACCGCGATAATAACTACACACGCTTCATCTGTATTTCGTCCGAGCCGCAGATATATTCGGGTGCCGACCGCACAAGTGTCATGATGGTTATTCCCAATCGTCCCGGTACACTTTTCCGTATTATGTCGCGCCTTAATGCAACAGGAGTGAACCTTGTAAAGCTCGAGAGCCGCCATATTCCCGAACGCGAGTTCGAGTATCGTTTCTATTTCGATATTGAGGCATCGGTGTATAGCGAAGAGTTCCTCTCGCTCATGTGCGAACTAAACGAATGTGGCGAGCAGTTCAAATACTTCGGTACGTATGCCGAGATTATATAAGCAACTTCATATAACTGAGAAAAAACAACTAACAACCAATCACTATTATCAAACACAAAATGAATGCCTATGAAAAAGATTCTTGTCATTAACGGTCCAAACATCAATATGCTTGGATTGCGCGAACCGTCGCTTTATGGAGCACAAAATTATGCAGCCCTGAAGGAGTTCATTTGTGAGAGTGCTGCCGAGGCAGGAGTACAGGTCGAACTCTTCCAGTCGAATCACGAGGGTTCTATAGTCGACGTAATTCAGGCTGCTTATGGCCGCGTAAACGGAATACTCATCAATCCGGCTGCATATACGCATACAAGTGTTGCAATTCTGGATGCGCTTAAAGCAGTGGGACTGCCTACGGTCGAGGTGCATCTCACCGATATCTCGTCGCGCGAGGAGTTTCGTAGGTTCTCATACATTTCGCTATATGCCGAGAAGGTCATCTATGGAAAAGGCTTTGAGGGCTACCGCGAAGGACTTCTCTATTTAGCTAATACTATTTAACTATAATGTGGCCCGTATGATAACGGGCTGCTTTTTTATCTTCTCAATTATGCAGATATACTCAACAAAGTCGATTAAAGAGATTGATGCACTTACGATGCAGTATGAACCTATTGCCTCTTTTGCACTTATGGAGATGGCAGCACGAGTTCTAACAGATGCTCTCTTGCTTGAATACGGGCAGTCTCGTCACTTTGTTGTATTTGCCGGTCCCGGTAACAATGGTGGCGATGGCATCGTAATGGCTCGTATGCTCCTTTCGAGGGGATGTAGTGCTGAGGTGTGGCTCGCTACCGATAAACGTCTCTCACCCGACTGCTCAATAGCACTAAAAAGTCTTTATGAAGCCTGTCCCGATTGTTGTGTAAGGGTTATTGATGGTAACACTGTGCCCGAAATAATGGTGTCCACTGTTATTGTGGATGCTCTTTTCGGAAGTGGACTAAGCCGTCCTTTGGAGGGTGAATATGCACGATTGGTAAGCCTTATTAACTCTTTCGATGTCCCTGTTGTTGCGGTAGATATTCCCTCGGGACTTATGGGCGAGGATAATGGTGCAGCAGACGATAATCGGGCAGTGGTATGTGCCGAAACTACCTATACTCTGCAATTCCCCAAACTCTCAATGCTCTTTGCCGAGAATGAAAAATATGTGGGTAAAATTAGTGTACTTGATATCGGACTCAGCAGACAGGCCATGGGTGAGGTTGAGGCGATAGCTCATACTATAGAGCATGACGATATTGCTGCGCTTGTCGTCCCACGCAAGAGATGTTCTCACAAAGGGTGTTTCGGACGTGCTCTTCTTATAGCCGGTTCGCAAGGAATGGCAGGTGCTTCGGTTCTTGCAGCCCGTGCTGCAATGCGCTCGGGACTTGGACTGCTGACTGTTCATCTTCCTCGTTGTAACAATGAGATAGTGCAGAGTTGTGTTCCCGAGGCGATGACAAGTATAGATGCTTGTGACAACTGTTTCTCCTCTGTACCAAATTCAGCTCATTACACAGCGATAGGTGTCGGACCGGGACTAGGGTGCAGTGAGGCTACCGTTGCTGCATTACACACCCTTATAAAAAACAGCATGGTGCCGATGGTTGTTGATGCCGATGCTTTGAATATCCTTGCAGCCAATCCTTTGTGGATTGACGAACTTCCCGAAGGAAGTGTCCTGACACCTCACCCCGGTGAGTTTGCCCGTCTCGCAGGTGTATCGTGCAGCAGCTACGATGCGTTGATGCGTGCCCGTGAATTTGCCCAAAAGCGCAAAGTATGTATAGTGCTCAAAGGTGGCTATACGGCTGTTATTAATGCGGATGGAAACTATTGTATAAATACAACAGGAAATCCGGGAATGGCAACAGGGGGAAGCGGTGATGCGCTTACCGGGATTCTCCTTTCTCTTCTTGCCCGTGGATATTCGGCATACGATGCTGCACGTATGGCTGTTTATGTACACGCGGCAGCAGGTGATGCGGCTGCCCGTAAGTTTGGCGAGACTTCATTGATGGCCGGGGATATTGTCAGCAGTCTGCCCGATGCTTGGAAAATGGTCGAGAATATTGATGAGAAAATTTAAAAAGGTTATGGTAAGTCCAAGACAGATATTCCGGGATTGGTCTCTGCCCATTGCAATGATAGGCGGTGTACTCATCTATTTTGCTTACGTGAATATATCTATTTTCGATGATACACATGTTGCGGCAAATAGACTTGTGGCAATAGTGCAGCCGTTGTTGATTGCACTAATGTTGTTTATTACCTTCTGTAAGGTGCGTATCTCGGAACTGCGAATTGTGCGTTGGCACGTGTGGCTTCTTCTCTTTCAGATGTTATCTTTTATTGCTTTATCATTGGCTGTGGCCTTTATGCCGCTATCCGATGCAGTGCGTGTGATTCTCGAGTCGGCTATGCTGTGTCTGCTCTGTCCCACTGCAACGGCTGCTGCTGTTATTACGGCAAAGTTGGGTGGTAATGCAGCGTCACTCATATCATATACAATGGCAATAAATATTATGGTGGCTGTTGTCGCACCTTTTTTTCTTACACTTGCGCATCCTGCCGGTGATGGCTCTTTTCTCGACTCTTTCATACGCATAATGGGTAAGGTCTTTCCTCTGCTTCTATTCCCGTTATTTGCTGCTGAGGTTGTACGTCGCTTTTTCCCCAATGTGCATGGTTATATTGTCTCTCGTGGTAGGAATTGGCCATTCTATCTGTGGCTGGTAGCTCTCTCTTTAGCCATTGCTGTTACCACAAGGGCTATTGTTCACACCAATTTGCCAATGTATGTTATGGCGGGAATTGCAATTATATCATTTATCTGCTGTGTGTTGCAGTTTGCATTAGGACGTTTTGTTGCAGGGTGTTATGGCGAGAGGGTGACAGGAGGGCAGGCTTTAGGACAGAAGAATACAGTGTTTGCCATTTGGCTCGCATATACTTTTATGACTCCTGTAACGGCGATTGCCGGCGGATTCTATAGCCTATGGCATAATATAGTAAATACGTGGCAATTATACCGATTCAATCATAAAGGATAAAAATTTATTAGTGTCCGGTAAAACTTTTTCAGTCTCTTATTTAGGCTTGTTTGCTAAATTCAGCCTTTCATTGTTCTTTTTCTCCGACTTTTCGTGCCGACGAAAAGTAGGCAAAAGGCTCTGCGCACTGAAAATCTTAACGTAAAATGCT
>JAZNEI010000053.1:0-19471 GCA_045588485.1 Bacteroidaceae bacterium | reverse complement strand
CGACGAAAAGTAGGCAAAAGGCTCTGCGCACGAAAATCTTAACGTAAAATGCTTACGATGTTTTTTTGGTGCTGCGGAACTCGCTTCGCTCAAACATCCTCGCACTTAATCCAAAAAACATCTACCATTTTACTAATTTTCCTATTGCGCACCAATGAACAACCTTATGATTTTATGAAAAAGTGGGCTTGCTTTGGTGTAAATTGCTTTTGTTCGGTTGTAAAAATGAACATGTTTTGCTAAATTTGCAATCTGTTTAAGAAACTTGAATTAAAAATTATGAGAGCAGCGATATATGGCGCAGGTTCGCTTGGTACAATATTAGGCGCATACATAACAAAAAATGGTGGTGAGATTGAACTCATAAACCGTAACAAGGCACACGTAGAGGCACTGCGCGGCAGCGGTGCTACTGTGACAGGAACAGTGAATTTTACTCAAAAGGTAACAGCATACACTCCCGATGAGATGTCGGGCATATACGATATAATTTTCCTTATGACAAAGCAGCAACATAATGGCGAGGTTGTAGCTTTTCTAAAGGATTATCTTGCCGAGGATGGAGTGATTGTCTCCTTGCAGAATGGTATTCCCGAACTACTGATTGGCGAGATTGTGGGCGAGGAACGTGTGCTTGGATGCACAGTCGCGTGGGGTGCCACAATGAAGGAACCTGGTGTCTGCGAGCTGACAAGCGCCCCCGATTCGTTGACTTTCTCATTAGGCTCTTTACAGGCGCGACCCTGCAAGCATTTGGCCGATGTAAAGGCTTTGTTAGAACTTATGGGACCTGTGGAGATTGACAAGAACTTTATAGGTTCGCGTTGGAGTAAACTGCTGATAAACTCGGCATTTTCGGGTATGAGCGCTGTGCTTGGTTGCACTTTTGGCGAGGCGGCTGGCAACAAGGCTTCCCGTAGGGTGGTACAGGCACTCATTAAAGAGTGTATCGACGTGTGTGCAGCAGGAAACATAAGAATAGAGCCGGTGCAGGGCAAAGATATCGTAAAACTGCTCGATTATAAGAATAGCATAAAAAAGGCCTTCTCGTTTTTTATAATACCTATCGCAATACGCAAGCACGCGCTTCTAAAGGCAAGTATGCTGCAAGACCTTGAGAAAGGCAAGAAGTGCGAGGTAGATGCTATAAACGGCGTTGTGAGTGCATTCGGCCTCAAGGTGGGTGTGCCCACTCCTATGAACGATGCAGTGGTAAATGTTATCCACCAAATAGAGGATGGCAAGTTCGCTCCATCGCTCGATAATCTGAGATTTTTTGATGTATAGGCCTCAAATGTAAAAAATAGACTGAACAACTAATAAAACAACTATGAAAAAAGAACTTTTAAGAGCAGTGACATTTGTAACAGTTGCATTGCTCTCTTG
Organism: Bacteroidaceae bacterium; assembly: GCA_045588485.1. GTDB lineage: Bacteria > Bacteroidota > Bacteroidia > Bacteroidales > Bacteroidaceae > HGM04593. Next base: position 18,085 of record JAZNEI010000053.1, on the reverse strand, counting down.
CGTGGTCTCTCTTGCGCAGAACCTGAATCCCAAATTTGTGGATATCGACACAACAAAATGCTATCGTATAACAAGTGCCTTGTACAACGGTGGTGAAGATGGCGGCATCGGCATCGGTGCATTGCATGACAGCGACATTCTTGTCAAATATGTAAGCAATGAGGAGGAGCTATCCGACGACTGCTACTGGTATATCGAAAAGTTTGATGAGACCATTCGTTTCCGCAATAAGCAGACGGATGAGTATCTTGCCTATTCTCCCGAGAAGGACTATGTGACATTTATAAATCTGGTGCTGCAAAAGACTCCATCGGCACAGACCGAGTGGAAAATGGGAATTGTAAATGGGCACCTGACATTCTATCATAGGGCCGATGTTGACTACTATCTGGGAGTGGACGAGTCGACAGGGATGGTGAAGAGCAGCAAGGGGGCACCCGAACATGCCTCTAAATATTTTTGCCTCATAGATGAAAATGGTGAGTCTTTGGAAGTTCCTGCGGCTACACCTTTCTCGACCTACATAAATAATATTGCGTTCGACGGACAGAGACCGGTGTTCGAGAAACGCAAGATGCAGCTTATGTTCCCATTGCCTACAATGTATCTCGAGGGTGGGGAATATGTTCCCGAGGTGACTTTCGAGGCTGCCGATAATGCCGAATATAAATTGGTGACGGCGGGCAAGAATAACTTGTCTTTCGAGAATGCAGCTTCTAATGGGGAATATGTTATTCAACTTATGCGTGACGGTGTCAAGGTTGCTGAGGCTACTCTTGTATTTTCACCGCTACCGATAGTTGAGGTTACAACCACGCTTCCCGAGGACAAAATAAAGGAGTACCGTAGTGGAACACTGCGTATACTTAACCAAACGACTCCCGACTCTGTGGCTGTCGAACAGTATCTTCCTGCATTTTTCCGCTATCGAGGTGCTACTACCCTCAACTATCCCAAACACTCATTCAATATCAAGCTGAAAGATAAAGAAGGAGAAGATCTTGATACTGTTTTCTTCAACATACGAAGTAGGGATAAGTGGATTATGGATGCGATGTCCATCGACCGGATAAAGATGCGCAACCGCGTATGTTTTGATATTTGGAACAGTTACTCCAAGACTCCGTACGACACCGAGTATGGTGGTCGCAACGGTACCAAAGGACAGTTTGTCGAGGTTATTCTTAATGGAGAATACAATGGCATCTACTGCTTTACCGACCGTATCGACCGCAAGTTGCTCGACCTGAAAAAATATAAGATGGCTGTTGACAGTACAATTACTATACGAGGAGTCTTGTATAAGAGCAATTTATGGGATAATACAGGATTGACAAACTCTCAGCTTAACCCTAATGCACGAATAGATAGCGTAGAGTGGAATAATTGGGAACTGCAATATCCCGATGATTTTCCGGGAGAGGATAGCTGGGGACCACTGCGTAATCTGTATGATGTTTGCAGTAGTTCCGAGTTGCAGAACAATTCCGCTATCTACTTCTACGAGAATAACCTCATAGATTTTCACATTCTTGTAATGGCATTGAACCTTATCGATAATGGAAACAAGAATGTATTCATAAGCAATAAAAATATTACAAAGAGTAACCCGTTCCTATTTACACCGTGGGATATGGATACCTCGTTGGGCGGTTATTACGACGGAAGATATTCCGAGGGTATTTATGATGTTACCAGGGTAGCCGATTTGCGTATACACAAGAACGAACCTTTTGCAACAATGTGGGGGTATAACGTCGATATGTACCGAGAGAAACTAGCTGCCCGATGGGACGAACTTAAACAAACCGCATTCTGTGTCGACTCGGTGCAGGCTCGCCTTGTCGACTACTCGAACCTGTTTACAAAGTGCGGAGCATGGGGACGCGAATATGCAAGATGGGAGGTCGAAGAAAAATACGGATGTCCAACAGTCGAGAATCTGAAAAACGAGGTAGCCTTGATTGTTGAATGGTATAAAGAGCAGATACAAAAGGTTGACCGTTTCATCAGTGAAAATGCAACAGCCATTGCACCGATTGAGGTTACGCCTGTCGAGGAGGCTCCTGCATATCTGCTTAATGGATTGAAGGCTCCTGATAATGGTGTCGTCGGTATTATTATCAAGAACGGCAAGAAGTATTATATCCGCAAATAAAAAAAGTGACACCTTTATCTGTTTATCTCTCTTTACTACTTAACAATTCTTTAGAGAGTGACTAAGTTTTAAACTATAATAAGTAAATGATTGCGTGTAGAGGCTATTTGTATTCGCCCGCAATCTGCAATGTGCAGAATTGAACTCCTCTGTTGCTAAGCGACAGCCACTCCCTTATTTATAATTTTTGTCATCGTGTTACTCTCTTTTTTATGCAATGTTGTGCGACTTTTTGTAGTCAAAAGTAGAGTTTAGGTGTAATTTTATTGTCTCTTTTGATGAAAAGATGATTTTTTGATATTTTTTCTGTTATTTTTTTTCATTTTGTTTTGCAGTGCAGAAAAAATGCATTACATTCGCGGCAGTTAAGAAAAGGATTTTTATGCATTGCCAATATAATAATTCAGTCATTATTAACGCGATTGTCGTCCTATCGGTAACAGTGGGATGAGATTGGCTATGTATCTGAAATTGGATGCCTTTCTCTGTGTATGAGAAGGGCTTTTTTTATAAAACAGATGGTCCTCGTCGATGACGACGGGACTGCAATATAAAAGGACTATGAAAATTAAATTAAGAAGTGCACAGTGTACCGAGGGACGACGTATGGCAGGAGCCCGCGCCCTTTGGATTGCGAACGGAATGAAGCGTGAGATGTTCGGTAAGCCTATAATCGGCATTGCCAACTCGTTTACACAGCTTGTTCCGGGACACACGCATTTGCACGAGGCCGGACAGATTGTAAAGCAAGAGATTGAGAAACTCGGCTGCTATGCTGCCGAGTTCAATACTATAGCTATTGACGATGGTATTGCAATGGGACACGATGGTATGCTCTATTCGCTTCCTTCGCGTGATATTATCGCCGATAGTGTAGAGTATATGTGCAATGCTCATAAGGTTGATGCTCTTGTCTGTATATCGAACTGCGATAAGATAACTCCCGGAATGTTGATGGCATCAATGCGTCTGAATATTCCTACTGTTTTTGTTTCGGGTGGCCCAATGGAGAAGGGTACTTGGCAAGGACAGAATCTCGACCTTATATCGGCAATGGTAAAAGCTGCCGATACTACAGTGAGCGACGAGGAGCTTGCCGAGATTGAGAAGCGATCGTGTCCCGGATGCGGTTGCTGCTCGGGAATGTTTACTGCCAACTCGATGAACTCTCTTACCGAAGCCATTGGACTCTCTTTGCCGGGCAACGGTACAATTCTGGCCACACACACCAACCGTGTACAGTTGTTGAAGGATGCAGCCAAGCAGGTTGTAACAAACGCTCTTAAATATTACGAGGAGGGCGACGAGAGTGTACTTCCTCGCAGCATTGCAGTGCGCGATGCTTTCCTTAATGCAATGACTCTTGATATTGCAATGGGCGGTTCGACAAATACCATTCTTCACCTGTTGGCGGTTGCTCAGGAGGCGGGAGTAGATTTCTGTATGAGCGACATTGATAAACTAAGTCGTGCCGTTCCCTGCCTTTGTAAATTGGCACCCAACACTGCAAAATACAGCGTACAGGATTGTGGACGTGCAGGTGGCATAATCGGTATTATGGGCGAGCTTGCCAAAGGCGGTTTGCTGAACACATCGCTCAAACGAGTGAACGGTGCTACTCTTGCCGAGGATATTGAACGTTATTCGGTAACAGCCGAAACTTTACAGCCCGAAGCACAACGTATTTATGGTACTGCGCCTGCAAACGTGTTCTGTAATAAGATGGGTGCTCAGAGCAATATGTACGATACACTTGACTGCGACCGTGAGAATGGCTGTATACGCGACCTTGAACATGCTTATACCAAGGATGGAGGTCTCGCAATACTTTTTGGAAATATTGCTCAGGACGGTTGCGTCGTAAAGACTGCGGGTGTTGATGAGAGTATATGGAAATTCACAGGAACAGCCAAAGTCTTCGATTCGCAAGATGCAGCAGTAGAGGGTATTCTCGGCGGTGCAGTGCAGGCAGGTGACGTTGTTGTAATTGTATACGAGGGTCCCAAGGGTGGCCCCGGAATGCAAGAGATGCTCTATCCTACATCTTATATAAAATCGCGTCATTTGGGCAAAGAGTGCGCTCTTATAACCGATGGCCGTTTCAGCGGCGGAACATCCGGACTTAGTATAGGTCACATCTCGCCCGAGGCTGCGGCAGGCGGTAATATCGGCAAGCTGCGCGATGGTGATATTATTGAGATAGATATACCCAACCGCACTATAAACGTGCGTCTTACCGATGAAGAACTTGCAGCACGTGAGATGTTTCCCCTTACACGCGACCGCGTAGTATCGAAAAGCCTTAAGGCATACGCCAATATGGTGAGCTCGGCCGACAAGGGCGGAGTGAGAATAATTGACTAAACAACCAAAAACAGATAACCGATGAAAGAGATAATAACAGGAGCCGAAGCCCTTATGCGTTCACTCAAGAACGAGGGCGTTGACACCATATTCGGCTATCCCGGTGGTTCTATAATGCCGGTGTTCGATGCACTGTACGATCATAGAGACGATTTCAGGCAGGTGCTGGTGCGCCACGAGCAGGGTGCTGCTCACGCTGCCGAGGGTTATGCGCGTAGTTCGGGAAGGGTGGGTGTCTGCCTTGTGACAAGCGGTCCCGGTGCAACAAATACACTCACAGGTATAAGCGATGCCATTCTTGATAGTACTCCCATTGTGGTCATTGCAGGACAGGTTGCTTCGAATATATTGGGAACAGATGCTTTTCAGGAAATTGACCTTGTTGGTGTTACACAGCCTATAAGTAAATGGAGCTATCAGATACGTCGTGCCGAGGATATTGCTTGGGCTGTATCACGTGCTTTCTATGTGGCACGTTCGGGCCGTCCCGGTCCTGTGGTGCTCGATTTTACCAAGAATGCACAGTTGGCACAGGTGGCATACGAGCCTGCAAAAGTGAATAAGATACGTAGTTATGTACCTTATCCAAAGCCCGATGCTGAGGCAATAAAGGCTGCGGCCGAGCTTATAAACCGTGCGCAGCGTCCATTTGCTCTTGTAGGTCAGGGTGTAGAGCTTGGCGATGCTCATGAGGAATTAAAGAAATTCCTTGAGAAAGGAAATATCCCCGCAGCAAGAACATTGCTGGGATTGTCGGCACTTCCTTCGGATTATCCCTTGACGATGGGTATGTTGGGTATGCACGGTAATCTCAGTTGCAATATAAACACCAATCAGGCCGATGTTATTATTGCAATAGGTATGCGCTTCAGCGACCGAGTGACAGGTGACCTTGCAACATACGCTAAACAAGCAAAAGTTATTCATCTTGATATCGACCGTGCCGAGATTGATAAATGCGTAAAGGCCGATATTCCTATAATAGGAGATTGTAAAGAGACACTTCCGCTTATTACCGAACTTATAGAGAGGGGCGACCACAAAGAGTGGATCGAGAGCTTCTTGGATTATGACAAAATAGAGTATGAGCGTGTTATAGACAAGGCGTTGAATACAAAAGAGGGACCGATAAAGATGGGTGAGGTAGCCCGTTGTGTCAGTGAGGCCACAGGTCACAGTGCTATACTTGTTACCGATGTCGGTCAGAATCAGATGTTCGCTTGCCGTTATTTCAAGAATACGAGACCTCATAGTGTTCTTACATCGGGTGGCCTTGGTACAATGGGATACGGACTGCCGGCTGCATTAGGCGCAACGATGGCTGTACCCGATAGAATGGTGTGTGTGTTTATGGGTGATGGTGGTTTCCAGATGAATATCCAGGAGCTTGGTACAATTATGGAACAACGTTCTCCTGTCAAGATGATTCTTATGAACAATAACTATTTGGGAAATGTGCGTCAGTGGCAAGAGATGTTCTTTAACAATCGCTATTCGTGGACTCCAATGATGAATCCCGACTATAATATGATTGCATCGGCCTACGGAATACCGTCTCGCTTGGTTGTCAAGCGCGAGGAACTCAAAGAGGCGGTGCGCGAGATGGTAGAGACTCCGGGAGCATTCCTGCTGCACGTGGCAGTAGAGGAGGAGGAGAACGTGATGCCTATGGTTCCTCCCGGCTCATCAATTTGTGATATGGTTTTAGAATAAATAGTATGGATAAGAAATTATATACTGTAATCATATATTCCGAGAATCTGGCCGGTGTTCTTAATCAGATAACAGCCGAGTTTACACGCCGTCAGATGAATATTGAGACTCTGAACGTTTCGTCGTCGTCGATAGAGGGGGTACACCGTTATACGCTCTCACTGTGGAGCGATGAGCCTACTATTCACAAAGTGGTAAAGCGTCTCGAGAAGAAGATTGATGTGCTGCGTGCCAATTATTACACCGAGGACGAGATATTCCTCCAAGAAGTTGCGTTGTACAAGATTTCGACCCCGAAACTTCTTGGAAATAAACAAATATCGCGTATTATAAGACATAATAATGCACGAGTGATTGAGATAAATTCAACATATACTGTGGTTGAGCAGACAGGAAAGAGCGAGACAATCATAAAGCTCTATAAAGAGTTTGCAGCCGAAGAATGTGTACTACAGTTCGTAAAATCGGGACACATTGCTGTAACCCGAGATGTGATAGAACATCTGACCGAGCAGTTGTATGTTTTTGATGAGGATGCCAACCGCACAAAAGAGTAACGAGAAATTTAAATAGCTTCTTAAATTAACATTAAAATATTCCAAAAATTATGGCAGAAATGAATTTTGGTGGAGTGATTGAGAATGTAATCACTCCGAAAGAATTTTCGCTTGAGAAAGCACGTGAGATTTTGAAGGATGAGACAATTGCAGTGCTCGGTTATGGTGTACAGGGTCCCGGTCAGGCTTGTAACCTGCGTGACAACGGTTTCAACGTTATCGTAGGTCAGCGCGAGGGTAAGACATACGACAAGGCTGTTGGTGATGGTTGGGTTCCCGGCGAGACTCTCTTCTCTCTTGAGGAGGCTGCCGAGCGTGGTACAATCATCTGTATGCTCCTTTCCGATGCAGCACAGATTGCTGTATGGCCTAAGGTCGTTCCCTATCTTACTGCAGGTAAGGCACTCTATTTCTCACACGGCTTCGGTATCAACTGGAACGACAGAACAGGTATCGTTCCTCCCGCAGATGTTGATGTTATCATGGTCGCTCCCAAGGGCTCGGGTACATCGTTGCGTACTATGTTCCTCGAGGGTCGTGGCTTAAACTCTTCCTACGCTATCTATCAGGATGCAACAGGCAAGGCTATGGACCGTGTAATCGCATTCGGTATCGGTATCGGTTCGGGTTATATGTTCGAGACTACTTTCCAGCGCGAGGCTGTATCTGACCTCACAGGCGAGCGTGGCTCTCTTATGGGTGCTATTCAGGGACTTCTTCTTGCACAGTACGAGGTGCTTCGTGAGAATGGTCATACACCCTCTGAGGCTTTCAACGAGACTGTAGAGGAGCTTACACAGTCGTTGATGCCCCTCTTTGCTGCAAAGGGTATGGACTGGATGTATGCCAATTGTTCGACAACAGCACAGCGTGGTGCTCTCGATTGGATGGGACCTTTCCACGATGCAATAAAGCCTGTAATGTATCAGCTCTATGAGTCGGTTAAGAGTGGTAACGAGGCTCAGATTTCTATTGATTCTAACTCTCAGCCCGACTATCGCGAGAAACTGAACGAGGAATTGAAGGCTCTGCACGAGAGCGAGATGTGGCGTACTGCTGAGGTGGTTCGTCAGTTGCGTCCCGAGAACGAGGCCAAGTAAATGGCAATTTTTCCCCTCTTCGGGTAAGAAAATAGGAGAATCCCCACATTATTGTAGGGGATTCTCTCTGTTTTTGTTATTATTTATGTGTAAATTCGCAGTGTGAAAGAGTATAACTAAAAAATAAATGGCTATGAAACAGATTTTGACACTTGTGATGTTGCTTGCAATCTCGATATGCGGTGTGCAGGCTCAGGTGGATGATATGTATTTCGTTCCCAAGAAGAAAAAAGTGCAGAAGGTCGAGGAGGATAACTCCTACGGCTTTGAAACCACACAACAGCGTATTACCTTGCCTGCCGAGCGCGATGCCGATGAGTATAACCGTCGTCCGGGAACAGGCAATGATTCTTACAATGAAGAGGACATCGAGTACGGCAACGATGAGTATAACGAAGAGGTTGACGATGTTGAATATCTCTACTCTTCGCGCATTGTGCGTTTCCACAATCCGCATAGGGTTATTGTGAGCAGCCCTTGGTACTGGGATGTTGTCTACACCAGCGGATTGGATAATTGGGTCATATATGACGATGGAATATATTGGGAACTCTATCCTATGTACAACCCTTGGTTCCACACTTCGTGGTCGTGGAGTTATGGATGGCATTACTATCCGCCCTTCTGGAGTCATTATGGTTGCTGGAATAGTTGGTATACTCCGCATTATCATTGGTGGCATCATCACCACTATGGCCACTTTAATCCTCATTGGGGCGGACACTACAATAACCATTTTGCAGGTACAGGACGTTTCCGCGATGGCAGAATTCCGCCTATAGCCGATTTACGTACCGGTAATAGAATTGCTCGTGGAACAAATATCGAACGTAATAACGGTTTGCGTCGTGGCGAGTTTCCTGGAGGTTTGGCACAGAGCAATAATCGTGGTTCTCTGGGAACACAGAGCCGTGGAAATAACCGCAATGGCACTACCATAGACCGTGGAACAGTATCTCGTAGGGGAGAAACTACAGGACGCACCAATAACCGTGGTGTGGTAAACAATGAACGTCAGAAAAGAACCACCGACAGAGGCACTGTCAGCGAACGTCAGAATCGTACCAACCGTTCGACAGTAAACAATAGCAGTGAGCGCAGAACAAACAATCGTGGTACAGTGCGTCAGAATAGTGAGAGAAATTACGACCGTCCAAGCAGTACACGCAGTACATCGCGCTCGTCGAGTGTCGAACGCTCATCATCGGGCAGTAACCGTTCATTCTCGAGTGGAAGCGGATTCAGCCGTTCCTCGGGGGGCGGAGGTTCACGTGGCGGTGGAGGTTCACGTGGCGGTGGCAGACGTTAATGCGTCGTAATCGCTTTGTCGCTTTTTCAGTTTTGATAATTTCGTAAAATCTACAATTATGAAAAAATATATATTTGCATTGCTGCTTTCCATTACTTTAGGTGCGTCGGCACAGAGTACCTATGAAGTGTCACGCTTGCTTGGTACGGGGTTGTCGGGTACTGCACGTTTCATAGGAATGGGTGGCTCGATGAGTGCCTTGGGTGCCGACCTCTCGGTCCTTGGTGTTAACCCTGCCGGCTCGGCTCTTTATCGTTCAAGCGATATATCAATGACAGGAAGCCTTATTACGCAGAATATTACATCCGATTATAATGGAACAGGTGAAAAAAGCAATAAAACATCTTTCTCATTGGATAATGTGGGTGCAGTATTGGCATATAGGGCCGCTTCGGGTAATTTGGAGTATCTGAATGTCGGCTTTAACTATAAACGTAAGCACAACCTGACCCGAGAGTTCTTTATGGCGGGTGCTTCGGGGGGATATTCCCAAATGTATCAGATGCAGCAACTCTATTTCAGTAAACCGTTCGATATTACAGAGATGAGTTATACCAACTATACGTCGTTGTCTTATCCCTGGTTGGCTCTTCTTGCGGCTGATGGCGGATTGCTTTACGAGGGTTATGTAAATGAGAAGGGCGAGATATGTGAACAGGGCGAGCTATTGTACCCCGACCCAACCTCGGCGCTATATTATTCCGAGGAGAGGGGGGGAGTAGACCTGGTCGACCTTAATGTAGCATTGAATATCAGCGACCGTTTTTATTTAGGTCTTACTGTAGGTGCTCATTATGTCGACTATAGTCGTTCGTCTTACTATGGCGAGGATGACTCGTACGGTCCCATATATACGTTGAATAACTGGTACGAAACGCGAGGCGAGGGTATCGATTTTAAATTGGGAGTTATTGTACGTCCATTCTACTATTCGTCGTTCCGTATTGCGGCAGCGGTACACTCTCCTACGTGGTATTCACTTACCGACCGTATGTCGGCTGTTATTCAGGGACAGCCTACCGACTTTACGACAGGAACAATGGATACACACAGCTACGAATATGCCTATGGCGATGACTATTACATCGATTATCAGTTGGCTACTCCATGGGTGTTCAATGTGGGTGCTGCATATACTTTCGGAACAACACTCGCTCTTAATGCAGAGTATGAATACAGCGATTACTCTACTGCGACAATGGAGTATAAAGGTGGATACAGAATGCCGGCAATGGATAGTGAGTTCAAGAGTAACCTTAAAGCAGTCCATTCGTTCAGAATGGGTGCCGAGTTTATGCTCGATAAGAATTTTAGCCTCAGATGCGGATATAATTATACTTCGGCTCCATATAAAGAGGAGGCCGCAAAATATCTTCTTTCGTATGTCGATACCAATACCGAGTATATGAACCGTTACGAGACAAACAATTATACAGCAGGATTCGGTTATCGTGGCAAATCATTCTATTTCGATGCCGCGTATATGAGAAGCGTACAGGATGCCGATTTTTATCCTTTCTACGATGCCGAGTACATTAATCCGGCAGCCTCGGTAAAGGATACAAGAGATAAATTCGTCGTTACATTGGGAATGAGATTCTGATAATTAGCAGTGTAACTATAATGTAATAAGAGGGGAGTGTGTCATATTGATACACTCCCTTATTTCTTGAAAAGGTTTATCCCTGCATAAATGTTCAGTGTGCCGAAACCGTTGACAATGGATAGATTGGAACGGCGATACGAATAGGTATGTGATACGATTGAGGCACCCATGAAATAACGTGTGTTATTGTAGACAATGGCAGCACGTGATATGAAGTCGAAGTTTATATTATCGATAAATTTCTTGCCACTTTCTAACTTGAATGAGGTGTTCTTGTAGCCTATTGCCGGTGTCATTGATATATTGGCAAGGCAGTTCTTTGCAAATACCCAGTTATACGAATAACCCAGATTTATGCTATAGTCCTTGTATTTTACAATATCGAATTTAAGCGCCGGTGACATTGTACTCTCTATGCTTACATCGAACTTTTTTGTATCTATGTTGAAAGCCTGCTCAGAGTAGTTGACTCCTAAAATAAATGTACCACTGCTTTTTATCTGGTTTGTCGTCTGGCTGTATGCCGCAGGATAAGAGAAGTGTTTGTTATTGAATATATAGTAGACGTTTATACCTCTTTGGCTCACCGATATCCCATCGAAACGGCGGCTGTAGTTCTTTATCTCTTCTCCTGTTGCGTTTCTGAATCCTTTAAGTTCCTTTATTCTGAACCCTTTGCTTCGCTTGCGGTAGAAAATATCTACACCCACTTTTGCGGTGTAAAAACTGAAACTCCAGTCGCTTTTTGCTTTTTCTTTGTTCAGGTCGAATGACCATCCAAGGAAAATCCATTTCCAACCTATATAGAACCCCAATTTGTCGCTACTCTCGGGCATGAGTGTTATGCTCTGCCCTTTGTCGGGCTGCGAAAAGCGGTAGTACTCGTAATTGTTGGTGTACTGCACCATAAGGGTCAGTTTATATTTGTTCGGAGTGATATAAAGCGTATCTTTCTGGTCGAGATATTTATAGATTATATCCTCGGTCTTATCTATTCCCAACTGTGTCAGTCCCACAATCTTCTCGGGATATTTGAGCAGAGTACGCCCGAACTCTTGCGCCCGACAATTGATACCTACAAGCATAATAAATGCTGTAAGCAGTATGGTTCTTGTTATGTAATATGTCGAGCGCTGTTGCATAATAAGGCTCTCGATGATAATTTACAGAATTTTTCCAAGAATCTTATCCATGACCCAATTTGTGGGTGTTGCACTTACACTGTCACAACTGCATATAGATTTGTGTTGCAGATGCTCTACAATATTCTTTATAAGTGGCAGTTGGACATAAATGGGATTGGCCACGGTAAACTCCTCGCTTCCGTTCTCACCGGTGAAAATTATAGGCTCGAATGTGAATACCGAGAATTTAAGCGTGCCCTTGCTACCGAAAATCTCGATGTGGTCCTCTCGGGCAAGTTCATTGGCAACGAAGCACCATGAACCCGAGCCGGGAATACCATTCTCGAACTTAAAGCAGGCGCTTACTGTGTCTTCTGCTTCGTAAAGACCGCCACGGTTGGCAGTGTATCCTTCGGCCTCTAATATACAGCCGAACATGTCTTGCAACAGGTCGAGCTGGTGAGCTGCAAGGTCGTAGAAATAACCACCGCCTGCAATGTCGGGCTGCACACGCCAAGGAAGATCATTGCGGTTGTAGTCGACATCGCGTGCAGGGACTGCGAAACGAATCTGTACGTTAAGCACTTTACCTAAACGTGGGATAAGCTCTTTTACTTTGTTAAAGTAGGGGAGATAACGACGGTAGTAGGCAACAAAACATGGGATGCCCGTCTCGCGCGAGATACGGTTTATACGGGCGCAATCTTCGTAGTTGGCTGCAAGGGGTTTTTCGACATATACAGGTTTACCCGATTTCATAGCCATAATTGCATATGTGGCGTGTGACGACGGTGGAGTCGCTATGTATATCGCATTAACCTCGGGGTCGTCTATAAGTTCCTGTGCGTCGGTGTACCAACGAGGGATATTGAACCTTTTTGCATAGGCTTGGGTGCGTTCCTTGTCGCGTCCCATCACTGCTACAATCTGCGAGCCGCGCACAAGGTTAAATGCGGGTCCGCTTTTCTTTTGGGTTACAACACCGCAACCTATAAAACCCCATTTTATATCTACGTTCATATGCGCACTTCTATTTATTGTATGTAATCAATTATAGAAATTCCATGATAGACCGAACCATAACGCCTTGGGACTCATAGGGTAGTGGGGGGCTAAGAAACTTCTCATATTGCCTGTTCCTTCGTTTATATGATAGTACATTACATAAAAACGTGTCTGCTTAAGAAGAAAATTGGCATAAACGTTAACTATCGGATAGTTTCCAATTTCTATCTTGTCTGACTGGTTTTGTTGTACAAACTGTCCTAATACAGCCGAATAGTCGGGAGCATAGTAAGATGTAAAATAACGAACGTCTGCACCTAATTCAGTGTTCAGTACTTTTGCTATTTTAAACTTTAAATAAAGGTTGGCATACAGATTTAATTCGGGTAACGGTAGTACGCTCTTGTTGCTACTGTTCTGATATGTGAACTCGGTGTCGAGGTGTAAAGGACCGAACTTGAAATCTTGATTAAGTGTAGCCGAGAGTACTTGTATATTGCCACTCTCCTGTGCAACAGCAAGGCGGTTGAGGTAGCCGTTCTCGGTCTTTACCGATTGGTTGGCAAAATAGGTGTAGTTCTTTATGTTCTCTATGCCTGCCTTTATTCTTGTTCTCCACTTGTCAAGTGTGAAACTACCTTCGATATGTGTGCGGAACTCTTTATCGAGGTCATTGTCGTCCCACCAATAGTGCTCCGAATGGAAGTGACGATAGAAGAACGATGGACGATTGTTACGCGAGAATGCCTTTACACCAATGTGTGCATCCTGACCAAGAAGGTGTATGTTCAGTTTACCCTCTCCTTCGAGAAGAAAGGCTCCTAAATCATCGCCCGATACCGCGGTCTCGCCTCGCATTTTGTAGGTAAGGTGTTTGCTTCTGTTGCTCTCTATTATACCACCTACCATGATGGTGTGTTCCGAGTAGCGACGACGATATTCTGTGGCATTGGGCAGTGTGTCGGGCAGTCGGTAGTTACTATATTTGTATGATGCGTAAGCCGATACATCTGCTATGGCCCATTTGCTGAATCCTTCGCGCAGTGTAAGTGCCACGCTGTTCTTTACGCTCCAATAGTCGGTGCGGTCGAGAGAGTCGTGGGGCATATATGTGTCGGCATAATAGTTGTATGGAGTCTGATGAGCGATAAACTCGTGGCGGTTCGACTCAAAATTGGCTGTGTGGGTTATACGTGCCACGGGGATGAAGCGTATCTCGTAGTCGGCACTCTCGGCAGCTTCGTTGCGTGCTATGCTGTCGGCAAGATGTGTCATTTGCAACGAGTCGGTGGGGGTAACATGGGTAGTTGTATCTCTGAACTCTTGCATAAGACGTGACACTTCTACTGCAAGGCTGTCGGCGCTGATATCCTTGCGTACCCTTTTCTCGAATCCGAAATTGTAGTTATGTGTGAACAGGGCGGTATATACTTCGTTTCTGTTCCAATTGTTTTCGAGGTGTACAGGAATATCTGTTGTTCCGAAGGAGCTGTTTGCAGCATCGGTCTTTTCGGGATTTGTTATATATTCATCGTCGGTGATTCCACCGTTCTCGGCCATCTTCATGTGATAGCGACTTGCCAACAGATGGTAGTTGTATTTGTCGCTTCGATAGTACGAGAATAACGAAAAATTCATGAATGCAGTCGATTGATTATCGTAACGTCCGCGACCATATAGATAATCGAACAGGAATCCGACACCGAACTTCTTGCCTGCGTTGGTGGCAAAGTAGGCTCGAAAACGGTCGTCTCCTGTTATCTTGTCTCCCGACTCGTTATAACTTAAATTTGTGTATGGCGATTTTGTATCTGTAAAAAATAGTTCGTTGGGCTTTACAATGAAATAGTCGTATGGTTGCAGAAAATCGAATGTGGTGCAGGTTGGGCGGTTGAAGAATATTCTTGACTGACGTGGCGCACCCATATTGCCAAGAAAATTGTATTCGCCGTTCATTCCTTCGGTCATGTGCCAATTCTGATACAGATGTTGAAGGGTGTCGGCATTTACTTTTATGATATTCCCTAATAACTCATCAATGTGCCATTGGTGTATCTCCATCGGCACCTCTTTATGCTCCGATTTTGTTGTGTCTTTTTCTCCGAAAGGGTTAAAAATAGCACCGCTTCCGAATCCGGCCGCATTGTTTGAACCAAGGCCGGTAGCTGTTGTCTGTTTGAAACTCTGTCCGTAGGCAACAAGTGGTATAAAAAGAAGCAGTATGTTTAGTAGTCTCCTACTCATAGATTCTGAAAAATATTTTTTGTGGGAATTTAAGCACTCTTTTGAACGGCTTCTTACATCAGTAGACGAATCGAAGTATATATTCAAATACTTTGGTGGATATTGTAATTATGCCTGAATAATAGTAAGGCTTTCCACCATCTGTGCTGAAGTAAAGAATTACTGTTACTGCTGCTCCGATAAGAAAGGCAATATTCAATATATATCTTATTTTATCTATCTTTTTCACTATAACGACAATTTTAATTGTTTATATAATCCTTTAGCTCCTTGATAATGTTGTTTTTTAGGTCGATGGTCTTTGTGCGGAACTTACCCTCGTTCCTCTTCAATGAGGTGTCGCTTTCAAGAGCCTTCTCGTCGGTTATCAGCTCCTCGGCAGTGTAGCGTATGCCTCCGTCGGGATTCTCTTCGTCGTGCCAATAGGATATTCTTGACATAATAACCTCGCAGTCGCCATCGTAGCTGTTGATGGTAAGATAGTAGTACATTCTTGCTCGGTTAAGAACAAATAGTTTCTTTGTGAAAACAATATACTCCTCAGCCTTTGCTTCGAATGTGTTTACTTCATTTTTAATGATTTTTGATTCAATAACAGCAGGCTTTACGTAGCGTTTGTCATACCATGAGCGTACACGCTCCATAACTTGTGCTGCCGATAGTCCGGAAGCCTCAATTTTTTCGCGGAATACAACGTGTTTGTTCTCTACAGGTACCGAGCCGATGTTATACTCGGTTTTTGCAGCTTTCTTGTCGCGGCTTTTGAATAACTGTGCCTCTGCCGATGATGTTATTAGCAATAAGGCTATTAGAGGAAATAATCTTTTCATTGTTATATAATTTTATATTTTCACCGCGAAGATAATATAAAAGTGTAAAGAAAGCAAGTTAAATAAGAAGTTTAAGAAACTGTAATAAGATAGATTATCTTCAAGAGAAATATGCGGGTCGACTCTTTTCGTTTGTTGTTCTTGCATACTCTATGGCTTTTTCTTACCTTTGCACTACTCGAAAGAATAATTCTCATAATAGGTGCTATGAAACAGAATTCAGATAATAAGATGAGTAAAAAGAAAATAGTCGTTATAAATCTATTTGCGATGTTGGCATTGATGGTTGCAGTGCCGTTTGTAGCCTTGGCATGGCTCGATAGTTATACCGAGCACGGAAAGGTAATACCTGTTCCCGATGTGTGTGGTATGCAGCTTGGCGATGCTGCCGAGGCGTTGCGTGCCAAGAACCTCGACTTCGAGATTGTCGATTACAAATATGTAAAGGGTGTTAAGCCTGACCAGGTTCTCGAGCAACGCCCCGTGGCAAAATCAAATGTTAAGAATGGCCGTAAGATAGAGCTTACTATGAGTTCGAGCCATGTTCCTACACAGATTGTCCCCAATGTCATAGATAATTGCTCGTTGCGCGAGGCCGAGGCCCGTTTGCGTGCTTCGGGATTCAAACTGGGAACAAGTGTCAAGGTTGATGGTGAGAAAGATTGGGTATATTCGTTGTTGCTGGGAAAAGATACACTGCGTAACGGCATGTCTATTCCAGCAGGTTCTACCGTAGTGCTTGTCATCGGTAGCGGTGAAGATAAAGCGACCGACGAGCCTATTATTGATGAATCTTGGTTCGAGTAAAAATCATAACTGTATCTCTCTGTTATTATGTTGGACGAAGATATCCTGCTTGAATTTGATGATGATGCCGAGTTTGACGAACTCGAAGGAGGCGGCATTGCCGGTGAACTCCCCATGCGTCAGATACATCTTGTTGCCGACAAAGGACAGTCGCCTGTGCGCATTGATAAGTTTCTTATTGACCATCTTGCAAACACTTCACGCAATAAGATACAGCAGGCTGCCGATGCAGGTAATATAGCTGTAAACGGAAAGGTTGTAAAGAGCAACTATAAAGTAAAGCCTCTTGACGATATTATAATAACAATGAACCGCCCCGAGTACGACAGCACCATAGTACCCGAGGAGATTCCGCTTGATATTGTTTACGAGGATGAGGTGCTTATGGTGGTGAATAAACCGGCAGGCTTTGTAGTGCATCCGGGATGCGGAAACAGTCATGGCACACTCATTAATGCGGTTGCATGGCATCTCAAAGATAACCCCTCTTTCGACCCTAATGACCCGCAAGTGGGTCTTGTACACCGAATAGACAAAAACACCTCGGGACTGCTTGTGGTTGCAAAAACGGCATACGCAAAGGCTTTCTTAGGACAACAGTTCTTTAATAAGACAACTCAACGAACTTATAATGCCCTTGTATGGGGTGTTCCAAAAGATGAGACAGGGACGGTTGTCGGCAATATAACACGTAACCCTCGCAACAGATTGCAAATGTGTGTGTCGCCCGATGATACGATTGGAAAACATGCAGTTACGCACTATCGTGTACTCGAACGCCTCTGCTATGTTTCTCTAATCGAGTGTAACTTAGAGACAGGGCGTACGCATCAGATTCGTGTTCACATGAAGCATATAGGGCACACGCTTTTCAATGACGATGTTTACGGAGGCGACGAGATACTGCGTGGTACACAATTTAATAAATATAGTCAGTTTGTAAAAAACTGCTTTAAGGCTTGTCCGCGTCAGGCTTTGCACGCAAAGACATTGGGCTTTGTACATCCTATAACAAAGGAGATAATGCATTTCGACTCGCAGCTGCCAAGCGACTTTTGTGCGCTGCTCGATGCATGGCGCAACTATTCATTGGCGAGTGCTGCACATAATGGCTGATTTTTTTTTATTATTGGTGTCCGGTAAAACTTTTTCAGTCTCTCATTTAGTCTTGTTTGCTAAATTCAGCCTTTCATTGTTCTTTTTCTCCTACTTTTCGTGCCGACGAAAAGTAGGCAAAAGGCTCTGCGCACAGAAAATCTTAACGTAAA
>JAZNEI010000052.1:0-22539 GCA_045588485.1 Bacteroidaceae bacterium | reverse complement strand
GAAGAACGGGCCACCACCATACTGTCCACCAACGTTACCATTGGTATTCTGTGTCTCGAGCACAGTGTAACGAATACCGCTTGTACCGGCGTGGTTAAAAACCTTTGTTGCCACACGATACTGTGTCACGCCATCAGACTGGACCTCTGTACCGGGAAGGCCCTGTGCCAATGTATGGCTCCACTCCTGCGCTGATACACTTACGGCTGAGATAAGCGCCAAAGCACCTGCCAAGAATAGATTTTTTCTCATAAACAGAAAGTTTAAGTTAAGATTATTGAGTTTTATTTGATTTTTTAGACCGTATAAAGTTATAATATAGGTGTCAACTTGCGAATTTAGTAAAAAAAAACATATTTTATAATTTTTAAAACCGAAATGAAACCGTTGATAATAAAAGAGCAAGGGGGCGCTGCGTTTGCAGCACCCCCTTTTAAAAGGTTTTTGGATATTATCAATCGCCCAACTTTGCTTTGATGAACTCTCGGTTCAGACGAGCAATATTGCTGATTGAGATGCACTTGGGACACTCGGCCTCACAAGCACGGGTGTTGGTACAGTTACCAAAGCCAAGCTCATCCATCTTAGCAACCATTGACTTAACGCGACGTGCAGCCTCGGCCTGTCCCTGAGGAAGCAGAGCAAACTGGCTCACCTTAGCCGAAACGAACAACATTGCCGAACCGTTCTTACAAGCAGCTACACAAGCACCGCAACCGATACAAGCAGCAGCGTCCATAGCCTCCTCGGCAATATCCTTGCCAATGGGAATTGCATTAGCATCGGGGATACCACCGGTGTTGATTGAAACATAACCACCTGCCTGCTGAATCTTATCGAATGCAGTACGGTCGACCATAAGGTCGCGGATTACGGGGAATGCAGCCGAACGCCAAGGCTCTACTGTGATTGTGTCGCCATCGTTGAAACGACGCATATAGAGCTGACAGGTTGTAGCACCTGTAGCGGGGCCGTGAGGATGGCCGTTTACATAAAGCGAACACATACCGCAGATACCCTCGCGGCAGTCGTGGTCGAATACTATAGGCTCCTCGCCCTTGTTGATGAGCTCCTCGTTCAAGATGTCGAGCATCTCAAGGAATGAGGTATCACCGGGGATATCTTTCATCGGATAGGTCACGAACTTTCCGGGTTCTTTGGGACCTCTCTGACGCCATACTTTCAAATTAAAACTGATATTCTTGTCCATTGTTACGATCTTTTTTAATTAGTTCTTGTAGTTACGCTGCTGTACCTTAATATACTGGTAGTTGAGGTCTTCTTTGAGGAGTTCAGGCTCGTTGCCCTCGCCTGTGTACTTCCAACAAGCTACGTAAGAGAATTCTTCGTCGTTACGCTTAGCCTCGCCCTCTTCGGTCTGATGCTCCTCGCGGAAGTGACCACCGCAAGACTCCTCACGGTTGAGTGCGTCGTAAGCCATAAGTTTGCCAATCTCGATGAAGTCGAGCAAACGAAGTGCCTTCTCGAGCTCAACATTGAGTGAATCGGCAACACCGGGAATACGAAGCTCGCTCCAGAAAATCTTCTCAACCTCGGCAATCTTCTTGATTGCAGTCTCAAGAGACTCCTTGGTACGTGCCATACCTACATACTCCCACATTACGTGACCAAGTTCCTTGTGAATAGAGTCGACGCTGCGCTTACCCTTGATAGCCATCAGCTTGGCAATCTTGTCGTTTACAGCCTTCTCGGCAGCAACGAACTCGGGTGCATCGGTGCTGAAGCGCTTAACCTGAATCTGGTCGCTCAAATAGTTCTGCATTGTGTAGGGAAGTACGAAGTAACCATCGGCAAGACCCTGCATAAGAGCCGAAGCACCAAGACGGTTAGCACCGTGGTCGCTGAAGTTAGCCTCACCAATTGCGAACAATCCGGGAATTGATGTCTGCAACTCGTAGTCAACCCAAATACCACCCATAGTATAGTGGATAGCAGGATAAATCATCATAGGCTCCTCATAAGGGCTTACGTCGGTAATCTCCTCGTACATATCGAAGAGGTTTCCATAACGCTGCTTAACAACCTCTTTACCCAAACGCTGGATAGCATACTTGAAGTCGAGGAACACAGCAAGACCGGTGTTGTTTACACCAAAGCCCTTGTCGCAACGCTCTTTTGCTGCACGTGATGCAACGTCACGGGGAACAAGGTTACCGAATGCGGGATAACGGCGCTCGAGGTAGAAATCGCGGTCCTCATCGGGAATATCGCTGGCCTTCTTCTTTCCTGCCTGAAGAGCCTTTGCATCCTCCAATTTCTTGGGAACCCAAATACGACCGTCGTTACGCAGCGACTCAGACATAAGAGTCAGCTTCGACTGCTTGTCGCCGTGTACGGGAATACATGTGGGGTGAATCTGTGCGAAACAGGGGTTAGCAAAGTAAGCACCCTTACGATAGCACTGGAGAGCAGCCGAACCGTTGCTTCCCATAGCATTTGTAGAGAGGAAGAATGCGTTACCATAACCACCGGTAGCAATAACAACAGCATGAGCTGCAAAACGCTCAACCTTACCTGTAACAAGGTTACGTGCAATGATACCACGAGCACGACCGTCGATAATAACAACATCGAGCATCTCGTAACGTGTATAAAGCTTAACCTTACCCAAGTTTACCTGATAGTTAAGTGCCGAGTAAGCACCAAGAAGAAGCTGCTGACCGGTCTGACCACGGGCGTAGAATGTACGCGATACCTGAGCACCACCGAAAGAACGGTTAGCCAAAAGACCGCCATACTCACGAGCAAAGGGAACACCCTGAGCTACGCACTGGTCGATGATAGCACCCGAAACCTCGGCAAGACGATGTACGTTAGCCTCGCGAGCACGATAGTCACCACCCTTGATTGTATCATAGAAAAGACGGTAAACCGAGTCACCATCATTCTGATAGTTCTTTGCAGCATTTATACCACCCTGTGCAGCGATAGAGTGTGCACGACGGGGAGAATCCTGAATACAGAAGTTAAGCACATTGAAACCCATAGCACCAAGTGATGCAGCAGCCGAAGCACCGGCAAGACCTGTACCAACAACGATGATGTCGAGGTTACGCTTGTTTGCGGGGTTCACCAATTTCTGATGAGCTTTATAATTGGTCCACTTTTCGGCCAAGGGACCCTCGGGAATTTTAGAATCCAGTTTAACTGAACTAATCTTAGCCATAATATTATGTTTTTATAATTTTACAAATTAGTAATTGTGCTTAACAACCTCCTGCACAGGGACAGAAAGCATAAACAAGTACTACGGCAGCAAAGCCAAGAACGATAACGCTTGAAACAATGTTACCGATGCAACGCCAACGGTTGAACCAAACCTGATTGTTCCAACCGAGAGTCTGCATTGCGCTCCAGAAACCGTGTGTAAGGTGGAACCAAAGAGCAACCAACCAAACAAGGTAAAGAACTACATACACAATGCAAGAGAATGTCTCCTTGATGAAGTGTGTACCATCGGTAGCAAGAGAAACATCTACATTGGCACCCAGCATGTGCATAACCTCGACAAGCTGCATATTAGCCCAGAAGTTGTAAAGGTGAAGACCCATACCCAAGAGAACGATAACACCAAGAACAAACATATTCTGTGATGCCCACTCAACCTCCTTGGGCTGCTTGGTGTAAGCATAGCGCTGCTCACCACGAGCCTTACGGTTCTGCATAGTGAGGATGAAAGCGTAAACGAAATGCACAACAACAAGCGCACCAAGGCCCGCTGTTGCTACAAGTGCATACCAGTTTGCACCCAAGAACTCACAAATCATGTTGTAAGCGTCGCCACTGAAAAGTGCGACCAAGTTCATTGACATGTGGAAAAGCAGGAAGAGAATAAGGGCAGCGCCCGATACACTCATAATTACCTTTTTTCCCACAGAAGAATTAAGTAACCACATAATGAATTGATATTAAATTATTTAATGAATAAATTGTTTATAATTTCGCATTATATACCTTTTACAAATAGCAAAAATAGATGTTTTTTTCATAAAAAATGCAAACTACGCTGTTTTTTTCTTATAAAATATCTGATTAATCAAATAATAACACACAAAAGAAGCAAATAGGTTCGAAGCCGAGTGAGATTGAGCGAGGAATATTCTGCAACAGAGCTTAAACAAAATTATTTTCCACAACTTGCGATTGACAACAAGATATATTACTTTTGTATGCTTAATTAGGGGTATTATGTACCAACAAAAAAAATAAAAAAGTGAAATTCGAGTACGACATATTGGTTATTGGTGCCGGACACGCAGGATGCGAAGCGGCAGCAGCGGCAGCAAACCTTGGAATGAAGACCTGCCTGATGACAATAGACATGAACAAGATTGCACAGATGAGTTGCAATCCCGCAATAGGCGGAATAGCCAAAGGACAGATTGTTCGCGAAATTGACGCGCTTGGCGGCTACACAGGAATCATCGCCGACGAAGCCTCGATACAGTTCCGCATGCTGAACCGTTCGAAAGGTCCTGCTATGTGGAGTCCGCGAGCACAGTGCGACCGCACCAAGTTCAGTCTCCTTTGGCGCGAACGACTCGAAAACCTCCCCAACCTTCATATATGGCAAGATTGCGCCAACGAACTAATCGTCGAGGATGGAAAAGCTGTCGGAATGCACACACAACTCGGAGCCGAGTTTCGAGCAAAGAGCATTATCATCACCGCCGGCACATTTCTTAACGGACTGATGCATATCGGCCGAGTACAGATTGAAGGCGGAAGAATAGCCGAACCGGCTGCAAAAGGACTCACCGAATCAATCGTCAGACACGGTATTTTGGCCGGAAGAATGAAAACCGGTACTCCCGTTAGGCTTGACAAGCGCTCAATAAACCTTCAACTAACTGATATTCAAGAAGGTGACAACGATTTTCACAGTTTCTCCTACGAAGCAATCGAGAGAAAATTGAAACAAAATCCCTGTTGGGCTTGTTACACCAACCCCGAAGTACACGAAACGCTGCGCAGCGGTCTCGACGAGTCCCCGCTGTACAACGGACAGATACAAAGCATCGGTCCGCGCTACTGCCCAAGCATCGAGACAAAGATTGTAACCTTTGCCGAGCGCGACCGTCATCTGCTATTCCTCGAACCCGAAGGCGAGACTACTCAGGAGATTTATGTAAATGGTTTTTCATCCTCTTTACCGATGGAAATTCAACTTACAGCGCTGCGTAAAATTCCGGCACTGAAAGATGCCGTTGCTTATCGTCCAGGATATGCAATAGAGTATGACTATTTCGACCCCACACAACTAAAGCACACGCTGGAATCGAAAATAATTGAAAACCTATATTTCGCCGGACAGGTAAACGGAACAACAGGATACGAAGAGGCGGCCGGGCAGGGTATCGTTGCCGGAATAAATGCAGCACAAAAATTAAAAGGCAACGAACCGTTTATTCTACATCGCGACGAAGCATATATAGGTGTACTCATCGACGACCTTGTAACAAAAGGGGTCGACGAACCTTACAGAATGTTCACCTCACGTGCCGAGTACAGAATACTGTTACGCGCCGACAACGCCGACGCACGACTCACCAAACGCTCATACGAAATAGGCCTTGCAACAGAGGAACGATACAAGCGCCTTCTCGACAAACAGAGAAAAATTGCCGAGCTATCGGAGTTTATAAACAACTTCTCGGTTAAGGCGCAATACATAAACGAAGGACTCGAAAGTTTAGGTACTACCCCACTTACCCGTGGATGCAAACTCTCGTCAATAATAGAACGTCCGCAAGTGACAATAGAGAACATCGCACCCTTTATAGGTCAGTTGGAATCGCGCCTGAAAAAATTGGGAAGCAGCCGCGACGAAATTGTAGAAGCAACCGAGATTGAAATTAAATACAGTGGCTATATTCAGCGCGAGCGCGAGCTTGCCGAAAAGATGCAACGTTTAGAAAACATCCGAATAAAAGGACGCTTCGATTACAATAGTATCGAATCGCTATCAACCGAGGCACGACAGAAACTCACAGCCATACAACCCGAAACAATAGCACAAGCCAGCCGCATCCCCGGAGTCTCTCCAAGCGACATAAATGTACTTATGATACTCGCCCATAAATAGCAAAATGTTCCACGTGGAACAATGCACGATATACAGAGAAAAGTTACAAAAAACAGATACTATGAACCAGGAATTACTACTAAAAAATCTTAGAAACATCCCCGATTTTCCTATTCCGGGAATACAGTTTAAAGATGTTACATCACTCTTCAAAAACCCAGCCTGCCTTAAGGAACTTGACGACTCTTTGTATGAGCTTTACAAAGATTGCGGCATAACAAAAGTTGTAGGAATAGAGTCACGCGGCTTTGTTATGGGTTCAGCACTTGCTGTAAGATTAGGTGCCGGATTCGTCCCCATCCGTAAGCCCGGAAAATTGCCGGCCGAGACAATAAGCGAGAGCTACAGCAAGGAGTATGGCACCGACACAATAGAGATTCATAAAGATGCAATAGAAGAGGGAGATATTGTACTTATCCACGACGACCTATTGGCAACCGGCGGCACAATGCTTGCGGCATATAATCTCGTAAAAAAACTCAACCCCAAAAAGGTAATGATAAACTTCATCATAGAGCTTGACGGACTCGGAGGACGTTCAAACTTCCCCGAAGAGGCCGACGTTAAGACACTGTTGGTAGTGGAGGTTGACGAATAAAAAAAGCAATGAAGAACAACGAACGCGATAACAGAGATGCTTACTTAAAAGGCATAGTAAGCAACCTTCCCGAGTCACCGGGGTGCTACCAGTATCTAAGTGATAAAGGGATTATCATATATGTCGGTAAAGCTAAGAATCTGAAGCGTCGCGTATCGTCCTATTTCAACAAAGAACAGCAGACTCTGAAGACTCGTCTGCTTGTATCCAAAATTTGCGATATAAGATACATCGTAGTAAACAGCGAGGCAGATGCACTGCTTCTTGAGAACAACCTCATAAAGCAGCATCAGCCTCGCTATAATGTACTACTTAAAGATGACAAGACCTACCCTTCTATTTGCATCAGCAACGACTATTTCCCGAAGGTCTTCAAGACAAGAAAGATTATAAAAAGTGCAGGAAAGTATTTCGGTCCTTATAGCAACGCAGGCGCACTAAACGCAATGTTACAACTTATAAAAGAACTTTATCCATTGCGCACATGCAACCTGAAAATAACCCCCGACGGAGTAAGAGAAGCTAAATACTCGGCTTGCCTTGAGCATCAGATTCACAACTGCTGCGCACCCTGCATAGGATGCATTTCACGTGACGAATATCAAAAATTCATAGTAGAAATAACTGCTATACTAAAGGGAGACATACGACCTTTACAAGAAACTTTACTGCAAGAGATGCGAACGAAAGCATCGGAAATGAAGTTCGAAGAGGCACAAAAAATAAAGGAGAGATATCAACTCATAGAAAACTTCCGCAGCCGTAGCGAAGTAGTAAATTCGTTGCTCACCAACCTTGATGTATTCAACATAGAGAGCGACGAAAAGAGCGCATTCATCAACTTTCTGCACATCACAAACGGATGCATCAACCAAGCCTTCACACTCGAATACAAGAAACGACTGGACGAGAGCGACGAGGAGATTCTTGTGCTGGGAATCATTGAAATGCGCGAGCGTTTTCACAGTCAAGCAAAAGAGATAATAGTGCCTTTCAAAGTAAACCTTCCACTCGAAGGAATAACTCTTACTACCCCACAAAAAGGCGAAAAAATGCGTCTTCTATCGCTATCAAAGCTTAACGTAAAACAGTACAAAGCCGACCGACTGAAACAGGAGGATAAACTAAATCCCGAACAGAAAGCAACACGCTTGATGAGCGAAATAAAGCAGGATTTAAAGATGGAAAACCTGCCGCTTATAATAGAGTGTTTCGATAACTCGAACATACAAGGCAGTGACGCTGTGGCAGCCTGCGTTGTATTTAAAAAACTTAAACCATCGAAAAAAGATTATCGCAAATACAACATAAAAACAGTTGTAGGAGCCGATGATTATGCCTCGATGCGCGAGGTTGTACGCCGTCGATACAGCCGCGCATTAGAAGAGCAGACTCCCCTACCCAATCTTATTTTAGCAGATGGTGGAAAAGGACAGATGGAAGCAATAAGAGAAGTAATCGAAGATGAACTTAACCTAAATATTACCATTGCAGGACTTGTAAAAGACGGGCGGCACAGAACATCTGAACTTATTATCGGAAAGAGTGGAGAGAGCATAGGACTGAAACAACAGACTGCACTTTTCCGATTAATGACGCAGATACAAGACGAGGTTCACCGATTCGCAATAACATTCCATCGCGACAGACGAAGCAAACGTCAGACAGCATCTGAACTCGACACTATAAAGGGTATAGGCGAGAAGAGCAAAAATGCCCTCCTAAAAGAGTTCAAAAGTGTAAAAAGAATAAGAGAGGCAACATTGGAAAAAATTGCCGATATTATTGGAGAATCAAAAGCAAAATTGGTTTTTGAGGCACTAAATAAAGATTTTTAGAGAAGAAAAGAAATATCTATTTTATCGGCAAAAAGATAAAAAAAGAGTATATCTTTGCTGCATTAGATAAGAGAGGAATAGATTATGAGGATACTTATACAAAGAGTAAAAAAAGCATCGGTAACAATAGATGGTAATGTAAAATCAAGCATAGGAAACGGACTGCTAATTTTAGTTGGAATATGCGATGAAGACAATAAAGATGATATTGAATGGCTCGTTAAGAAGATAGTAAATATTCGCCTTTTCGACGATGAAAACGGCGTAATGAACCGTTCTGTTATTGACATAAACGGAGAGCTTCTTGCAGTGAGCCAATTCACACTTATGGCATCGACAAAAAAAGGCAATAGACCATCGTATATAAAGGCTGCAAAACCCGAAATATCGATTCCGTTATACGAGCAATTTTGCGCAGCATTGGAGAGTGCAATAAACAAGCCCATCGGCACTGGAGAATTTGGAGCAGATATGAAAGTAGAACTTCTGAACGATGGCCCTGTAACAATATTCATCGACTCTAAAAACCGCGAATAGAGTATGACAATAAACGAAGCACAAAAGATAGTAGACAATTGGATTAAAGAGTACGGCGTACGCTATTTCGACGAGATGACCAACCTTGCTATACTAACCGAGGAGGTTGGCGAAGTTGCCCGAATCATGGCACGTAAATACGGCGAACAGTCGTTCAAGGAGGGAGAGAAAAGCGACCTATCAGACGAACTTGCCGATGTGCTATGGGTACTCATCTGTATAGCCAACCAAACAGGAGTGGACCTCACCGGGGCGCTGCAAAGAAACATAGATAAAAAAACAAAAAGAGATAACAAACGTCACCACGATAATCCTAAACTAAAGGAGTAGAAAAAGCGTTAAAAAGGAGAATTTATAATAAAAAAATATCATTATGAGCGAGAATTGCAATTGCGGATGCGGTGAACATCACCACCATCATCACGCCGAAGAAGAGAGCAAGTACGACTATGTACTTAAGGAGTATACAGCAGCAATGAGCGATGCCGAAGTTGCCGCAAAAGTAAAGGATATAATGGAGACAAAGGTGAAGGCTAACAATACCCTTGAGGTAAAGAAACTTCTTTTCAACTGCATCGACCTAACCACCCTCAAATGCACCGACAGCGAGGAGAGTGTGCTTGCGTTTACCGAGAAAGTCAATGAGTTCGATGAGCGCTACCCGGACATTGAAAATGTAGCAGCAATATGCGTATATCCTAACTTTGCAAAGATAGTAAGCCAATCACTCGAAGTAGAGAAAGTAGGCATAGCTTGTGTATCGGGAGGCTTCCCTTCATCACAGACATTCCAGGAAATAAAAGTAGCCGAGACAGCCCTTGCATTACACGATGGTGCAACAGAAATAGACATTGTACTAAGCGTTGGAAAATTCCTCAGTGGCGACTATGAGAGCGTGTGCGACGAGATTCAAGAGCTAAAGAGCATCTGTGGAGAAAAACATCTGAAAGTTATCCTTGAGACAGGAGCATTAAAGACATCCGAGAACATAAAAAAAGCATCCATTTTATCGATATATTCAGGTGCCGATTTTATAAAGACCTCGACAGGCAAAGAGAATCCTGCCGCAACTCCCGAAGCTGCATTCGTGATGTGCAGCACAATAAAAGAGTACTATGCAAAGACAGGTACAAAGATTGGCTTTAAACCTGCAGGCGGAATAAACAGCGTTAACGATGCACTAGTCTACTACACTATCGTTAAAGAGGTATTAGGCGAGGAGTGGCTCACAAATGAGCTTTTCCGATTGGGAACAAGCCGTCTGGCAAACCTGCTGCTTAGCGAAATTCTTGGCGAAGAGACAAAGTTCTTCTGATAGAATACTCCCCTACCCCATACAAAAAAAGTCCGCTTAAATGCGGACTTTTTAGTATATTTAAACAGATGCTTATCATTTCTCTCTCGCTATTACATATTCAAGATATGCAGCAAGAGCCTTTCGGCACTCCTCGGGAATATTCAAAGAGTCGAGCAGAGCAAGAGCCTCGGCACGATATTCCGAAATGCGCTCAAGAGCATAGTCGATACCACCATCGCTTTTTGCTGTTTCAATAAGTAAAGCAATCTCATCCTCGCTCAACGACTCACCTGCATTCAGTTTCTCTCCAATACTCCTAATATTTTCATTATTGCTTTTCTCAAGCACATAAAGAGCCGGCAACGTAACCTTTCCTTCGCGTATATCACTTCCGGTTGGCTTACCAACATCCTGACTGAAATAATCGAAAATATCGTCCTTAATCTGGAAACAGATACCCAATATTTCACCGAAGCGGTCGAAACTGTTTACAACATCAGCATCAGCGCCTGCTGAGAGGGCACCAAAGCGCCCACAAGATGCGAAAAGAGATGCAGTCTTATTACGTACCACACGAAGATAATTCTCCTCGCTAAAGCCGCCACTGCGCTGTAATTCGAGTTGCAACATCTCTCCTGCCGAGAGAATACGGCCTAATTGTGATAAACCCTCGATTATTTCGTTGTTTTTTGTTTGCGCCACATTGTATAAAGAGGTCGAAAGAAGATAGTCACCCGTGAGGATGGCGATACGGTTACTATACACTGCATTTAACGATGAAACACCGCGACGCATATTACTCTCGTCAACAACATCATCGTGAAGCAGGCTTGCAGTATGAAGCAGCTCCAACGCCGCCGCAGCAGCGAATGTCGAATCGTTTACATTTCCACAACTCTTTGCCGTAAGAAGAATAAGCATAGGGCGCATCATCTTGCCCGACGTGCCTGCCACATGCTTCAGCGCACTATCGAGCAGTGACAAACTGCTGTTGAACTGTTGCAGATAGAATTTCTTAAATGACTCGAACTCCTCTACTATCGGTTCTCTTATAATACTCTTTAAATCCATACACGGGAAACTTTTACTTCATAATACAAAACAGGACAGCGAACAAATGCCGCCTATTTTTGCATTAATATTGCAAAAGTAATAAAAAGTATAGTGTTTAAAGCAAATTTTCTGTAATTTTACATTCGATAATATATATTAAGATGGAAAAATTATTCTTGTTAGATGCATACGCATTAATATACCGTGCCTACTACGCACTCATAAGGAATCCAAGGATAAACTCGAAAGGATTCAACACATCGGCAATATTAGGCTTTATAAATACACTGGAAGATGTTCTTAAAAAGGAGAATCCCACCTACATAGGCATTGCATTCGACCCTAAAGGAAAGACCTTCCGCCACGAGGCATTTGAGGCATACAAGGCACAGCGCGAGGAGACACCCGAGGTCATACGCGAGTCGGTGCCTGTAATAAAGGAATTTATAAAAGCATATAATATCCCTATCCTCGAAGTTCCCGGATACGAGGCCGACGACGTTGTGGGTACACTTGCAAAAAAAGCCGAAGAAATGGGACTTTTAACATATATGATGACACCCGACAAGGATTATGGACAGTTAGTATCGGATAGGACATTCATATACCGTCCCAAATATGGTGACAAAGAATTCGAGGTTATGGACCCCGAACGAGTAAAGGAAAAATTCGGTGTACAGAGCACACAGCAGATAATAGATCTATTAGGACTGATGGGTGATTCAAGCGATAATATACCCGGCTGTCCCGGAGTAGGAGAAAAAACTGCACAAAAATTATTGGAGCAGTTCGGAAGCATAGAGAAGATGCTCGAACACACCAATGAGATAAAGGGAGCACTGCGAACAAAAGTTGAGGAGAACCGAGAGAAAATTCTTTTCAGCAAATTCCTCGCAACAATTAAGACCGACGTTCCTATTGAATTGAATTTAGAGGAACTGCGCCGGGAACCGGCAAACGAACAGGAGCTTACCCGACTCTTCGACTACTACGAACTGCGAGCGCTTAAAGAGCGAGTAAAAAAAAGAAGCAGCTCCCCTACCCTATTCGACACCCACGAAGAAAATGAGGAAAAACCCGGGACAACTAACGGAAGCAAAAATCCTCAAGAAGATGACATATTTAAAGGCACTCTCTTTGATTTATTTCCGACCGATGACACTGGCGAAGAAAAAAAATCGACTCTCGCGAGCTTAAA
Source organism: Bacteroidaceae bacterium (assembly GCA_045588485.1). Lineage (GTDB taxonomy): Bacteria > Bacteroidota > Bacteroidia > Bacteroidales > Bacteroidaceae > HGM04593. The sequence goes on along the minus strand of JAZNEI010000052.1, from coordinate 9,912 downwards.
AAGCACCTTACACACATACAAACTCGTTGATACAGAAGATGATATAATGAATTTAGCCAATGCTGTAAAAAATTGTCAAACTGTGTGCTTCGACACCGAAACAACAGGAACGAACGCAATTTTAGCCGAATTGGTCGGCCTAAGCCTCTCGACCGAGGAGGGAAAGGCATTTTACATCCCTGTTCCAAAAAATCGCGACGAGGTAAAAAAAATATTGGAGCCACTGCGCGCAATCTTCGAGAGCGAGACAATAACAAAAGTGGGACACAACATAAAGTACGACCTTACGATGCTGGCCAACTATGGCATCGAGCTTCGCGGCCCACTCTTCGATACAATGATAGCACACTACCTTCTGCAACCCGAGCTCTATCACTCGATGGACTATCTTGCCGAAGTGTACCTTAAATACGACACAATAAAAATAGAGGAGCTTATCGGAGAAAAGGGAAAGCATCAGAAAAATATGCGCGACCTTGCACCGCAAGATGTTTGCGACTATGCCTGCGAAGATGCCGATGTCACACTGCGCCTGAAAAACATCCTCGAGAAAGAACTGAAAAAAGAGGGAGCCGAAAAACTGTTCTACGAAATAGAGATGCCCCTTGTTCCCGTCCTTGCATATATGGAACGTAACGGTGCACGTATCGACAGCAACTCGCTTGCCGAGACATCGACCCTCTTCAGCAAACGACTGCTTACTATAGAGGAAGAAATTTACACTCTTGCAGGCGAACAGTTCAATATTGCATCGCCTAAACAGGTAGGAGACATTCTCTTTGGCAAACTGAAAATAATAGAAAAACCAAAAAAGACAAAGACCGGACAATATGTGACATCCGAGGAGGTTCTTGCACAGGTACAGAACCGCCACCCTATTGTAAAGAAAATTCTTCAGTACCGAGGACTGAAGAAACTGCTTAGCACATACGTCGATGCCCTACCCACCCTTGTTAACCCCGAGACAGGAAAGATACATACGTCGTACAACCAAACGGTGACAGCCACAGGACGATTGAGTTCGAGCAACCCAAATCTTCAGAATATCCCCATCCGCGACGAAGACGGAAAGGAGGTTCGTAAAGCATTTGTCCCCGAGCAGGGATGTCTGTTCCTCTCGGCCGACTACTCACAGATTGAGCTGCGCATAATGGCCCATCTGAGTGGTGATAAGAATATGATTGAAGATTTCTGCAGCGGACACGATATCCACGCCGCCACAGCCGCCAAAATATACAAGAAGCCCATTGAAGAGGTTACCAAGGACGAGCGCAGGAAAGCAAAAGTTGCCAATTTCGGAATTATATATGGAATATCGGTCTTTGGACTTGCCGAACGTATGAACGTCGACCGTCGCGAAGCAAAAGAGCTTATCGAGAACTATTTTGCCACCTACAGCGGAGTAAAAGAGTATATAGAGCAGTGCAAAGAGGAGGCAAAAAAGAACGGATATGTGGAGACAATATTCAATCGCAAACGATTCCTGCCCGATATAAATTCGCACAACGCAGTAGTACGCGGATATGCCGAGCGCAACGCTGTAAACGCTCCGATACAGGGCAGTGCCGCCGATATAATAAAGGTAGCAATGATAAATATTTACCGTCGCATAAAGGAGAATAACCTGCAATCGACAATGATACTTCAGGTACACGACGAACTTAACTTCAGCGTGCGTCCCGAAGAGAAAGATATTGTGCAGAGCATAGTGGTTGAAGAGATGCAACGCGCCTTTACAATGAGTGTACCCCTTGTAGCCGACCACGGTTGGGGTAACAACTGGTTAGAGGCACACTGATTATTATAAATTTTAAATATTAGAGCTATGGGTAATAATGGAATTAAAGAGTTACGCTATGAGTGGCACTGCAACTCGTGGGATATAGGCGGTAAAGACGACGACACAAGAAGATACGGCACTATAGATGCCGTTATTGGAGAGACCGAGTTTATAGAGGGATTCGGTAAACTGAATATATCGAGTATCAGTGAGGAAAGCATCACCATTGAATCTTTTAACAGCATAGAGCACCTTACTCCCGGTTCATTTGTTTCGTTCAGAAGTGAGGTCGACGGATACGAAGATCACGATGGTGTACTTTGGAACGGATATGTGTACAATATAAAGATTTATTGGGATTAAGAAGAAACAACTTAAAAACCCGAATTTATTTATTGCGAGTAAATCCTCTTTAAAAGGTTACTCGCAATTTTTAGTGACAATATTTTTAGAGTGACTTTTATTATTGCTTGTTGGGCGGGCGATTAAAAATCGCCCTTACTGTCCGCGAGAATTAACGCGGAGATAAATTATAGATATTTCATTGCGCGTAGGGGCGATTTTCAATCGCCCGAAAAACCAAAAAACTAAATCCAAACAGACCGACTTTTATCCTTCTTTCTGTCAGAAAGAAGCAAAGAACTTTACACTCGCAACAAAAAAACAGAAGAGAATTGTAACCTTTTGACCCAAACTTTCGTCTCATAGATACAATACGATTATTAACCAATAAAACATAAAAAGATGAAAAACATTCTTAGAATTATTCTCGTGACATTTATTATGCTGCTCCCCACCCTATCACAAGCACAGCATAACATTACACAATTGGTAAAAGACAGTGTTATCAGTGTACAACAGGCCGAAAAAATAATTCAGCAGCAACAATCCGACCAACACTATTTAATGGTTGAAGGAGAGAACAGAATAGATCGTATTATAGAATCTGTATCTATTTTTATCGTAACAATACTTATAGTACTACCTATATTACTTTCGATTGTGTATTTCTTCCGCTATCTTACTAAAAAAGATGTTCGCGAAAAAGAGTTTCTTATGGGATTGGTCGACAAAGGAGGAATAAACAATGCCAATAACGAAAATCTAAACACCATTATTAATGCAAAGAGAGAAAAAAGTATCACCGCACAGAATAAGTTCCTTGTCGATGCCACAATGCTTGGAATAGGCTTTGCTGTAATGTTTAGCGAATTTGCCTGCGGTGCACGTATTGATGAATTTATTCTACTCATCGCCATTATCCTATTCTTCTCGGGGCTGTTGCGCCTTATTGTACGCACTATATTCCTTATAATTGAGATAAAGAAGAAAAAAAGAAAAAACGCAGATAATAACAGCATCGAATTAATCGAAGTAAAAAGTAACGATACTCAACAGGAGCAACAATGAAAGACCCCGAAGATATTCTGTGGGTAACAAGGGTGCTTCTTTTAAACGACCAACGGGCCTACTCGTCTTTAATGAATAAATATCTGCCACACATACAGCGATATTTTATCATTCAGACAAAAGGCAACCAGGCTGTAAGCGACGACCTCACGCAAGAGACATTCATAAAAGCGTGGCAGGGGCTTAGCAGCTTCAAACAAATCTCATCGTTCCGTAATTGGCTACTAAAGATTGCTTTTAACACTTTCGTAAGCTATATACGGGAGAACAAAAAGGAGGAATTTTTTGAGTCTATCGACGATGATATTGGTACATACGAAATAATGGACGACGAAGCCCCTCGACCCGAGAGCGAGGATGCGCTGCACCGTGCCATCTACCGCCTGAACCTTAAAGAGAGACAGTGCGTGACACTGTTCTACCTCGAAGAGAAAAAGATTAAAGAGATTGCAAAAATAACCGGTTACTCCGAGGGCAGCATAAAAGCCTATCTGTCACGCGGACGAAGCAACCTTGAAAAAATACTCATAAAAGAATGAACGAAAAAGATAAGATAATAGCCCGGGCGCTGCAAAAGAGTTTTACGCAGGAAACGCGAAAAAACAGGGAATTGTGCCACAGGATAGAGAGCAACCTACCCCCACGCAGCCGTACAAATGTTTTTCTGCTCATAACATCTGCCGCAACAATTGTTATAACAAGCACACTTATGCTTGTTCAGTGGAGCAATATATCGGCAATTATTGAAAATTTACAGAATTTAGTAGTTTCTCCAATGATAGATAAAGGAGACGCAATAGCATATATCTTAGGGATAATGCTTGTAGGATTTATCATTGTATGGCAAGTTTTCAGTTTTATCGACGATTACTACAATATAAGAAACGAGGATATTCTAAGGCAGACACTGCAAGGTAAAGAATAAACTACCTCACTCATTTTCAACTTACAAAAGTAATAACTATCTTTGCACAGCTTTTCCCAAAAGAAAGGTTGTGCAAAAATTTTATTAACGAAACAAGATATAAAAAATATGGCTCTTAAAGCAGGAATTGTAGGCCTACCCAATGTAGGAAAATCGACACTTTTCAACTGTCTCTCAAGCGCAAAGGCACAGGCAGCAAATTTCCCTTTCTGTACTATTGATGCACAGATGGGACAGATTACCGTACCCGATGAGAGACTTAACAAACTTGCCGAACTTGTTCATCCCGGACGCATAGTCCCCGCAACTTGTGACATTGTAGATATTGCAGGTCTTGTAAAAGGTGCAAGCAAAGGCGAGGGATTGGGTAACCAGTTTCTGGGCAACATTCGCGAGACAGATGCAATTATACACGTTCTGCGCTGCTTCGACAACGACAATATTGTTCACGTCGATGGCTCGGTCGACCCTGTTCGCGACAAGGAGATTATTGACATCGAGCTTCAGTTGAAAGACCTTGAGACAGTAGAAAACCGCATAAAACGAGTAGAGAAACAGGCTCGTGTAGGTGGCGACAAGCAGGCAAAATTAGAGTACGAGGTACTTATGCGCTACAAAGAGGCCTTAGAAGCAGGAAAATCGGCCCGTACAGTGGTTTTTGACACCGATGATGAGGTACAGGCCGCAAAGAACCTTTTCTTGCTTACATCAAAGCCTGTGCTCTATGTGTGCAACGTAGATGACACATCGGCAGCAAAGGGTAACAAATATGTCGAGGCTGTACGCGAAGCTATCAAGGACGAGAATGCCGAGCTTCTTATAATATCGGCACAGACCGAGTCGGATATTGCCGAACTCGAGAGCTACGAAGAGAAGCAGATGTTCCTCGAGGATATGGGCCTCAGCGAGTCGGGTTGCGACCGCCTTATAAAAGCCATCTACAGCCTCCTGAACCTACAAACATTCATCACAGCAGGTGAGATGGAGGTTAAGGCCTGGACTTTCCGTAAGGGATGGAAAGCACCTCAGTGCGCCGGCGTTATTCACACCGACTTTGAGAAGGGTTTTATCCGCGCCGAGGTAATAAAATATGACGATTATATTGCTCTTGGCTCCGAGGCTGCCGTTAAAGAGGCCGGTAAAATGGGTGTTGAGGGTAAGGAGTATGTTGTGCAGGATGGCGACATTATGCACTTCCGTTTCAACGTATAAAGAAGCAACAGAATGAGTACCCTACCCTGCGCATTTGTTTGGGACCCCGCGCTGAGTCCGTTCTCGATATTCGGATTCGAGATACGTTACTATGCCATCTGCTGGATGGTTGGTCTTGGATTGGGATATTACATAATGCAGTATCTTTATAAGAAACAGAAGATTGCCGATGAACTTTTCGACCCACTGTTTATGTACTGCTTCTTTGGCATACTCATCGGTGCACGCCTGGGACACTGCCTTTTCTACGAACCCGACTACTATCTGTCGCATTTTTGGGAGATGATACTACCTATAAAATTCACCGATACAGGATGGAAATTCGTAGGTTATATGGGACTTGCCAGCCACGGCGGAACAATAGGACTCTTTACTGCTCTGTGGCTCTACTGCCGCAATACAAAGCTGAAATTTGCCACTGTACTCGATAATATCGCCATTACAACACCCATTGTGGCGGCAATGATTCGCTTTGGTAATTTCATGAACAGCGAGATATTGGGACGCGCTACCGATGGCCCTCTGGGAGTTATTTTTGCACGTGTCGACGAGATACCGCGTCACCCTGCACAGCTTTACGAGGCAATAGCCTATCTGCTTTTCTTCATCGGCGGATGGCTGCTTTATAAGAAATTTCCGCAGAAGGTGGGCACGCTGTTCTATTTTGGCTACTGCCTCGCAACAATCTTCACCTTCCGCTTCTTTGTAGAGTTCTTAAAGGAGGTTCAGGTTGATTTTGAACAGGGAATGATGCTTGATATGGGACAATGGCTGAGTATTCCGTTTATGATAATAGGAATCGCCTGTATGGTCTATGGATGGAAAAAGAGATAATTTAAAAGAAGAATAACTGCTGAGTACAAAGATATGTATTCAGCAGTTATTTTACGTGCCATATTTAACGAAGCGAAATATTGAGGACATATTATTGCTGTTCCAACAAATAATATAAATACTTGAATAATTACACTCTTACTAACCTTTCTTTAAACAGTTACGTTTAGTACTAAAAAAATCAATAGCATTACAAATACTTTTCCATACAGACATAAAATATAGTGGTAACAAAATTTTTCGTTACCACTATATTTTACCGTTATTATTTCATCTTACCAAAAATCCAGTTCCTTTTTACATTTCTATTACCCTTTTTCAGAGTTTTCTTAGGTGTTTCAGTTTTTATATCATATGAATATTTATGTATTTCATTATTATCCCATTCTGATATATCACCATCTTCAGATAAATAATACTTACCCTTTTCATATACACAAGCTACGGTAGCATCATCCTCCAATTCATAAGAGAATGTTGAATTGTATTCCTCAATAAATTCATGAGTACCCTCATTTATTATATTATTAATTTTTATTGTTGTAGGCAATATTGCAGATGCTTTTCCAAAATAACCTAAATAGAAAAGAGGATATAACATAGTGTCAAAAGTTTCTATAAAATACACTGAGGCCGGTGTATATTGTTTATATTTATTATCTACTACAGTTACATAGCTATATTCATAGCTAGAATTAGATGAATAATTATCAGTAGTATTAGTATTAACTTCTACCTTGTCAATATTACTATCTTTCCAATTTATATTGTATACTGCATTTCCGGCTATTTTTCTGCCATTATTCTCTCCCGATACTTTTATTGTTATCTCTGTGATATAGTCTCTATTATATGTTATATCAAATTCATAAATTACTTTATGATTATAATTAGAGTCTAATCCATTATTATAATAGTAATCTAACATCTTAAAACTCTTTATATAGCCATCTTTTGTGAATTTAAAATCGTACATATGATCTACAGATTCATTTATCTCATCTCCATATTCTTCTACCTCACTGCATATCATTTCAAAAGGATCATGAGACACATTAAATGTATCATCCCATGAAATGTAACGCTCTAATATACCAGTATAATCATTATATATAAAATCGAAATCACCAACCGATGTGAGATATTTTCCATTTACAGTAGGAGAAAACCCTATAGCCTCTTCTACATCAGAATTTGGAGAATCTTCATTTAAATCATCGTCACTACTACAAGAATTAAAAGTAAATGCTGTAAAAAATGCAAATACCATTGTCGCTAAAAATCTTAAATACTTTTTCATAAATTTAATTTTTATATTTTTTTGCAATATTGCCAATATTTTAGCGATAGACAATGTTTTAGCATAAAAAAAGAACGCAGTGCCTATCCACTCGTTCCGCAGGGTTACCACACCCAATCTCAACAATGAATAACGGCACTACGTTAAAACGCAGCGCACCTTGTTGAGATTTTATAAATAGCCGTTTTCGGTCTATTGTGGTAATTTGCGGAACGATTAGGCTACTAATATGTCTGACAAATTTTTTGTCAATGCAAATATAGCTACAAACGAGCTAAATAGGCAAAGTTTACTTTGACATTTTACAGCGAGTGCAGTGTATATTCGCTATTTACTGCAAATATAAAGATAATTTATAGAAAAAAAGCAATTATATACAAAATTACACAAAATTACACAATATGTAAATATAGAATGACACAGCAAGGTTCAGAATGGCACTATATGCTAAAAATATCTGTCATCATCATATTGAGCGAAGCAGAGTATTTTTAATTACCCATATCAAGATAGTATTTAGCTGCGACAAAATAATGTCGCAGCTAAATATTATTACACTGTCCTTGTCTCGTACAAACGCTCCTTCTCACTCATTGCAGCAAGCCTTTTAACCTCGTTTAAATCGAGTTTCAAGGTATCGGCAAGGCGTATGCCATACTCGCTGTCGGCAAGATAGCAGTGGGCAGCGTGACGGTATTTTATATTATCGGTCACCGGCATAATATCCTCGGCAGTGTTCGAAATAAGTTCTCTGCGCTTCTCTTCGGTCATCAGACGATAAAGATTACCGGGTTGGACAAAACAATCGTCTACGCGCTCCTCATACGGGTTATAACGCATACTTTCACCCGTTACCGCAGAGTGACCATAGTGTGCCGCACCTGTCTCCCACTCCCCTATGCTGTTGGGCGAATAACCTTTTGTTGCACCTGCATTGCCATCGACACGCATTGTACCGTCGCGATGGAAACTATGTACAGGGCAATGTGCACGATTAACGGGTATCTGGTCGTGATTGACACCTAAACGGTAACGCTGTGCATCGCCATACGAGAAAAGTCGTCCCTGAAGCAGTTTATCGGGCGAGAGTCCTATTCCGGGGACAATATGTGCAGGATTGAATGCAGCCTGCTCTACATCAGCAAAATAGTTCTCGGGATTACGGTTGAGTTCAAGCACACCCACCTCTATCAAAGGATATTCCTTGTGACTCCATACCTTTGTAATGTCAAAAGGATTTTCTTTGTGCTTAAGTGCCTGCTCTTCGCTCATAATCTGGAAATAGAGTGTCCAGCGTGGGAAATTTCCAGCCTCGATTGCATTGAAAAGGTCGCGTCCGTGACTCTCGCGATCTTTTGCAATTATAGCCGCAGCCTCGGCATTTGTAAGATTTTTTATACCCTGCTGTGTGCGAAAATGAAACTTTACCCACACTCTTTTTCCATCGTTGTTAAGAAGGCTGTAAGTATGCGACCCGAACCCGTGCATATTGCGATACGATGCTGGTATTCCTCTATCGGACATTACTATAGTCACCTGATGCAGTGCCTCGGGCAGCATTGTCCAAAAATCCCAGTTACTTTGTGGTGAACGCAGATTGGTTTGCGGGTCGCGCTTTATGGCGTGATTAAGGTCGGGGAATTGCAGTGGGTCGCGCAAAAAGAATACCGGGGTGTTATTACCCACAAGGTCCCAGTTACCATCTTCGGTGTAAAATTTTATCGCAAATCCGCGAATATCGCGTTCGGCATCTGCTGCACCGCGTTCGCCTGCAACGGTCGAAAAACGTACAAATACCTCGGTTGTTTTTCCTATCTGCGAAAATAATGAAGCACAGGTATATTTTGTAACATTGTGTGTAGTAGTGAATGTTCCGAATGCACCACTACCCTTTGCATGCATACGGCGCTCGGGAATAACCTCTCGGTCGAAATGTGCCAGTTTCTCCAATAACCAATTATCCTCTAAAAGAATGGGGCCTCGGCTTCCTGCTGTCAATGAATTTGTATTGTCGACAACTACTGCTCCAACTTCATTTGTAAGTTTTTTCTTCTTCATAAATATTGCTGTTAAGAATTTTTCAATCTTAACAGCAATATATATATTTTTGTTCGACCCGTAAAATTAGAAAACAACACTCTAATTTAAACTCCTCACCCCTCCCAGCACTATCCTCTTTATTACAAAAAATAGGTGCAGTTTATTATTTATTTTAATTACTGTCCGATAAAAATAGAATAATCCCAAAAAGTGCTATTGACGAAGCTAATATTGCCACTTTTACAGCAAAAATACTAAAGCAAGCCCACCTTTTCATAAAATCATAAGGTTGTTCATTGGTGCGCCATAGGAAAATTAGTAAAATGGTAGATGTTTTTTGGATTAAGTGCGAGGATGTTTGAGCGAAGCGAGTTCCGCAGCACCCAAAAAACATCGTGAGCATTTTACGTT